>JBBQZC010000001.1:0-152110 GCA_038208115.1 Candidatus Moraniibacteriota bacterium
AATGATCTAAAAAAGAAGATTAGAATGTGGAATATTTATTACAATAACTTAGAGCATTGTGGTCTAAATGGTAAAACTCCAAATGAAATGCTAAAATTATTAACAATCCAGAAACCGACAAATGTCTGTGTTTAAAACAAATTTACACATCTATTTCAAAACACCACTTTCCACATGCCATCCGCCGTCAGGGCAAATCTCTGTAAATACAATATTACATTCTACTACATCCAAACAGTCATTTGCAACATGACCAATAGCAGTTTTTTGATCAATAGAATGTTTACCACATGAACAATGTTCAATCATATAATTTATCCGTGAATCAATATTTACATGCTTATCACCACAATGGTGCACTCTATGTCTTTTATCCTTATGATGGATGTGATGAAACAATGATAAAATATCTTGCATACGTAATATTAATGATATATTAAATATATCAATAACATACGAATTATACAAATATAAAAGCACTCTGAGATATTTCTTCAAAGTGCCTGATAGCGTTTATTCCGTATCCAATGCGCTGCAAAAACCTTTTTTCTTCCTGTCGATAACTTCTGCGGGAAGATATTTTTTTGCGATATTTCTCAGAGGCCTCTTACTCACTCTCCGTGAGGTGCGACATGCAAGTGGAATTTTTGCAATGTATTCAACAACAGCTCGTTGCAAATACGGAAGGATTACAGAAACGACAAAATGATGTGACTTCCGTTCCAAAGGTAATAAGTGTGCATCCCCAAGCTTCCCCCACAAATCCTCAAATGCATGCTCTGTCGATCGCAAACTATGGTGTTTCCGATGTTCCCAATATCCACCCAGCAATTCATCAATACCATCGTGTGCGATGACACATGAAAAACCACGATTATCCACTTCTTGATAGGCCAGAAAAACAGCCACGTCGCCGAGTGTACACGAGTCATTTTTCCACAAAGAGCGAATCTTTTTTTCCGCTTCAGCAATATCACTTATAGTAGGGATAATTTCATAATGTCTTGTTTTATACTTTTGTGAAATGATTCGTGCAAATTGCACGTCGGGATATTGCTCACTTCCGCCTACTGTAAATGTGCAAATCATGGTATCATAACCTACAATCTCTCTGATTTTTGCTAAACAGAAGGACGAATCCAAGCCTCCTGATAACGTAGTGCAAATCACTCCTTTATTTATCCTCAGGCATTCCACCACACATTGTGAAATTGATTCTGTCAGGATCGCTTCAAGTTCTGCGCAATCCCACTTCGACGTTTTTGTAGCCACCGGCATTTCGATGGCATTTCTCCAATTTGTAAGCATTTCTCTATTCTCTGCCTCCTATTTTTTTGATTGTTAAAAAAGCTATCAATACATTGTATAATAAATATTGTTATATG
Source organism: Candidatus Moraniibacteriota bacterium (assembly GCA_038208115.1). Taxonomy (GTDB): domain Bacteria; phylum Patescibacteriota; class Minisyncoccia; order Moranbacterales. The sequence continues at coordinate 1,386 of JBBQZC010000001.1, forward strand.
TCAATGTTTTTGTATAATAAAAACTCCGTTAATCATTCGATTAACGGAGCATGTTTTCTCCTTACATTTAGTTATGTGATATCACCAGATCACACCATTTTCTGGCATTTTGGAACATCTGCAACCACGGTGACGCCTTGAGAGAGCGTTTCATATGCTCTGGCATATACGACCATTCCCACGGCAAAACTGTGCGCTCAGGATGCGGCATCATCGCGAGATGACGCCCATCACTTGAACAAAGGCTTGCAATACCAAATGGTGATCCATTTGGATTGAATGGGTAGCTATGAGAAACTTCCCCATCAATGCTTCCCTCATCATCGACATAGACCATAGGCACAAGATCATTGAGTAAAACATGATCCATAATGGATGAATCGGGAAAATACACCCTTCCTTCACCATGTGCGGACCAAATCCCAAGTGTTGATTCTTCCATGCCTTGCAACATTATTGCAGGACTTTTTTGAATTTTTACTGTAAGCCAGTGCGATTCAAATCGTCCTGAAATGTTTTGTACAAACCGTGGTTGTCTGTCATCAGCCAATCTCGGCAATGGCACCCATCCCAGAAGCGCAAAGAGTTGACACCCATTGCACACACCCAGCGTAAATGTATCTGGTCGATTATAAAAATCACCGAACATTTTATTGAGTCTCTCATTACATCTGATTGTTACTGCCCATCCTTTTGCACTTCCTGCCACATCAGCATAAGAAAATCCACCAACAGCCACGAGACCTCTAAATTGATCCAGTGTCACTTTACCAGTCAAAAAATCCGTCATCGTAACGTCCCATACATCAAACCCTGCCAAATAAAAAGCAGCTGTCATTTCTCTGTCACCATTACTACCCTCCTCTCGCAGTAAAGCAACCTTCGGTTTATGTACCGCATCCATCAGTTGCTCTAACGTCGGATGTGGATTGAAAGACACAATATATTTTGGATCCTTGCGATCATAAATATTTCGCTTTTGTTGATCGGCACACGCAGGATTCATCTGTAGTCGCTCCAATTGGTGAGAGGTCTCTTCCCACCAACTACGGAGTATACGCATATCCATTTTCAGTAAAACATCCTTGGCATTTTCGACATGCACAGTCTTGCCAAGCAGAGTATGCCCGATTTCATCAAATGATACACCGTGCTTATCCAACACATCTCGAACAGGATCACTTCCTGCATCTTGCTCATCATCTTCTGTGGCAAATCTACATTCAATCACCAAGCCTGATTCTTCTGCAAACCAATCCTCTACTGAAAAGATCGGCTCTTTCGCAAAAAAACTGCAGTTTCCCGCAAAAGCCATTTCAAGAAGTGTTACGATAAGACCGCCATCGGACACATCATGACCAGCCAAAATCAAATCGTGATCAATCAATTCTTGGATTGCCATAAACGCTCGCTTCACCAAATCAGGATTATCTATATCTGGACTCTCGTTCCCAATTTGACCGTTGATCTGCGCCAAAGCAGAGCCGCCTAATCTTCTTTTTTTACCTCCTGATAGATCAATGAATATGATACGACTATCACCTGGATTTTTAAAATCAGGCGTAACCACTTTAGTGATATCAGGAACATCTGCATACGCAGAAACCACCAATTGTCTCGGTGACTTTACGGTAGTATCTCCCACACGTGTTGCCATTGAGAGGCTGTCCTTACCACCGTCTACTGCAATGCCAAGTTCCTTCATCAGGTTTCGCATAGCACATGCTGCATCATAGAGAGCAGCACCTTCGCCTGCAAGTTTTGACGCCCACATCCAATTTGCTGAGCACTTAACCTTTTTAATAGTTTCAATCTTTGCCCATACCAAATTAGTCAGTGCTTCGACAGTTGCCATGCGTGCACCCTTTGCAGGATCACATAACATTTTGATCGGTTGTTCCCCGATTGCCGTTGCTGAGCCCGTTAACCCCAACATACTCTTTGCCACAACTGCCACATCGCAAAGAGGTAGCTGAAGTGGTCCACAACATTGTTGCCTCGCTATCTGTCCCGTGACACTGCGATCAACCTTATTTGTCAACCATCTCTTGGAACCCACAGAAACCAATCGCAGCACCCAATAGAGAGCATCCTGCAAAATCATTTTATCAGGAAGCACCAATGGCTCACGCTTAGGAATAATGTGTACATCCGTAAAAGTTTTTTGTGGCATATTGCCAAAGAGATCAGTAAGATCAAAGTCCACAGGAAATATTTCTTCATGCAAACCGTATCGTTTATCTGCATCTTCATCATAAACGAGAAATCGTCCATCACCAGTCACTGTACCGAGCACTTCGCATGGCACCTTCTCACGCAGACAAACTGTTTGAAACCATTTCAAATCTTCTGCAGAAATAATCAAACCATTTCGTTCTTGAAATTCACATACCCAAATCTCGAGAGCTGACAGCGTCGGATCACCACTATTGATGTTGCGCAGTGCGACACGGCCACCAGCTTTCTCTACCAACTCTTTGAGGACATTGGCCGGTCCGCCTGCACCCTGGTCATGTATACTCACGATTGGATTATGCACCCTTCGTTCAATACACGCTCTGATGACACGATTTGCTTTTTGCGCCATCTCAGCATCCCCACGTTGAACAGCATTATAATCGAGCTTTGCATTGTTATCACCTTGAAACATGCTCGACGCCGATCCACCACCAAAACCAATACGATACGCAGGACCACCAATTTGCACAATAATCATGTCTTTTTTTACTTCTTCTTTTTTTACATGATCACCAGCAATCTGACCGAGTCCTCCGGTAAACATAATGGGCTTTATAAATTCCCATCTTCCATCCGTTAACTGCAGTCCGAAAGATCTTACAAAACCCTGAATCACTGGCTCGCCAAATTTATTGCCATAATCTGATGCTCCGTTTGACGCGCCAATTCCGATTTGTAATGGTGAAGCCATCGTCTCAGGATAAATGAATGAATCATCTTCCCACGGCATCTCATAGCCTGGGATTTGCATATTGCCAAAGCAATATCCTGCTGTACCAGCGATGACATTGCCACCACGACCTGTTGCTTGGACGTCACGAATCCTTCCTCCCGTACCAGTTTCTGCGCCTGGAATAGGCGCTATACCAGTTGGAAAGTTATGTGTCTCCGCAGTAAGCAAAGGATGATATTCCAACCAACAGACATGAAATCCCGTTGGCTCACCTGAGAAAATAGGCATAAGCATTTCTACCAAACTTCCCTGAATAACACTTGAGTTGTCACAAAATGCCAGGAGACTACCCTGTGGATTTGCTTCCAATGTTGATTGAACAATCTGCATCAACGTCTCAGCCTTCATCTCGCCATCAATAACCATTTTTCCTTTAAAATATCCATGACGAGAATGCTCTGAATTAGCATTGTTGAGATCCATGATTTCTACAATCGTGGGATTAATACCACGCTTTGTCACGAAATAATCATAGTAAAAATTTCGATCAAATTCATCCATTGAAAGACCTTGAATATCCAGTAATGCATCAGGTCCTTTTTCGATCATCGGAACTGTATACACTTTTTCCGGTATGATGCCTGTGTCAAATGTTGTGGGCGGTTCAAGATATTCCATCTCAGTCATGCGATCATGATGCGAGCGCACAAAATCAGCTCGATCAATTTCTGATGATAATAGATATCTCCGTGATCGTTCTACACGAATGATCTTTTGCAATCCGCAACCATTGCAGATATTGACCATATTCGATGACCACGCCGTTGCAAAATTCATGCGCGGCCCTACCTCGACGACATCCTGTTGTCCATCATACGATGACACAGTGAGGACATTCCCAGCCACAAAACCGTCAGCGAGAATCAGCTTCAAAACTGAGATTTCATCACTGGTCAATGGCTCTGACGTGTCTACATAAAAACCCCACTCATGCACTTTGGTTACCTCGGTCAATTCGTTTACCTTGCGATAAAATCTCAACATGTTCTCTCTCCTTTTGAAGTTCTGGTTGATTGTGCTTCCTGTATAAGCTATGGTTGTATTTCTCATTTTTCTCGTGTTTCACACACGTTTGTAAAGGACAATGCTCACATAAAGTGAGTTATTCATTGTATCAAAGAAACCTAAAATAGCAACTCTGTTCAAAAAATAAAAAGACTCCACTAGTCAAATTACTAGCAGAGCTTTTTGTACTGAATTCAAAATATCAATTGATCATTACGATTCGTCGTCCGTTATCATCGGTGACTACTTCCAGCCTACCTTCGGCAAAAAGCTGAATACATCGCGGATACAAAATCCATTCTTGCTCAAGACCACGATCTTTGAAATTCTTCAAAGAATCTCGGGGCAAAATCGGAACTGTCATCTGGCCAATGATCGGTCCGGTATCTTCTCCATAATCAACAAAGTGAACTGTAGATCCACCAACCTTGCACCCATAATTGAAGGTATCACCGTATCCGTCCGTACCAGGAAATGACGGAAGAAGTGCTGGATGAATATTCATGATTTGTGGCTTCGTCGGGTCTGTGTTGATCTGATCAATAAAAAACGCTGTGAAATTGCGCATAAATCCAGCTAAAGTCAGCAAATCAAATTCGTATTTGTCGATTTGCCACAATAACTTTCTCTCCGCCGCAAAGCGCCTAACAAGCCACTGTGCACGCGCATGATTGTCATTGATAGAAGCGGGTATAATGCCCTTGCTTTTCTCCATATAATCAGCTACCTGTGTTGGACTGTATCCCCATTGAGCAAAATCATCAATATGCATCGTGAAATCTTTAGGGATTGATCTATAATCCATGACAAATGTCGGAATCTTGTGCATTTCTGCCCGCTTCAAACCTAGCACACCAGGTTTATCAGACCCGACAAATACTACATCACCATTGATACGATTATCTTCACACGCATCGACGATTGCACGCATATTTGAACCGCTTCCCGAGATTAACACACCAATTTTCAGTCTCTTCATAGTCACATACCTCTTTAGTTTATGATTGAACGACGATGACAAAAGTATAACTAATACCCTTGAGTTGCCAAAACTTTATTAAAGTACTATCTCCTTGCAGAAGCAAGTTAGTAATAGTATCAAAATTCTCCAAAATAGTAAATAAAAAACTACTGACGCGATATTCGCATCAGCAGTATCCAACCGTACTATTCTCGTGCATATGTCATCCCACCATACGGCGATGTGATGACCACTTCATTTTTTGGTTTGTTGCTTGCCTCACAAGAGCCAAGCTCGTATGACTCCAGCCACACTGTGTCACAGACTGATTTTATCACGCGTTCGAGAATGCCACATTCTGCAGAGCCGATGATATCCAGACCGATGCCACAGTTGAAATCTGCAAGCATTTCATCTATCGGAATAGCGCCCTCGTCCATGACAAGTTGAAAGATTGGTGGAAATTCAGGCATTTCTTTGACATATCGAATATTTTGTCCGAGACGACACACTTTTGTCGCACCACCTCCAGTGTTTGCAGATACACCATGTAATAGATGAAATGCATTTTCCGCATGGAGGCCCTGGTAAAGCAATTTCAAAAATAGCGCCCATTGCCTCGTGCCAGAGCGAATTGATTCGCTGACTGTCAAACCACCAAGTATTTTTGGTCGATCATCCACCTTGAAACGTCCGCGATATTTCTGCTTCTCATGACGCAAGTAAGGATATTTTTGATTATATCCATCCCACATAAGTAAAGTACTGAGCGCCGTTATGCCATTACACATGACACCAGAATTTATCCCATCTTCCCATTCGGTCTGTCCGTCACTCGGGATACCCCAAATCGTGTCACCCGGTTGCACGTTGCCGTGAATAATATTTTTTTCATGAGTTCGTGCCCATACAATGCCATTACACACGTAAGATGAAACTTGGCTTGGTAAGTCTGCAGTCTCTCCGCCAAAAAAATATTCATCAATACCGTACTGCCGATGCAGGTCAATAAGCTCGCGAATACGTGCGCTATAAGCGGTAATCAGCGCATCTTTCACTCCGGGAAACACCAATTTATTAACATCAAGTACATCAACAAAATCATACTCCTCAACAAATCCCGCAGCTGCAGCATCGATGACTGGCATTGCATGCGTATCATCCGCACTTGGCTCAAAAACAGTTTCATCGCCTGTTTCCAAAAAGTCCAAAATGTGTTGTGTAGGTTTACTGCCATCCCCATCGACCTTGATCGTTTTGACAAAGCCATCCAATCGAGGATCCGGCATGATATTCACCCATGCAAACGGATAAGCAGTATCAATCTTACCACAAAATGCATTTTCGACATTTCCCTTGTGCGCATCGACACCCATGTCACCATAGATTGTGTTTTTTTCTGTCATATCATTCCCCTTCTTGAGTTGGACTACGTTAATATGAAAATATGCCTCTTTTTTTCATGCTAAAGAACGTGATTGAATATAACCAGAATTGCCCCACAAAGTCAATTCTGATCTATACAAACACAATATGTATTACACATATGCATTCATGCACAATTGTTCACAAAATCCTATTCTACGGAATTTTGCAAGTATTTTTTAATATTCAGCTTATGTTCTTCGTACGTTATAGCGCAATGAATCTGACGATCATTGTCATGGAGATAGAAGAGGCAATCTGTTTCTGCAGGGTGCAAAACAGACTCAATCGCATCTAGCCCTGGATTAGCAATTGGATGTGGAGGTAGACCTTTGTATTTATAAGTATTATAAGGAGAATCAATATTTACAATGTCTTCTGGCACGATGGGAGACCACCAACCTTCATCGGTTTTTCCCCGTGCATATTGGACAGTTGCATCGATTTCAAGATTCATATCTTGTGCGAGTCGATTCCACATGGACACCCACAATAATGGGCATGTCACTTTTTCCACCTGCTTCTCGCTGAATGATCGATGCCAATCGTAACCCAGTAGTCCAAAGAATATTTTGTTCAGCAAATTGCGTACTATATGGAGCAAACTGTTCATCAAAACGTCTCGTCATCCGCTTAGCAATATCCAAACCATTCTCTTTGACTGGAATAAGATACGTGTCCGGAAAATACGTCCCTTCAATATAGACACTATTCATTTTTGTATATACTGTATTCCATTTTTCTAATTCTGCATCGCTCCAATCAAATGTCTTTGCCAATTTCTCTCCAATCTGTTCTTTGCGTAAACCCTCTGGTATCACGACCCATTTCATGTCAGGTGGAGAAGAGATTTTTTCAGCGATCTGCCATGTAGTCATATTTTTTGATATATGATATCCACCAGGTGCGACATCATCAGATTTCTGTTTATTATGTAAAACCAATGCAAAGACACGTACGTTTTTTATAAACCCATGCTCTTTGAGCTTATTTATCATACCTTCCTCTGTTTGTGTGAGACTTACGATGAACACTTCATCCGTCACCTCTTTTTGTGGCGCACCAAATAACATACCATACACCACAAATATAACACCAATTACGGTCAATACACCCAGTACAAAAAAACTAATTTTAATATTATTCATATTGTATATAGTATCACAATTGATGTAATTTCACTTATTCTTACTTTATTGATCCATATTGTAAATATATCCAAAAAATGTAATATACATGTCATCATTATGATTTTAAAAAGACCACTTAATAAATTAGCAGTCTTTCTCAATTCACTATCAAATCATGTTTTCTCATGACTTTATAATGCTCACCAGGTTCCTCACCAAGTAGCAAACACTTTTGTAATACATTTTCATCGCTAAAACCTTGCTCAATCTCCAATTCGTGAACATACTTTTATAGATTCTTTCGAGTTTACTTAAATTTTACGAGTGGCATACGCAAATTTTTATGATTTTAAACAATATTCGTTTCGTTTATCACATCATAGGTTATATGCAAATATGAATTTTCCAAAACGGTACATTTTTTCAATTGCAACGCCTTGATGCCCATCAAATCTTCTTGGGTATGCAACGACTCTCCTCCGATAAGACTTGCCGTATCCGTGCCACCTATAAGACACGGTGCAATCACCAGTGAAATTCGATCGATCATACCATTTCTCATAAGTGTTGCATTGAGCGTGCCTCCAGATTGTATCGTCAACGATTCAATGCCAAAATCATTTTTGAGTTTTTTAAAAAGATGCGGAAAATCGATTTTTTTATCATACGTGATTATTTGCACATTTTTTGACTGAATGTTTTTTGCAGGATGTATTTTATTAACCGTCACGACAGTTAGTGAATTAAATTTTTTAAGCAAATAATGAATACCAGCTTCTTGCAGATGAGTATTGTCCACAATAATACAATTTGCAGGTACTTTGACCGGCTCATCTGTTCTATTGTTCATATTGAGTGATTCACATTTCTTGGTCATCACAGCACCCGTGATTATAAAATAGGAATCTGTCGTTTTTTCGATCTCATAATATTGCGATAGTCCGTCACGCACACCTGCGATTTTTTTATAATCCATATCAACATCCATTACATCAGTATCTCCAGTAGAGATCTTTCCATCCACGGAAATTAACATAAATAGAGTTGTTACTGGTCTGTTTTGCATATTATTTAATAGAAAAAATAATTAATTTTATTACTTTAATAATTTTTATTATTAATAATTATATCATTTTATAAAATTAAATCCAAAAAAAATAATAGATTCGTAATTTGAATCTATTATTAGTATAAAATAGTTTGTCTAATGAGCAATATTCCAACCTTTGCTTTGAAAATATTCCTTGGCAGCCACGTGAGATGCAATCATATCTCCACCGAGGACAGGACAAAGATACGCGCGCACATCCACATACCACCACGGCACGATCTTTTCTCCGTTTCCCAGAATTCTACCAAAGATCTTCTCTGGTAGGTTTCTCTGCGGATCATGGTGTGATCGGGAAAAGTATTCCCACCACAGTATATCCAAAACTTCTTTAACTATGTATCGGATTTGATCCTCTTTGACACCCGCTTGCGTATGTACAGTGACCAATCGTTTTTCACCTCCATTGATTTTCCATGGAAAAAATATAACAATGTTGCCCTCAAGAAATGTAAATTCTGATATCAAATAGCAATTTTTACTCTCTCCACATAGTCGGCCGATACAGGTGAACTCATGAATCCTCTGCAGCAGCTTACTAAAAAGTGCTTCTGGAAAACCGCTGAGCGCATCATATACATCAGATAATTCATTCATACCTTTAACATGCGAACTCACGCTAAAACTTTCAAGCAACAATCCCTCATTTTTCATGTTCATACTTCCTCCATTTTTTTTGTGATTTTGCAGGTATCACATCTGATTGAAAATAACGTGGATGTATACTAGCAAAATAGTTCTATCAGGTCAATTTTTACGTTATTTCTATTTAATGGAAAAAGGATTAAACCCTACTTTCACTAAATTGTACAATGGCACAAATAGCGGATTTGGAAGATTATTCCACGGAAACCAATCCCATTTTTCACATTTTTCTGGCTCACATAATGTGACTTCACCTGCATCATGATCAGCTATCATAATGATCGTAACATAATGTTTGTCTTCTTTTTCAAATATATCGTTTGTGACGAAACCAAAGCGTAAATTTTTGATCGTGATGCCAGCTTCCTCCAGAGTTTCTCTATGTGCACACGCTTCCCAAGACTCATTAAACTCAAGATGACCTCCAGGAAAACACCAATCCCCTTCACCATGTGCGTTTTTTCTCTTACCCATCAATACTTTGCCTTCCTTGATGATACAAACACCCAGTCCCACTTTTGGTCTATTTTCATTTTCCATATCCATAATTTTAATCATTTATAATTTCATCTCTGCAATCGTATAATCATCAAATTCAACATCCATAAAATCAGTGCGGATGCCTGCATAGCCTTCATCCTTTATGATAGAACCCCCAAAACTCTTTCCGTCATCTTCTGCTGTCAATGCTAATTCCCAATTACCTGATCGATCTTTATCTATAGAGAGCCTTATTGTGACAGTTCCATCAGGATTATCCATAACTTCACTTTTTACTCCGATCCAGACACGTGTTGGTATAAGATTTGGGTTATGATCTTGATCATACTGACCGTCATAAATTTTCTTTTCTGCCATAGTAAAGTATTCTCCTTTTGTTTTCTTTTTGATAATCGCGAGCCCATCAACTCTTACGCCAGCATAATAGAGGTTATTTCCATCTTGATACCGATTAAATAACAACAAACCATTAGATACACCACGCTCCTTTGCATCACTCAAAATATAACGGTCAATTTTATAATAACATTCCTGTGTCAAATTTCTCCACCGTGACTTCGTGATTAGCCGAAATATGTTTTGAGGATGATATCCATCATCAGTTTCATCTGCATTATAGTCCTTATATTTTTTTTGCCATTCCGTTTTCTGCTCCAATTCGCCAAAAATTGTTTTACCCGATCCTTTATTAACAAATAAAAATGCTCCGGAATTTACCCACCAATTTTTATTATCACTACTATTCATATTTCCTGATTCTTCCAGTACAAATTGATCATCAAATGAATCAGAAAATTTTACAACGTCAGTATCATCCAACTGCGAAACCAATTTTGTGTTCTCTGAACGATTAATTTCTTGCTCATCACCATGCTCATCAGGAATATTCTTTTTTTGAATTTTCCGTTGTATTTCTTGCACATTTATATCACTCGTCGACATATCGACTGTTGTGTTTTTTTTGAGATAGTAAAAGAAAATTCCCATAGCAATGAGGGTTATGATGAGTAAAGTCATTATAATCTTTTTCATTTTACTTTATTTTAGATTTACATTTGTTCATGATTTTCATTGGGCTCAAAGAAATAATTAGGTCCCGTAATATTCAATACCGCAGGAATATTCTTATTTTCAGAATATACCATATAACCCACGCCACCCGTGATGTGTTTATTATTCAGAGTGCTACGTAATACACTTATGTTCCCTAATAGACATTCTACCACATCATCTTTCACTTCTATGCCGACATTATTATCTTTCCCTACGTCAAAACCAAGCAATATCGTTTCTCCGAGAGGGATTATCACACCATCTTCCACAACAAACAATTTTATTGCTTTATCCTCAAATGTGCATCCAACAAAATTATTACCATTTTCAACTCGTGCCAAAAGACTAGAATTTGTTCCTGTTACTAATCGTGTATTTGTATTAAAACTATAATTATCCCAAAAAAACGATCCGTCCAGAAAGATTGCTGCATTATTGCTTCTATCATTTTGCAAAGTCAATATACCATCATCAATTTTTAAGTTTCCCCATCCAACAATCCATTTTTCCTCATTGGAAAAGTCATTAATATATGGGATATTTGTTTCATGACCCGCATCCAGTATATTGAGTAATTTTTTTGCGTCATAGTTTCCAAAAACTTTTATTCTTCTAAAAAAATATTGATCACTATCATTTTGAATATGATTTTGGCTATAATAACCATATTGCCAACCAGGACTGAATTGATAAAAAGTCATTGGAAATGCTTCCCTGATAACATCATGTATGACTTTTTCCGCATCCAAATAATTGCTATTTTTATGCCCATAATCCCCCGCTGGCAAAGCATAGGCGGTTGCATCAACTCCTAAATAGTCTTTTAAGTCTTTTTTTGAATTTATAAGGTCTTTGAGAATTCTGTCTCGATATTCCTCATTGGTTTCAATTCTTTGTGTATCCACAAGCCATTTCTTGTGGCTCATAAATCGACCAGAATTTCCATCTGCATCAATTTGTACAAAGCCATGCGCATCTTGACCATGCGATTGAATATCCCAGCGACCTGATGCGATCATCTTTTTCAGTTCATCAAGACTCAAATAATATGGACTCGTTTTTTCCTGTGATAATGTACCCGTGATGACAAACATCGTTGCTTTAAAATCCAATGCCTTCAAAATAGGGTCTGTTGGATAATAGCTATCCTTCCTCCCATCATCAAATGTCAGCACAAATGACTTGCTGGGTATTTCTTTACCACAATGTATGAATTGATAGTAATCATCAATTGAAATTGTCTGATATCCATTTTTTTTCAGTGCAAACATTTGGTCTCTGAAATTGTCCAAAGAGATTGCCTCATCGTTTTTTCGTTCTGTTGTTACAACGCCATGATAAACCAAAATCGGCACAGATTTTTCGAAACCTACGTTGTTTTCTACAGCTTGCACATCTTTTGCAAGCACTTTATAACTATTATATGTACGAAACGTATTCATTTTACTGATAGATCGTGATATGCCCCCGAAAATACTTTCCCCATAATACTTACTGATAATCAGACAAAAAAGCATCAAAATAATACTAAAAAAAACAACTTCACTTCTTTTTATAATGTTCGGTGCCATACCATTTTTTTTATAGTTAATGCTGAATATATAATCAACCATGACAATACGGTTGTTGAAAGCAAACTCATGATCGGACGATACATCCATACCTTACATGTCCTATCCTCAAGCCGTTGTGCCAGTCCAAACATAAATCCGACAAAAATAATTCCAGCAATATATAAAAATGCTGCCCACACATCACCCTTAATCGGAAAATATACAAGATGTCTAAAAGCAATGAACGGACCTGCAATCACAAATATGATGTGTAAGTAATACACGAGTGCAGGAATAATTGATTTTTTCCAATAAAACGAACCAGTAAAAAACGTATTTCTAATGAAACTTTTCTTCCAACGAACTCGTTGTTTGATTACACCACTAAATGTATCCGGTAATATAGTCAACGATTTTGCAGATTTAGCATACACCACCTTCCAATCTTTTATGGGATAATCGATTTCTTTCACACAATCTTCATTGGCATATTTTTCTTTCATTTTTTTCCCAATATACTTACTGCCAAGCAAAAAACCAGTCAATGTCCTATCTGTAGCAAACTTGAATTCCTGCCCGAGAAATTTATCTTGTTCCCATGCAGGAATAAAATTAAAAATGGCCTCTTTGCGGAAAACTGCCAATGGACCAGAAACACAACTCACCACACCGAAGTAACTCTCAAAGGCTTTATAAATGGCAAATTGACCCTCTGCCCAAGAATCCTGGGCACGCGTAAGAATATTGGTACTTGAATTTTTTAATCGAAAGTGCCCACTGACTCCACCAACATCTGGAAAAACAGTAAAGATTGGCACAATTTTTTCAATCGCACTAGCCTCCCATACCGAATCACTATCTGAAAAAGCAAAAATATTTCCGTGCGCTTCTCTCATTGCACGACCGAGCGCTCTTTTTTTACCTGCATTTTCTTGATGAATTACCTTTATTTTTCCCCTTTTGGCGTATCTGTTGAGGATTTTTGCTGTTCCGTCAATACTTCCATCATTTACAAAGATTACTTCTTTATTTTTATATGTTTGATTGATGAGTGATAAAATGCATTGTTCAATATTATTTTCCTCATTATAGACCGCCACCATACAACTCACCAAAGGATCTTCTGGTTGCACACCCTTTTCCAAATTCTTTTGTTCGATATCCTTTGCAATCAATGCCGGATCTTCATATTTAAAAATGGCATAATAGAAATTGATTGCCAAAACCACCGTAACCGCTATTCCGTAAATATACAAAATAAAATAATCTGACTCTACAAAAAATGACTTTCCTATGATTATCGCAAAAATTGAAAAAACAATAAAATGAACTACTACCTTATGTCTTAAATTTAGTTGATCGCTTTTATAAAAAGTGTACTTTCTGACGCTTTTTGTTTTTCTGACATCCATACAATTTACCAACCAATCATTACGTATTATCTTTCATCAATATTACATGCATCTGCTTATCCTTGTTATCATTTTTCCCTTTTTATCTAAAAATCACATTCATACGTATGATAATTTTATGTCATGCCACATCCACTATCTACAACAAAATTATTTTTTTCTTTCTATTAATTATTATGTATTTTTATTACGTGCTATAACTTGTGGCTTTCTCATGTAATCATACAAACAAAAAACCGACCAAACTAAAAAGCCAAAAAAGCTTTTTGTTCTAAGTCGGTTTCGCCACTCAACTCCCCGTACGCTCACAAGCGACCAAGAATACTTACCATAAAATCATCACTCCGCACGGATCAATGTCCCTTAAATGTTCAATTTTCTATTGTTTTAAAAATTATACCAGGTAATTATCAAATCAACAACATGAATGCATAATCCAAAAGCACTTCGATTTTCATCGAAGTGCAATCATATACAATATTTTGGATTAATCACTATTTATGTGATCTTTTCCTTAGAAAGAAAAGCTTGGATATCATTAACTGTACCCATGAATTGTGCTGGAAAGATAATTGTCGAATTCTTTTCTACACTGATTTCTGCCATCGTCTGCAAGTTACGTAATTGCAATGCAATCGGATGTGCTGCCATCACATCAGCAGTCTCTGCCAATTTTTGACTCGCCAAAAGCTCCCCTTCTGCTGCAATGATCTTGGCACGCTTTTCCCTCTCTGCCTCTGCCTGTTTTGCCATTGCGCGTTGCATGTTTTCTGGGAGTTCTATATCTTTGATTTCAACGACAGATACCAAAACGCCCCATGGCTCTGTATTACTATCAAGTACTGTGCTAATTTCTCTGTTGATTTCATCTCGCTCAGACAGGACTTCATCCAATTGAAAACGCCCGACGATATTTCGCACTGTCGTCTGTGCAATCTGATTGATCGCACTGCGCACATCCTCGATGGATACTATACTTTTTTCTGCATCGACAATCTTATAGTAGGCTACAGCAGAGATGTCTACTGACACGTTATCTTTGGTGATGATTTTTTGTGGTGGAATCGGCAATGTCACAGTACGAAAATCGATTTTGCGCATTTTATCAATATACGGGATAATCCAATTAAGCCCTGGATCTCTACTGGAAATGATCTTACCAAAACGAAATACTACACCTTTTTCATATTGTTGCACCACACGAAACCCCGGAAGGACTAGAAATATAAAAAACGAGATTATAAACGTAACAATCACGTAGGCCATAGATTTATATGTAAATTATTATATGATAACTATAGCATAACCTGCAAAAAAATAAAGCACCTTTTTATGCTTTATAATTCTATATATCCGGACCAACATGTATGATCTTCTGGTATATGTACGATATGAATTTGTTTTTTTTCAAATACTTCTTCTACTGCTTTTGTCGCTCCTGGACAATGCTCATGCCCATAATCATCAAAATAGATTACACTCGGTCGTGACATAATGGATTTTACATTTTCAGCGCAGTACTTCACAGGAACATACAGGTCACAATCAATATGTGCAAATGATATGTTTGTAAGATGAAGAGATTCTAAAATCTCTTCGACTTTGCCCTGATACAGAGTTATCCATTCTGCAAATCCATTTTTCTGAATATATTCTTCCATATCATCCTTTGTCACATCCGCATATTTTCCTACTGGATGCACAGCATGTCCATCTGAATATGGATGACCCACAAATGTATCAATACCATATACCTTATACTCTGGACAAATCTTTTTTACTACTTCTGCCAGAGCAAGAAGCGTACCACCACGATATACTCCCACTTCCAAGACATTACCTGGATTTTTTGCAAGAGTTTCTGCACATTTATCAATTAAATATTGAAGCCGATTTTCAGGAATAACTGTTGTTCCATACGGAACACTTTCCACAGGAGAATTCACATTAATTTTCTCTGTTTTCATTATTAATAATATATACTCATTAAAAATTTGCTACGTATGCAACTTCTGTTTCTGCCAAAATCGTTTTTTGAAATGGCCCAAGATATGCTTTAACAATCAACTTTTGTCCATGCAATACCTGTGGGACCCAATCCTTATCAGCTGGCATCATTTCAGCAAACGGAAGCATGTTAATATCAAACCCTGTTGGTGTGAGCATTTCATTGGTTTCTGCCGGATTCCCTGACCATTTAGTAGCCAAAAATACGTGGGCTTTACAAATAAATTTTTCTCCATCACTTTTTGTATTATAAAAATCGACAATAGCCACTTTTTCTAAAAATTCTTCTGACACGATAACATGGCATTCCTCTCTCACCTCCCTCACCACCGCGTGAATCTCTGTCTCTCCAGCATCAATTCCGCCACCATAACCCATCCAACATCCCTCACCAATTTTGCTTGCCTTACGTGCCAATATAACCGTATTATCTTTCATCAAAAAACAAATCACCGCATCAATCAAAACTTTTTCTTCTTTTATAATCATTTTTTTACACGATTTAGCACATATCAATATCTACTAAAATCTATTTAAAAAGTATATTTTGAGTTTATATCAATATTCTCAATCTATCAAATAAAAAACCACATGCCATTACGATGTGACACGTGGATTTGATTATTTATCTTACTTTTTCTTGTGATAACAAATATCCTTCTACAGGAATATTGTGATTTTGCAAGAATTTCGTCGCCATTTTTAGAAACTCACCTGTTGCTATAATCTCTGATGGCATATTGTCAAACTCTTTACTGGGTTTTTTAGCAAATACACAACAAAAAGCCACCGGCAAAGCTTTTTGCTTTTTAATTACAGAAAAAATTTTTCCTATCTGATCAATAACCATGTGAACAATCCCTGTGTGGACAGTGCATTGCATTCACTAGTTCTGATACCAGACGTTCGCTCGCCGCTACTTGTCTTTCTCTCTGTAAAAGCCGGTGGAGTCCTACTTAACCCAGTGCTCCCATAATATTTGAACATTCCTGGCTAATGCCATTTTATCAAAAATATATTGAATACACAACATTAAATCAATCTCATCTTACATTCTACTTAGCTCTATCAATTTTATCATTCACTTCAAAATAAAACCAGCAAAACAGAATAATTATAAATGACCAAAAAAATGATCATTATTCTGCCCTTGATCGCTAAACAACCTTCACTAAAAGAGATATTCTCTCATAAACATTTTATTCAGATCAATTGATATTTTGTTTTCAAATATTTTCTCATATAATCCACGCATTCACGATGACCCTGTACGATTATTTTTAAAAAGAATACGTGTTTTTGATATGTTACAAAATCGCATGTATTAATAACAATAAAGATGCTCATAATGTTGGCAAAAAATATAGGCCATGCTCGATAAAAAACTGTCCGATTGTAATGTCGATATTGTATGTATTTTTTTGTAATATATGCGAGATATTTGCTTTTTTGTGGAATATTCATTATTCTGTGAGCTAACGAGATATAAATCATATTTCTCCGTTCCTTTATATATAGTGATGTGTCTCTATTCATTTTTGACACATTTAGCCAGTTCATTTAAATCATTGAGAGGAGAATCACACAATGACCATACTACTAGAAAAGATCTTTACAGCAACAGTCATCTCCAATCTTCCAGAAAGCATAGGCTCGAGCGTTCATAAATTACAGTTGCGTCTGAATAAAGATTGTTTTTCGGCAGGAGCAGGACAGTTTGTTGCCTTGGCTCCTATCAATCCTGCAACACTTGCACCACGACCATTTACGATCGTTTCTTATAGAGACAACGTGGTCACATTACTGATCAATGCAGTCGGGACAAATACTCGTGAATACACAAAGATGCCCTGCCAACACATTATTGAACTTTATGGATCGTATGGCAAAGAGATTGAGTTTGATCAAAGTTGCACATCATGCATTTTCGTAGGAGGCGGAATAGGCAATGCAGCATTGGTCCTACCCACTCACAAAGCATTAATTCAACAAAAAGATGTTACGGTGTATCTCGGCGCAAGAGAAGAAGAACACATCCCTGCTCTTGCACATTTCCATGATCTCCCAATCACGCTCAAAACGATTGCTGAGCGCGGTTCTACACGATCAGGTTATGTCACAGATCTGTTGTATGAAAAATTACTCACAGACAACGGCGTGTCCACTGTTGTGGCATGTGGACCAAAAGCTATGCTCAGAAAAATTCATAATCTTTGCGTCCAGTTCGGCAATCCTTGCATAACGATTGTGGAAGAAGTAATGATTTGTGGCATGGGTGCATGCAAAGGTTGTGCGATTTTTGGTGGCATCGAAGGTAAAGAAGTGTTGCATGTCTGTAGCGATGGTCCTGCTTTTGATTCACGATGGATCTTTTGGAATCAATTTTCCCCTCAACTCACTACCGTGCATGTAAGTGAATCTCGTTCGATTAGTGACAAGAATGATATTGACACTCATTGCATGATTGGTGACCTCAGACTTTCAACGCCTTTTATGAATTGCTCCGGCACATTGGATCTTGATGCGTGCATGGATGGTAGCTTTGATCTAACAGGAGTAGGCGCATTTGTGATTAAAGGACTTTCATTATATCCTCGTTCCGGTAATCCTATGCCGCGAGTATATGAAACACCCTCTGGCATGCTCAATTCCATCGGCTTGGAGTATATCGGCATAGAAGCATTTATCAAAGATGTTCTTCCGTATTTGCGCACATTAAATATTCCAATCATCGCCAACATCAATGGCACATCCATCGATGAATATTGTGTTTTAACTAAACGCTTGAGTGAAACAGACATATCTGCTCTCGAAGTCAATATTTCGTGTCCAAATGTCAAAAAAGGTGGCATGATCTTTGGTATTGATCCAAGCTCTGCTGCTAAAGTTACATCTGCAGTAAAAATGTTAACACATTTGCCCGTCATTATTAAGCTCACACCAAATGTGACTGACATCACAGTGATTGCCAAAGCAGTGGAAGATGCTGGTGCAGATATTATCTCTTTGATCAACACTGTACTTGGCACATCGATTGATATTTGGCATCGCAAAACACGTTTCGCAAACGTCGTTGCAGGATTATCAGGCCCTGCTATTCGTCCGATTGCATTGCGATGTGTGTTAAGTGTAGCAAATACCGTGCACATACCCATAATTGGTATGGGCGGTAATGAAAATGGTTACACAGCGGCAGAATTCATGATGGCAGGTGCGACAGCAACAGCATTTGGCACCTCTGGATTTGCAAATCGCACAATCTTTCGATCAGCAATCGACCAGTTGCGTGAAGTTGCACATTTTCATGGGTATTCCTCAACATCTAAACTTGTGAAATGCCTCAAAGTCCCCTAGGTATGGTGAACTCATCACACAAAACTGAGGCAGTCGACACCATGTCGCACTGCCTCTTATATTTTTAAAAAAATGTGACATCAATTACTATTGCATTGCCTCAAGTATAAATAATTATGTTCTACTTAGCTCTATCAATTCTCTCAGTCGCCGATCCATATCATCACCAATGTTCAAATGCTTCGGACGAATGCTATCATACGCAATATCATCACTCCCAAAAGGTATCACGACGACATTGCTCGTTTTTTGATCTATGCCGAAAGCAATTTTCATCCCTTCATCCTTAAATCTCTGTATTAACTCATCAATTGGCGTAACAAATCCCGGAAAATCTTCTTCTTCCGCTTTCAATTTTGTATAACTATGCGGATTGATCCCTGAAAAAGGAAACCGTTCGTTGCCTTCTGTGAGTTCTCGCACTAACATGATCCGCCGATCTCTCATCTGTGCTTTTTCTAATTCTTGCGCTTCTTTCAACTGTTCTTGTGACGGACCATTATACCCACTTGGCATTTCATGACTGGACATATCATTATGTTTTTATACAATTAACTTTACATGTCAAATCTAGCATAATTCTACCAAGTCACATACTAGTCCTTCATTAAAAAAAGACCAGGGTGTTTCCTGATCTTTCCTCGTTGAGAATTTAGTCTATTATTTGAGATCAATTTTATAACATCATTTTAAAGCACGCATTTATGAAATTTGATTTCAAATAAATAAGGACAATAACAAATTCTTGTTATTGTCCTATGCACCAGAAGGCGTCACGCTGCTATACACTCATCGTAATAGCGATCATCAGCCTGTCTCACTGCTGTGAAAAGCTTCTCAAAAAACTCCCGATTTTGACTAATATCCAGGAGGTATTGAATCCGAAGATCTTCCAGAGGAATTTTGAAGACGTATATCGCGATAACGATTGCGATTGCTTCATCTTCCCACTCTTTGAGACCAGAGACTCCGATACCCCATGTCACCACTGGATCAATCGTGATCGATATAGCGCCGCCAAACTGATCGATGATCAGATTGCGACTCTGATAGGAAGTTAAATCTCCATGCATGAACATTCTATCTATTTTTTCTTCTGCAAACTCCCAACACCCCTTACGAAAATTGGCATCGGGAAAATCTGTACCGATTTTCGTCTTCAAGAGTGGGGTAGAAATGCCTTTTTTCCGCAAGGCAAGCACAAACGCCTTGCGTTCCACGGCCATAAGCAAATGCGAATCTATTGCCACCGCGAAAATCTGCTCAGTAGTGAGTTCAATCCTTCGCTTTAATGCATCACTCTCTACAGTAAAATCTGACACTTCAAATAATCCGCATGACATACGATCTCTCCTTTTGATCAAAAATGTTGGTACTCATCACATCTATTTCTCTGTAAAACTACAACGACTAACCATCATATCAAATACACAAAGCCCTGTCAATCTAGAAAAATAATATAAATTTGTATTTAAAATCAAAAACTTAAAGGATTGTAACATATCCCTCATCAATCCTAGTGACGCTCTAAATGTAATCCCACTTTTATGTAAAATTTTGCATGTCTCAACGCCACAAAAACCACATTATACTACTCCCTCTCCTTATTTTTTTCATTTCTTCAATTTTATAATCGTCAAAATCCACGTCCATAAAGTCAGTACATTTACCAATTACTATATTGGTGAAAAAAATAGCGAAGTAATCTATCTGTAAAAACTTTGCATGGATTAAATCAATCCTTAATTGACAAAGAACAAACAGCTCAGAATGGTACAGCTGAAAGAAGTCATGGAGACGATGATGTTTGTAATCTGAAGAAAAAGATCCGTATATGAAATAAATACTTCAATAATTTAGAATATTATGCCCTCCTCCATGTTTGATTATTACTATGTTTATTGTTAAAGTTACATCTTATATTCATCATATTTTCGACTTTCTGACAACAACCAAAAAATGAATCTGTTACCACCAATTGAAACGAATTTATTATTTATTTGATTACTTTTAATTTCTCAAGTGCCATGAGGACGTGAATAGAAAAAACATCAAGAAATTCCAATTCTTGTGACGCAATACTGTTATTTCCCTCAAACCCAAGAAATAGAAAACCTTTACATGAATTGTCTGCAATAAATGGAACTACTACAAAATAACTCAAATTTCCATTTATATTAAAGTGGGCAATATCATAATATTCACATGAGGAACTTATTGTTCTTTGTTCTTTAATCATTTTTTTGATGAATGCAATTTTTTGCGAATCCACTCTTCCAAAAACATTCATTTTTGTCTTATGATATCCCTCTCCAAATACCAAACTAAACAGACCCTTGCTATCATATTTATATATTAAAGCCACATTTGCTTGCGAAGAAGTCATGGCAACATTTGTGATATGTGCAAAAAGTTCTTTTTTGTTTTTTTTATAATTTGAGTGCTTATCTATTTCCAATAATGCTGCAATTTTTCTATTGGAATAACCTACTTGCTCGTAAGCATCGATGAGATTATCTCTAATTTTTTGTTGCAACTCACTTTGAACTACGTGATATTCCTCTTGACTTTTTTTTAGATCATAAAACAGTAAGCGATATGGATCCATAAGTCCGATTTCTAAAATGGCCTTATAAATCAAAAGAAATGAAATGTATTTTAGAAAATGTCCAAGCATATTCTGGAAATCATAAACATTAATATATCCAGTGAAAATTAACTCTGAAATTACTTTAACGATGAGAGCGAGAGAAAGAAGATTATATACTGAAGAATCAAATAATACTTTCTTTTTATAGAGCAATGCGATAGAAACAACAAAAATACCAACAATTACATATTCACTAACTACTTTGAAACGAGTAAGTCCAGCTGTTTCGGTGTACATATTTGGAAATACATGCCAATAAAATATAGATAGCAACATCAATATTACAATTATCATGTACGTCAGAAATATATAATTTGCATTGAGTAGAATCCTCCATTGATCTTGAACAGATTTTTTTCTTAAAATAATAAACGCTCCAATAAATGAAAATGCCTCAAGATAGCGTGCACTGATCCAGAGTTGTGTAGGAAGATTGGTCGTGTGATCCATAAATATATTCATTCCCTTATAACTCAAAACATGTAGCAAATCTAAGCCACCGACAAAAAAATAACCAATTCCCAGAATAAGCAGATAGTAGTTGCTCACAAAACTTTTTGACGACCATGCGACAGCAAATATGCCGAAAGATATGACTACGGTGAAAAGTTCGATGAGAGAATGAAATAATAAATAACTATGCAAACTGGTCAATTGTAATACGAAACAGCTCACAATAATCCCTAGTGGGAAAACAAGTTTTCTTATTGCTTTTTTGTCTGCATTCATATGCAAAAATGTGCTCAGTGGATAAATTTTTTTTGCGATTTATGCAACTAAAACCAAACGTTATCATTAAATATGAATCAGATTACAATATCAACAAACACTACAAAATCTAATACGCGATCATTTAACAAAAAATATAAAACAAACCATATTCCACACAATACAAATCGCATCGAATTATCAAATTAATAAGCTGTCACCGCATTACACAATTAACTATTATTCCGTTCTGGTATCTAGAGCAGTTACTTTTTGATCACGCTCTTTGTCAGCTTCTGGATCACTAAAACTTTTATCCTCCGTGTCGTTAGAGTTGTCTGGTGTTAAGTTCTGGTCCGATTCAGTGATTTGACTACCATCATTTGCCTGATCGACGTCGACACTATTTAGATTATTTTCTTCATCTGGCGTATCTACATCGGGATGGATAGGGTCTTCCGTCTCACTCGGCAAGTCAGTATCGGGACTACTTGACAAATCTTCTACAGCCACATCAAAGACAGTTACAGTATCATTTGGAGTTTCTTTTTGCGTAGAAATCTCCTCCACATCACCAAGCAGCAAATTACCGTCTTCACGAACTTCGCGTAAGAGTGCACCCTCTTCCGTCCACGTGGAAGCGATAAAAAAATTTTCTGAGGATTTTTCTTTATCAACAAAAATGGCATTCGTGCCACTGATACGATTTGCATTCATCATCAAAAAAACCAAAAACATGGCAAAGGAAATTTTTTTTATTGATTTAAAAATTGTTTTCATGATCATATGTTTACAAACCCATCCTTCTCCTCGCTTTTATTATTTTTTCTGGAACGATCTCTGTATTTTTGAAAGTAGCTTCCTGCGCTCTACTTTCGCCCGTGTAACGAAAATACTCTTCTTTGAGGGGATAAAATTCATCAAATTCCTGAATTCTACTTTTTCCCGTGAATCGGATAGGTTCTTTTTTGAGAGGATGAAATTCCTCCAGAATCTCGCTTTTTCTCTTTCTCCTTTTGTAGCTCTTCACTATTTCATCCTTAATATTCTTGATCTCTTCGTAAATAATTACCACTGCTGGAATGATCACGAGAAGAATGAATCCTGGCATCGTACGTGCATATCCAATCGGATAACCGATGTATGGGATTATGAAAATTTCTTTGCCGACAACATTACTTTGACTGGTCATCTCACCGTCCACATCCTCATTGGCATCACCCTTGGTTTTATATGAGATCTTTCCATTATCATTATTTATAGAAACAATGCGATGTGTAATCGTCACTTTCGAATCATTGGTTGCGCGAGTCACGATGTCACCGACATTATAGTTAGACATGGATTTCACAAAAATAAGACTGCCTGTATGTATCGTCGGTTCCATGGATCCAGATTGTACTGTATAAACCTTATAATTCCCTTTGATGGGTAAGAAAGTTATCACTATCAAAGCGAGGAATGACAAAATCACTACCCATATAAAACTTCCTATTATTTTGATGATCTTTGCTGTCATATCTTTTTTCACTTATATTTCACATTATTGGTGTCAAAACCAATGATACTTTTCATGTGCACACTTTTTGTTTACACACGCATCATGTGTCTTTGGATTTTTGTCATCACAATCATCTTTTCCTCGACACGATGGATGCACACAATCATTGTTGACGATCCCATCGCAATCATTGTCCACATAATCATCACAAATTTCCTCAACTGGCAGTACTTCACCTTTGCACTTTCCCCAACGTCCATCACGAGTACACGTCTCCAGACCGCTCCGACAACTACCAATATCTTTTGTGGTAGAATTGCCAGAATAACACGCACGTGTCGACCGTGGGACACATTTATCCGTATCACCTACAGTGATATCAGCACATCGAAAACTCTTATTTTTATCTGACTGTTTAGCATAAAACTCAATATCAGCCTTATACGAATCGGTTTGTATGATGTTGCCGACAGAATCCAAAACAGTCCAACTGACTCCGAGATAGTAATCTTTATTTTGTGTGAGTGGTCCGATATTTCCGCTAAAGACATTTGTATTTTCGCTATCCGCCAAAGGCAGTATAAGTGTTTGGAGAGGTCCTGTCCCGCTAGTTAATAACTGATCACAGTTAGGCTGATAAATATTATCGCCTGGTTTCACATGATTTTTTTTACAGACATCAGCCCACACTGTGAAATTGAGATTTTGTGCCAACTCTCCATCCCATGCATTAGAATTATTTTCTGCATCATCCTCGAGCAATTCCGGCTCGACAGAACTTATATCATCATTTTCTGTTGGGCGGATGATCGCACAACCCCATGCGTCCTGATTTTTGAGATGTAAGCTAATTGTTCCCTCTCCCCAATCACCTGGTTTTACATCATCAAAGTTAAAAAACTTTTGATGTGTAAGATCTTTTTGTCTCCAGTGTCCAGCATTTGGATTCCCATCTACATCCTTGTTATAATAACCAGCATAATCGATTTCCAAATCGAGTTTCTTCTTGGAGTATGTGTTCCAAATCGGCTCCTGACCCTGTACAAAACAAGCATATGCCTCATAGCCACCCATCGTTGCGATGATTGCTATGATAATAAGACTTTTGTAAAAACGCTTTAACATAACTTCTTTTTAATCAGGAGATTATATTTTGTCATTTGCTCTTTGGTTAGGCTCCATCAAACCCAACTGGGTTGTTCTCATATTGTTCAATTTCAAAAGTAATATCTGATTCAAATATATCTGTTTGTGCTTCATTACCCGTATCAGATGGCAATTCCCAACCGATGCCAAAATAGTAGGTCACGCCAGAAGTCATGTGACCGTCCGCCGTAATTCCAGTAGCGAGGACATTTCCATTATCTGCATATGCTGCGAGAATTGCATCTGTAATAAGCCATTCTTCTCCACCAGCATCGACCGCACCTGGTTCGATGAGTACTATTTCTCCATCTTGCTTGATGTTGTCACCCTCACCGATGTCATTTCCCTTACCTTGAAAACCAGCCGTCACACCAGAATCCAGCCATACCTGAAAATCCAAATTTTCCCGAAGTTCACCCTTACCATCAGTACATGCGCTCCCCTCCGCTTCTTCTTCTGGATCTACACAGGTACCATCTTCATCTTGCGTCACATCTACCACCATTTTTCCCCACGCGTCTCCATTGCTAATATGCAGACTGACAGTATTTTCTCCCACATCACCAGGTTTTATGTCACCAAAATTGAAGAGTTTGTTAGTAGGCCCAAGATCAGTCATTGTCCACGTATTGTCACAACTCACACCATCGAGATCTTGAACTGTAGACTCCGGACAATTCATCTCATGGATATCAACATTATCCAAAAACATGCCTAATTGATCATCTACTCCTGTTTCTTCAAAAATTATTTTTACTGTACCCACAGTTGGTCCCGTGATAATCTGCGAAAATGAAGTCCATACAAAAGGATCGACTGAGGACAGAGAGGCATCAAGAATCACCGAATTGTCAAAAGTAACTTTCAATTTGTTATCGTCGTGACCTGGTCGTGGTGCATATTTAAATGATATTAAATATTTTCCACTAGAGACTGCGCTGATATCCTGTGATAATTTAACTGGGTAAAAACTATCCAATTCTACATATTGATTTCCATCAAATGCAGTAGAACCCAGGCTGATGTCATTTTCCTGATATTCCAAACCTTCAACATCTCCAGGCCCAGGCGTTCCTTCGACGATCCACGGTGCGATATCACCTCCTGAAAATATCTGCCAATGATCTGTATTATCAACATCAGGATCTTCAAAACTGCCATTTGAGACCAAATTATCACCTACTGTCTCACAACTGGACTCATCAACCCATACTCCATCTTGACAGACGAAGCCATTATAATGTGCGGTACTGTCCACCTCCAAATCCAAACTATCAGCCATAAAAGTATTGCCTGTGGACGTCTCTGCATCTGAGAAAAAAGACCACGTAGCGCCAGAGGCAATCGCACCGACTACAGTCACGATCGCCATACTTTTAAATATTTTTTTCATAAAGCGTATATTATTAATTATATTTTAAAATTAAAATCTTTATCCTCTCGCTCAGAAAAAATTGAGCGAGAGTAAAAAGTATTAATAAAATACTTTAATTTGAGAAATCTGAGATTTCCCCATTAAAATCAATCCAATCGACATATCCAGTATCACCAGATGGTCCAGGCTGTCCAACGCGAACACCCAACCATGAATCAGTTGAACGTGTTTCGGCATTTGGATAATCCGCAAGGATTTGTGCCCATGTCTTGACTGTTGTTCCAGGAGTCGTACCTGTAACATCAACTAATCCAATTGGCCAAGTTGCACCCGAATAAGTCCATGAACCTGTAAGTGCATCTACAGTTGTCCACGTATTTGATACTAGACCAACAGGGACCTGGACAAGTCTTTTTTGCCAAATGTCAGTGTTATTGAAGTCGATATTGAAATTAAGGAATGGCGTGCCGTTCGAAGAATCAATGTCGTATATACGATATTTAAGAGAAGTTATACCAGACAATTTAACATCATTGTAGCGATAGGTTGCGATGTTGTAACGAGGATTGACACCGCTATCCAAAGTCATTTGTGCTGCTCCCGTAGATCCCGGACCAGCAACTATGTCATCAATGCCTGCAGTACCGCTAAACTGATTGATTGACATGATTGTGTCATTGGTATCATTGTAGAAAAACCATCTGCCGCTTGTTTTTGCTGAAACCAGACTACTAGATTCTATATCATTAGCAGTTATCCCATTATTTCTTGGGGCCGGACAAGCAAAGTTGTCATTATTTCTCGCTTGTTCAATGTAGAACCAAACATCACCAATTAATGAATCGGATTGCGAAATATTTGTCACAGCCGAACCACTACAATTCAGGGTTCCGTTTTCAATTCCACTGATTGTTCCATAGCACCAATACAATCCCAGATATTTAGTAGTTGCACCAGTCAGTGTTCCCAAATCATAAGCCTTACCAGACAAAACATCACTAGCTGGTCCAAAAAATGGATTTGCAAATAAAGGATATTCTCCTGATTCCCAGATATTGTCACCATCAAGATCATCCCAAGCAAAAACATTAAGTTCCTGTGCCAACTCTCCTTGGCCTATCCCACCAGTCGTGTCAAATTTGCTTTCTGGTTCAGTAATCCCGTTGTCATCACTTTTCATCTTGTCAAAAATAACACAAGCTCTCGCGTCATTATTTATAACATGAAGACTTATTGTATTTTCACCCTCGTCCCCTGGCTTTAAATCAGCAAAATCGAAAAACTTTTGATTTGTGATATCAACACCTGGACTATCTTGACCCCATGTTCCCGCTGGATACGAAGCTCCATTATACGTTGCTTGACTATCAACCTTCAAATCAATTGAACCAGCCGTAAAATTGTTTCCAGTAGATGTTTCCGTATCACTAAAGAATGAATACGTTCCGTACCCTGCAATCGCAGCGACAGATAGTACGATTAGTCCGCTTTTGATCATTTTTTTCATAATTTTTTGTTCCCTCACATTTTTTTATCTTTTTTCTTTTGTTGAAGTGAAAAAGTGTGAAGAAATAATTTATTAATTAATTAATTTTCGCCACCACACATCGCATTGCGATCATTTGGTGAATATTTCGGACATTTTAGGTAGTCCGACACCTTCGACCTTTTGTGACTCATGCTTTCACATTTTTTCTACTAAATTAAAAAGCCAATGGAATCTCACCAGTTCAACTGATGAGATAACATTGGCTTTTTAATACAAATGTTAATTTTGTTATGGTACATTCACCCGTAATTAATTTAATAAACATAAAAACCGACTTAAACCAAGAGAGTAAAAACTCTCTGACTCTAAGCCGGTTTTGCTATTTGACTCCCCACACGCTCATTAGCAACCAATAGTTTCTGAACTTCATGAAACTCTTGCGTATGGATCAATGTCTCTTAAATAATTTTAAAATCACTCTGTTTTAAAATTTTATCATAGGTTGTTAATTCATACAAATCAAGTTATGCACATGTTATGCACTTTTCTCATTTTCTTTTTTTTCGTTTCTCAAATACGCCCGCATTTTCGCTAAAAAAAATGATGTAATATACATCATTATTTTATCTCATATTATTTTTGCTAATATATATTCACATTTTGTGTGAAAGTACGATTTATATAAAAATCAATCCCTTCTGGAATTGACACGACGTGATATTTTATTCTTCTAGAGTAAACTGATATATATACTCAAATATCACTCTTATCTTGCGTATTTTTGATTCTTTTGATCCCTCTCATCCCCAATATAATCAAACAAATAATAAGAATTTTTAAGAAATAGTGTCCACCCAGATCAATAAAATTCCGAGTCAAAGGTGTAATATGACCAACAGCAATATGGATGACGATGCTCATGGGCAAAGTCAAAAATATCCAATTTCGTTTGGGTATGTGGATACCACATTTTTTAAATATCCACGACAGCAGCGGGGAAAGCATAAGAACTCCCAAAAAAGCCAGTGCGAGATCAAACACAGCAAATTCAAATATGCGAAATTGTCTGAGAAATTCTATTGAAATCATAATTTTATTGAGTACGTAATTTCGTTATACACAGTTTTTTTCTTTTCAATTTTCGACTTACCCACACTAGATTATCTAAGGACACACTACCACACAATCACAGTAATACAAAAAAAACACTTATGCACATTTTTATGTACCAGTGTTTCTCCTGGCACTATTTCACTTTCATTCACTTTTTTTTGTTCAGTAACGTGTTACGTAACATATTTTGATAGAGAGAATTTTTTTAAAAAACCAGACTAATCATTTCACTCAGACAATGTTTGATACATATAAACCGACTATCTCATAATCTCATGAAGCAACTCTGGAAATGTACTCGTACCCAATTCGCTTGTTCTATAGTGCCCTTTTCCTGTCAATTCGATTACTCGACCGCCTAGTGCATCATGGAAGATTTCCACGCTCTTTTTACCATCCTCACTTTCATCGTCTGCAGTAAAAATGACAATATCCTCCACTCTCTTTGTAATGGCTGTGTCTATATCATATGTATAAAAAGATACTCTTCCACTATCGTCTTTATTGGCTATTTTCCATGGTGCTACAAGGATAAGTTTTGCTATGCTTCGTTGGGATTCTCCCAGCCAACGGACCAAAAAAGCACATGCGCAACTGTGTCCGACGAGAATCGTTTTTTCATTAACATCATATTGTTGTAATTTTGTTTTAAATTTTTCATAATCAGGCGCCCATGAAAAAGGCATCAGAGGTGCGTCTGCCATTATACTCTCTTTTATCAATTCTTCTTTTATCCACATAGTCCAATGATTTTCTGCAGTTCGTTGCGTCAGTTGTATGGCATTCTCTTGATCATATTCGCAACCATGTATAATAATGCAGTTTTTTTGTGAATGAATCATATTATTTGATAATATTTATTTAATCGAATAAAAAAAACAGTTTTAGCATCACCACTGGAGTGGCTTCCGTAATATTTGTGCAGATTCTCGAGACTGTTTGTTCAGATTTTCTCTCATGAATTTAAAAAGACCATGGCATCCCACCAGTTAAAAACTGGTGGGATAGCATTGGCTTTTTAATGCAAATGTTAATTTTTTATGATACATTCACCCACATTTTTAATATTATAAAAATAAAAACCGACCTAAACCGAGAGAATATATGTTCTCTGGTTCTAAGCCGGTTTTGCTATTTGACTCCCCACACGCTCATTAGCAACCAATAGTTTCTGAACTTCATGAAACTCTTGCGTATGGATCGATGTCTCTTAAGTAATTTTAAAAAAACTTTGTTTCTTAATTATATCATAGCTTATTTATTCATACAAATCTAGTTATTCACATGTTATGCACTTTTTTCATTTTCTTTTTTTTGTTTTCTCAAATACACTCGCATTTTCGCTAAAAAAACGATTACGATCACAGCAGGCCACCACCACAGACCCTCATTTCCATATTGTGACCACAACCAAAGAGATGCGGAAATCGCAAGTATTGGCACCGCCCACATACGCACATTTCTTTTGATTTTTTCCATTTGTACTCTAGATTGAGGGATTATTTTTCTTTGGAAAAAACGACCAGTCTATAGCGAGATAAAAAGCAACTATAGCCATTAGCCAAATCCAGAATGGTAGTCTATCAGATGACTGCAGCTCACTGTCAACGATCGCATTTAGATATTCATTCGGTTTTGACTGGAGATCTTCCAGAGTAACAGGTAATTCTGCAGCATCAGCGAAGTTGATTAGGCTTGCATAGCCCAAAATTGTAAGTGCATTATAGTCTTTGTTGCTTTCCACTTTTTCTCCATATCCATCTTCACCCTTCGCATTGGTTGCATATGCAATATCTGTCTTTTTTCCTGGATTATTCACTGAAAGTTCGTATTTAATCAAAATTTTATCACCCTTTTCCATACTGCCGATCTGCCAGGAATACGCAACTAATTCTGTATTGTTTTCATCAAGCATTTTGTCTTTGACTAAAATATTATAGATTGTACTATCTCCTGTATTTTCTACGATGATGGTGTTTTGGATATTATCACCAGGTATCACTGAAGCGCCAGCACTACTAATCCTCTTGATGTCAATCTCTGAATCCACATCTTCATCATCATACATAAATTCATCCCCATCAGATATACTATCAGCAGCAGCATCGTCAGCTACTTCATCGTATTGGTGTATCACCGATGTATCATCCGTAGCGTGATTATTATCTAATTTTACTTCTTTGGTCGCTGTCGAGATTTCCGCCACAACATGCATACGACTCTCCACATTTTCTGTTTTTTTAACTTTTGCATGAACGATGAGTGTTTTTTCTTCTCCTGCTTTCATCCCTGGCAAATCCCACGACGTTTGATCTGCCGATATTTCATCAGGCAATGTGAGATCAATCGTGGTCGCCTCACAATCAGCCTGTCCCGCGTTTTTATACTGAATCGTATAATCGATGGCCTGTTCTGGTGACACCTGATCCAATCCATCGTCGATAGAAATAGTGAGGTCAGGATAGGCAAATTCGATATCTCCTTGCCAATGACCCATATTATTCACGACTCCAAAAAACCAATTATCACCAATGATATTGGTATTGATCATATTGAATATATTGGTAACAGCCGAGGCATTTCCGGTCGTGATATTTCCGCCTGCATTATTACCTCCTGTAAGTGCTGTTGTCTCCACGGTATTATCCACGTGTGCATGATTATTATTGTACACAGTGAGTGCTCCTACAGGAGATGCGTCGATGGACTCATGACTATCGATATCATACGCCAAGACATCACTCAAATTATCATTACCCCAATTCAAAAGCGTTCCATTCCAACTCCCCATATTATTTACCAAGAGCAAAAACCAGTTATTTTTAATGATATTTGTATTGATGACATTTACCACATTCGTTGCAGAGATCGCATCACCAGTCTGAATGGTCGTAGAGTATGCAGAAGAGTTATTTCCTGTATCAGCTGT
Source organism: Candidatus Moraniibacteriota bacterium (assembly GCA_038208115.1). GTDB lineage: Bacteria > Patescibacteriota > Minisyncoccia > Moranbacterales. Next base: position 33,422 of record JBBQZC010000001.1, read on the forward strand.
TGTCACCATGGTATTATCTACATGTGCATCGTTCTCATTGACAATCACCGTGTCACGGAATACACGTGGAGATCTTGTCGTAAGCAATCCCTGACCCGGCACAATCAGATCTCCGATCCAATTCCCAAAAATATTTACATTTGCGAAAAGCCAGTTTTCACCTATGATATTTGTATTGACATGATTGACAATATCAGTGATAGCGGTCGCACTGCCAGTATTCACATCCACATCGCCTATCAATTCATTTGCGCCAGTAATTGCTTCTGTTATCACATTGTTTGTTAATTCAGCATTATTTATATTTGTAATCGCCGCACTGATGACATTGCTTCGGTCCTGTGCATCAGAAATAATGTGGTGAAAAATTTCGAGAAGATTAATATCACTGACATAATCACCATAAATGTCTATGTTCAGATAATCCCCATTTTGCGTGATCACATTTGTATTAATATCATTATTGACAATCGTCACACTCGCAGCATCTCCTGTTTCTACTTGTACAGCCTCATCTGCCTGAACCTGATTATGTGCATCATTGTCTACTATTTGGTCATACTGTTCATTTTGGCCAGTATTTGCAATTGTCTCTCCATCATTTGAGATCACAGCGTCGTTCACATTTTCAATCAGTACTTCTGGACAAGTTTCAGGACATATTACAGTCTCTTCACTATCGTCATACTCCTCACCATTTTTTTCATCATTTTCTGGATTAACCTCTCTAGGACACGCGCACGCATCGACGATATTTTCTCCGGCAGGCATTGTTTGCACTGACTCTCCAGCAAGAGTAGCCTTATCCAACACATTTTCAGACACATTTACATCTGTCGTCAACGCACTAGCTGGATTTGATTCATTTTGCTCTATAGAAGACACCGCTTGTGCAGTCGATTCCGACATAGAAGGATTTTTATCTGCATCATCTGTTTTTATGTCATCTTCATGATCATTAGCTGTATCATCCTGTGCAGTTATGTCAACTTCCTCACTTTCAGATTTTTCCTCTGCTTTTTTATCACGTGAATCATCTGCGATTACATCTTCCTTTGCCTCATTCGTTATTGCAGTCTCTTCGGCATGTACGTAAAAAACAGGACAAAGCTGTCCGCATATTAAAAAAAATATCATAAAATGAGCAAGTATTTTGGGAAAGCGTCTTTTTTTCATCATATATTTATTACCACGTGTTCGGCTAATTATACGTATTTTCACATTTTTTTAAAAAAAGTATCTGATTTTTTCTTTCTTATGATGATACTTTGTATTTCGCATCGCGAATTGAAATACTGTTAGTTTTTTTATTTTGATATTTATTTTCAACAATCACATCGATCAGAATATCCACACACGTGCACCAGAAATATTATTATTTTGGATACTCGTAGGAACATGTATTCATATTATGACCGAATCATCCGCTTTTTTATAAAATCTTATTGATTAAGTATTTTTAACAAATTGAAACATGAAATCTTTTTTTATGATGACACGTCCACCACTAATGCAATGAAAAAATTATAATGATTTCTTTCTTTTAGGCTTATAGGAGAAGACCGATATCAATCTTCTCCTACACCTAACGAAAGTCAACTTACTCGCTTATTTGTTGATTGTAATATTGGAGGTACCTACGACATTCGTAAGAAGCATTTGTGCACCAGCGTAACCTGTCGTGACACTTCCTTTACCAATTTTGTTCTTTCCGGTATTAGCAGCAGTGATAACCATATTACCAATATTAGCATTGCTAGTGGTATTGATAGATACAGCACCTTGTGCAGGCATTGTGACTTTTATGGTTGCATCACCAGCGCCATTTCCCACTTCTGCCATAGCCTCAGCGTTACCAGTAGTAATTGAGCCAGCTGAACTAGGATGATTATCATGACTGCGAGAATCCATCGTTTGCCCGCCTTTGGACAAATTTAACCCAGTATTACTAAGAGTCATAATTTTATTGGCAATAGTAGCATTGCTTGTGGTCGTAAGAGTCAAACTTGGACAACATGTGTTTTCACAATTGTTGCAATTGTGATCATCATGTCCCATTGTTGGAGCTTTAGCGAAAACTACGTTTGCTGTCAAAGCGAAAGCGAAAGTTGCTACTCCAAAGATTATTAATTTTTTCATGCGTGTTTCACCTTCCTTTCTAGCTTAATCTGTTGAATAGACTTAAATTGATCCAACAGATTTGATATTACCAGCTGAGAGTTTCATGAACGCTTCAGCTGATCTTGACTTTTTATGTGTCTACAAATTAAGTGCGGATGCACCAATCGTGATTTGTACATTCGTACGCAATTCACCCGTTTGCCTTTTGGGACAGGCAATTTGTAGAAAAAAAGCCAATTGCATCACACCAACCGACGTTGATAGTATGCAATTGACTTACAAAATTCAATTTGTATCTAGAAATAGACATTTCACCCGTACTTAATTTTTACGAAATAAAAAAACCGACTTATATCAAAAAACTCCTGTTTTTTGAATTAAGCCGGTTTTGCCATTTGACTCCCCACATGCTCGTTAGCAACCAATAAAGTTTCTCATCTCTTTAGAAACCCATGCATGTAGATCAACATCTCTTAAATATATTCGATTTTAAATTCAACTTTATTGAAGTATACCATTTTCAAAAAATCGCACAAGTTGAGTTATCCACAGTCCCCTCCATTTTAAAAAATACTCACTATAGAACTCTTTTATCAAAATCTCATACTACACATATGTAACTACGAAAAAATATAAAAACCATTCCCATGCGCGAGACTGTTTTTTTTAAACATACAGTGTGACGAAAATTTATGAGAAATGCACTTTCTGCGTCTCCCACCAGGTAGTAGATGACTATATTGTCATTTATTGGTTCTCATGATAAATTAAGTGCATATCGATTAGTTCTTTGCACCATTCAACTATCCACACAACAAGAAAAGGAGTCGTATTTATGGATATCAAGATTCGCATAGGCAAAACTCGTATCGTTGTTATCTGTGGATCCTTCGCATATAAGATCGTCCGTTTTCGCTTATATGACCTGCTGTGTAAATGGGTAAAACTGGAATATGAAAAGAGAAAATATGATAACAAAACCGCATATGTCAACGTAAAAAGACATACGCGAAAGCAACTTATAACAGATATGCTCATTGCATGTTTTCGCGCCAACTACACAGAACATGAACATTGGCGCAGATGTCCTAATGCAGACAAATTCGTACCAACACTTTTTACATTCTTCTATCTCATCAACATTCAAGAACGCGATGAGGTAGCACGAGATTATTCCAACAAGTTCATATCTTCCGCACACAATCGAAAATGTGGCGACTACTTACTGGGAGATGACAGTTTACACATCGACAATTTTACAGTTGCAGGGAGACTACTTGATTATGGAGGAGTGCCTCTCGAACCGTAAGATGCATATGACCATTTCACTAAAGCACAAACCTGTTTGGACGATTGTCCAGACAGGTTATTTTTTTCTTACATTATTGCTATTATATGCCTTTCACGCACACCGTGTATACTACCATATTTTTCATCTATCCTGACATTTTACTTAACATTTATCTTCATTTTTTGTCCGTTGTATTGTAGCAAAATAAAAAAGTCGTCACATTGAAAATATTACACTCTCAATGGACGACTCGCGTTATGTCTCTGTTTGATGGTTGATCAAACATAACAATATTTCTGCAATCACTTCATTATACGAATCGGTGACACCACAGACTGAAACCATGCATCCCAGTCGATAAACTGCAGTAGCAGAAGGATGTATGTGATTATGTGTTTTTGACAAAGGCAAAAGATTAGCAGTTGTTACTCCGAGTTCTCTCACTTTTTGTTTAAGATGCATAAGTGCATCATGTGCAGAATTCTGGCACTGTGCTGATGTCCCCCATACAGTCTCCCAATCACGATGATCTGAATTTTGTCCAAAATTAGCGACAAATACAGCATCAGTGTCCGCAGATGTGGCCAACGTCGATACAAACGACGGTCCCCATATTGCTTCCGGCTCATCCAATATTCTCAAAATGGTTGGCGATGCCAATTTCACTGCTTTGTCCAGCATTTCCTTAGTCAATACCTTCATGTGTCTTTCTCCCTATGGATTTTTTGCAATCATTTCGACTCTTCTCAATAAACTATTAATTAAAAATGGATAATCATAGCACATCACTCTGTCAATTTTATCAAAATTTTTAAATAAATAACCGCTAATAGTTGCATTTCTATCAACGGTTACTCCACGATATATCATTTCATGAGGCTAATCTCATAAAGCATTAATGGATCACCATGGTTTTGTCTTTCAACTTCAAAACAAAACGGCTTTTCGTTTTCCAAAAGAAAATGCAAATACCATTCCAAATCTCTTCTCCCTGAACGAAATTCTGGTGCTGGCAATACACCTCTTGCAGAAATTTTTTTGCAGACCACAAATGGCGTTATTGTCTCAATGATCATCATATCGACTGAATCTCGAAGATTTCTACGCAAAACGTGCACGAGATCCGTCACACTTAGACACACCTTCTCATGCAAATCAAAATATTTTGAACGCCAAGAATCATCCTTGATTTCTTCCGCAGTGATGGTGATTACGCATCTGCAGTGATTGGTGAAAATAATTAAATTCTGATGAATTTTTAAAGAATGAAATAAAGAGAGAATTCTAAGCGCTGATGCGAGATCCGGAGAAATAATATTGATATATGGATCTAAGTTCATTTCGCCATCAGGCAAATTTATCCGATTCATAGACTCTGGCAACGCAGAAATATAAAGGTTCTTTACTCCGATATTTTTTAAACCCTCCCTAATAAGAACTATAATACTTTTACTTTCGTCACCATAACCGAGCACACCTATTCTGACTACGGACATAGTCTTCTCCTCGTAAATTGATGTGAAAAATTAAATGGATGCATCCCAAAGAACATCTATAATGCGTACTATATACACTATATTAATTATTCACTATACTTTGTTTTCAAACTTTTGTCAATCAAATCTGCTCCAACTCCATTCTGAAGTGCAATTTTCTTTTCTATCAAAAAACACTTCGTAACTGTTTTTTTGGGTGGGGGGATGATATTATAGTATGATATAGCTACCACATTTGGATATGAACAACTAAAAAATGAAGTAAATCTATATTGCAGATATTTTGTCATCACAACGTTCATTACTTTTTTATAATATTCTTTTATTGAAACATTATAGCTCAATTTCATCACTCGCTTCACATCTACAAAAAATTAAAAGTCAATCCCATAAATTCTGGGATTGACCTCTTTCTGCTTTTTACATCTGTGGACATACGGCAGTTTTCCACCAATTTGTGATGGCAGCATCATATGCGGCAGTAAGATCAAATACTTTTCCCGCCAGATAAAACCGCGTCTGTAATGTCGTGTTACCCGTTTTGCGGATTTCTGCCAATACTTGTGGGTAATCCGCCGGATCTACAATGACTGTAACATCATGGAAATTTTTGGCAGCTGCACGTATCATACCCGGCCCTCCGATATCGATGTTTTCGATAGCATCAGCAACCGAGCATTTCGGATTTGCGATAGTCTTTTCAAAAGCATACAGATTTACGAGGACGAGATCGATGTTCTTCAAATCATGCGCAGCACATTCATCCTGATGCTTGAGATTGCTACGCTGGTTCAAGATGCCGCCATGCACTTTGGGATGCATGGTCTTGACCCGACCATCCAGCATTTCTGGAAAACCCGTGAACTCCGCGACGTCCATGACGGTCACGCCACTTTCCCGCAATTTATTTGCAGTGCCACCGGTTGACAGGATTTGGATTTTCATATGTGCCAATTCTCTGGCAAAATCTTCAATACCAGATTTATCTGTCAAGCTGATAAGCGCCCGTTCGATTGGCCTGATGAGATGTGCTTGCATTATGTACTCCTTTCTTTCTATTCCTGACAATAAAAAGCTTTATGTGATCGATTGCGCAATCAGGTGCGCACATGAAACTATCCCTTTTTCAAATAACAACGATTCTTTAATATATCGCAAAAATAGGTTAATTGTCAATAAAAAATTAACTGAATTTTAATCACATAAATAAAAAGCATCTCATCACGAACTCGCGAAAAGATGCTCCATCCTCGTCATCAATAAGACGATGTCTGCCACTCTACCACTCGCGTGCCATGATTATTTACACACACACGAATAATCACGTAAATCGGCGAGAGACTCTTATCTCTGTACTTTCTTACGACTGCCGTGCAGACTGGCAAGAGAATAAAGTATCGAGAAATATGTATTTGCATCCGTGTACCATTTTTTTCATAAGATGGCACAGCATCATATAGAAAAACTGGTGTTTTTCTCATCGAGCGACTTGGGCATGAGATCTGCGACAACGAGATGCTCCTTACCACCGTAGCCTTTTTTGGCAGAGCGCCAAAAAGCAAATCTCCATCAAAGACTACAAGTGCCCTTTGCTCACGTTCATCCAGAGGAATACGATATTCACCTGAGAGTTCATCGGGAAAACTGACAGAAACGCTTTTTGCATCGTTCCTATGTACATCCAATGTTCCGACAGATTTTTCATGACGATAATGGTAGATCTTTTCTGACATCAATAGTCCTCCTCAAATAAAATAGTGTAATAGCAAAATAGATTTCAACACAAAGAACATGAACAAAGCATTTTATCTCTCTTTTTACATCATGTCAATAACACGATCCTCAACTCAAAACTCGCAACAATGTCCTCCCACACCAAGGAATCTTGACCATAAGAACGACAAAATAAAATAATATATTGCGAAATGGTCCTGAAAGTATCACGACAAGCAATAACAATTCATGTATTCTTTTTTAATGGATTATATCCGCGATCGATTGACTTTTATATTGATCATTGCAAATCGTCTGTGCCACTTCATCACCAAACACCAATGCTTGATAAATCCCCTCTCCAGTAAAGCCTGAGGTTATACCCGCTGCATCACCAATCAAAAAAACGTTGTCAAAATGATATCCACGATAATCACAATTGATTGGATGTGCTTCCATCGGAATATTATCAACGATGATGTTCTCTTTCTGAAGCCACATGTTAAATTTATCCATTGATTTTTTTGCTGACAAGATTTTTGGAAAATACCCTGTACCAATCGATGTCCTCTGTGCATACGGAAAAATCCATGCATACCATGAATGAAATAATCGCGTATCAAAGATGATTTCGATATCTTTAAATTCTTTATAAGAAGTCGGTATAATATATTGATATGCCACACCAAATCTATCAGTAGCAATATTCAAAAATTTCCGCACGATTGAATGCGACCCGTCGGCACCGACTAAATGATTATAGTAAATCTTATGCAAACCTTGTATGACAATATGATCGTTTGCAATACTGGTAACAGTTGTCCCAGAGCTTACCGTCACATTTTTCATATCATCCAATTTGTGCAATTGCCATTGTCCCAGATTTTTACGGTCGATTGTATAGAGAAACACACCACCAAAATTGATACGCGTCACAAATGATCCAATGCGAAACACGATGTTATCAAAAGTATTTTCTATGATTTGATCAGGCATTCCGATACTTTGCAAATAAACAATCGCTTTCCGTGTCAACCCACCTGCGCAAATCTTGGGACCAATAAGGTCTTTTTTTTCAAGGATTAGGACACTTTTACCCGCATTGCCGAGCACCTCCGCACAACGCAAGCCACCTGGCCCAGCCCCCACGATCACCACATCATATTTTTCTTTGTATAACATCACAAGGATAGCACTAAATTTATATTAAAAAATACTACATATAATCAGTAATATATTTTAATTCTACACAATAATCCCCTAAAATACAATTTCCACTCATGAAATACCAAAAATACAGATGACATGTGGTAGATGACAGTGTCGTATTACAGAAATAATATGGATATCTCTGGCAATTAACGGAGTGCTCTGACAATTGCAATCAAAATGACTGCGCCAAGCAAAGCAACGAGAAAGCTATAAAAATTAAACCCTGTTACACCAGTTTTGCCAAATATGCTCATGACATAGCCACCAATGACCGATCCTATAATCCCTACGATAATATCAAGAATAAGCCCTTCATTTGTACCCATGATCATGGATGCGACCCACCCTACAATGGCACCAAATGCGATCCAAATAATGATTTCCATAGTTTTAGTTGTTAATATTTAATTGAACTGCAGTTTATCGGTCTTGTTGGCTTAATTTACTTTGAGCTATCATGTCACTAACAGGGCGACCCATCAAAAAAATTTTGATGACAGCCCACGCTACGAGCCAATAGATTATCATAGCCAAAATTGTCGTCCTTTCAAAAAAACTGCCCTGCGTATACAGATTTCGAAAAACGGCTTCAAATGGTATGGCAAAAAAGCCAGATACACTGTAAATGAAACTAGTAAAACCAGCTAACGGATTAGCTTGAAGCAACTTCAATATGAAGCGAAGTAACAAAAAAGCCTCTAAAACCATCAAGACATACCAGATAATCTGTGTTCCTCGATATAAAGATTTTGATTGTGTGTCCATATGTGTTTGTTTTAAAAATTATTCCTTGACGGAATATATTACTAACACATTGTCGACCTCAATTTTTACTGACGTGCAATATATGCGGTACATTAACACATAAGTTGATGAACTACTAATACACAATGTGCACTCATGAGATATTAAAATCTCATTATGATAAACCTTTTATCATTTATACGCTATTTTTTTGAAAACTACATCAACTCATAGATACAATCATCAAAACCATCACTATAGATGTGCAAAACAAAAATATTAATTAATGAATCGGCGTTACATTTTTTGTATAGGAATTATTTCCTTCATCACTTTCATCAACGTCTGCATCAGAATCTACGACCGCCTTTGTCGTATAATTCGCCCATCCACCATATGTATAGTCACACTCCACCGTTTCACTATCTCCCACTTTAAGGATATCGATTTTCTCGTGACACGCTCTGCTACCAGTAACCGTTGGCCACCATTCCCAATAAAAATCTTCTGCATCGGTTTCGCCCTTGTTTTTAATCTTGAAGCTCACAGTGAACTCTTCTCCCTGCGTAGGATCATGATTAAACTTATAATCACTAATGGACAGATCAGCCTTTTCTGCTACAGCAATCTCTTTTTTGCTTACATTATTATTCTCATCAATTTCATCATTTTCATCTTTTGTGTCTACAATGAACTTTGACGCATAGTCATCTACTTCATTATATACATAATCACACTCGATCATCTTTGTCGCACCGACAGCCAATCCATCTTCATCACCTTTGCAATCACGACCGGAACTTGTCGGCCACCATTCCCAGCTGAAAGATTTTGACGCTACCGTGCCTTTGTTTCCTACAACAATCTTTGCCGTAAACTCATCTCCAATCTTTGGGACTTCTCCGAGATCATAACTTTTCACATAGAGATCCGGCTTCTTTACAACATTTTTTGTTGCTTCGTCCGTATTTTTAGAGTCATTCACAGCGGGGGCATTTGATTCTTGTGTGATGCTCGGTGGCTTCGCTGTTGTGTCAACAGTGTTCTCACCAGAAGTTGTGGTTTTTTGTGTTTCCATTTCATTCGGTTGACCATCATCCGATTTTTTTAGTGCGTAAACTACAAGAAATCCAATCAAAACAACTATTAAAACGACAAGGAGAACGGTCATAACCCACTGAAACGGCGTAAACTTTTTTGAAGACTGAATATCCAAAGGGTGCTCAGTTACTTCCGTCGGCTTTGCGTCATTTTTTTCTATCGACATTGGTTCGTTTTCCATCGATTTATTGTTAATTTTTACAGATATTCATTTAACAACAGTATACCATAAAAATCGTGAAATATGCGTAATTTGATGTCCTTGTTTTCTTTCGCGTATACGCATCTCTAATTTATTATTTTGCGAGAAAACACAAAATTCCCCGCAAAGTGAGCCATTTCTGACTCCATACTCATTCCTGGATATGACTGTTCAAGGTAGCCCTCACGAGGAGATTTTTACCTTGAACAGTTTTGCAAACCACGCACCAATACGGCGGTTGGGCTTGTGCTTAAGTAACATATTCAGTTATCACCTACACTTTATCATTCATCTTAACTATGTCTAATTAAGGAGCTTTTTTTTATTTTTTAACATAATTAAATTAGTTTTTCCTAAATTTTGCCATATTTTACCTTTTATTTCTAACCAACTGATCCATCTTCAAATCCAAAGTTGTCCAAACTAAACGACTTTTTGCAAATGTTTGCGGCTCATAGCCAACCTCCTTTAATGCCTTTTTATAAGGTAATGCAATATCTTGCAAGTTCTCTTCTAAAAATTCTGATGGATTTTTTGAAAACTTCAAAATACCATTATCTTCAACTAATAAATTTCTAAAAGATGCAAAGAGAGGATAAATCCAACCAGCTGGGATTGCATAATCAACTTCATCATCAATATATGGCAAAAGAACTCTTCGTTGTTTAACTACAAGATCTCCACTTCTTTTCTCTATAGTCCTAAAGTCATCTCCTAAAATCTTTGGCATATTTAGATTAATATTATCCCAAAGTTCAACAATATCCGGCAACAACCTTGTATATTTTGCAACATTTTTTTCATCAAACATTTTTTCAAATGTTTCCAAAACCTTTTTTTTACTTGAATATGCTTCAATTGGTACATTTTCACCTTCAATTGGATATTTATCAATATTATATGCAACCAAATATCCAACCAGATCTGCAACTTTAATTTTTTTAACTCTTCCGTCATCATCAGTCTCATATTCAGAATATGATATTTGATTTTGGTACGGCTTACCATCTACAGCAACTTTAATATCATCAAATACATTCATCATATTATACAAAGTTTCTTTTCTGACCTGCAATGCTGTATTTCTACTTTCCACAATATCTGTAACAGACTCTCTTGTATTAAAACCAACCAAAAATTCAATCTTTAAATACACCTCATCTTTAGCCAACTCATCAGTGCTATCTGAAAAATAGTCTTTTAAAACATCGTATGTATGACCACCATCTGCAATTCCATGAAAACTTCTGTTATTTAATGTGATTGTAATTGATTGATTTTTATTATCAAAAACAAAATCATCTGCAAGCATCAAAAGCCCTTTATTACGATAAAAAAACTGATCGGGGCTATCATCAAGAGTCTCGCGCATTGCTTTCCACGCAAGTGAGCTTCTACGAGGTTCTCGTGGATTTATTGCACGAAATGCATCTAATTTATCAGCTTGATTTATAAATGCCATCGCATTCACAGTAACAACAAATGACTTAATTCCTTTCTTTTCGTGACCAGGCACTACAGACAATTTCTTGACTGCATCATTATCAAAAACTGGTAACGTAATTACAACATCTTTCATAATTAATATCTTAAAAAATAAAAAATTCGCACCTACAAAATGCGAATAAAGACACTAATCAATTTATATTTATAATATAAACTCTCTAGATTGATAATATCCCCATTGCCGATCTTTCGATACAACACTTTGATAGTTTCCACTAATCTTTAGGTACAATGCTATCATATCACAGCAGTCCTATTTTGTCAATGTTTTATTAAAGAGAAAAAGTATGTTAATCCGTGCATCTCATTACAAAATCTGAAAATTATCCTGGTTCATGGCGATATGACAGGTCATACACAGAGTTACAAGATTTTCTAGATCATTTGAATCCGAATAACGTCTATGCACAAATAAGTCTTTCCCAAATATTTCTCTATGTTTTTCTCTTGTAATCCCACAAATAATGCATTTTTCTCCATCTCTTCGTATCGCTTTTTCTCTATTATTTTCAAAGTTTTTCTCTAATTGTTTTTGTAACAGTCTTTTTCTGACATCTGGCCTTCTAGAATATACAAGATTCTTTTTTTTTATTGTTTCTCCATTCTTTTGATGATATCGACGAATTTGCTTCTTATGTTCTTCGCTTTTGCCATAACATTTAATGCACACCCCCTTCGATCGATGTTTATATTTGGTACTTTCACAAATTTTGCAAAATTCATTTTCAATTGACCATTTTTTCTTTTTATTATTCAAGATTCTAGTATATATTTCAGGATATATTTTTTTTACAAGTCTCGCATTTTTTCCTAAATAATCATTTAATTCTGTTATGCTACCAAATGTTTCAATTCCTCTGTTTTCTAAATTTTTTACTACATCACTTATACTTTCTTTTTTTTTATTTAAATTACTCTGAAAATGCACTTTTTTAATTTTTTTGAGTCGATCCTTAATTGCTTCAATCAATACCCATTCATATTCATACACAAAACCACTTTTGTTCCATTCGCATATTATTTGTTTTTTGATTTCTGCAGATATTTTTTGACGGATTCTTTCCCTTGTTACGCCAAGTTTCTCTCCGATAATTTGATATGTTTCTCCATTACAATATAATTTTACTAAACTTTTTTCAGAATCGCACATATAATTTTATCTAAATTATAATCTTGATAAATTTTAACATTTATTATACTTATTCTCAACACAACCTATTTATTCAAATCCAAAAAATCCCTATGCGCTTTCTTTGCTTTTTCCTTATCAACTCCAAGATAATACTTGCACGTTGTATCCAATCTCTCGTGACCAAGGATCTCTTTGACATGCACGATTGGACATCCATTGAAAACAAGATTTGTCGCAACTGTATGGCGAAGAATATGCGGTGTGAGCTTTTTATGGATTTTTGCCAATCTGCGGTGTCTTTCAAAAAATCGCCACACATCATCCCTACGCAAACGATCATGCGGTTTTTTAGTTATAAACACAGCTTCATGCATGTCCGTGCGCCTTTCCAAATATCTCTCCAACCATTCCAATGATCGTTTTGTAAAAAACACTGTTCGTTCTTTACTACCTTTACCTATGATCTTAGCTTCCCGTCTTTCCCAATCGATGTCCCTACGATTAAGTGACAATGTTTCTCCAATTCGCATTCCTGAACCCAGCAAAAGCTCAACAAGCGCACGAAAGCGAATATCATACCATCGATCTGTTCTGATTGTTTTCAAAAATGCATCTATTTCTTCTTTTGTGAGATAAATCACTTCTCGTTTATAGCGTTTTGGTGGCCGGATCTGCTTTGGGTGCAGCGTTTTGATCTTTAAAAAACCTCCGCAATATCCAAAAAAACTTTTCATAGCATATACGACACTTGCAATACGTGCAGGACTCAAACCACGATCCATCATGAGCCTTTTTAATCTCACAAACTCTTGTACATCATAATACGCGACCGGTTTATCACCAATATCGCGCACAAAGCTTTTAAGACTATCTCTGTATTTTATAATAGTCTGTGGTGAAAAGTTCAATTCATAGCGTGCATATTCCAAAAAATCTTCAATAAGTTCCGTCATTGGCTTTTCATCATTTTTTCTAATGTCGGAGAATGCATTTCTTTCAACGACAGTTTTTGGATCATTTTGCATTTCTACATGTTCATATGTCATAAACAAAAAAACCATAGTCCAAAAACTACAGTATCTATTGCCTAGCAAAGTATATGAACCAATATTTGGCTCTATCACAAACTTTTGTGGTTAGTCCTACTCTATAAATGAGTCACGAATACACATTATAAAAGATGTGTAAACGACCATTATGGGTTTAAGAATTTGAGATGACTCTCAACTCTTTTCACCTTTACTCCCTAGAAAGGAGGTGATCCATCCACAGCTTCCGCTACGGATGCCTTGTTACGACTTCACCCTTATTACCAATCCTACCGTAATCCCCGCTTTTACACGGGACTTTCGGGTATTATCAGCTCTCTTGGTGTGACGGGCGGTGAGTACAAGATCCGAGAACGTATTCACCGTGACATTCTGATTCACGATTACTAGTGATTCCAACTTCATGGAGTCGAGTTGCAGACTCCAATCCGAACTGAGACTAGGTTTTTGAGATTGGCTCCACCTCGCGGTTTGGCAACCCTTTATCCTAGCCATTGTAGCACGTGTGTTGCCCAGGGCGTCAAGGGCCATGCTGATCTGACGTCATCCTCTCCTTCCTCCCAGACTTTAAATCACGAACATATTTCATGAACTAAAGTCTGGGCAGTCTCGCGTGACACATATAACACACGACAAGGGTTGCGCTCGTTTCCCTACTTAAAGGAACACCTTACGGCACGAGCTGACGACGACCATGCAGCACCTGCTTAGCACCCTCGAAGGCTACTGTATTTCTACAGTATGCAGCTAAGTTTCTAGCCCTGGTGAGGTTTCTCGCTTACTATCGAATTAAACCACATGCTCCACCACTTGTGCGGATCCCCGTCTATTCCTTTGAGTTTTAAGCTTGCGCTCGTACTTCCCAGGCGGCATACTTAACGCGTTAGCTAAGACACACAGAGGGTCGATACTCCATATGCCGAGTATGCAGCGTTTACGGCGTGGACTACTGGGGTATCTAATCCCATTCGCTACCCACGCTTTCGTATCTCAGCGTCAGAAAAGTGCCAATAACCTGCCTTCGCCTTTGGTGTTCCCCATGATATCAACGCATTTCACTACTACACCATGAGTTCCAGTTATCTCTCACTTTCTCTAGGTATGCCGTTTCGTGAGCAGTTTCCGAGTTGAGCTCGAAAATTTGACCCACGACTAACACACCCGCCTACATACGCTTTACGCCCAATAAATCCGGATAACGCTTGAGGTCTCTGTATTACCGCTACTGCTGGCACAGAGTTAGTAACCTCTTATTCATTAGGTACGCTCAGTACATTGATCCCTAATAAAAGCGATTTACGACCCTAAGGCCTTCATCTCGCACGCGGTGTCGCTCCATCAGACTTTCGTCCATTGTGGAATATTCTCGACTGCAGCCACCCGTAGGTGTTTGGCCAGTGTCTCAGTGCCAATGCTGGGGGTCATGCTCTCACACCCCCTACCCGTCATAGCCTTGGTGAGCTATTACCTCACCAACAAGCTGATAGGACGCGGGCTCCTCTCAAAGCGATAAATCTTTACTCCGTAGAGCATATCGCGTATTATCTATCTTTTCAAATAGTTATCCGCGACTTTGAGGCAGATTCCCACGTGTTACTAGCCCGTTTGCCAAGGGTCTAACCCTTTCGACTTGCATGCCTTATCCACACCGCCAGCGTTCATCCTGAGCCAGGATCAAACTCTCAATATAAACATGTCTTGATTTTCACTATGATTTGTATGAATCACCAGAATCATAGAAGTTTCTAAAAGAAACTTTCAATAGTTTGAACCTTTAGTCCGAAGACTAAATTTTTTTGACTCGATTTATAGATCAGGACACTATAATAAATTATAGTGACATTATTTTTAGGACTAACCACAAAAAATTGTGATTTAGTATATTTGCTAGTTGTCATCAAATACTGTTACTAAAGTATTTGATCAACGTATATTCTTTTGTTAAAGTTCTTGTTTTCTCATTTCTCCCTACGAGAAAGAAAAACACATCTCTAACAACTTTATCATATGATGAAAATTTTGTCCAGAGATGTATCATTCTTTCACCCTCGTGAATGGAGTCAACGATACCGTATTCATTTCTTAACACTAAAATCAATTATACACGGCTTTAAAATCCTGTCAAGTGCGACCTAAAATTATGAAAAAATAATTGGAATGATGATAAATTTTGAGATGACTTTTGTTGATATTTTTATCCATTATTACTATCTTTTATTGAAAAAAGAAAACACAATATCAAAATAAAAAAATTAAATCGGTTTTCTCACTTTTGTGAAAAAACCGATTATTCATTATCCCATTTGAAAAAATTACTTGTTTCAGCCGGTCATCAATTTACCAACATCTTCAACAGACATGTTGCAAAGATTGCCTACATCAGAAGAAATATTTTCAGAGTCGACAATACCACAACTCTTCTGATACGAAACAATGCGAATGAGATTACTGATTGCTTCTGCAAGTGCATCTTCGTTTCCACTGGTATCGATCGAAGAAATGGCATCATGTAAATCTATGAGAGCAACGGATGATTGTTTCAAGCGAAGAATTTCTGCATTCTTTTTGACAACAATGGTCTGAAGATTTTCAATGCCTTTCTTGCGAGAGACGGCAATCCCAGCTGATATCTTCTGCTGTTCACTTGTAACTTTCAACTGCCTTTTCAAACTTTGATTTTCATCTACAAGTTTCTCAATCCGCACCTGATCTTTTTTGCGCCCTTTCTTCAACTTCTTGATCTCGGCGACAGACTTGGCATCTGCATCAAAAAAAGATATGACGTTGCCATACAGTTTCTGCACTTGTGCATTCTTACCGGCGAGATCGGCTTCAGCAAAGATTTGCTCCGGTCGCTTTGCGCTGGAAACACATTTGATATCAAGTGCATCAAGAAACTCCTTCGGTGCATTCTCGAGGATCTCATCACGCTCCTTATCCGTCATTTGTGCCAAATTTAAAGTCATTGACGCAGCAAATCCTTTCTTTTTTTTCTCTTTTATAACCACTTTTATGTATTCTTCCACAGTTAGAGGTCTTCCACAACCACACGGACATGTTGGCATCTTGCTCTCCTTTGATTTTTTTAAGTTAACTCATGAAAATTCTGACGCGACGCCAGATTTGACATAATATCAGCTTTTAAGTGCTTTGTCAATCCAAAATTCACACAATTGCATTGTGATATATAAGAATAATTATGCTAAATTACTTATATCAATATTACCAAAGAAAAAAGCTGATCTCACATGTGTGTGAAATCAGCTTAGTAAGACTCGTTGAGACACTTATGTCTTACTATTTACCATTTGCTTCGACGCCTGCATCTTCCTCGGGAGATTTCTCCTGTGAGGTTTCTGCGGCGAGAGTTTCATCAGCGGCGACATCGGAATTATTGTCTTTCTGTTGCATCGCTACAGCAAGAGCTTGAATCCTTCCGATTTCTCCAAAAAGAGAACTTTTGTTTCCGCTGGCATCCATGGCAATGACGGCATTTTGCAGTTTTGCAAATGAATCAGCAGTCGACGCCAGAGTGACAATTTCCCGACTCTTTTGTTCAACCGTGACCTGTGAATCGCGGAGATCCTGAAATGCTTCGGTCAGCAATAAATTCTTCTCCGCAACCTGAACACCGAGTCGATTATTTTGATGAATCTGGTGATCGACATCTTCTTGAAGTCGACGGATTTTATCGGTTTGTTCTGCATTGACTGCCTCAAGCTTTTTCTTTTCTTTCTTGAGCTTCTTTATTGCAGCCGTGGATTTCTCATCCTGAATGAAGAATCCATTGACAGAATTCTGCAGGTGTGTAATCTGAGCAGCATTGCCGGCCAGTTCAGATTCAGCCAAAATCCATTCTGGCCGTTTCCTCTCATTAACTTTGACAACGGTGTATCCGAGTTTCTTTAACACCTCCTCTGGCATACTCTTGAGAATCTCCTCGCGAACCTCATTCGGCATTTTTGCCAGGCGTTTTTTCAAATCCTCGAAACCAATCTGGTCACTGCTTTCCCGTGCCCGAGAAACGCCGCCAAAGAGATCCTCAAAAGCGTCCGGAAAACCATCAATTATATTATTGAATCGATCTACGCGCCTTCCGCATACAATCTCCGAAAGCTCAGCTAAAAATCGCCTTGAATCCATCTTATGACCTCTCCTTCTATAGTTTTATCAAGATTACTACTGTAAATCTGACCCCATGCCAGAATTGACATGATAGCAAATTTTAAGTACTTTGTCAATAGTAAAAAATCGAGTCTGAAAACTCCATTTTTATCAAAGTTACTAATGAACTATTTACATAAACTCTCATATTTTGTAACGTCCATTTATCTGTTATGTCCGTAAAAATGGGGATTCAGAAATCTCGCATATATGACATAATATTCCGAGATTTTCACCTTCGCAAAAAAAATATTTTAAAAAAAACGATCATATAAATTCCAATAATTTTTGCACTTTATCACGTAAATTTTCTGTGCTACCCATAATCGGTGATCGCGGAATCACTTTAATCGTTTTGCGACCTGCTAATACATCCTCGATAATCATTTTGGTCTCCTCTGGAGAATAATCGCGATCCTGTGACGCTGAATATGCACCGCCCATGCGATCGATCATTTTACATATGATAGCTTTTTCTTTTTCAAAAAATTCTTTTTGCAATTGCATAATCTCACTATTGATCCGTGCCAGAATTGTTCGATCTGCGTGTACGATATCTCTAAAAGCGAGAATGCCTTCTTTTTGTTTCTTGAGATCAGCTATACGCAATAATAATAAATCATTATTATTATCAACTGCTTCTATCTGGATAGTCGCATCAAGATCTGGTTTGCCGTGCGGTTTCTGCTCTACCGCTTTTTTTGCCACATCGACGCCTCCTTCATACATCATCATACAATAGTGTTATTTATTATTTAGTCGTTTCATACGCAAAATTATTTTTTAGATCACTAAAAACCATGTTATTTTGATCTTTCTCCGACACAATCGGATTAACGATACCATATTTATCCAATTGCCAATCAATCGCGATTGATAGGTCATCCCACGCAAGAGCGCCCTCTGCATCTTTTACATAGACATCTGTGCATTTGTAGCTGAATATTGTATCATCCTCCAGAGCCAGAAATCCATGCGCAAAACCCTCTGGAATCCAAAACTGTTTTTTATTATCAGCCGAAAGCTCTACAGACACCCACTGTCCGTACGTCGGTGACCCATGCCGAATATCCACAGCAACATCGAGTACACCCCCCACGATTACCTGCACGAGCTTACCTTGTGCATGTGGACGCCTCTGAAAATGCAATCCTCGCAAAACGCCCTTTGCTGATCGTGATAAGTTATCTTGTACAAATTCGTCTGATATGCCATTCGCTTTGTACCGCTCCCTATTATACGTTTCCGCAAAAAAACCGCGCAGATCTCCAAATATATCAGGCGTGATCACTAACAATCCATCTATCTTTGTTTCTTCTGTTTTCATATAGCGTCAGATGTAATTTTATATTTCTCTATTATATCATAAAAAAACACCAATCCCGTGAGAAAAGTGTTTTTTTGTGATGTAAATAGACTGAAAAAATACATGTACTATTTCTTTTTCATCACATCTGACAAAATAACGTCTGTATCCATTGTAAATACATATTCTTGTATATCCATTCCTGGATTTTTTACACGCACATTCACTGGAATATTATGCACACCAGATTGCTTTTGAATTTTAAGATCGTATGGATAACTATTTTTCAGATTGATTGGCAAATTATAACGCACAACAAAATCTTTCTCTGTACCAAGTGGCACGTGTATGAGGCAACCTACATAGCGTTTATCGTATTTTGTACCATATTGTGCTGGCAATACACAATTTGACATATCTGTGAACCATGTATCATTTGGTGCATATACACGTACATACGTTTGATAATCATTTGTCTTCCAATCTTTTTGTGTTGCTGTATTGTCATAATGAATCGTCAATACTGCCTGTGGAATTGTACCAGAAAGATCAATGTCGTAACCAATGCTCCGCTCCACAACATGATCCGTTTTATATGAAGCAAGATTTGCATCCACTACCATTATATAATCCTTATTCCACGCAGTATCAACAGCGCCACGCCAATTCACAGCATCCACGAGCTGTGTCATACGCATGTCCGTAAAATATAATTGAATATCTTTACTATCAAGCACATATATGAATTGACTCACCAATGTCAGCTTCTCTCGTATTGATAGCGCCTTTGTTCGCTTAACAATCTCTTTTAGTAATTCATCCATAATGACCTTACGATCACCCTTTTTAATATCTTGCTCTTTATAACCTTTTTCGACTTGATATTCCAATTTTAAAATTGCATCTCCACTACGATATGTGTCTGGAAAACCATCTAAAGTAATCGGTCCTGTCATATTCAATACTGTGTCGAGAACAGTAGCATTTATAGCGATAATACCATCAAATTGTTCCAAACCACCACCGAGATGATAAAAATCCTCCGCCACGCGTGCGTTCGTTGCAAAATCAGGCATCCAGTTGCTATCACGCAACTTCCATGCATTGATATTCATCGTTTCTTTCATCGGATATGGCACATCAAGTGTGTCAGGGATGCGACCATCAAAGTTTGCCGTATCATGCACAGCACTTTCAACCACTATACCGTTCTTCATCTTAACAATCGCAAAAGAACCGATGTAACCACCGCCAGGACGAAGTTCCATATTGTTTTGCAAGAGGATCATGAATGTACGTTCCGTATCATCCTCTTGAAGGAGGTAATGTGCCAATTCGAGTGATGTGTCATATTTATCACCCAAGGGTAATACTTTAGACGTATTGTATGCATAACCAATCAATTTTTTAGGATCATTTTTCACTTGCAAAAAGATATACCATCCTATCAATAAAGGAATAGCAACCACCCAAAATATAATTAATTTTTTAGTTGTATAGTTGTAAGACATAGTATTACAATTTACCATTTAATAATTCATTTAATCGTGCCTTCAATTCTTCTTCCGTTGGTTCAGCCGGTGATACATCGATCTGACTATTGATGATATCCGCGTCTCTCTTTCTAAATCCCAAAGCACTGATATCTACTACAGGCAAATTGCCAGGTATTGTAGGCAGCCCATCTGGGACAGATGTTTTATGTGTTATTGGCGCCACTATTTCTTTTTTTTCTTCTTTTAGTGCTACCTCTTGTATCTTTTCTGCTTTTTTAACTTGAGTGACTGATTGTATAGCGGTCGCAACTTCTTTGTGTTCTTCTTTCTTTTCTTGTGCACGTGGTTTCACATCTTTATCTTCACGCTGCATATATTCCGAGAGAATATTCGGTTGATATTTTTCAAATATTTTTTTTCCATCGATAGTATTTTTTTCTGATTTAACGTCTCGCATGAGATCGATCATCTGAAACAATGCCAACACCCCAGCTATTGCACCCATCGCAATAACAATCATTAATACATATGGAACAACACCTGCTGAAATTGTCTTTTTTGACTCTTGATCTTTGTGTATGATCTTTACTGATATATCTTTATTGATTGTATAATATTTCTGTACATTGTTAAAAATTGTATTATATACCTTTGTTTGGATATTGCGCATATTATCTTTTGCGTCCGCATAAATCGCGATGCTAATCATGTCAGTATTGGTAATACGCTCAACATGCACATATTGCATTACATTTCCCACCTCATTACTTGATGCAACAGATTCTCTTGCAATATACACGATATTATTTACAATATGATCAATATTTGCAAAAACCGTAGGATTTCTTGAATCAATTAACACTGTTGTCTGCATCACATAATCAGCACGAGGAACAATTACAAAGACATACAAAAAAACAGAAATGATTGCAGCAATAATAAATAATGTATATAATCGTATCATATGTGGGATTTTTTCGAAATAAATCACAAAAATGCAGTAACAGACTGACTAAACATTCAATTTCAGTCGTTTCTTGCATAACAGTATATTCTACCAAAAGTTTAAGGTTTTGTCAAGAACCCTATTATTCTTCTAATCATTCTCAAAAATCGCATGTCACACATAACAATCAGTTCCTTCTCAGCAAAGTGGATTGATAAACTTGACCGCATAGATTTTGAGCTCATTGTTGCTCATTTTATTGGCAAAGAACGTTCATTTGTCATTGCACATCCGGACCACATGATTGCATCTGAAGCACATTCTACATTAACACTTGCATTAAACCAGCGCATGAGTGACATGCCCTTGGCCTATATTATTGGAAAAAAAGAATTCTTCGGCAGAGATTTTATCGTTACCAAAGACACGCTCATTCCTCGTCCAGAAACAGAGTTCATCATCACTGATATCATCCACAATAAAAATACCATTCCTGCAAAAACGCTCATCGTCGATGTTGGCACAGGTAGTGGCGCTATCATCGTTACTCTTGCAAAAGAGCTAGCTGTTATGAAAAAAAATATTTCTTTCATTGGATCAGATATTTCACATGAAGCTTTATCCATTGCACGTAAAAATTCAAAGATCCATTTTGTCGACTCATATATTAATTTTTTTCATTCTGATCTTTTGAGTTATCCACAGTTACATCATGCTCTCAGTTATCCACAACTCACTAAAATTATTTTTACTGCAAATTTACCATACGTTGATGAAACAATAAAAAATGAGTTACTTCAAAAAAAAGAATCACGCTCGCTCATCCACGAACCACAAATCGCACTTTGGTCAAGTGACCATGGACTTCATCATTATCGATTATTGATTGATCAAATTTTTTTACTAAAAAATAAATTACCACAAACGACATGTGAAATATATTGCGAGATCAGCTCCGAACAGAAAGAGATTTTTTTTACGCTGCTCGCATCCTATCACGTCGCACCAGCGCGCGTCACAATCATAAACGACCTCACAAATCGACCGCGCATCATCCACTTTACGATATGACGCTATATGATCATATGTTAAAAAAGTCCATATAATTAGGGCTTTTTACTCCACAAAACATAAAACTCCAGATATTACTGGAGCTTTATGTTTTATTCGTTTGTAGACTATACTCGAAGAAATTATTATTTCTTTTTTTTAGCTACTTTTTTTACAACTTTTTTAGCTACTTTTTTCTTTGTTGCTTTTTTTGCTGCCATAGTTATTTCACCATCCTTTCTATTTTTAATTTTCTATTTATTCACAAAATATTTTTTATTTAAAAAACATTTTGATTTCTATTTATATTATAAATAATATTTTATATTATATCAACAAATTCAAAATTAGAAAAGAGCAAATCCAAAAATCGCGATCATTATAAATGAAATAAAAATATTTGTGATGACACCAAAAATAAAACCAATGATTGTACCCACACTTGCTTTGATCGCAGTGTGTGTTTTTTTGTACTGTAAATATTCTCCAATGAATGTTCCTATAAAAGATCCAATGATCATACCTATTATATTTGCAAATATAAAACCACAGATCATACCCAGTACCGCACCGGAAATGCCCACCCAACTCGCACCATATATTTTTGCTCCAAGTACGCCAGCAATGATTTCTATAATACTTCCAATCATCATGAACAAACCCGTTATCAAAACAATCGTCACTGTCACCTCCTCAAAATTTGTTGCATAAGCATAAACGACGATGCCAAACCATATAACGGGTAGACTCGGGATGACTGGCACAAATATACCGAGAATGCCAATAATAAATAATAGTAAAACAAAAATGAGTAAAATGATATGCATTGTATTTTTTGATGATTGTATTAATAAAGTGAATCGAAGCACTAAATATATTAGACCAAAAAAACCGCATATTGTCTACGTTGACGCATAATATATTGACTGTACAATTAAAAGAGATTTCGTTGTCCGCTCATGGCGGACGGCTTCAACGTAAGCTATTTAACAATTTAAAACTAGAAAGGACGGTGTTATACACAATGACTGAAGAAAATAATGTTTCAAATTGGATTCAAGACAACCTGCGTATTATTATTAGTATTGGTATTGTTTTGTTACTTGTCTTTGCAATTTACTCCTATTCTAAGAGAAATGCACGAACAGGTGTGATCGTTGATGATTCTCAAATAAATGAAGTTGCAATGACTGCAACAAACAATAATGATGAGATTAATCAAATCATTGATGAGATCAAAGATGATACAAAACAAGAAATCGCAGTAACGACTACTACTCCTGAACCGGAAGGAAAAGGAGTGGAAGCACCAAAAACGGTTGCTCAAGAACAACCACCTACAGAAGTGAAAACTGAAGAAGTGCCTGCAGTTGTAGCAGAAGAAAAGTCTGCTAAAACAGATACTGTCCCAGTAAAGGAAGAAACTGCTAAAGATGTAGTACGTGAAGTAATTGAATCACATACAGAACAGCCGAAGGATGGCGTCATAAAAATTGTTGCTGTACGTGGAGATAGCGCAACAACTCTAGCTCGTAAGGCGGCTGCTGACTATATTTCCAAAAACAATATTTCGAGCATTACGCCTGCACATAAAATCTATATCGAAGATTATTTGCGCAAAGCTCAGCAAGCACGACAGATACATCCAGGTACGGAAATGTCATTTACAAATGCAGCAATCGCAGAAGCA
Source organism: Candidatus Moraniibacteriota bacterium (assembly GCA_038208115.1). Classification (GTDB taxonomy): domain Bacteria; phylum Patescibacteriota; class Minisyncoccia; order Moranbacterales. The sequence goes on from JBBQZC010000001.1 coordinate 57,641, forward strand.
GTAGCAAAATCGCAGAATCTCACAGAAAAACAATTATCACATCTTGATACATATGCAAAACATGTTTCACAATTATAGAGCATGAACCGCACAGTAATTATATTCAGTTTGATGATTAGTTTGTTGCATAGATCACTATAAGATGTTCTTTATAAAACAAAAACCTCTGGCAATGTTCCAGAGGTTTTTGTTTTGTATTGGATTATCTCTATAACGTATACAAATGTATGATTTGTTAGTATTTTTTCATTTTTTTCCTGATAAAAGCAGGAATTTCAATATCATTCTCCTCACTGTCTCCTATAATCTTTTTTGCAGACTGCGTGATAGATCGCATTTGTGAATTAATTGGCTCGTCAATGATCATTTTGGTTTTCATCGGATTTTGTGATGGAATATCCATATCATTGTTACCCGACGTCTTCATCATGCGCACATCTTGTCCCATATCACTACTACGACGTTGCTTGGAAATATACATATCTTGTTGTCGAGCTGGTTCTTGACGACCCATCTGTGACTCCCTCTCATATTTATCATCGTCTTCCTCTTCCTGCATGTATTTGCTGACAGGAGGATTTTTAACTTCATTGATAAATCCGCGACCATGCACTGCTGAGTCGTCTTTTCTTGCTTCCAACATACTCTCACTCTCATATGGTTCATCATTAAATCCTGTAGCGATTACAGTGATTTGAATTTCACCTTTTGGCAAGTTATCATCGATAACCGTACCAAAGATAATCCGTGCATCTGGATCGACTGATTCTGTGATAACATTTGATGCTTCTTCCACTTCAAACATCGTAATATCACTACTGCCTGTAATATTGAACAATACTCTCTTTGCACCATCAATTGACAAATCAAGGAGCGGACTATTCACTGCAGCTCTTGCGGCTTCCTGTGCACGATTTTCGCCTGTTGCAATACCAATTCCCATAAGCGCATCGCCACTGTTTGACATAGTCGTTTCCACATCTTTGAAATCAACGTTCACGCTCTCTGAACTACTGTTACAAATAATATCTGAAATACCTTGTACACCTTGTCTGAGAACATCATCCACAATGCGAAATGAATTTACAAGACTCGTTTTTTTATCGATAATTGATAAAATTTTATCATTTTGTATTGAGATAATCGTATCAACTCTTTTTTTGAGAGCAGCCAAACCTTCTTCAGCAATCGCACGACGGCGTGATCCTTCAAATGAAAATGGTTTTGTCACGACTGCAACCGTCAATATACCGAGTTCTTTTGCTGTTTCTGCAACCACTGGTGCAGCACCCGTCCCAGTACCACCACCAAGACCACATGTCACAAAAACCATATCAGCACCTTTAAGCACATTTTGAATTTCTTCACGACTCTCCTCTGCTGCTTGTCTACCTACTTCCGGATTCATTCCTGCACCCAATCCTTTTGTGAGACTTTTTCCAATATGAACTTTTTCTTCTGCTTTAGAATGATGCAGTGCTTGTGTGTCAGTATTAATTGCAACAAATTCTACACCTTTAAGATCTGCATCGATCATACGAGAAATTGCATTACCTCCACCACCTCCAACACCAATCACCTTAATCCGTGAAAATGTTTCAATATCAGTTTTTACTTCTGCCATAACATTAATTATAGTAGTTAAATAATATAAAAGAATTATTAATACCCTACAGTTTTTTACTGTACCACGCTCAGAAGACAAATGTCAATACGACTATTTTTACAGATAATCTATTACGGCAAAAAACGACCTATCGTGCCACGGATTTTATCTGTCATCTTCTTTATGTTACCAATGGTACCTTGTCCAAAACGTGGACCGCTCGCATGTGACCCATGTAACGCCCATAAAAGCAAACCAATTACCGTTGCATATGAAGAATCATCGACATGATCCACTACACCGAGAAGGTTTGCTGGTTGTCCAATCGATACAGGTAAACGTAATTTTTGTTTTGCAAAATCTATAATATGTGGCAAATGTGCACCACCACCCGTTAGCACAGCTCCTGCTGGCAATAGCTGATCTTTACCGATTTTTTCGAGTTCATTAATGACAAGATCAAATATTTCATCAAGTCGCGCTTCAATGATCTCTAATACATGTGTATGATACACAAGATCTTTTTCTCGTTCATCAATATGAGAAAGATCGATCATACTTTTTTTATCTACGCTATCAATATCAGCACTCCCAAATTCAAATTTCACACGCTCAGCGATATCAATTTCTGTTCGTAATCCGATTGCAATGTCGTATGTGATAAAATCAGATCCAACTGGCAATACTGCTGTATGAATCAATTCTCCCTCTTCGTACACTGCAACAGATGTTGTACTTGCACCAAGATTGACTAGTACAACCCCCAATTCTTTTTGTTTTTTGGTTAATGTTGATTCAGCAGCTGCGAGAGGTTCAATAATAAAATCATCAATAGCTATGTCAGCTCGATCCATTGCGCCAGTAAGATTTTTTACATGATTGCTCGGTGCTTCAACAATAACTGCATCCACTTCCAAACGTACACCACGCAAACCAACAGGATCTTTGATATCTCTCTGATCATCCAGGCGGAAAGATCGAGGGATAACATGTATAACCTCATTATTGGATGGGATGGAAATCGCTTGTGCCGCATCGATCACTCGCACGACATCATCTTCATTTACTTCACCATCTGCTCTACCGATTGCTATCACACCTTGTGTTTCTTTCACAACAATACCAGCGCCACCAATACTCACAATTGCATTTTTTACTCTCTCACCACTCATCTGCTCAGCACGCTCCACAGCAGCAGAAATCGTATCAGCCGCATCATTGATATCCACAACCGCTCCGCGGCGCATCCCACTTGCTGGAACAATACCCGCACCCAAAACACGCACTTGACCATCCTCTAAAGAAACATCGGCAATCACACAGCGAACTGTGGATGACCCAAGATCAATACTTGTAATAATATTTGTTTTCATACGATGACTCTATTATCTTATTGACGCAATCAGTAGTGGCAGAAAAATGATTACTCCTACAATGCTTGCCCCCAAACTCAACACAAGAACTGATGCTGCAGAGACATCTTTGATTACTCCTGCATACGGATGTTGTCGTGGTTTTAATATATCTACAACACGCTCAATTGCTGTGTTCATCAATTCTATCATAAAAACCAAAAAAATCATTGTCATGATTACCGCTACTTGAAGTAATGACGCACGTAGCACATAAAGAGCACATGTAACAATGATCGCAACATAAACCTCGACACGAAAATTTCGCTCATTCTTAAAGGCATATATCAAACCTCTCCCAGCTGCTTTTGCACTTCGTGCAATCGTATATCCTTTCATATGTTATTTTTTGTACAAAATTCTTTACTTATTATTTCCTGCATATAAAACATTTCTTGTCCATGTTGAAATCCTAGCAAATGTAGTATACCATGAACAAACACTAAATAAAACTCTTCTGAAATAGATATTTTTCTCTCTTGCGCAGATTCTACTATATAATTATAACATAGAATAATTTCTCCTAAGAAAACTTCATTTTTTGTCTCTCGTGAAATGTCCTGATCATCACTATAATCACCTATGGAAATCACATCTGTAGTTTGGTTCTTGCCACGCAACAACTGATTAACTCTCTGAATCTCTTTTTCATCGACTATTGCAACACTGATCGTTATATTGTGGACATCACTGCTGATTTTTTTTGCTGCGACTATTGTACGCATCGCGATATCATGCAATGACTCCTTACTAAACTGATCATAGATACCAGCATTTAATTCAACGATTACACTCATATACACGTAAAAACGAGATTAGCTTAGACCAAAATTTCATTTACAACCTGACGCACTGTATTGCCATCTGAGGCATCTCCAATCTCTTGCATCACAATTCCCATGACCTTGCCCATATCAGCCTTAGATGTCACCCCAAGACTCTCCACAGCCTTTTTGACAATCACTCGGACATCATCTATGCTCATTTGCTGTGGAAGATATTTTTCTATAATAGTGATTTCGGTTTCTTCTTTGCTTGCGAGATCTTCCCTGCTACCAGCACGAAACTGCAACGCGCTGTCTTTTCGTTGTTTTATGGCGCGTTTGATCAAAATAACTGTATGCATGTCATCCAATCCTGTCTCACGTTTTTTTTGTGCGATTTCTTCGTTTTTGATCATACTGTCAATCGTACGTAATGTGTCTCTGCTCGTTGTATCCCCTGCCTTCATCGCAATTTTCAAGTCTTCAATAATTTTTTCTCGCAATAACATATTTTTGTATTGAATAATAAAATATAAATAGTATTCATGCACAATTTAGTTATTGCATTGTGCATAGAACTCGCTACATTCAACGATCATTATTTTTTGATCTTCTTTTTCAATTCTTTGAAAGAATCTTCGTCAAACCGACCAAGTTTTTTCAATTTATTTACTTCTTTGCGCATCTTTGTCTTATAGAGAGCTTCTTGTCGACGTTCTGTCTTGCTCTTATCATCTGCAGCAAAACGATTCTTTCGAACATGCATTAAAACGCCACTTTGTTGCACTCGTCGTGTAAAGCGTTTAATAAGGTTTTCAGTTGTCTCGCGATCATTTTTCTTATATACGTAAACCATGAGGTCACACTCCTTTCTAAATTTTCCACAAATGTGGACGACAGAATTTACATGAAATACCCATATAAACTCTACATCTTCATTTATGTCATTGGATGAATATTCTCAGACAACAGAGCCCCGCCGATTATGTGTAAGTGTATATGTGGAACTTCTTGCCCACCATGTTTCCCCGTTCTGATCAATAATTTATATCCATCATCAGCAATATGATAATCCTTTGCGATCTGCACTGCAGCAATAAACATCTCAGCAATAACAGGTGCATGTTCTGTGTCGATGTCATTCATCGAAACAATATGTTTGCGGGGAACAATTAAAAAATGCACTGGTGCTATAGGATGAATATCTGCAAAAGCAACTACCGTAGCAGACTCATATGCCATTTTTGTTGGAACTACTCCATTACTTATATTGCAAAATATACAGTTATTCATATTAACACAGTTATTTTGAATTCACAAGTTTTGACGATTCTTTCAAGTTCTTTTTGACAAAATTTACAATTTTTCTCTGTGCAACAGTCTCTTGCGTACCTGTAAGCATGTTTTTGACAATCACTGTCTCATCCAATGCCTCTTGTTGACCGATGATAAGCGTAAGTTCTACACCGAGCTTATTTGCATGACGTAATTGTGTTTTGAGACTACCACGACCAAAGCTCTCGGCAACTAAAATACCCGATTGTTCAATATCAGCAAATAATCGCAAACTCTTTTTCTTTGCAAGTTCTCCCAATTGTGCCAAAAATACACGCGGCTGCGGTGATTGGTATTTTTTTGCTTTTACGCGCTTCATTTCCATAACCAATCGATCAATGCCAAAAGCAAATCCGATAACAGGCGTAGGTTCACCGCCAAACATTTCTACTAAACCATCAAATCGTCCACCACCACCCAATGAATGACCTTTACCATCTCCATCACTTGCATAAATCTCAAAAACTGTTCGTGTATAATAATCCAATCCTCGTACGAGTTGCGGATTGATTGTGTATGGCAAATCTAACTCATCAAGATATTCCAAAAGATTTTTGAAGTGATCACGAGAATCTTTATCTAAATGATCAATAGATTGCGGTGCTCCTGCACATACCTGCATACATTTATCATCCTTTGCATCAAATATGCGTAATGGGTTTGTTTCAATCATATCTCTAAATCGCGCAGGCAATTTTGCTTTTTTGGAACGAAAATATGCCTTTAAAAGTTTTAAATAATCCTTACGTGATTCTGTCGTGCCAATTGAGTTTACATAAAATTGTACATTGTTAATACCAAGGCTCTTTAATACACGATGTGCAATTTGCATAACTTGCGCATCCAAGATTGGGTCATCCTCTCCAAAAATATTGAATTCTGTCTGATAAAATTCACGATAACGCCCTTCTTGTGGTCGATCATAGCGATATACAGGTCCAAGCGAAAACAATTTGATAGGCTTCGGAAGAATGGACATGCCATGTTGGATATACGCACGACAAATTGACGCTGTCATCTCAGGACGTAGCGCGACTTGATCACCACCCTTTGTACGAAAAGTATACATTTCCTTATCTACAATATCCGTACCTTCTCCAATTGGACGTGCAAAAATATTTTCAAACTCCACAAGCGGCGTGTCTATACGTGAAAAGCCATATTCAATTGATCTTTTTTCAAGCACTTTGCGAATTTGCTGCCAATATGGCTGATCACCCGGAAGAATATCACGCATACCACGTACGGTCTGTATTACCAATTCTTCTTGCATCTTTGCCGCTGAACGTTTTTTACTCACATTTTTCTGTGCCAATTTTTGTCGTACCATAAGCATTGCATCAATTATAATTACACGTTGATTAAATTTTTAGAAATAGTGAAGACGACTCGCAGGCCATGCTCGCAACAATACTTTTCCGATTATTGCCTCTTTATTCAATGGTCCTGACATACGTGAATCACTACTGGCAGGTCGATTGTCACCTAAAACATAATATTCATCTTCTGATAAAATAACTTTTTGTGAACCATTTGTTTTACGTCCGTCAGGAAGATATGCACCCTCTTCTAAAACAAAACCATTTGGATTTTCTGCATTTGTGATAATAACCTCTCCATTATCGATCTCGACTGTTTCACCTGGTAATCCGACAATTCTTTTGATATAAAATTGCTTCTCATCATGCCATGATCGAAATACGACGACATCCTCTCTTTTAAGATTTTTATGTGACTCAACTGTCATAAGATCCTTTCCAAGTATCCGTATTGGCGTACTTTTATAACCAAATTCATTGATTACGAGGTATTCCTTTTCATGGAAATTTGGCTCCATACTCGCCCCGCGCACAATGAATGGCTGAAATAAAAACATCCGCACTGGCACGATAATCACCAAAGCTAAAAAAAACATCTTTACAACTTCAATGATAAAATCCTTCATGTTTTCCTGCTCATGTTGTTCAATCATATATATTGTTTTTATCTATTTTTTAACCATACAGTATAGAAGCACTTTTGCACATTGTACAAAAGAATTCTACTGTAAACGGAGTTATCATATCACATTTTTTGCTTATGTGCAAACGTTCACACCAACATCACATCTTCAATTATATACAGCACTACAATACTGTTTGTTTTTTCTTTCGCGATGATTATGTGTCATTCTCAGTTGTGATTGCAGACACATGACAATGAGAGGCATCATCCTGATCATTTATATTTCTATAGACGCTCTCAATCATCAAAAACGCACGATTTTCATGATGAACTCCTAAAAAAAATCCGGACATCGTAGTCCGGATTATTTTTTTATTCAATGATTGCGATAACGTCTTTTGCATTCACAATTACATAGCTTATTTTTTCAAATGTAACTTCCTCTCCACCATATTTTTTAAATATGACAACGTGACCTTTTTTTACTTTAATCTTTTCACTGTCTCCGATTGCTATCACCGTTCCTTGTTGAGAAGGCTCATTTGTTGCATTTTCTGGGATATAGATTCCTGAAGCAGTCTTTGCCTCTGGTGTTACCATTTTGATTAACACATTTTCACCTAGCGGTGTAATTTTTGTACTCATATCGCATTTTTTTACTAATAAAATTATATTATACTTCGTATAGTATAACAAAAATTAGCACTCAGTCAAGTGAAGTGCTAATTTTATGCCACTGATGCTATTTTATACAAGACCTTACTTCACGCTCATTTTTTGCTTAACAATTTCAATTGCCTTATCGAGCTGTGGGTCTTGATTATTTTTGTAATTTTCTTCTGTGTATTCTACAACCTCATCAGGATCAATGCCTTTTTTGTTAATTTGATCACCATTCGGTGTAAGCCATTTAGCCACTGTGATTTTTGCTGCAGTGGTTGTGCTTGTTGGTATCAACTCTTGCACTGATCCTTTCCCATATGATTTTTTTCCAATGAGTACCACATCTTCACGATGATCACGAAGTGCTCCCGCCAAAATTTCTGATGCACTTGCACTACCTTCATTGATTAAAACCACTACAGGCATATCGAGAAATGGATGCGCCCCTGAAGTATATAAATTTGTACGCTTGTCTTGTGCATCTTGTTCGATCACAACAACAGAATTATCTGGTAAAAATTTACTCGCAATCACCGTAGCTGTGTGCAATATGCCACCTGGATTATTTCGTACATCTACGATAATAGCTTTTGACCCATGATTCATCACATCAGAAATTGCCTGATTAAATTCGCGAATAGTATTTTCACCAAATTGTAATATTTTAATCTGAGCAATATCTCCTTCTAAAAATGATACTCGCACACTATCCAAACGGATTGTATCACGCAAAACAACAATCTCCTGTGTATCGCCGACACCATCATTTAATCGAAATATGCGCAATTTTAACTCCGTCCCCTTTGGGCCACGCATTTTTTTAACCGCCTCATCTATCGTCATATCTGATGTTGTTTGACCATCAATCTCCACAATCTTATCACCTGCACGAATACCCGCTTTTTGCGCTGGGGAATCTTCGAGAGGTGTGACAATTGTGACAATATTGTCTTTCATATCGACTTCTGCTCCAATTCCTTCAAAGCTACCGTTCAATTCTTCATTAAGAGCACTAAACTGCTCTGAATCGAGAAATACGGTATATGGATCACCTGTTGCAGATAACATCCCATTGATCGCACCATTGATCATATCTTCCGCCTTCAATTGATCATGATCAACATATTTCTCTTTAACCAAATCCCACACATCCCAAAATAGAGCAAAATCTACGTTTTTATCTCCATCTTTATTTTCCACAACAGCGAGATCAAAGGGCACATTTTTCTCTCCATGATCTTTACCGATACTAAATCCGAAAATAAAGAATATTCCCGAAAAAAATACTGCGATAAGCATTGTTAAAATATGTGACGTGATCTTGCTTTTTTTATGCGCTTTTACGACTACTTCCTTATTAATTTCTTGATCCATTTTTTTATTATAAATTTTCAATTATTTTTGGGACTGGTCTACCTCGATATTTCTTAAAATATTTTATACCACTTGCAATATGAATCCACGTCAGCCGATTAAACAGTAGCCCCTTCAATATACCACCTTTTGCACTGCCCTTTCCATAAAAATGATACATTGTTACTTGTGGATTATAGCATACAATATATCCTTTTTCCCAAAATCGTCGACACCAGTCAACATCTTCCATATACATGAAAAAACGCTGATCCATCTTACCGACATCTTCCATCGCCGACCGTCGCACAAACATTGCACTTCCGATCACCCACTCTACTGGATACGGCTCTGACCTATTCACATCTTTCATTTCAAAATGTGCAAGATGCTTTTGTGCAAAAAGAAAGCGCTTTAAAAATGTACGACGATACACAATTGTCATCGGTTGATAAAAGCGAAATCGTGTATTTTCATATTTACCGTTGAAATTCTTTTGTTTTGGTGCACAAAGACCGACGCGTGTGTGTGCATCCATAAACTCTATAAGACGAGAAACTGTTTCTTTTTCTAAAACTGTATCGGGATTGATGAAAAAAACATATTCACCCTTTACTCTGTCAATACATGCATTGACCATTGCACCAAATCCTACATTTTCTTTATGTGGAATAAAAATCGCCTCAGGAAAATCCTCTCGCATCATCATGATCATATCATCTTCCGTTGCACAATCAGCAACAATTAACTCATGATCGATATTTTTACAATGTTCTCGAACAGACTGTAGACACAAAGAGAGCATTTCCGGATTTTTATAACTCTGCACTGCAATAGAAACTTTTGGCATGAAATTTTAGTATACAAGTAAATCGTATTTTTGATATATGAAATTTTCATTGATAATAAACTGATGTACTATTTATTAAATAATACTAGTAAATAGTTCTCGAATGCGATCATATGAATCTCCGCGAGGCATAAGTATATATCCACGCTCATCACCCTCATGTGAATACAAAAGACCTTCTTCTGAGTTTTCCAAGACTTTGTGTGTCACAGGAATATCATTACCCATCTTTTGATAAAGCTCAAAGAATCGTTGCATCTCCCAAAGCTCCATATCCGTATTTGTATTATCACTCAATGCGCCAATCAACTCTTGCACCTTGCCAAAATCAGATAAAACTCCCATCGAAAAGGCTTTTGTCTTGATCTGTCCAATAACATCCTGTTGACGTCGCGCACGATCAAAATCACTAGATGTTGCACGAGCACGCACATAACACAAAGCTCTATCACCATTAAGGATCGAAACACCCGCAGACACTTTGAACACACCGCCACACTCTTCTTGTGCATTATAACAGAGTGGGTATTGTGCAACTACCTTGCCACGGTCATTTGTTTTTGTCTCAAATTGCCCACTTTTTACAGTGAATACACGCGGATCACATACTTTTGCCTCATGAAATTGCACTGGCTCGATGAACTCTTCTGCAAGATTGACTTCCACGCCACCCAAAGTATCCACGATCCTTTTAAATCCTTCAAAATTAATCTCTACTGCATAATGCATTGGTTGACCAGTGATATCTTGCAGGATCTGTTTCATTGCTTCCATACCTTGACCATCACCTTTTTGCTCACCGTATGCATACACACCATTTATTTTTGTGTAATTTGTTGTTCCAGGAATTGTGACATAGAGATCACGTGGCACTGACACCATTGATGCCTTATATTCTTTATCACCTTCAGCATTCTCTGCAATACGAATACTCAAAATCATGATTGTATCCGCAAGTGTCCCACCACCAACAACGCCTTTTCCACGCATACCCAAAAGCACGACATTTACACGCCCGTCCTTTTCACCGTCAATTTTATTTTCTGCAAGTGGTAAATTCTTCATCAAACTACCCAAAACATTACTATTTGGTGCAATCTTATCAATTACTTTTACTGCAGCAAAAGCACAACCGCCAATAAGAAAAATACAAATAGCAGCAATTACAAGTCGCCTCTTTGTTTTACTTGCTTGCTGACCGTTTTTGGCATTATTTTGTCGCGTATTTGGGATCATAATTCTCTAAAATAAATATTACTATTGAATGATATGTAAAAAAGCGTCTTCTGCCTTGTATTCATAAAAAAACACTCTACTCAAGCGATTGATACAATCTCATGAGTTTTTGAGCAGAGATTCCCCATGAAAATCGATTTTCATGCGTCATCGTCAAAATATCACTTTTTATCTTATCATTATCTAAAACATCATACAACATTTTTTTACATTGGTCAAGACTCCTTGGATCAAAGAAAAAAACACCGCGATCCGCAATTTCTCGATGTGATGGAATATCACTCGCCACCACACACGTACCCATAGAACGTGCCTCTAAAATCGGTATACCAAAACCTTCATATAGAGATGGAAATACAAAAATTTCGGCGTTTTTATACAATACACACTTCTCTACATCTGGTGCATACCCTGTCAAAATGATGCGATTTTGTATATGTGGATATCGCGCAATCGCATTATCGATCGCACGATCAAAATTATGTGATCGCTTACCTACTAATACGAGGAGAAGATCTTTTTTTTCTTGTGCAATTTCCGCAAAAGCCTCAATAAGAAATGGGATGTTTTTTCGTGGTTGCATCGTGCCAAGAGCCATAATATATCTTCCTGGCAATGTGTACTTCTCTCTCACAGACATTTCGTCGGTATGTGAATCACAATGCATACTTACCGCGTTATAAATCACATGCACTTTTTCATTTGCACAATGATAATATTTTATGATTTCATCTTTGGTAAACTGCGACACTGCAATCACACAATGCGATTTTTTGATAGCATGCGGAATGAGCAGGTTAAGAAAAAAAGCATCTGTCTTTTTTATCATCTCTTTATGTACACGAAAAGATACATCATGAATATGTGTCACAACTTTTACTGTCCTTGGCATAAAAAAAGGAATAATATATTGTGTGTGATAAATATCAATTTTTTCTCTTTTGCAGTATTGTGGTACGCTCCATAAGTTCCATGTAAACTTATTCCCTGAACCGATTTGCACAACAATAAAATTTTTCTTTTGCACAATGCCAAGTCGATTGATCACATGTGCGAGATTTTCTGGTATACGTGTATCGATCAGTAAATGATATGTGTTTTTATCATCATAAAGCGCAAGATGGCGCACCAATTCAAAAAAGACCACCTCATCTCCCGTGCGTCCCTTTCCAATATTTCGTATATCAATCGCGATTTTCATATAAAAATAAATCCTAATATTATTACAAGCATATCATATCTACACAAAGAAAAACAGGACCGTAGCGACGACCCTGCTTAGTACATGTGCTTTTTTTAATCCAGTAGGATTATATTAGGAATATTTCCATTGTGCAAAAGTTGTCGATATTCCTCTGCATCCAATCTTGCGCGCAACGCACCGGTTTGTACATCAATTGCATGAAATTGTTTTGTTTCACCATGCATGATTATATTACACTCAAATACATTGTCGCCACAATCCACAGATACCCAAGAAAGACTCATCGTGTTTCATCACCCCCTTCTGATTATTTTTTAAAAAAATCTTTTTGTGATATTCATAAAATTACAACTTATTAAACAAAATTGCAACCATGCCAAAATAAATCCAGATAAATCCCAAAAACAATCCTGTGTTGAAAAAATTTGGCACTATGATCGCCACGGTACCTAAGATACCAAAAAGTGCAACGGCATTAGTCATCATGTCATAATTCTGATAAAAAACATATCCAGATCGCATTATGATTACTATAAAAATGAGCATCAAAATTCCTGCTCCTATGATCCCAATAGATAATGCTGTTTCAAAGAAAATATTACTTGCATTTAGAGGCGTACCGCGTTCATCCGTGCCCAAAATGACACTACTGCTTCCCCACCCAGTACCTATCATCATATTTTCTTTGATCGAACGAAACGTTTTGGTATAAATCGTCTTTCTAATCGCAACTGTCGGATCATCACGATAGATCATAATAACTGGACGTCCTGCAGAAACTTCTGATGCAACTTCTTCCACATTTATATGACGGCATGCATACGCAGATAATTCATCGATTGATGTTATATGTCCTTTTCTTTCCAATGTTTCTGCATATTTTACATCATCACACGATACTGTAATTTCTTGCTGTCCCGTGCCAAGGCTCGAAACACGATCATCAAGTGCAAAATTGGTAACCTGGAAAACCGTAACAAAACCACTCCCCAGAAGCACTAAGCTACCTGTCCATAAAGCATGTCGAGCACACATTTTGTATTTCCTTTGTAAAAAAATAATACTGAGATATATGACGCTAACAACGATCATCCCGAGCCACGCGCTGCGCGCAGCTGTGATGATGACTGCTGACACAATTGTAAAAGTTGCCCCATACAAAGCAATATCAAAAAACTTCCATACATGTTTATGATGCGCATTATAATAGAGATATGCAAGACACATTGCAAAAACAAATACCAAATACATCCCAAGCCAATCTGGTTCCATAAATGTTGCATTTGATCTTCCAGGCATCACTTCATGTTGCATCAATCCCTGAAAATATAATACATTTTCACCAATCGCATATAATGCAATTACCCATCCACTCCCTATCATAATCGGAAAAAGACCAAGCACATCCTTAATCTGCTTCACATAGACCCGAACAACAAAAAATAACACGCCATAAGATAAAAGAATGATTGTTTGTCGTAATGAAATTCCGACATCCGTTGCACCTGCAAGGACGCCAAAGCTTAAACCAATAAATATACCGATGAGCGCATCTAGTGAATGCCACTTAAAAGTAATTTTTTGTCCACGCATATAGCGTGAGAAGATACCTATAAAGCATGCAATCCCAAAAAGCTGGTATGGTCGTAAGACTACAGAATAACTCGGCGGAATAAGTGTCATAATTTCCACAGGAATCACTGCAATAAACAATACAAAAGCAATGGCGGGTCGAAAAATTGAAAAAGCAATCACTGCACAAATGATACTTATTGATACAAAAATATTTATATGAACAAGTACATCAAAATGATATATCCCCACAATCAAAAACAGTACCACCGTTGATAATATAGTAAGCATTCTCTTATTTACTCCGTACGTATCCATATTTTATATTGTACTCACTTCTCGAATCTTTTCAACAAATTTTGTCCAAGAAAAAATCTGCGCACGCTCTTTGCTTGCATAGCTCATTTTTTCTTGTAATGCAGAATTTGTGATAATCTCTCGCATCGCATCACATAGTTGCGCATCATCATGGTTTACATAGCGGACTGCATCTCCACCTACCTCACGGAGACTCGTATCACTAGATGTAATGACTGGCGTACCAATCGTCATAGCCTCTAATACTGGCATACCGAATCCCTCATATGACGAAGGAAAAATAAACACTTGCGCACCTTTATATAAAGCTGGTAAATCCACCTGATCCACAAAACCGAGAATCTTGACATGATCTACCAATCCAAGATCATAAACAACTTGCTCCACATCTGTGATCAGCGGAGCTAAGTGCGGCAATAATTTACCCGACACAACTAAATCTGGTGCATTAGGAATCTGTTCTCTCAACATTTTGTACGCACGCAATGTACGATCTACATTTTTACGCACTTCCAATCCGCCACCAGTATACATGTATTTTTTATACGCTAAATTATATTTCTGCATCACGTGTTGTATTTCATCATCCACAACGTCCCTTGTAAATATTGGATCCACCGCTATTGGAGCAACTGTGATTTTTGTCGCTTTAATATTTAATTTATCTTCAAGATCGCTCTTTGTGTATTCTGATACGGCAACAATGGAGCTGGCAGAATACATCCCTATTTCAACACGCTCCCAATACAATTTCTTACGCAAATTATTTATATATTCTGGGCACGCATGTGGAATCACATCATGCACGATCATTACATGTTTCATGTCAATATATTTAATCACTGTTGCTGACTGATACAAGCTAATAAATACATCACAATGATCACGATGTGCTTTATGCAGAAGACTATATTTTTCCCACAGTAATTTCCGAAACAAATCATCTCGACGATAAAACGGCAAAAAAGATCTCACAATAAAATTCTTTGGCAATTTTATATCAATAGGATCTTCGGTGTAAATAAAAAATTTATGATTTCTCAATGAACGATTTGATTTTACTTGTTTTGCAAGTTCTGTAAGGAAATGCAAAGTCACTTGACCAATGCCATTTCCTGGCTTTCGCAGAAATGATGCGTTAATACCAATATTCATAATACGCCCCTATTCAATTATTATTGATAATCCATAAAATGAATGTAAAACTTTCACTTATCATTATACACCCTTATACATCCACACTCAAACGTATAGTTTTACACACTTTTGTAAATATAGCAAAATACTGTATGATGTAGTGAAGTATAAATAATAATCTATAAATATAACCTTATGAATACACAAACAGTTGCTGTAATTGGACTTGGCTATGTGGGACTCCCCCTCGCTGTACGCGCAAAGGAGCGTGGTTATCATGTGATTGGCATCGAGCTCGATAAACACAAAATTGCATTGATTAACAAGAATATTTCCCCAATAGAAGAAAAATATCTCCATGACAATCTCCCATTATTTCCCATTTCCGCGACCGATGATGCAAAGGAGATTAAGAAAGCTGACATTGTGCTCATTTGTGTCCCTACGCCTGTCGACAAACTTTATAATCCTGATCTTTCACCTGTGATAGGCGCATGTGAAATGGCAGCAAAAAATCTCAAAAAGGGCGCACTTGTCGTTCTTGAATCCACTGTAAATCCTGGAGTCTCGGAGGAAATTGTACGTCCAATATTCGAGGAACATGGCTTTACGATCGGCACAGATGTATTCATCGCCCATTGTCCAGAACGTATCAATCCTGGTGATCCCAAATGGAATGTCACAAATATTCCACGTGTTGTCGGTGCATTTACAAAAAAAGGACTTGAAAAAGCAATTAATTTTTA
The DNA here is from genome assembly GCA_038208115.1 of Candidatus Moraniibacteriota bacterium. Classification (GTDB taxonomy): domain Bacteria; phylum Patescibacteriota; class Minisyncoccia; order Moranbacterales. Next base: position 73,781 of record JBBQZC010000001.1, read on the forward strand.
CGAATCGATCGTTGATGCCACAATTCGACCGATGAAACACATCCGTGAAGCAGAAGCCTGTAAGGTTGTTGAAAATTCTTTCCGAGATATCAACATCGCTTTTGTCAATGAACTCGCAAAATCGTTTGACGCACTTGGCATTGATGTTAAGGATGTCATCGATGGAGCTAGCACGAAACCATTTGCATTTATGGCTCACTATCCATCTCGCGGCATCGGTGGACATTGTATCCCAGTTGATCCCTATTATTTGATCGAGCGAGCTAAGCGGGCTGGCTTTGATCACAAATTTCTCCGCACATCACGCGAAATCAATAATTCCATGCCGGCATACACCGTAGAACTCCTCCAGGATAAACTTAATCAGATCAAACTTCCGCTCAACGGTACAAACATTGGCATCCTCGGCATTGCATACAAAGCAAATGTCGATGATGACCGAGAATCACCCTATTATGGTATAGTCACAGCACTTAAAAAACATGGTGCAAAGATCCATTCATTTGATCCTCACATTCTCAAAAAATCGTCTGTCAAAACTCTTGGTGCACTCCTCAAAAAATCTACTGCGATCATTCTCGTCACGCATCATGCTGAGTTTGCAGAAGTCACTGGTGCACTCCTCAAAAAAAATGGTGTGAAAATAATCATTGATGGTATGAACGTCCTCGACAAAAAGGACATGGAAAAACATAAAATTATCTACAAAGGTATCGGCCGATAATAACCTACAAAAAACAAGCATGCATCATAATGCTTGTTTTTTGATGTGAAAAATAAAAAAATCAACTCTTACGCGGAAGAGTTGAAATAAAACGGTGTGTGACGACACCTGAGCCCACAAAAATTAGGAGGTTTCTTAGGAGAAAGAACGATCGGAAGATATTGACTCAAAAAAAGTGGCGTCACACACAATCACAACAAGTCTTCCAATTTATAAATGAGTATACATTATATGTTATACTTTGTCAAGTATCGACTCCTAGTGTACAATGGTCTATAGACATTGATAGAAAAACTGTGTATCATAACTCATCATTCATAAATATCACAATATGAAACTTATTATCAATATCCCTGCATATAACGAGGCAAAAGTAATTGGAGAAACAATTCGGAATATTCCTCGCTCATACGAAGGTATCACAGAAGTACTTATCCAGGTAATAGATGACGGATCTCATGATAGCACAGCTGATATCGCGCGCAAAGCAGGCGCTGACATCGTCGTGTCTCACAAAACAAATCACCGACTTGGCTATGCGTTCAATACAGCTGTCCGTAGTGCGCTAGCAAACGACGCTGATATCATGGTCAATATTGACGCTGATGGTCAATTTGATCCAGAAGAGATCAAAAATTTATTAAAACCAATAATTGATGGGATCGCTGACATCACGATCGGTGATCGATTCAAAGGTGGACATGCTGATGGTATTCCATTTATCAAAAAATTTCTCAATAAATTTGCTGCAAAACTTGTAAGTGCATTTCTTAATACAAAGATCGACGATCTCACATGTGGCTTTCGTGCACATAGTCGCGAAGCTCTCCTACGACTCAATACTGTAAATGGCTTTACATACACGCAAGAAACAATCATCGATGCTATCGGTAAGAATCTCAAACTCATCTGGATTCCAGTCAATGTGCGTTACTTTGAAAATCGTCAATCTCGCATCGTCAAAAGTGTCTGGAAATTTGTCAGCAATAGTGCAAAGATCATCATCAAAGCAGTACGTGACGTGCGTCCAATGAAATTTTTTGGCATCCCAGGATTATTCGTCATATTTTTGTCGTTTGTGATGTTTGCAATTTTTCTCATACAATACATCCCAAAATTGGAAGTTACACCATATCGTAATTATCTCCTCACTGCAATCGTGCTCTTTTTCGTCGGTATGCAATTTCTCGTATTTGCACTCATCGCCGATATGATCAAAGCTAATCGTCAACTCACGGAAGAAACGATGTACCGCATGCGTAAACAAAAGTATTGTCGGGATAACAACATAATAAAATAAATGAATCACATGAATTCACCTTTGCGCATACTTTTTGTATCACGCGCATACCCACCAATATTTGGTGGGATCGAAAATCAAAACTATGGCATTGCGCATGCTTTAAAAAATATCACACCTACTACAATCATTGCTAACACACGAGGCAAAAAAGCATTACTATTCTTCTTGCCGTATGCATTGATCAAAATACTCTTTTTCCTTCCAAAAAACGATGTCGTCCTTTTTGGCGATGGAGTTTTAGCGCCTCTCGGTCGTGTTGCACATCTATTTTATCCACACAAAAAGTTTGTTTCGATTGTCCATGGACTTGATATCACTTATGCTAAAAAGTCGTCACTGCTTGGCAAAGCATATCGTGCAATCAATATCCCAGCGCTACGACATCTCGATAAACTCATTACAGTAGGAACACACACGATTACTGAAGCAATGCGCTTTGATATCAATCGAGATAAATGTGTTTTCATCCCAAATGGGATTGATCCTGCGGAATATTTCATCACACATACACGCGATGAACTCGCGCAATTATTACACAGTGATCTCACAGATAAAAAAGTCATTCTCCGCATGGGACGCTTCGTGCCACATAAAGGCGTTGCATGGTTTCTGGACCACGTGATGCCCCTTTTGCCAGAAAACTACATCTTTGTCGCAATGGGTGGCGCTGTATCTAATACAGCTGGGGATGTCAATTCGCTATCACTTGCGCAAAAGATGGTACAAAAACACAACTTACATGACCGTGTCTTCCTCCTCCCAAATCGTCCAGACACTGAAAAAATTATTCTTTTCAATACGGTAGATCTCGTCATTTCACCAAATATCGATATTCCCGGATCCATGGAAGGATTTGGGATCAATGCTATCGAAACCGCAGCGTGTGAACGAGTTGTTATTGCATCAAATTTTCAAGGACTCAAGGATGCCATACATGATGGCAAAAACGGCTTTCTCATCGAACACGAAAACATCCCGGCATGGAGAGACAAAATCACAGAGGTTCTCGCGGATGATTTTGATAGAATTGCATTTGGCAAAAAAGCCCGTCTCTACACGATAGAGCACTTCAGTTGGGGAAAAATTGCTACGCAATATCGTGAAGAGCTGGAAAGTTTATAAAACAGATATCTTGACTATTTATTTTTACATTGCTAGTATTCATAGTCGTAATACTTCATTTGCAACACACGTATTTTATACAAACCACTCACACAAAGGAGAAAAAGATGCCAATTGCATGGGTTAAGTACGATAAGGGAAAACTTAACTGCCACGTTATTTATAAAATGGTTTATGACCTCGAAGCAAACTTGCCAAGATTAATTGCCGAAGCACTCAACGTTCCGTCTGTTCTGGGAGCACAATTAACGGAAAATGATGTCGAAGCGCGTATCGAGCCATTTGATGCCCTGAATACCAAAGCACACAAAGATCTTGAAATCGTGATTTTTGCAAATTATTTCGCAGAGCGTGAAAGAAATCTCGATACTGAAAGAGCACCCTACATCGCGAAAGAAGTAAAAAAACTGATACCTTACGGCATGAGTGGATTCGTTTACGTACGTCTCGCGCCATCTGGCTTCGCCGAATTTTAACTCATCTATACAGCCGTGCAAACGCCGCGTACTTACACAAGTACGCGGCTATTTATTTGCTACACAAATAATTGTAAATTGTGTTTTATTATAAACTCCATTGTGGTATGCTAAGGAGAGAAGATTTTAATCATCACTTATGTTTATGGATAGTTTTTTTGTGCACCAACTTATTTTTGCCTGCACTACATGTGCATTACTACTAATTCCCGGATGGTTTTTCCTCTCAGCATGTTTTGCGCGCAATCAATTTGCACTGCTAGAAAAATTCATTCTCAGCGTACCTGCCAGCTTTTCACTTCTTACTCTCGCCATTATCCTCGTTGATCGATTTCATCTACTACTCGACAAAAACACACTTCTCATGATCATTGCAGTAATCACACTTCCCTTTGTAATCATGACAATTTTTACAAAAATAACAACACATACAAATATTGATATCTTCACTTTTACAAAAAAGCAATATACCCTGCTCGGTATTATCATTATTTTCACCATACTTGCAAAAAGTCTTTTTTTGATCAATAGCATCTTCCCGACAGCTACCGACCTCGCACACCATCTTTACTGGGTCAAAAAGATCACGATCGAACACCACCTACCTGCATATCAGGAAATGGAAATCACAGATGATGCGGACGGTCTCTATCTGAGTGAGCCACATGCAATCCCGGATTTTATTATTGGTGAACATGTGTTTATTTCTACAATCGCCATCTTGACCGACGTGCCGATTATTAGTGCATTTGCATCATTGATACTTTTTGTCATCAATATTTTTACGTTGCTCATGGTCTTCGTGCTAACACGACGATTATTTTGCAATCATCGCTTTGGGTCACACATTGCACTATTAACACTACTCTTTATTGGACCTCTCTGGACAATTAGCGGTGCTCAAGCCAAATTTGTCAGCGGAGGTGTAATCGGTAATGTGATTGGCAATCTCCTCATTCCTGCAACAATCTATTTTCTTTATCGGGCATTATCAGAAAAACGTTCTGCATATATGATTCCAGCGATCATCCTCGGCACGACACTTGCATACACACATCATTTGAGTGCATTTATTTTTGGTTACGTTTTCGTTTTTAGTGTAATTCTTTTTATGATTTTTCAGATTGATGGCTGGAATGCGTATAAAAAGATATTTTCTCTTTTTAAAAATCCATTCATCATCCCACTTCTTATTAGTGCTTGTGCAATGCTTCTTTTTTTCATACCACCGTCATATCTGGACAAAGACGTGATTGCATCATCTATCGGCACACCAGATAAATCTACACGCATTGGCATTCCTTTTTCACAACTGCAATCCATGATTGGTGACGCACGATTCATATTTGGATTTATCGGTATGATCATATTTTTTATTTCGATCATAATCTTTCGATTGAAAAATTCCTTTGCGATCATTCGATTACATATCCCCGTTGATTCATTCGCAATTGCATTTCTCGGCGGTTGGCTCAGTGCCATCCTACTCATGAGTCTTTTTCCACAGCTCCTTCATGTAAACATTCTTTCATCGCGTATCGCCACCTATGCAGCATTTCCTCTGTCGATCTTTGCAGCATTTTTCATCATGTGGACGATTGACCATATCAAAGTCCACAATACATCGACACTCGCATTACCGCAGTTCATCATATCTTTTTTCATACTCTGTATATTGACATATACATTTACATCTGGCCTGCGTGATAATGCGACATCCATGAATGTACGGCCCGAAACCAATGATGCGCTCCAGACATTCCACGCAGGTGATTATGCAAGTAAAGTATTCAAAAATAATATCCAAAAAAATGATTTTTGGATCCTCAAAGATCATAACTACATCACAGCAGACACATGGCTCAAGATTTTTTTTACGTATGATTTTGCATTCCCCTTTTCCCGCGGTTACTTTGCGCGATATGAATCCAATCCTGACCGCGAAACATGTACACGCGACATGATCTCCACACCACAATCAGAAAGATCCATATATTGTTATGAATCTCTCAACGTCAGAGCAGTGCTCGTATCGACAAAGCAAGACGCTTCACAATTCACACGATCAGACAATTTCTACCGTATCTACCAAAATGACGAACTCAGTCTCTTTTTACGAAAATAATACAATATTTTTTTATGAACTTTATGAACTTTTAAATTGATAAACGTGTTCTATGAAATATCCTCATATCATTATCATCACAATTTTAGCAACTCTCATGGCAAGCATGCTCTTTCTTGCATATGTAGAAAAAAACCAACGCGACACGGATGAAGATTTCTGGAGCGTGTATTTTGTCTATCCACTGGCAGACAATAACACTTTTGTCATCGATAACCGATCATCTGCGGCGACATTTCACTATGATATCACGACAGAATCTGGCATTATCGCATCAGACGATGTAGAGATTGAGACAAAAGATCGCATCCTCATCAAAACTGAAGCAGAACAAAACGCCCAACCTGTCACGATTACTGTTAAAAAAGGAGATGAAAAGAAAGAATTAGAAAAAAAATAAAAACGACCGTGAGTATAGACTCATGATCGTTTTGGACATCTACTGCAAGAAATCAATCAACCTCTTTTATTGACTCTTCCTGCTTTTTTACTTGATCATCTGCAATTTGTGTCATTTTCAACACATAACAGATTTTTTCCGCATAATAGCCCAGTGCTAAAATAAGAGCAGCAATGCCTATTGCAATGAATTGAACATCTCTTAGTCCGCCCATTGCATGAAATAAGCCTACTGCGCAATACATCGTAATCAATGTTTTTGTCAGCTCCATCATTCCCTCTTTTATAAGTTTTTTGACGATGGTGGTGCATACGATTGATACATCGCCACTCGCACATTGACATCTTTTAGCTGCCGATCCGAAAGAGAAATAATTTTGTGAACAAATTTGCTCGCATTAAACTCTTCTTTGGCAATCCTCAAATGGATCAATTGTTTCGGAGATTCAAAACCAATCTCCTTGAGAAAATTTGCGCATTCCTTTTTAGAGAAATGCACAAGGGTTTGACCGGCGCAGCGATTCTTATGAACTGTGTTTATAAACACCCACAATCCACGATCGTCCATACGCGTATGATAAATGTCATACGTATCAGCAAATTCCTGATATGACTCACCGTATTGCATGTATCCACATACAATTGCGATTACAACACTTACCAAAACAATGACTTTTTTCATAACAAACCTCCTTAGTTTGCTTTGAATTATGGAGAAAAGCTGTTAAAATAACAATAAGGTACGAATTAAAATTATAACACATTTTTAACGTAATGTCAATACTTACTAAGAAAATCCTTTTTGTTACACGTCCACTTTCTCCCCCATGGGATGAAGCGAGTAAAAACTTCGCCTATGATCTCGCATGCAATATAGGTGATTACGCGGTCACAATTCCTGTTGATGTTATCAACCCACACACACCAATTACTGTTACGCAAAAACAAATCTATTCATCAAATAATTTTACCTTATGGCAAAAAGTCCGATTAGTATTTTTCTTGTGGCAAAATGCACAACAATTTGATCTCATACATCTCCTCTTCACTCCGACAAAATTTAACAGTGCTGTATTAAAATTTGTTTTAAAAAACAAAGATGTAAAAGTTATTCAAACTATTGCAACAGTACGTGATGATCTTTACTCCACAAAAGACCTTAAAAAAATGTATTTTGGCGATATGCTTGTGACATATTCTCAGTGGGCAAAGACAAAATTAGAAAAAATGGGGTTTACCAATATCAGGCAAATTTATCCCGGCATCAATCTCTCCAAATTTTCTCCTTCTCCAAAGAATTCTACGCTTTTGTCTCAATTAGGTTTTTCAGAAACTGATATGATTGTTTCATATCCGGGAGAATTTGTTCGACTTGGTGCGACCGACCTCATCATCGATACATTTCTCGATATCTGGAAAGAACCTACAAACACACATATCAAATATTTGTGTGCATGTCGCATCAAAAACGATGCCGATCAAAAGAAGAAGGAAGAGCTAATCCATCGCCTCACTGTTGCAGGATATCGCAATCACGTCGTTTTTACAGACACATTTAGCGATGTAAATGCACTATATAATCTCGCTGATATTATTATCTTCCCCGTCACATCCATGAAAGGCAAATTTGATGTGCCTCTCGCAATGATTGAACCTTATGCCTGCAAAAAACCCGTTATTGCGTCTGACCTTGAGCTATTTCGAGAGTTTTCGAGTGATGCAATCAATGTTATAATACCCACGGCACAAAAAGAACCTCTCCGACATGCAATTCTTACACTCGCTACGGACCATATACAACGAAAGGCACTTGGAGAAAGCGCATTCATATTTGCACACCAAACATTTGATATTAAAAACGTAGCACGTAACTACATACGAATCTATGAACAATTATAAAAATTCCATACACAAAATCTCAGAACACCAACATGAGTTCAAAACAGACGAAATGTCTGTCTCATCCCGTTTTTTTATGAGTGAGGATCTCCTCCCAGAAGAACAAACTTTCACACAATCAGAGGATATCGCGTCAAACAAAGATATATTCTTCCGTCATACAGTCGCAATGCCTGATATATGCTCCAAGCCTGGACGCAAAAATGCATCTGGCACCACAATCGTATCTGATAAATACATCTTGCCACAAGTCAATGATTCCGATCCAAACTGTGGCATGCGATTGGTCAAAACCACCCTTACCGAAGAAAACACATCTCCAGAAGAAATTCGCATACTTTTTGAACAACTCGTCAACACTGTCCCAACCAAAAAACTTATCGGTACACATGTGCCATTTGATACAGTAGTGGATATTTGTCGCAAAGGCACATCTGCCGCAATCGACTATTTTAATATTGCAACAAAAAATGAGTTAGAAAACACACAATACAATGGAAACTTTTTTGGCAAAGAGATGTCCCCACAAGATATCTTTGATGTCATCCCAAAATTATATCTCCATTTTGCCAAGTATCGTCTCGGCATACTCGGTGCTGCAGGTAATCACTTTCTCGATCTCATGAAAGTGACCGATATTGTTGATCCTATAGTCGCAGAAAAGCTTGGTATTAGTAAGGGACAATATCTTTTCATGGTACACACAGGGTCTGGCATACTCGGACAATATACGATGTACACACACACTGCAAAAAAGCGTGAACACTTCTCTCAGTCACTCATGGTCACACTCGGTCGTATGATGTTTAGCTCTACTAAAAAAGACGTATACAGATCCATGCAAAATAAGATCGCTCAACACATGACAGGCGATCAAACCCTTCTCACATACGATGCAGATGGACCAGATGGTGAGCTTTATATGAACGCGCGTGCAGCAGCATCAAATTTTGGCACAGCAAATCGTGCTGTAATCATTCACAACATTGCCAATACGATCAAAAAAACATTGAGCCGTGATCCACATATGGATCTGATTTACGACCTCCCGCACATTTCAATCACACGAGAAAATCACTTTGATAAAGATGTCTGGGTACATCGCAACAACACTTCGCGCGCATTCGGACCGAGCAAGATGCACGAACATCCTGTTTACCGTGAAACTGGTGAACCTGTATTCATTCCATCATCAATGAGCACGGATGCGTATATCTGTGTTGGCACCGACCGCAATGCAGAAAGTTTTTATTCTGCTCCACATGGAACTGGCAAAGGTAAAAACAGAACAGAAAAAACCATTACAAACAAAGAAGAGTTATTTGCGAAAATGAAAGAAAAAGGTGTACATCTCTACAATGCCAAATCATCGATTGTCATCAATCAAGATTCTGCACGTTATAAAAACATCAACCGTGTCATCGAAGGCGTCGAGGCAAACGGAATTGCGCACGTTATCGCAAAAATGCAACCAGTAAGCGTCATTGTATATTAAATTGCTCAAAATAGACTACCAAAGATTTACCCTTCAGATATCCGGAGGGTAAATTTTTTTACAAATCCTTATCAAAAATACAGAAGTGCGGAGAGCTTGTATAAACTTTCTGCACGTGCGTCTGTTCATTACGATGCATCCTGCGCCATGAGCATCTCCTTTCCTTTTTGCTCTCGATGGCTCAAAGGTGTTATCGGTTATACGGCTATTCCGTAATATATTTCTCGCCTGTTCTGATATTAGGCGACTGCGATCACGATCACGATAGATGCTTTTTTGGTGCAGGTAGATTGTACGCCCAGAGGATTAATCATTTTCCCATTTTGCTGCAGTTTTTCCGTAAGACGGGTATACATCATCAGTGCATTCTCCTCTTTAAAATTACATACCTGTTAATACATTTTTTCACAAACTCGTTTGCTCGTCACACCCTCTTGCTTGAATATTATACAATTGAAACACCTTTCACCTACAATTATGCCAAATGCATATTTCACGTCAAAAAATAATGCAGTATTATTTCCCTTTATAAAAAATAGACTTTTGTCTGAAAACATGTTAAAAATATCAAGAGAAAGATTTTGTTCTTTAAATTAGTTGTACACCTCAAAAAAAGACAAGGAGTACTGCATGGAAAGATTATTTGTCATCATCGTATCAGCACTCGTCGGTACAGTATTTTATTTTTGGTGCGTACTGATACTCAAAAAAGAATCTGCAAGAGAATACGTCAGAGCGCATCCTTTTTTTCTTCACCCAAACGCTATATGTTATTGGCGCACGGCAATGGCTTTGTGTGGCTATTACCTCTACTTTTGGACCATAGGGTATCAATCACTGGCCATATTCATCTTTACATTTGCAGCAATATTAGATGGCGTGGATGGTGTAGTAGCACGGAAGTGTAATTTAATCTCGCAAAAAGGTGCGACTCTCGATCCTCTATGTGATAAATTTACATATTTACCACCTCTACTCAATTTTTCTTTTCTCGGAATCATGTCTACGGAGCTTGTGCTTGCTCTCACATGTGTAGAATTTGTGGGTCAATTTTTTACCAGACCAATCCTGAAACGTTTTCAGCTGTCTGTTGCTGCTAATAATTTTGGCAAGATCAAAGCAATCATTTGCTTTGGACTGGTAATTTATGGCGCTCTTTTGGACGCTGAGCCGCATCTTATGAACATTTGTAATGAGGTGCTAATCTCAACGATTATCCTTTCATCAGCATCTATGATCTTCAAGTTCATTCCAAACAGATTGTATGCTGACATTCTCTCTCTGTTAAATTTTTGCTGTGGTGTTGCGAGTCTCATATACGCACATGAACATCATTTTGTTCTAGCTACCATTGCTATTCTCACTGGTCAAATGTTTGATCTGTTTGATGGCAGAATGGCAGAAAAATACGGCGGTACTAAGGCTGGTCCATATTTAGATGACATGGCAGATTTTGTGAGCTTCGGCATTTGCCCTGCGTACATCCTCTACTTACTCGGAAATGGTGTGACATCTATCCTGGGCATTTGTTTTATCATCGGTATCGCATATCGACTCATAAGATTCGTGCTATATGATAAAAAAAGAACAGATCTCCCACCTGGCATCTTCAATGGATTGCCCAGTCCAGCTGGCGCACTCATCATTCTCGGATCAACACTAAGTCTCAGTCCCACATTTCTCTCGATAGCAATTGTCATATCAATCAGCCTCATGGTAAGCAATATTCGATTTGCGCACTTTGGTCGCGTGATTCTCAAGAAATTGCCCAAACCGATTTTTTTTCTCTTTGGTGCATTTCTCATCATCACGCTAACGTATATAACAAAAATCAGAGATCCACAGTTATTTGGCTACCTCCTTTTGTTTTCCGCCATGATCTATATCATGACAGGTAGAAAAATGGCTATGGATATATGCAAATCCCCACAATAAACCCTAGAAGGCCGTGTCATCATAATGACCGGCTTTTTTCTTACACTATTCATATATTTATTAGGCGTCAAAAAATAGACATGCACATACTGACATGATAAGATCATCTGTCGGTATTTTATACATCACATCTGTATCAGTATATATTAAACAATGCTCATAAATATTTTTCTCACAAAAAAATCATTTAGATATTATGCTTAATCATTTTTTAAATTTCTTCTGACAATCTATCGCTTCATTGATGCATTCTTCTGGATCATAACCGAGATCATCACACCATCGTATGGTTGCAAAAATGATATTCCCAAGCTCTTTTTTTAATTCTTGATCAGTATGTGTCTTTTCATCCTTTGGCGCATTACGCTCCCATCGACACAAATCACCAAATACTTTTCCCATACGCACAATAATCTGCGCCAGTGGTAATTTTTGATCACCCCAAATCGCACGACTATGCTTTAATAAGATCTTTATTTCCATAATTTTTTATAAGATAGTTACCAGAAATACTTTCATCGTCATCCTATTATACCATTTTTTACAATGATAAAGATGCGACTTCACATATTTTATATACAAATCTTTTTCTTAAGCCAGCACTCTGTCCCATATGGTTTTTTGTTATAATATCTTTTTGCATGTTCCACAAGAAGTGCGTGATATTCTTGATAGACAATCATTAATTTCGTATTATCTGTAATCATATTTTGCAACGCTTTTTCAAAAAATGTTTTTGCAGTATCATATGTAGTGCTTTCTTCAAAAAACCCTACGTGTGTCATAATTCTCTTCGTATATGTATCCACGACAAATTCCGGCTGTTTAAAAGCATACAATAGCATAGAATCCGCAGTCTCTGGCCCAATACCTATGCATGCACGCAATTCTTCTCTTGATGGTATTTTATCACTGAGATTAAGAAAAAATGGAACAAAATCTTTAATATAACGAGATTTTTGATTATGATACCCCGATGGTTTGATTGCCTCTCTCAATTTGACATCATCCAACGCAATGATTGATTCAGGTGTTAAACTGTGAAGACTTTGTAAATTCAACAATGACTTTTCTACGGAAGTCCATGATGTATTCTGCGTTAAAAAACATCCCAGACAGATCTCAAATTGTTCATCTCGTGTTCGTGGGAATGCATAATCTCCCACATGATATCCACTGATCACACCAGACGTGGTCGGATTGATCCCATCATAATTTACCAGAGGCCACCATCCTTGCGCTCCATACGCTTTGTGCAATTCTAGATAAATTGTATATATTTCTCTTACCATACACGGACCAATCATACTGGCGACTTTTGTGATTGTATAATGGCATATTTTATAGCTTCTCGTGCCAAAACGCCATCCTCATATTTTCCTCTATTCTGTTCAAGCCACCGTGCGATATTTTGTGCTACTAATTCAGAAAAACTTGTCCCTTGCATGTCTGCAGCTACTCTCGTTCTATCCATTTCTCGTGGTTGCTCATGTATATTATTTTCTTTCATCCATGCTGTTATTGCATCCATGATTTTCTCAGTATTTTCTGTATTCTTGAAGTGTACGACGATTGAATCATTATGCGATAAGAATCCCGTAAAGCTTTCAGGAATTTTGACTTTAATAATATCATCGCTCTCCTGCGATAGTCGTCGCAACGTTTTTGTCAACTGAGGCATATGTCGAATAAATGCATATTCATCAATTGGAATTGTCGTATATATTTTCATACTATTTGTATCACGATCTTGTATGTCAGGACGTGTGTTAATACCAAACCATCCCGGATTACTTTCCCATGAGAATTCAGGACTCTCTATAAACACTTTTTCTAGTATCTCCCGCACATGTCTATACCATGACTTTTGTTCACTATATGCAGCCATGTGGTCGGCAACCTCCACCCCTGCAGCATATGTATTTCCCACAAATTCACTTCGCTGCGTCAGCATGTCACGAATATCCCCAGCTACGCGATCTACAAAATTTGCGTAATCCACATGGTTTTTCAATCGATCCAACAATTTTTCTTCACAAAGCTTTACATTTGGCAGATCTTTATACTTTTCAAAGTTAAATACATCACCCCGATCTTTCTCTGGATTTCCTGCAATTAATTGCCTTGTTCTCTCTAAGTCTTCTGACTCCTTAAGAGACTTTTCAGCTATTGTTTTTTGCCAAGATTCTTCACGCTCCTGATTATATTGTTCCAATGTTTCATCCACACGCATCGCTCGCCCCACCATATGCATCTCCTTTTGCATTTCTGCTACTTCATTTGGCGTGAGTTTTTGATTGTTGTTTTCATGATCGATCATATAGGTAATTTTTATCATAACACCGTATTATTTGTACATTACACATACTATCAGCATACATCATTTTCTCATTTTTACATAGACAAAATCTTTGACCATATATAATAAATATGGCATCATTAAGGGACTATTTGAATCAATTATATTCATGTTATCAAGAAAAAGCATCATCATACAAAACCGCAATATCACATATTATCACAGTACGCACATAGAAAAAAATAATATTGTTTTTTTTCTACATGGTTGGGGTTCGCAAGCGCTGCATTTTCAGAAAACGCTTAAAAAATGCAAAAACTTCATAGCTGTTGATCTCCCAGGATTTGGCGATAGTGAATCACCTACTTCACCATGGTCATTGGATGATTATGTAGATTTTATCAAAGAATTTCTTAAAAAAATAAACATACAAAATCCGATTATTGCTGGACATTCGTTTGGCGGAAGCATTGGAATCAAATATTGTGCCCAAGGCAATGCGGCACAAAAATTAATATTAATCGGAAGTTCTGGCATCCGCCCAAAAACTGCAAAAAAACATGGATTATATATTATCACTAAAATTTGCAAAATCCCTTTCTCATTACCAGGTATACGCACATTTAAAGATGCTGTACGAAATTGGTTTTATAAAAAAATAGATTCCGAAGATTATATCCATGCAGGGACATTAACAGAAACATACAAAAAAATTATTGACGAAGACCTGACTGCAGAATTACAAAAAATTTATTCACCAACAATCCTCATCTGGGGAGAAAATGATATAGACACCCCACTAGAAAATGGAAAGCGTATAAAAAAACTAATCAAAAACTCTCAATTATTCATCATTCCAAATGCTGGACATTACGTTTTTCTCGATGAACAAATGAAGTTCGAAGAAATATTTTTATCACATATACAATGATACTCAAAAACCTGATTTATATCTTGCAAAGTGAAAATTACGATTTCAAGAGATTTATTGCATTTGCATACACACATGTTGCCTGGTGGCATTTGGAGAATCGTCAAAAGATCATGTGGACTTTCAAGGCGCAACTTCTATGGATTCTTACCGCCACATTTTTTTGGAGCATTACTGGATTATTTTTTACAATCTATAATATTCACGGATTAATCACTATTCCCTTTCTCATAATAATTCTACCCATACTCATTGGCATATCTCTGATGTGTATTACACCAATAGATTTTTTATTAAAGCGGAGAATGATACGCACTGCAGAACATATCATTTCAACAAGTAAAACACGCGTAATCGGCATTGCTGGAAGCTATGGTAAAACAAGTACAAAAGAAATATTATCAACAATTCTTTCACAAAAATATGAGATCATCAAAACACCAGAAAACATCAATACTGACATTGGCATTGCTGATTTCATCATAAAAAATAAAAAGAAATTTAGTCCTGAGACAATATTTGTCGTAGAAATGGGTGCATATAAAAAAGGTGAAATTGAAAAAATTTGTAAAATGGTACGCCCCACGCATTCCATTCTCACAGGAATTAATGAATCACACTTAGAACGATTTGGTAGTATAAAGAATATCATTCATGCTAAATTTGAACTTCCCCAAAACACTACAGGTTTAGCAATGCTCAATTTTGATGATACAAACATCGCTCAAAATCATGCACGTTTCTCAATCAAAAATAGTATAGGACTAACGAAGTCACATGTGCAACACATCCGCATAAAAGAAAAATTTTCAGGGTTAGAATTTAAATGGTTGGACATCTTGTATACAACAGACGTGCTTGCAGAGCACAATATTACCTTAATATTGCTATGCATTAAAATCGCTCAACAGCTCATGCTATCTCCGGATCAAATATTCAGAGGTATAGAAAAATTACAGCCAATTGAACATCGTTTGCAACCGATTTATAACGCTCATACAGACATTATGGTCATTGATGATAGTTATAATGGAAATGTAAACGGTATTAAAAGTGGTATAGAAGTCCTCAATAGAGCCGCTGGCAGAAAAGTCGTATTGACACCAGGGCTCGTTGAGTTAGGATTTAAATCAATGGATATCCATACTGACATTGCAGACCTTTACATAAAACACGCTGACCTTGTCCTACTCATAAAAAATAAAATGACCAACCATATTATTACAAGATTTAAAAAGAATAAATTTGTACGATACAAAATATATGAGACGACTGAAGAGGCACACGATGATCTAAAAAATGTACTTCAACGTGGTGATACAATTATTTTTCAAAATGATCTCACGGATAATTATTTTTAATTACAAAAAATATGAATTCTCCCACAAATAAAATGACGATTGGTGTGTTTTTCGGAAGCAGAAATCCAGAACATGATGTTTCCATCATCACAGGACAGCTAATCATATCTGAGTTGAAAAAACGTGGTTACACAGTTATTCCAATTTATATTGACAAAAATGGTGATTGGTTTTCGCATGAAAAATTAGGAACTCTAAAATTTTTTACCGACCAAAACTTTGACGAAAAATTGAAAGAGATGACTACGTGTACAATCAAATTCAATGCTCAAAATCACACTTTGATTATCAAAAATAAAAAAATATTATCCAAAGAAATCATCATTGATCTTGCGTTTCCCGCTTTTCATGGCATGAATGGTGAAGATGGTACTGTACAAGGATTGTTTGAGCTCAGCAATATCCCGTATGTCGGTTGTGATGTATCTAGCTCAGCCATGACAATGGATAAGATTATTACAAAACAAATTTATAAAAGCGCAGAAATCCAGACAACTGCATTTACCTATTTTACACAAATTGATTGGGCCACAAACAAAGATTTGGTCCTCAGCAGAATACAATTATTGAATTGGCCCTTATTTGTTAAGCCTGCAAGATTAGGTTCTTCCATAGGAATCACCAAGGCACGAGATACGCAAGAATTAGAAAATGCGTGTGAAGTCGCACTACATTATGATAATCGGATTATTGTTGAGGAAAGTGTAGAAAATCTCAAGGACATTACCTGTGCAGTACTCGGCAATGCAGAACCAATGCCATCACTCATACAAGAATCATCTTTCCGCGGAGAACATTTTAGTTATGAAGCAAAGTATCTCGAGGATGGAGGTGCTCAACTCGGCAATGCACAAAACAGTATCATTATCCCAGCAAACATTAATAAAGAAACCACTAAAAAAGTACAAGATATGGCTGTAGAGATTTACAAACTATTCGGTTGTACAGGAACCGCACGAGTCGATTTTCTTTATGATACAAAAGAAGAAAAAGTATATGCGAATGAAATCAATACTATGCCGGGCACACTCTACCACCATTTATGGAAAGCGAGCGGAATAGAAATAAGCACGTTATTAGAAAAACTCATTGATTTAGCAAATCAACAGCATAAAGAAAAAAATAAGATCACTATGACATTCAAATCAAATCTCCTCAATCATGCAAATTCTATAAAATTACAGATTGAGAGAGACTGACTCATGCAAATGTAAAACTTAATAGTTCATTTTCTGGATTACATACCACACTGTTTTGTATTTTATTCATATCGCTACACACAATTCAAATTTTCTTACACTTTTCTACATATGCATCGACTCTGTCTTCTGCGGTATTTTTTATTACTTCAATTTTTTTTAGAGCAATCGTTGCTATTGGTTCTTTTTTAATAGTTTGCGCCATTTCCACAAAGGCGCGCTTATCCCCGCTACCCCCCATTGTACAAAAAAATGCTACTTCAGGAAATTCATCCTTATGATCTGTGAGATATGTACGAACAGGCACAGACATATTCCAAGACCAAATCGGTGTACCTATTACCACGAGATCATAGTCGCGCAAATTTGTAGTTGATTTTTCTAGTACGGTGAGCTTTCGCAAAGTTGCATCCCTCCCTGAGATCAGATATCCCATACCACCTTTTCGATCCACCGTATCTTTGATTTCTTCCAGATCTGCAGAAAGTTTTTCAGCCAACATCTTCGCTAGCTTCTTCGTTGTTTCTGTGCGTGAATAATACACAATAAGAATTTTTTTCATAATAACCTATTATTTATAAATTACACATATCATCAGCATACATCATTTTCTCAACAATTCACTGTGACCAGATGTGTATATTTGATTTTTTGTGCATTTTTTGACATGTAATTTATTGAGTGAATTTTTTTATATCTTCTAAACCTAATTAATGTGATAGAAAATTTCTTGAAAACAGAAAAAAGATTATTTCACCTTAAAATATATCACTTTACTTTTTTTTCCGGTCTTACTATCCACTGCATACCAATAGTATGTACCTTTAGGTTTTTTTGGAGGAATGACATAGGTGACAACGAAGGCGCCTTTCTTGTTGGTATTCACTGTTTCTGGAGGATAGTAACCACCTCCGTATTTTCCGAAATATAAGATAGCTACATTGTTCTTGGAAAATCCACGGCCTGACTGATAAAGAGTTTCTCCGACATTTAGTTGCTTTTTAGAATTTTTGATATCCCTTTTTGGCTTTGCCACTTTTTTAACTTTATTCTCACTATTTTGTGATCCATTAGAAATAATATAATTCTCGACCATCATCTGACTATTAGCCATGTTTTCCTTAGTAGCTATTGCCTTCAAAGTGACAGATTGAGAAATACTAAAAGAAGACACGTACTTATTGGATGCAGATGTGGGGACAGATCCATCGATAGTATAATAGATCATCGCATCAGGAGTGGTCGTGGAAAGAGCGATGAGCTGTGCTCCTACATACGATCCTCCTGGTGAAGAAGCTTGAGGCAAAACGACTTGACCCGGCCTATTTATTATATAAGAATACACTTCAATATCACTATCAATCATACTAGCCTTAGTAGCAAAAGCTTTTAGAGTAGTCGTTTGAGATATTGTGATTGGTTGATCATACACACGTGACGATACAGTCGGACTTGAGCCATCAATAGTATAGTGGATTGCAGATCCTTGAGTTTCCGAAGTTAACGTGACTGTTTGTGATAAATTGAAGGTGCCTTCATCTGGAGAGGCGACAGGACTCACTGTCTTGGCTTGAACAACGGCCAATGTTGTAAAGATTATTTCACTTCCATAACTAGATCCAGCAGAATTGACAGCTTTGGATCTGACGTAATAAGTAGTATCTGGACTCAAGTTAATAATATTACACGAATATACACCTAATCCTCCTGCACCCGCATTGCAAGAATTAGAGTAACTTCCAGAAACAGTGCCCCATTCAATGTATCGTGTAGGATTTTCTCCACCGGTGTTTGAGATGTTTCCATTTCCGGTAGCCGAGGAAGTCGTAATAACAGAAACTGATTGGGTGACAACAGTGGGAGTGGCGACTGCCGTAGTAAAACCAGTCTGAGATCCATAGGATATACCAGCTGTGTTGATCGCCATGGCTTGGACATAGTATGTTGTACCTGGAGAAAGAGAGGTCAAATTACACGCATAGAGTCCAGTACTTCCAAATCCAGCTGAACATGAATTAGGATATGGCCCTCCATTAACAGTTCCCCAAGTGATATATCTTGCGGGATTATCCCCTCCGTTATTTGTGATATTCCCATTACCTACTGCTGAAAAAGATGTGATACTTTCTACCGCATCCGTTTCAACAACAGGAGTGACAATTGGGGTGGGCACATTAACAATAAAGTCATTTATCATCAGTACATTTGAAGGATTATTCAACGAATTTGTAACGACTATTTTGCAATTTGCATACTCACCATTAGTCAGGGTGTTGAATGTTATATCGTTATTTCCTGCGATTGCATTAGTAGTAGCACTTGAACATCCCCCTAAATATGCAATGACACCTGCCTCAGAAGAGTAGAAAGTGTAATCAGGGGTATTATCTGCCGTAGGTGATTGAACTGCAGTAACCTGATTGATAACAGGTGCCACTAAATCGCTCGGACACGAGACGTCTATACTGTCACGTAGGGACTTGTAATAACATTTCCCAAGCAAAAGAACAGAAGGAGCATCTATGTGCCAGATATCCGGCCTTGGCAAATCCTTTGTATCGACCGTATATACATTTGCATTATCCTGCCCGAACGCAACTTGAATAGACCTAAGCGCAGGCACCTCCTGATGCCCGATGGGCCACTCTCGACTTATCAAAGTCATAATCATTGACATATTTGGCGCAGAAAATCTGCTTTTTATAGCTTCAAAAAATTCCTTGGTTTGTAATGTATAATTATATACGCCCGCTGCTAATCCCACTTCAGAATCATTTTCACCTTGGAACCAAATAAGTGATTTGTATTCGTAGTTTTGAGACGGAAATTGTGTTGCCAAACTATTCATTAGATTATTTCCCAATCCATAATTTCCACTCAAAATTGTACCTCCAACATCTTGAATAGTGCTACTTGTTCCGTTTGCAATACATTCCCTATTTGTTATTACATCCCAATTCTTTATTCTCCATTGACATGAATCGGTTCCTCCCATCGCATATTTTACTATAACGATTTTTCTGTCAGGATAGAGTGCGGCAATTTGTTTAGACAATCCGACTTCCGGACCGAAAAAAGTTGATTGTGCTGGAAGATATTCAGTATATTGTGTCGAAACAAAATTTGTTTTTTTCTGAAATCCATAACTCTCTTCCCCTGGAACCATAGCATAAAAATCGACATTTTCCGGAATAACATCATTACCCGAGCCTATTTGATCGATCATAGCCCCATACGTCAACATATTTGATTGTCCTGATAAAACAAAAAGCAAAGGACGATTATCGGCTTTAACAAAACGTATATTACAAAATAGACAGACTATAATTATCATCCCAAAAAATGTATTTTTCATATTATTGTACATTATTACTTATTTATATTACTTAATAACTCGCGATGCAATACATCATTAGTTGCTGCAACTGGATAATAGACATACTCCTGATTATTTTGAAATATTTTTAAATATTCTACAGGATCAAAATATTTTCCACTTAGATCAGAAACAACGCAACCATTTTTTTGCGCAACAGTACACGCAAACATTTCATATAATTTCTCTCCACCAATCGGATCAATATATGCATCAATAAAACCGCTTGCCAATTTTAACCAATAAATATGTCCACTGCTCACAATAACTCTTTTGGCTTCTTTTAGAATCTCAGCAAATCTACCCATTTCTCTTCTTTCCTCACGATTTTCCAAAGTAACAACAATCCAAGAATCTTTAATTTTTTCATTTTTTATATGCGCAAATACAATTTCTTCTCCAGATTGAACTTGATAAAAATGAGTAGACCCATCTTCCACAATACCAATAATTCCTGTTTGAAAATCCATAATCGCTGACGTGATAAATTCATAATCATAACTAAAAATAGATATGCCTATGGCTGCTTCATGAAAAGTACGTGATGCCAAAGAACTGTTGCAAAAAGGGTCATAGATCACTCTATATAATTTGTCTCCACATTCAGAGAAACCACTTTCTTCTGAAAAGATCTGTCCTGAGATATTGTATTTTTTGATGTTATTTTTAATTATGTTGTCAAGTGCAATATCAAAGCTATATTGAATATTATCATCTTCTTTGATTTTGATCTGCCGAGATAATTCTAACGAAAAATTCTGATAATGTGACAATTGAGGTCGCATAAATTCAAAAGCATCCTGAAAAGCGGAAAAAATAAATTGGGAGATTTTTTGATCCATAATATTATTGTTTTTACGACTTATGTAAAATATTTTGAATACCCATCAGTGCTTCTATCCAGTATTCACCATGAGGAACATATTTATCAGGATTTTTTTTCATGTCCTCTATAATCACATGCGGAGAGAGAAAACTAATTTTCTGAACTTCCTCAACCTGTAACACTAAATTATCAATGTTACCATCAAACTTCAAGAAATATATATAATAAAACTCATTATTTATGATATCTTTATCAATAATATTGCCTTTTATAATTTTAAAGAATTGGAGATCTTCTTTTGCGACTATAAGACCAATCTCCTCCTCCAGTTCTCTTAATGCTGCCGTAGAAGGCTCTTCATGTGCACTGACGTGTCCCGCAGCCGCTTTATCCCAAACATTTGGACAAAATAATTTCTCTTTCGCTCGTAACTGGAGCAATATCTTTCCATGTGAATTATATATCCACATATGCGCCGCCCTATGCCATAGCCCATCTCTATGTGCTTCACTTTTCATTTTTTGAATACCTGTAAGATTATTAGATTCATCACAAATATCTATAAGTTCATCTACCATATACTTTTCTTACAATCAAAATGTTACTGAGTGATAATCCAACCTATTATAAATTATCAAAAATTTTATGATCTTACTTTCTCCAATATACATCAAATTCTTTAAGATCATCAGTTAGCTTATCATCATCTCCGTCAAATTTGACACATCGATCATCGATATATACAACTGATGGATATGTGATATTTGTCACTTCTATTATTGGAAATGCATTATCACTAAGTCATTTGTTTATCAATTTTGGTTTTCTCGTCGTAAAAACAACTGGCTTATATCCTGCGTCAATCAATTTCTAGATAAATTCTTTTGCACCCACAATAGGCACTCCAGTAATTTTTTCCCCTTTCCATCCATCATATTGGGATAAAACACCATCAAAATCAATTGATACAATACGCTCTTTGACCCAATCATGCTTCACTTCCATAAAAAATATTATTAAATTATCGCTACAGAGATATTTACTTCAAAATCCTCTAAAATATGTAAATTATTTGAATAAATTTTATGTTCTTCATGTGCGACAAATCCAACAGGATCAACCAAACATCCGGAAATAGTATTAGCATGTAGATGTTTTTTAAACAGATATTCTGCACTCATTCTCCTGGAAACATTGCCTGTACATATAAATAAAATACTTTTTTAATTAATAATTAGGGAAATCAATTGATCTCCCTGAGCACATATGCTCCTGCGTTATAAATATTCAATGGCCCAATCTGTAGAGAAGATAATTCAACTTCTCCCAAATTTTTTTTTGAAACACAAGAATTGTGACAACTACTGACACGATGATCAAAAAAATCGTCATTTTCTCCTCCCATGTTTACTACGCGTATATTGAATTAATTATCAAAAAACTACATTATCTATTTATATTATACATGCTTAAAGATATAAATAAAAGACTCTCACTTTTCCAGATTTTCAGACTTTTTAAAAAAATTTCTTTATGCTACACTAAGATTATATAAAGTATTCTTAAATACCTATTAAAATCATCATTCTACATGAAAATCATCTCTATTTCTGGCATTGATGGATCTGGCAAATCCACTCAGATACAGTCACTCAAAAAATATCTTGAAAAAAACGGTGAAAAAGTATACTACTTTCATGCGGTTACTTTTTCTATTGCCAACCTCCTTCATGGTACAAAAAAAACGAGATTCGACGTCAAAAAACCAGATATCACTCGCGCATCATGGTCAAAAATTCAACTACGTAAAATCGCCCTCTTTTGTGACATTGTCCGTTTTCAGTTTCTCATCAGGCGACTATCATGCGCATGTTATACATATATTCTCTCTGACCGATATTTTTATGATATGATCGTCAACACATCCTATCTCTCTGGCAAAAAATACCTCCCATTTTTCTTGTCGTTTGTTCAAAAACCCAATCATGCATTTTTCCTTTCTGTGGACCCTAATGAAATCATGCGACGAGAAAACACACCAGAACAAGGTATAAATTATTTGTTAAAAAAAGATCAGTTATATCAAGATTATTGCAAGACATTTCATTTTACCATTATTGATGGCTACGACGAGCCCACTACAATTACAAAACGACTAATTGACACTATTTCCTAAATTACATATTGATTTTTAGACATCTTATATGAAAAATTTTTCTCGCTCACTGATTTGGCTTACATTTTCTGAAATATTTTTTACGGCTGCAGGTTATATTATCCACTCTGCACTCGGACGCATTCTTGAACCTGCTGACTATGGTCGCTACAGTCTCATCATTACACTCACCACAATGATCGTCATACTAATCGGCAATGGCATACCAACTGCCATGTCCAAATACATTAGCGAGATATTTGAGAGCGATCCTTCCCAAATTCGCATGATCAAAAGAAAAACGATCATGCTTCAAACAATTCTGATATGTGCTGTAACTGTCGTATTTTTTCTTGCGTCACCTCTACTTGCATATGCACTTGGCGACACGACTCTTACACCGCTCTTTCGCATCTCTGCTTTTATCATCCCTGCATTCGCAGCAGCATCATTTTATTTTTATTATTACACTGGCTTACATTTCTTTCGCTTACAATCCATCCTCAAAGTGACACGTGCATCTGGTCGCATCATATTTATCATTGGACTTGCATATTTTTTTGGGGTAGAGGGGGCAATATCTGGATACATTGCCGCACCATTATTTGTTTTCTCCGTTGCCTTCATCTGTGATTTACTCATTACACACCGCTATTTTCCCGCTACAAAAACAGGAGAGAGACCTTTGAAAGAAACATATACTTCTTCAAAAATCCTCAACTATGCGTGGCCACTGACATTATTTTTGCTTTTTTATGAATTAATCTCAACTATCGATCTATATTTTGTCAAAGCACTTCTTCATAGCGATCATCTCACGGGTATTTATAATGCAGCGATTACGGCTGGTCGCATTCCTTATTTTCTCTTCTATGCACTTACGATCATTCTTCTCCCAGCCATATCAAAGACGACCTCCGAGCGTAATGACACAGAAACTACCTCCCTCATTGATCGTTCATTGCGACTAATGGTATTTATCCTCTTTCCACTTATCACTCTTCTGGTCATCTATAGCAAGCAAACGATCTTGATTATTTATGGTCGCGATTATCTCGAGGCAATCATCCCAATGGGAATTTATGTTGTTGGTGCTGGATTTCTAACAGTATTTTATGTACTAAGCTTTGTTCTAAATGGTGGTGGATTAGTGAAAATTCCTATGTGGATCACATTTTGGGGTCTCCTTTTAAACACCCTACTCAACGTCATACTCATTCCACGATATGAACTCATCGGCGCTTCGTGCTCTGTAATAATAGTATCTTTTATACTCATGATTTCATCACTATTCTATATAAAAAAACATTTTCACGTACAGCTCCCGATGATGTTATGGCTCGTATCGATACTCTCCATAATAATTATTACAGTCATTTCCAACATCCTTCCACATGGCTCATGGAGCTTCATTCTATCAAGCATTGTTCTTGTCATAATCTATTTTGGTATCTTACGCATTTCAGGACAATTCACAAACTATGACGTAACAATGTTTCTGAAATCAAAAAAAAATAAATAAACGATGCGACTGGTCACACATATAAAAATCTAAAATAAAAACTCCATATGAAATATTTTACTGGCAAGATTTCCCCAGACCTCACATATCTGTATATTAGTCGAACAATTGTATATTTTTCAAATGGTTTTTTTGCAATATTTCTACCAGTTTTTTTCTACATCACATTTGGCAATATTACAGACACTTTGATCTTCTATTTAATCGGGGCAATCCTATATATGATACTATTGCCTTGCACCACGAAACAAATCGAGCGATTCAATCTGAAAAAATCACTCTACATTTCTACAATTGCAAATATTTTTTTTCTACTTACACTAAGTATCACCACAGCTCACAATATTTGGTACATGGCCGTCATTGCACAAATTTTCGCTACAATATTTCGCTTATTGTTCTGGTTGCCATATCACACTGCTTTTACCAAGTTTTCAGATCAAAACAATCGCATGCGAGAAGTCAGTTTTTTTATGGCGACAATGCACATTGTTGGTGCTATTTCACCATTTATCGCCGGCATTATTCTCAGTATCTCGACATATCAAATGCTATTTATTGTTGGCATATGCATTTACGCTCTTTCGATGATCCCTCTGCTGACATTATCAGACGTGCATGAGACATATGCATGGTCTTATGTTGAAACATGGAAAAAATTGTTTGCTAAAAAATATCGCCCAGCTATGATCGCATATTTTGCAGACGGTGCAGAGTCAGCTGTCGGACTAGTTATATGGCCAATTTTTGTATTTATCCTTCTAAAAGGAGACTATCTCTCAATTGGTATTATTTCTGCTGCTACAATTAGTATCACCGTTTTACTTGAATTATTTGTTGGAAAATATGCAGATACAGAAATTGATGTAAAAAATATTTTAAAAGTTAATTCAATTTTGTATGCAATTGGATGGATCATGAAAATATTCATCATCACAGGATTTCACATATTTCTTGCAGATGTGTACCACAAGGTCACCAAAGCACTATCACAAAATTCTCTTGACGCTATTACATACGACATATCAGCAGATCAAGGACATTATGTTGATGAATTTACAGTACTCAAAGAAATCGCATTAAACATTGGAAGAATAAGCTTGTATTCTGCTGCAATTATAATAGTTTTCTTTACAAGTCTCCAATGGACATTTCTTTTAGCAGCTATTGCCACAATTCTTGTCAATGCAATTCGATTACAGAAAAAATCAAGTTTTTATTCCTTGCTTTCATAAAAATTTTTCAATTTTTCAATTGCGATTTTACGCATGCTGATTGCATTTTTTTCTTTTTTTGTCATTTCTGCAAACGTATGCTCATATCCATCAGGTACGAATATCTGATCCCATGCAAAACCTTCAATACCACATGGAAATACTAAACGCCCATACACGACTCCCTCAAAAAATTGTACGTGCCCAGAATTATTCATATATCCAACGATTGTACGGGCGCATGCACTGAAATTTTTATATTTCGCAGCAATATCATAAAGTCCTTCCACACCAATTGTTACTATAAACCATTTGATTAGTGGGCCGGGTAAGCCATGCATGCAATCGAGATACAGAGATGTGTCTTCAACAATCATTCGCCCCTTATGATGTTTCCGTGCTTCTTGTAATTTTGCAACAATGATCTTATGTGCATCAATTTCTTGGATTTCCGGAAGATCAATATCCAATTGGACAAGACACGGCATAATCTGCCGTGCCTCTTCAAATTTATTCTTACTCCCTGTTACAAAATGAATATCCATAAAAAATAAATTTTCTCGATGTTCAGAGTTTCATTATTAAACTCTATTTAATCTTATATGTTACTGAGACTTTTGATACAAATTGATTTTCTCCTTCAGGTACAACTGGTGCAGATGATTCCATATCAGCGCTCATCATCGATTTTTCTGCTCCATACATTGGTACAGGATTAACTCCTTCATCACTATAATCATAGAAGCTCACGACTTGATCTAAATCAACACCGAGGTCTTTTGCGATCTTCTCCGCATTGACCTTTGCGTCTGCAATTGCCTGTTCACGTAACTTTTTATTCACAGCTTCGTCATCATCCACAAAAAATGTGAGTTGTGACACATTATCGAGATCAGCGCTATTTACAATATTCAAGACTTGTGACACCGTTTGTAAGTCACGTATGATCACTTCAACACGCTGTGACACACGATACCCTTCAAATCGTTGCGTACCATTGTCATATGTGTACTCTGGTGCAATATCGTAATTGATTGTTTTAATGTCTTTTTCCGCAACAGCTTCTTTTTTAAGTTCACTTACGAGCGTTCCCATTCGTTCATTTACTGATTTTGTGGCTACATCGGTCGATATATTTTTTGCTGTCACACCAAAAGATACCTTTGCCGTATCTGGTTTTACAAATGTTTCTGCCTTACCATCTACTGAAATCGTATGTTCAGATACTGAAGAATTCATATCAACAGTAATACTTCTCGCAGTAAATACCATATATACCATCAGAGCAAAGATGCCGACAATGCATATTTGCGAAATTAGTTTCGTGTCTAAATTCATGTTTTTTAATATTAATAAATTATGTTTCTATAATATCACATTATAATTTTTGCAACCACTTTTTTTCTAGAGTTTTATCTAGATCAATATGAGGAATATGCGCATCAAAGATTACCATCCTGATGATATTAGAAAAAACTTGTGCGACACTTTCTCGCGATTTTTCCTCTGCCATAAATTTTTCAGGGCGACTCATTTTTTTTATGAATTAGCAACGTCTGGGCAAATTCATCTACTTCCGCATGCATCCTTCAGTGCAACAAATTTATTAGCATTTTCGATGATTTATTTTGCATAAATGACAATTCCATGAAATAATCCTCTGATTTACGTGATATCATCTTTTGGTCCTCGAATCACAACAAAGACCTTCTTTGCGATTTTATACACGATAAACACAATTATGCCATAAAGGATCACAATAGGGATCACACGTACTATTAAAACAATCACGAAGTTCACAAATCCCTGCATGTCTTTTAGTAGTGAATTGATGGTTTCTCTTGCAATTTGCATTGGTCGCCACTGATCAGAAAATGTTACAGTAGTATCTTCTGTTACAGAAATACTGATACGTGCAAAATCCGTCTGTGATTCCATAAATACAACCTGTCCTTGCAGTCGTTCAATCTCTCCTCGCACTCTGGAAACTTCTCGCGTCACCTCTAATACATCAGAGACCTTCCCTGCTTGATCAAGAATCTTGAGAAATGATTGCTCCTCCGCTTGTTTATTCTTTATTTGTACCTGTAAATCATGAAATGCCATCGTTACATCCTCACCATATGTAGCCTCATTCATTACCAGTGTTGCGACTTTCTTCACAGCATCAAATGTTTCTCCAAAACGATCCACTGGAACGCGTATTTCTATGGTTCCATTTTTGATATTTTGATCTGTTTGATAAAAATTTGATGAAAAAATCTCACCGTGATTATTCTTGGCGATTGATGTAATATCCTCTAGCGCATGATCAGCATCATTAACCCGCACAGTGAGACTTCCATTTTTAATTTCTTTTTTTTCTGATTCATTGACCTGCACAGTATCGGAAACCATACCAGCTGATACCGGGGCTGATTCATCCATCATGCCCATATAACCATCAGTTACACCATTTTCACGCGATGCGGATGAAAATGACTTACTACTAATCGGTGCAACGTCAAGATTCATCATATTCATTGATTCAATGGTCTGACGTGACCCACTACTCATACGTAAAGCCGTTATGATTGCCGCCACAAAAATGATGATAATTGCACCTCCGATGACATATTTTTTAAACCTTTCCATGTTTTTGCATATTAATTTTTATAATGATAAATCATGAACGATACTTTTTTATTTATCTGAATACTCTTCAAAAATTTGACGCCAGAGATATCGCTTTTGCACACCATCCGCAAAATCTGGATCACGCTCATCAATGAAATCTTTTTTTTCTTGATCTGTAACAGCAGACTGCTTTTGCACCATGCGATAAACTGTCAATGTACCAAATATCCTTTTTTCCGCTATATCCAAGCATGGTGCAAATTTCGTTAACATATCATTTTGATCTGATTGTGTACGAATGATAATAAAATAATTCCCCTGTGCATAAATTGTATTGCAACTCGAAAAACCATCCTTCAAAACATCTTTCCGTGAAAGGATCTCCAAAAATGCGCGCTTGTATTCCAATTGTGCATCAAAAAAGATCGGCTGCTGATTTGCGTGATAAAATGTTGTCATCCACGTTGTAATAATCTGCATTTGTTCATATGTTACTCGTACTTTTTCTTTAAGAATACGATCATGATGTGCGATCACAAGCGTAGGCTCAGTCGCTGCACG
Source organism: Candidatus Moraniibacteriota bacterium (assembly GCA_038208115.1). Classification (GTDB taxonomy): domain Bacteria; phylum Patescibacteriota; class Minisyncoccia; order Moranbacterales. Next base: position 103,319 of record JBBQZC010000001.1, read on the forward strand.
AGATAATTCATCATAGTATCGTGCCACAAAATAGAGGTTACATGCAACACAAAGACTGACTACAATAATGCCCAAGATTCTACCAAATTTCTTATGTTCAGCCATTAATGCACATGGCAACAATCCCAATATGACAAATGCCAATGGAGCATTTAGAAGAAAAAATCGTGGCGCCAAATCATACGCAAGAGGCGTATATACAAGAAATAACACAACCGACCACACTAATATAATCCGCAAGAAATCTTTTTTCTGTTGATCACTTTCTGTGTAATATAAAAACACCCAACTCACAACACCAAGAAAAAGCATCAGTAATGATAGCACCCCACGAACAAGTCCGTGACGACAATCATATTGACATTGCAGATCACTGCCACGTAGCTCGGGAATAGCAGCTAATTGATCCCCAGTGAGAATCATCCAGTAAAATTGCGTATGCTGCCCAATATTATAAACGAATTTATCCAGAAGAGAATGTGATAATTGATCACCTTCACCACCGCGATCTAAAACGACGTCGATAAATACGGTAGCATTTTCTCCACCAGTTTTAATGTCATTGATAATCAATGGAATATTCAAAAATAAAAATACTCCGATTGCCAATATCCAATAACGCAAAGCAATCCATGGTCGAACCCAGATAAAATATATAATCGCTATGAGTGGCATTGTCACAAAGGCAACAAAATGCATATTGGTAATAAAAGCTAAGGCAATACTAGCAACTACAAGCCACCATCCAGCATGTTTATTTACAGAGTCATTTGTCCGCAGTAGTGCATAGATAAAAAGCAATGTAAATATGAGAATCAAATTTGGATTCCATCCAAATCGACTATACACAATGAGAAAAAGCGATACTGTAAAAATACTTGTCAACCCACACGACAGCACAGCGTCAAAATATCGTCTCACAAAAACATAAAATAATGGGATAGCTAAAATATTCAAAATCAACACAATAGCAACACTCCCAGCAGGTGTGTCTCCAAATACGAGTGCACTACCATATTCTAAATAATACATCAATGGTCCCAATCGCAAAAATGATCCAGCAGCACGCGGCCCCTGAAGTGGTAATTCACCTGGACCATACTCAATCGCAGCATGCACCACGCGAAAATCGCGCGCCTGGTCCAGTTGATAATGCATCCAATCAGCATAGTGATATGCACGTAAAAAAGCACCCACTGCAATAACAAGAAATACAATCCAAAAAATTTTATTATGTAAGAGATTTTTCATCTATTTTTTACTTATGGATGTTACATGCTCGAGGTGTACTTTTTCATTATTTATTGCTGACATTCCATCGATACACTTGCACATCTCCACGCACAAGTGACGAATCATCTATTTTTGTGAAATATGTATCAAAATATTTCTGCGCTTCTTTTTCAATAAATACCTCATCATTATCAGCTATCACCACCCATCCCGACGGGTAGTCTGCAACAATGTCTTGCACATATTTCATAGTAATCCGCTTCACTTTACCTTCCTCTGCCAATTGCTCCTCCGATCGCTCCGAACCAAAATCAAAAACTGTAATATCTAATCCACTCCAGTAATAATTGCGAAAATTACGCGTAATCAGAACATCGCCCACCTGCGCATTTCGTTTTATATAGTCAAACACTTTTCGATAATTTGCCGTGTCAGCGCTTGCAGTAATATGATATGTATTATTTTCTTGCATAAAATATCCGTAATTTGGCAAAAAAATGCACCCCGCAATAATAATGGAAATACAGCCACCCTTGCATCCACTTGACAGCGTGCTTACATACTCGGCAACACAGACAACTCCTGCTGCTGCTAAGATAAGCCCAAATGGTTGTGCAAAAAATATATACTGTGCACCTACATTGCGTAGCCATAAAAACATCGCCATAAAAAGAAGTCCAAAAAAAGTACTGACAATCCAGATGCCCGCACGAGGATCCTCTTGCCTCTTGATGAGATGCCATCCACCGACAATCATCATCACCCCACCGAGTAATGGATGCCAATAATTACGCAAAATATGTCCAATATAGCTCCAATGATTTTCAAAAAATACTATCGTTTGTGAAAAGTACGCCCAATCTGCAGGACGTAGTATTTTTATCAATAGCATCCCCATGCCGATAACGCATACGTAAGAAATATATCGTTTTCGCATCACACCGCTACTGAAATATATCATCACGACAAAATAGAGAGATGTAACAATAATAAAATTACCTGTAAGTACATGGAGATGCATCGCCAAAGCACCACACAAAATTACTGGTACGACATAGATCCATCGCACAGCGAAGAATACACGTATAAAAACACCCTTTCCCGCTTGAACGTTCTCTCCCACACGATCCACGCACGATTCAATGAACTGAAAAAGACTCCACATGAATAACAAAAAAACTGGGGCAAACATACTGTACATCCGAATCTTTCGATTGATTTCGATCGCTGGCACACTCACTACCCACAAAAAAGTAGCCACGAGAGCAATCCACCGATTTTTTGTAAAACTCAATGTGACAAAATACAAAATAATTGATGTAAGCACACCCCATAAAACACTTACCAAACGAGTAGTAAATTCCGTTGGCGGTAAGTACTTGTATAACTGAGCCACTTGCCATCGATAAATCCATGCACGTTCATCACTCGCTTCATTGAGACGCACATTTGGCTCACCGTGATTAAAATCCCAAGCCTGCCATTGTCCAGTTTGGAAATATCCATACGTTGCATTCACATCCAAAAATTCGTCTGCTACAAATGGTGTGCTATCCAAACGCCACAAACGCATACCCATACCAAGTAGCATAATACAAATCAAAACTACATAAAACCATCGATTACAACGCAATTCATTCATGAGATGGTTTTTCATAATGTTCTGTATCAATTTAATATATATACCAATTGTAGTGTATTTAAGGGGACTTTGCAATGACATTCCTTTTCAATCAAGGGATTATTATATATACTACATCTATACACAATAGATATCACATAATCATCATATGAGAGAGATTCTTCATAACAAAAAAGGCCTTTTTATTAGTGGTATATTAGCTATTTTGAGCATGATTATCATGCTTTGTAAATCGCCGACGATATTACCCGCATTTTCGATCAAATATACTATTCTTCTAGGTTCATACTTTTTTTATATTTTATCAACATGTATCGCCCTATGGCACGTTATTTCATCATCTCGTCATACACGGTGGTTCGACAAGATTACTGTATTGAGCATGCTCATTAGTCCATCTGTTCTCGTGGTCTTGATCGGTATTGACATTGCTCATATTCCCGTTTCTCAAATCTATATGATACTCAGTGGCTTCTTTGTAGTATTTTTTGGTACATTACTCATCATTCGTTACCATCTCAAAAATCCTCCGCTACTCACACCCACTACGTCACATGATCATAAAGCCCACAATTATACATCACTACTATTAGTTTTTGGTGCGTTATGCATTTATCTCTATTTTGGCTTGCATCATCTCGGAAAAGAAATTTATGTCGATGAAAAACTTTGGATCTACAGTCGCATTGAAACATACTGGGAAAACATTGCTTCACATGATTGGGTGAACACGAGACCAAGTGACAAGCCTGGCATTACAACGACGATTGTTACCGGACCAGGTTTGTTTTTTTATGACCCCAGTGATTATGATAGAGGCAGTAAAAATAAGGATGACCTCGAACACATGTTTTATGCATTACGACTACCTCAACTTTTATTTATTGGCATGCTATTGATTGTTGCATTCTTTTTAGCGCAAAAACTCTATGCGCGTACTACTGCAACTTTTTTTCTAATATTGATTTCTTGTTCACCATTATTGTTGGGTATTTCGCGCATCATTAATCCTGATGCGCTTCTGTGGATATTTTTTATCATTTGTTTTATTAGTTATATTCTCTATCTCCAAAAAAATTATTTGTCATATTTGTATATCACAGGCATCTTTCTCGGACTTGCCCTTCTCACAAAATATGTGTCAAACATCTTTATCTTATTTTTTTTCTTGATTACATTTATTGATCCACTGTTGCATCACACATCACCCAAAAATATCGCATTTATACTTCTCCGCCGTCTGAAACATTTTGGTATTATGCTCTTTATAGCACTTTCGATTTTCTTTGTCTTATACCCAGGCGCATGGGTACGTCACGATCGACTACTTATTGCGACGATCTATTCTGAAGCATTTATATCAACATGGAAATACTTTTTTGCACTTTTATGTTTCATGATTGGCATGCTCTATATAAAAAAAGGGATATTTTATGAAAAGATCTACATCTTTCTCTTTTCTCACATCAGAACAATTCTTCGCATATCTATTACACTTATGTGCTCAATAATCGCAATCGTACTATATAACACCTACACGAACATGTCTCTCTTTGACTTTTCTCACATCATTGAATCACCGAAATCAATCTACCGAGACGTGTCTTCGATAGCTATTTTTATTACGTCATTTTATCCACTCATCTTTGGTGTGACTCCTATTGTTTTGATATTGTTCATTTATGCAATGCTTCTTGCTCTGAAAAATAAGACATACACTACATCTACAAAAACAGTATTCTATGGGATTTTGTTTATTTTTCTGTATTACCTCGGATCAGTAATAAATAATGTAGTTCCAATCATACGGTATCAAATTGTTCTCTATCCACTAGTGATTCTCATTGCCAGTATTGGACTTGGACACCTTTTCAATAAGTCTTTATTTAAAAAATGGTTTATTCCCTTTGCATGTGTATTGTGTGCAATAAGCATTTTGCAATTATCGCAGCTTACTGGCTACTATTTTTCATACAGTAGCCCTCTATTACCAAATAAATTTATCATAAATTCCAAAGACATGGGGGATGGCAATTATGAGATTGCGCAATATCTTAACGCATTACCACATCCTGAAAAAATTCTCGTATGGACAGACAAAGCTGGCGTGTGCCAATTTTTCAAAGGTACCTGCATAAGCATTACCAAGGACCAAAGCATAATTGACCTTGCGCCAACCATTGATTATTATATTGTATCTCAAAATCGACAAAACTATTTCACTCGACTTACGCAACAAAAATTATCACATGACCCATTATACAAAATCCGATTCGATAAATTATATGATCCACATGCTACGATCGTATATGAGATCATTCCAAATAACCATCCTGGACAATTTATGCGCATCATCGACGGAACAAAGGTCAATATAATTCAATAAATCAATACAAGCATGTATTTATCACTTCTAAAAAAAATTTTTACCAAAGAGCAAACCATGATTTATGGACTACTGATTTGCAGTCTAAGTATATTTTTTCTATTTGGACTGTATCATCTTGCAAAATTTGAAACGACAGATGAGCACTTGTGGAAATATGGCCGCATCAAGCAGTATTGGCAAGCAATCGCGACGCATGATTGGGATAAAACATACATTAATGATAAGCCGGGGGTAACCGTCGCTCTTATTTCTGGCATTGGACTTCTTACTCAACCAAATCCAGAAGATCAATTTATATCAAGTACAGACAATACTCGGATTTTTGAGCAATATGACAGCACAAAAACCCAACCGGTCAATTTTGCCTTTCGTCTTCCTATATTAATTTTTGCCACACTATCACTGATCATATTTTTTTTGCTCATCAACAAAATTTATGACGATCTCATACTGGCACTCTTTGCAACAGCGTTATTAGCGATCAATCCCATACTACTCGGCATGTCACAAATCATCAATCCTGATAGTTTTTATTGGATATTTGGCGGTTGCGCCTCTCTTGCGTATATCGGACTGATTGAAAAAAGAAAACGGATATATTTATTTTTGTGCATTATATTTACAGGTGGTGCACTTTTATCAAAATATACTGCGTTTACTCTTGTTGTATTCTATGCACTTTATTGGTTTGCTTCACACGCGTTTGTATCAAAAGATCTCTCAATGGAAAAAAATGATTTTTTTCATACAATCAAAAATCTTATTACAATTGCTATTATTATGATCGGCGCCATCGGTGTCTTTATCATCTTTCTCCCTGCATCTTTTACTCACCCATCCTACATTTTCAAAGGATTATCACAGTTTATTCTTGCCAAAAATCTTCCCTATATTTTTTTTATGGGGGCAATTGGTTTTGGTAGTATATATCTATTCAAAATGTACTACACGCCCATAATGAAATTTATTCACGCTAAAAATAAATTTTTTCTTTACTTCGCAGTAATTCCTTTTGTATTAATCTTTGTAATAAATTTCTTCAATACATGGACAGGTCAAAAACTCATCCCATTTGATAACTTGCGCGAAGCATCATATGCCAACGAGCCAAATGCATTCAATTTTAAGCCCTATCTCAAAGATGTGTCCAAAACAGAAAAAAAGATCACAATATTTTTCACAAATGCCTATCCTTTTACATTTTCTCTCAATATCATTATGCTAGGCGGTTCGTTTGTATTGATCTACTGGACATGCACTCGAGACATTGCGATTGATCGAAAGCGTCTCGTTTTTTCCGTCACTGCATTTACAGTTATATACTTTGTCCTTACTGTATTTGCACGTGTTGTGACAAATGTGCGATATGTGATCATGCTCTACCCCTTCATTGCATTGCTTGCAGCACAAGCTCTGCGTGAATTTACATTACGATTTAACACTCCATTTAAAAAATATCCTCTGTTGATAGTGTGTTTCATTCTCATTTACGGTGCTACTATATTTTGGTCAATTCGTCCGTTCTATTTTAGTTATGCTAACGCTCTACTCCCACAACAATTTTCAATTCATGATTCATGGGGACACGGATCTTACGAGGCGGCGCAATATCTCAATGCTCTGCCAAATGCAAAAGATATTATCATATTCTCAAATAGCGATACTGTATGTCGATTTTTTGTCGGGAGATGCTTGCGAAACCGAAAGATCGATCTCGCAATTGTAACTCCAGATTATTTTGTAATCACAAAACGTGGTGAGATTAAGGTGCGAAACAGATTCATCTTGGAAAATAATCCTTACCCGAAAAAAGACAGTGACTACTATTTCAAAAAGCTTCATTCCGCCCCAACATGGCAATTATTGATCAATAATCGACCAGATAATTATATATCTATTATGCAATATGAAAAATGATTTTTTAATGTTTGTACATAAACACACGTTTTTTCTCTTCCTCATCGCAATCATCTGTATTGGTGCTTTTTTACGGTTTTATAATTTCACTAATCTCCTTCGATTCAATAATGATCAAGTGCGCGACATGAAAACTGTTACTGCTATGATCTCTGCACATGAATTTCCTTTGCTAGGACCAAAGGCTGGAGGTACATCGTTTAGGCTTGGCCCTACGTTCTACTACATGGAATATGCATCGGCGTTGGTTTTTGGCGATTCTCCACAAGGTGTTGCATTTTTTGTTCCGATTCTTGGCACATTATCGATCATTCTTTTTTATCTTCTTATTAGTAAGTGTTATTCATCCATAACTACACTTTCACTCACATTTCTCTATGCCACATCCTTTTATATCATCAAATATTCTCGATTTGCTTGGAATCCAAATGTAATTCCTTTTTTCCTTTTTGCATTTTTTCTCATTCTTCTCAAAATCATTTCTTTCGATACAAAAAAAAATTATTGGTGGTTTTGTGGACTTGGCATTATTTCAGGTATTTCTATGCAACTCCATACCACATTACTAATTCTCATACCAATTTTTATCACTCTTGCTTTTATTTACTCTTATACAAAAACAAAAAAAATACCTTTTTTAGGTATTAGTATCACGTGCATATTTATCGCGATCAATCTCTTGCCAATGGCTCTCTATGACGTCATGAACAACGGTGAAAATGTAATCGCTTTTTTCCACGGTTCAGAATCCAAGGGTGCCTTAAGAGAATCTGTATTCCATAACATTCTCTTGGATGGACAGTTATTTGTGCAAAGCACAACATATGTGCTTACAGGTATCGAACACACCAAAAATTGGACTGATGCAAAAAAACTCATCCTCATGCACAATTTTAAGGAAATTTTCTTTGCATTGATCAGTATATTTCTTTTTCTTTACGGTTTATATCTATTTATCATACGGACAAAGCTCTCCAGACAATCCACTGTCAAATCCGATCTTCATCTGATTCTTTTGACTGCATCTTTGATATGCTTTGTGTTATATATACCAATTGCGCATGAACTCAATACCCGATTTTTTATCATAATCATTTTTTTGCCATTTATATTCTTGGGATCTTTTTTTGATATGTTACTTCAGCATACTAAAATTCCTCGCAAATTTAGTATTGTAATAATTACATTGTGCACATGTGCACTATTTGGTTCAAATATAAAAATGTATGCATCTGCATATAATCTGAACAACACAGAAATAGACACATCCATTTATGGCGGAATAAGCATGCAAGAATTGCAATCAATCATTTCCTATATGGATAAAAAGACCAAGGAATCAAACACGGAAATGATCTACTTACTACCAAATACATTTGGTCAATCCTTTCGCTCTGTTGCGCAAGACGCTGAAATACCTCTTACCACTTACCCTGCTGGAAAGATCAGCACTGATTCCCTCGCATTTTTTTTATCTGATAAACCAAACAAAACAATTTTATCTAAAGATTTACAACCGTGTTTTGATCTCATAGAATCACAAAAGATTTACCGTTTTCGAGTCTTTGCATTACAAAAAACATCTTCTGAATGCAAATAAAAAACGCTTCAGAACTTTTCTGAGGCGCTTTTCGTATAATCATTTATATCTTCTACTCACCAATTTCCATTTCTCCATCTACGTTAGTTATACTACCAAATGCATTTTGTAATTCTACACGAGCCTTCAGCATAGTAACTTTGAATGCGTCAATCGCATTTTGTGCAGCTTCCTTTTTGCGCTGTGTTAATACGTGGATTTCTGAGCCCATAGTACGAGTATCACGCACACCCGATCGAAATGTTTCACGTGCAGTTTTCAAATCATCATTAAGTGTTTTTGCAATTGATTTTAGATCCGTTTCTGATGACGTATCAGTACATGCTCCTTTTGCCTTTACGATAGCAGCATTTTCTGCAGTCTTGTAATCCGCAAATAATTGGTCTATTTCATCTTGTTTTTTTGTTGTCAGTGCATCCACATCGGTTTGCATTTTCTTTGTTGCATTATCTATTGCTGCACGACGTATCGTAACAGCTTCCTCGATCGTTGTCTCAAATTGCTGTACAGCAGTTTTTTGCTCATCAGTAATCGCCTTCATGAGCAATTTATCGTAAAATGCCTGTCTCTGTGTATCACGCATTTCTCTACGAGCCAGCAATTCTTCATGTCCAATCGTTCGTTTCTGTTGTACTTGCGTTAATCGTTGTGTGATTTTGCCTTGAGCCAGCTGTTCTCGATCGGCGGTTTTTTTGCCCATACTTTCGATTCGTTTTGATATCCGTTCACATACTTTTTCTGATTTTTTATCTGCTATTTTGATCTTTTTTTCCGAAATCATTGCTTCGCGATCTGCTTTTTTATCATCACGCGCAGCAGCACGGTCAGCATCATTGCCTGCAACGGCATATACAGACTGTGTTGCAATAACTGCTGATAACATCATACCTGAAATAATAATTGCTTTTTTCATATAATATTCTTTTACTGCTAATTACAATGTGACAGTTTCCTCTGCCATCAATTCTTCTATTTCACCAAAATCTGCACTTTCATCAACCAAAAGATCTTCTCCGTCAAATTCGAGATCCTCATCAGCCAAGACATCTATTTTCTCTTGTTTTATCTGTACATTTATCTCCTCTTTTTTTTGTACAGAGTTTTTTGTGTCATCAATCGTGATCATATCACTGTCGATCTCAGTAATGGTGCGTGAATAATAAACAAGAAATCCGCTAACAATAACGACTACAGCAATAAAGATTGCCATATAGTGCCAACTCTTCATATATATTTTTATTAATGTATTACAAATGAATACTATCACAAAATAGCTACAAATGAAATCCCTTAATTCAATAGTCCATCTAAAATATGTGCTTTTTCAGCAAAAAGAAATTGATCAATTTTGTGTTGAGATGATCTTATTTTTCATATAGTATGGCAAAGCAATGCAACTCACACACATTTGCAAAAATCGTGATAACAACACAACTGCAACAAGTGCACTATTTGCAACACCAAAGACACTAAAGAGAAGAACATACGACCACTCTTTGGTTCCTATATTACCCACACTGATCGGGATCGATGATATGACGTTTGTCAGAAAGATGACGCTCATAAAATCAAGTAGCGATAATTGAATATTTAATGCCATAAAAAGCATATAGTGAGCAAACGCAATACCAATAAATGAAAATGCAGTCGAATATACGATAGCTGAAATCATCACAGACCAATCGCGAAATTGAGAAATTTTATCTCCATAATCCCGTACGACACGAGGTAAAATATTGAATATTTTTTGAAAAAATTGGTGATGAAAAAAAGTAACAAAAAAAACATCAAAACAAAAACTGATAAACACAATGAGGATTAGTGTTTGAATAGCTGGATACTCTGATAATAGTGGATAATTGATCAAACTTAACATCGCAGCCAAAAAAATCAAAACACTCAGTCCGCTCGCTCGATCAGTAAAAACCGTCGCCGAGCTATCTCGCAATCGCGAATTTTTCTTCCCAAGTTGATAAATGCGATATGCATCGCCACCAAGAGTTGATGGTAAAAAATTATTTACAAAAGTTCCAGTAAGATATGTTTTCAAATAAAAACTGTATGATTGAGTAAAGTGATCATGTTTTGCGAGTTTGCACCATTTGAGAGCACTTATACATAATCCGAAGACATAAAAAATAATAAATAACACAATATATTGCCACTTCGCATGCACAATATAATCAAACACCAAAGTCCAATTCACGCTACGCACCAACACATACACCAAAATAATGGCAATAATAATTTTAGCAATTTTCTTTGCGTGATAAACAATTCTATTTTTCATGTAATCGTATTATACAGTTTAACATAATCGTCTGCCACACTTTTCCAGCTCATTTGCATAGCAATCGTTCGACTTGCATGCCCAAACGCATCGCAAATTTCAGGATTTTCTATTAATATCTTCAAATTCTGCACGATAGATCCAACATCATGCATTTTGATCACATAACCATTTTCACCATTGCGTATAAGCTCTTCTGCACCACCCGTAGGCGTCATAAGAACCGGAAGACCTGACGCAATAGCTTCAAGCAGATTATTACTCATACCCTCATTCAGTGACGGCATGACAAATACATCTGCATCATTATATATTTGTGGAGATTCATCTTTGGTGTATATTCCAGTAAAGATCACACGACCATCTAAACGATACTTTTTTACTTGTTGCTTCAACTCTTCCATTGCATTTCCCTCTCCCCCTGCAATCGTCATGCGAATATGCGGATAAAAATCAAATAGCTCTGCGAAAGCATCAATAGCATAATTGAATCCTTTACGACGCGATAGACGTGATGCGAGAAGTATGTGAAATTGTTTTTTACGATCAGTAACTGTACGCATACCAGATTGATAAAAAGTTGTGTCTACACCATTATATATCTGTATAAAATTTTGATGTGGAGCACTTTTTGATGCAAGCTCAGTCAAGCCTTTACTATTTGTCACAACATGCGTTCCCTCACGCCACACGCGACAGATGATCGGTGCGATCAATTGATACAACATCGTAAATCGCTCACTATAACCAGGCACATCCGCGCCACGAAGTGACACAATATACGGAATGTGATATGTGCGCTTCAAAAGCAATGAAATAAAACCACATGGTACACCAAAAAAACTATGCGTAAGATCATACGTATTTTTTTTGATCAGTTTTTTGCTAAACCAATACGCCTTCCAGGTATATGTAAGCAGCTCTCCACGTGTTTGATATTTGAGTTGATTTGTTTTTTTGCCAATCGGTAATCGATGGATTGTGACATTTTCACCAATTTTTTCCTGCAAATATCTTTTGCCAATGGCCGATGTAATCAAATCGACAATCACATCATCCCGTTTTGCATATTCCTCTAGGATATATCGCGTTGCATTTCCAGCTCCACCACCCAATGGCGGATATTCATAATTGAAAAATAAAATTCTTTTCATATAATCATTATACACTAAAAAAAAATTACCGAAAACTATATTATACAGCTTTCGGCAATCAGCTACATCAATACCTATCCACGTCCAACGCCAATATATTGAAACCCATATCTTCGCACATCCTCTGGCTTATAGACATTACGAAGGTCAATAAATGTTGCCTTCCCTGCAGTCATTACAGATCGCAATCTCTCAAGATCGATGGCGCGATATTGATTCCATTCCGTTAACAGTACAACCGCATCAGCTCCAGCACACGCATCATAAGCGTCTGCACAATATACGATTTCATTCGGCAAAATATGCCTTGCTTCTTCCATGGATTGTGGATCATGCGACCGAATAATCACACCCCTTTCAATAAGCGCCGGAAGAATCGTAAGCGCCGGAGCATCACGCATATCATCAGTTTCTGGTTTAAAGGCAAGTCCTAAAACAGCTACTGTTTTACCCGCCTCATTCTGCCCTAAAACATCACGGATTTTTTTCACCATTCTTGCTTTTTGTCCAGCATTAGCTTCGACAGCAGCCTCAACAATCCGCAATTGTTCACCATTTTCTTGAGCTGTGCGGATCAATGCTACTGTGTCTTTAGGAAAACATGAGCCTCCATAACCTGGTCCTGGATGAAGAAATTTTCTTCCAATTCTTCCATCCATACCAATCCCTCTTGCAAGATCCACGACATCTGCACCGAGAACATCACACAGATGAGAAATCTCATTAATAAAGCTAATTTTTATTGCAAGAAAAGCATTTGCAGCATACTTGATCAATTCGGCTGTTTCAATGTCAGTTTTGACGATTGGTGTTTCTTGAAGAAATATAGGATTGTAAATAGTTCGTAGAATTTCTTCTGCCCGTCCCGAATTAACACCAATGACGATGCGATCTGGATGTGTAAAATCTGCGATAGCAGCACCCTCACGCAAAAATTCTGGATTTGATGCAACATCAAAATCAGCTTGCGGTGCAGTATCTGCAATGATACGAGCAACCTGCCGCGCTGTACCAACAGGAACAGTACTCTTATCAACAATGACAGTGTAATCACGAAGATATCGTGCGATATCACGAGCTGCAGCATACACATACGTCAAATCTGCATAGCCATCCCCCCGACGACTCGTCGGTGTACCTACGGCAATAAAAACGGCATCGGCATGTGGCACCACACTACCCAGATTAGTAGTGAAAAACAAATGTTTACTTTCAACACCAGCTTGCACGAGATCTGCAAGACCCGGCTCATAAATTGGCATCTTCCCCTCTTGAATTTGACGAATTTTTTGATCATCCGTATCCACACAGACAACTTCGTGACCAAATGATGCAAAACACGCACCCGTTACCAATCCCACATAACCTGTTCCTACCATGACAATTTTCATATAAAATTGCTCCTTTTCTCCAGAATTTTTGAAATCAAAAAAATACTAGCATCATCTCAATGAACTCTGCTCAGTATAAGTGAGGCACTAAAAATATGCAAGAAATTTATTTTTGTGATATAGAACGCACTGTATAATTCATGCGATTCCGTGTTTTATAGTAATTTTTGATCACGATATCAGCAAGAAGCCCAAATACGAAGAACTGTGCGCCAAGCATGATCAAAAATACTGACATGAGTGGCCAAATGCGATCTGATAATGATTCATCAAAGAAAATCTTTTCCACGACCATCCACATCATAATACAAATCCCGAGTAATATAAGCATGATGCCGCCCCCACCAAAAAAATGCAAAGGTCGCGACGCATATTTACGCCAAAACCAAATCGATATCATATCCACTAAACCCTTCACTGATCTCTTCCAATTATATTTAGTCACGCCATGCACACGTGGATGATGCGATACTATAACTTCCCCGACACTGTAACCATCTAATTCTAACATCGCAGGAATAAATCGATGCATTTCCCCAAATAGATCAATGCTTTTTAGCGCTTCCGCATCATATATTTTGAGACTACACCCAGAATCATGGATAGAATCCTTGAGAAGAATCTTTCGTAATTTATCCGCCCCACGTGAAAAGATTTTTTTTGATAAAGGGTCCTTACGATTAAAGCGCCATCCTGAAACGATGTCAAATCCTTCATTCATTTTTTCAAGAAGTTTTCCGATGTCTGCAGGATCATTTTGCAAATCACCATCCATTGTCACAATCATTTTTCCTTTTGCATGTTTAAATCCCGCATCAAACGCTGCAGTCTGACCGAAATTTTTTCGTAATTCGATCAATGTGAGAGGTGTAAGATTACGACATTCTGCGACAGTCCCATCACAAGATCCATCATCTACAAAAATGATCTCATAATTTTTATGTAACTTCTCACACGCATCAACGATTTTCTGATGTAATGCCGAAGCATTACCCTCTTCATTATACAATGGCACAACCACAGAGATATCTATTTTTTCACCATTATTATCCATATTCAATTTTAATTCTTAATTAGTATAAGCATATCATGACTCATTATCCTTCACAAATCATTTGTTTTTAAACATATCACTCCATAATATAAAATTTTTGCCCAACATCATTTGTAATCGCACGTAGTTGCAAATGCGGAAAACGTGCTATAAGTGCTTTTTGAATCTCATCTTTATGAAAATCAGAAAAAAGATAAATCGCCTTCTGTGGATTTTCTGGTTGAATTCGGTCTAATTCATATTGATTCACATCAAGATAATTTGTGCGACCCCAATTAAACATGCGTACTGGCACACGCTGCATATTACCCAAGATTACATATACTTCCTTATCTTCAGGGATAGTTTGAATATAATAAGCAAGTTCTGTAATGTTTTTTTCAAAAAAGATTGCCGTTTTGACATTATCCGCCCAAAACACCAAATATTTAATCGGATTGAATATCGTGATAAAAATAATTGCACTATATAATACTGTGAGAACTACACGTTTTTGCGTCACATCAAGTTGCTTGACTCGCGACAACACATAACCGACAAAAAGTCCTGAAAATATATATACGACAGGTAGTGCGCCAATCGATCGCAGAGCATGTGGATTGCTTTCAAACGTCAAAAATTCTGGTACCAACATTGCAAAAAACCAAATGAGGAGAAATGGATAGATCACGATATCATCACTATAAATCTTCTGTTTTATGCGTTGGTATAAAGACTTGATGCTTCGATACACAGAGTAAAAAAAGCCACAAAAAAACAGTACACCCATCATTGGATCAAGAATTGGATATGGCGGATAGTTATTGCGCCAGTTCATGTCGCTGACAAAATTGTATTTCAACAAACTCAATGAAAAACTCGTAAAAAATGTTTTGACAGGATGTCCATGATTTACTTCTGAAGAAAAAACTGATACATGCTCTGATCGTGATGCAAAAAATTCTGGATGGTGCCAAAATGTATAGAACATCGGAGCAGAAGAGAAAATGAAGAACAAAATAAACACCGTGACAAATCGCCAATACTCTCGCACAAAATTGTGACGCGCAAGAACTAAAAATGGAATCAGGATAATAAGAATAAAAGGCGCAATGCGAAACGCTATATATGTATGCATGCCGATACCAAAGATCGCTCCTGCAATCATAAAGTCACGATATTTCTTTGAATGCAACCCTTTGTAAAGGAAATAAAATGACCACACAAGTACAAACGGCAGCATATTCGCGCGAAATGAAATACGACTAAAATTGACTGCTGTAAAAGCAACTGCATTAAATAGTGATGCGCAAAGCGCAATCCGGTCATTGCGAAATAATTCTCGCGAAAGAAAAAATGTACCTAAAACAGTCAATGATCCAAAAATGACAGCTGGCAGCTTCAATGACATAGCGCTCACACCAAAAATCGCAAAACTTACAGCCACAAGATTCATAAACAACCCTTCTCTCCCCTGATTATCTGGATAAAACCATTGCCATTGTGCACCATCTAAAACTTTGAGAGCATCTTGTCCATTCACCGCTTCATCAGGGTATATGCCAGGAGGTGTTATGCTGATATTATAAAAACGCAAAAAAAAGGCACCCAAAAAGATTAATACTGCAAATATATAAACTAATTTATTATTATTCATTATCCGTATTTTTACTAATAACCACATTTTCATTTATAATCATACCACAACTTTATGAAAAAATAAGACGTACTTGTGCGTATATACTTAGCACAAGCACATCTCGGCATCTCAGCAGAGATATGCTATAATACATTGTTACTATAATTCATTTTTTATGAGAAATGAGAAGATTTCTGTCATTGTGCCGTGTTATAATGAATGTCAAAATATTTATAAAAATTTAGAAAAGATCCATAACTATCTCGTATCACATTTTACCAGTTTTGAAATCATCACTATTAACGATGGCTCCAAAGATAACACATTAGCCGAACTAGAACGAAGTGCCAGGTCTCTTCATTTTACGATTATTAATAATCCGATCAATACTGGCAAAGGTGACGCTGTCAAAAAAGGAATCCTTGCAAGCAATCCGCACAATGACCTCGTTATGTTTTTAGATGCCGATCTCGCAATTCCGATTGAAGAATTAGAAAAATTCGCGGACGTCATCCGAGAAAATAAATTTGACATTGCCATTGCGTCACGCTTTGTGCCGGGACTTACTGTGCTGGAACCCGTTTTATTACACCGAAAGATGATGGAGATCGTTTTTCGATTTTTGCGCGCGATTATCCTCAACGATTGGCAAGTGCGTGACTCACAATGTGGTTTCAAAGTATTTCGACGCTCCACAGCGATAAAAATTTTTACACAAACCACCGTCGCGCGTTTTGCTTTTGACTCTGAAGTGATCTTCCTCGCACGGAAATTGCATTTTTCGATAAAAGAATTACCGATCACACTATGCAATCCTCCAAAAAGCCATATCCGTATGTTTTTTGATCCGATCAACATGTTTTGTGCGCTTTTTGCTATTCGGTGGAATCATATAAAAGGCATCTATAATATAAAGAGGTCATGATGGAGAAGAAAATCCGACAATTTACTATTTCAGCCGATGATTTCGGTGCGAGTACCCGAGCCAATCAAAACATCCTTCACCTTGCGATGTCTGGAAAAATCGATCGTGTTGCCGTCTTGATTAGGGGTCAGTTTACGGCAGATGAGATCAGCGCATTGCAAAAAACGCCTGCAAAAATTGATTTGCATCTTGACATCCCTTGCATGCACAAAAATTATGCGATTCACCACAGTACGCCACGGCGGATTATGTATTTTCTTCGTGCATTGATAAATGGCGATATTTCTTCACATAAAATTGCTTTAATATGGCATGATCAATTACAGCAATTTGAAAAAGTGTTTGGTACAAAACCGAACGGCATCAATTCACATGAACACACTCATTTTTTTCCTCCATATTTTCATATTATGTGTCATCTCGCGCAAAATAATAATATATCATTTATCCGCTATGGCTCGCATGGCATAACCCCTAAATCAAAAATGACAAGTATAATTTTATCCCTTTTACATATGTATAATAAGAGGATCTACGCAGCATTTTCATCAATGACCACAACTGCACAATTAACAAGTCTTGATTGGATCCTCTCAAAAAAAGATCCTCTATCATTGATCCCTCATAATACAGAGCTCATATGTCATCCTGAGCGACCAGAGGAATATGCATTTTTATCAAAAATATACTAACACACACGAAAAAAATCTCTCATGCATTCGCGCTTGAGAGATTTTTGATCGTATACAATACTATTTCATAAGGTCAGCTTCTTTAATCAATGGCAGATCACGCCAATAAATCTTCTTTTTGAACTTTTTGGAGTCTGCATCTTCATTGATCACTTTTACATATGCTGGATCAGCCACATTTTTGAGATCATTTGGTCGGAAATATGCAATAATTTTCTTCTTGCTTTTATATTTCACTTTATATGCTTTACGACTACCTAATTTCACATCAGCGTCTTTATCAAAATCATCACCCTTTATCGTAAGCATAATCCGCTCCTTACCACCAAATGTCAGGATACGCTGTACTGTAACACCATAAATCTTTGCACGCTCAGCATCATCTCCATCAGATACCGAGTCACGCTCTCTCGCTGTAAACCGCGTGAAATGCGCCGCATTGAAAGTAATCGTATGATTAATCCGATCATATACCAATCCTGATACGATACCGCCTAGATCGGGTTCTCCATTCACATAGATTTCTAGATTTGCAAAATCTGGCACATTGTACATCGTGATCACCGCACCTGCATTGCGAAGACCATTCACAATATCGGCATCCAAAGAGATTTCACCTGTTTCCATATTGATACGATCTCTAATCGTTTGAAGGAACATCATGAAATCATAGCTCATAAAATCAATCTCGTGAGTAAATTCAATACGACCGTACGGCGTCTCAAAATACAATCCTGTTATATGATGCCAATCGGTATAGTCAAAAAGATTTGTGTCTACGCCGTCATCATTCATCGCATCTTCCATCAGCATCATTTGTGCGATTGCATCACATGTTACAAGTGCACGATTTCCTCCTGTCGGTATGCCGTTTGCAGCAAAAATTGCATTTGTCTCATTTACACACGTACTGTCATCTGGTCGTACGATTTCGCCCATCACATCCCAGAATACATCATCTTCCCCAGGAAGGCTTCCATCTCCATCACATTCCTCATCGGTTGCGCCATCCCCATCATCATCTATTGAGTTACCACAAACCTCCACGATCACGTCACATACATTTCCAACACCGTTTCCATCAACATCTGCTTGATCAGCATTTGCGTCAGTCGGACAATTATCATCAGCCTCGACAACACCATCTGCATCAGTATCTATTATAAAATTTTGAACCCAGCTGCTCGACGTATTGAAAAAGTTTCCCGCGAGATCATCTACTGATATTGTAATACCTGTAGCATGCGATGTGTCAATATCTGTAAAAATACATCTTCCTAATCCTGCATCATAAGCATCCGATACATAAATTGCACTACTAGCACCATTATTGATTGAATAACGGCATGAAGCGGGGTCGATACCAGCCCCTACATCAGACACCTGCGCGGAAATTGTAGACACATTTGTGATCGTAAAATTTGGTGTCCCAGGTGTATATGGAGTAATATCAATCTCTCCTACAGTCGGTGCGGTCGTGTCAATCGTAAAAGATGAAATATTTAAAGTATTTGATGAAACACCACTGTTGACAACTAAGGTACAATCACTATATGTTCCTTCCGCAAAAGCAACATTAGCCACAAAATTATTATTACCTGCACCAACACTATTAACCGTTTCAGAAAAGTGCCCATCGCATGAACCTCCCCAATCAGGTGTTCCGAGTACCAAATTGGTTGCATTAAATATATAGATCGGTGTTGTGTTATTTGTTTTACCGATTGGTGTAAACTCTGCAACAATAGGACCCGGAACCGCAAAAACAACCTGTGCCATAAAAAGCAACGGCAGAATCAGAAATATTTTTTTCATATAGGACATATTAAATATTTATATAAATACATTATATCACATCCATAGAAATCTGTCTGTGGATAAGTTACTGTGTGATATACTGTATATTAATGAAGAATGAAAAATAACGTTATGCAAGAAAAATCTGTTGATTTTTTGATACACATTGTGCAATTGCATAAATATGTAGTTGACGATAAAAAGAATTTGGATTAACAATTTAATTACAATTCTTCATTTTTAATTCTCAATTTTTTATTATACTATTTTCATGAAAATATTAGTAACTGGCGGTGCCGGATTCATCGGCTCGCATACGACTGTCGCACTCATCGAAGCTGGGTATACCCCTGTCATCATCGATAATTTCTCCAATGCAGAAAAATGGATCATTGATCGCATCGAAAAAATCGCCAACAAGCAAGTTCGCGTCTATGATGGCAATTGTAATAACCCACAATTCGTCAACTCTGTTTTCCAAAAAGAACGTGGCATCGGTGGTGTAATCCATTTTGCCGCACATAAAGCTGTCGGCGAATCGATCCAAAAACCACTCATGTATTATCACAATAATATCAATTCCCTGCTCACAGTACTCACTGTTATGCAAAAACATAAGGTAAAAAATATCGTTTTTTCGTCATCTGCAACAATCTATGGCGAACCAGACAATAACCCCCTCACAGAAGACGCACCTCGCAAAAAAGCAACTTGTCCATATGGCAACACAAAACTCATTGCAGAAGATATTTTGCAAGATGTTGTGACCAGTGGTGCACAAATCTCTGCAATTCCACTGCGTTATTTCAATCCGATTGGCGCACATCCATCTCATTTGATCGGCGAGCTCCCTGGTGGCATCCCAAATAATCTCGTCCCATACATCACACAAACTGCGGCAGGTATCCGTGAATCACTCACTGTATTTGGTGATGATTATGAGTCACCGGACGGTACGTGTATCCGTGACTTTATCCACGTCACAGACCTTGCACAAGCGCATGTCGCAACACTCACCTATCTCGTAACACAAACAGCACCCTACTTTGACATATTCAACGTCGGTACAGGCCAAGGCACAAGCGTCATGGAGCTCATCAAAACTTTTGAGAAAGTAAATGATTTAAAACTCAACTACACTGTCGGACCGCGTCGTACAGGCGATATCTCAGCATGTTGGGCAGATACCACAAAGATTAATACGACAATCGGCTGGCATGCACAAAAAACTGTTGCGGACGCACTGCGAGATGCGTGGGAATGGCAAAAGCAACTATAAATACAATCTTTTTGGTTGAAATAACCCATTTTATATGGTATAATTAAGAATATGAAACAATCATTGCCGACATTTTTGCAACCTTTCTTGTGGTCATATGACATCACACGACTTGATCGTGATCAGCACAAGAATATTATTATCAAAAATCTTCTCAATTTTGGTGATATTCGGTCAACACGATGGCTCAAAACACATTATAACGATTTAGAGATCCGCGAAGTAATAACATCATCAGTGATCACGGAATGGAATAAACGATCAATCAATTTATGGTCATTAGTCTACGACGCACATCCCAAGAAGACACGTTTTTAATTTATTACTTATATGTTCTACGACATCCTTGATACAGATCGTTCAAAGATACTTCCGTTTCTCCATCACATCACCACAAATTTTTACCTTGCAGGTGGCACAGCGTTAGCACTGTATATCGGACACAGAGACAGTATTGACTTTAATTTTTTTACAGAAAAAACATTTGATCAGCAGAATATTTTTGAAACATGCCAAAAAATATTGTCAGAATACACATTACGAATTACTCAGCAAGAACCAAACACTCTTTCCGTTGTGATCAACGATGTAATCAATATGAGTTTTTTTACGCACACATACCCTCTCCTTTTACCACTGACCAATGGAGAATATTGTGCTATTGCCTCCATACAGGACATTGCTTGCATGAAGATCCTTGCAATTGTCAATCGTTCAACAACAAAAGACTACGTCGATTTGTATTATATTTTTCAACAATTTTCATTGGACGAAGTGCTGCACCTGACACAAAAAAAATACCCTCATCTTGACACAAACATCATTCTCAAGAGTTTGGTATATTTTGATGACATCATTGATGAACCGATTATCTTCAAAAATGATAAATCCGTGAGCGTGTCACAAATTAAAGAAGTATTCACAACACTTGTAAAGAATTACATAAAAAATACGTAATGCCCCCTACATAGTCAATAAATAATGTGAACACAAAGCCAACACTCGTCCTATCAAAGAGAATTATTTTGTAGTATACATCTATTAACCTCTTTAACATCTACACACAACAGAGAGAAGGTATTTATTATTCAAATCCGCCAAATTAATTGACACGTGTACCACAGCACAAGCGTCATGGAGCTCATCAAAACTTTTGAAAAAGTAAATGATTTAAATCTCAACTACACTGTCGGACCGCGTCGTACAGGCGATATCTCCGCATGTTGGGCAGATACTTCAAAAATAAATAGTACGATCGGCTGGCGTGCACAAAAAACCGTTGCGGACGCACTGCAAGATGCGTGGGAATGGCAAAATTACTTACCACCCTGCTAACTTTTACCAATCAGTAATTTTCTTGCATCAACAAACGTTGATTTTACGTATATCCGGTGGTATACTGACAATACATAAACAAATATAATTATCAACAAAATGACCATAAAAATAATCATCAGTTTCTGCATATTTTCATTTGCATTGTTATTGTCCAGTATACTGTCGTTTCCTGAACAAGCGCTTGCTGCTACATGGAATTATGAAGGTATAGCATGGTATACTGTTCCAGCAACTGAAAATAATGCAATCGTTATTTACCGTTTTTGGTCAGATCAAAATCAATCTCATTTCTATACAGCAAGTGAGGAAGAAAAAAACCACGTAATCAACGCATATGACGACAAAGTATGGCGATATGAAGGTGCTGCATATAGTGTTCATGCCTCACAAATTGCCGGTACAATACCCGTTTATCGCTTTTGGTCAGATCAAAATCAATCTCATTTCTATACAGCAAGTGAGGAAGAAAAAAACCACGTAATCAACGCATATGACGACAAAGTATGGCGATATGAAGGTGCTGCATATTACATTTATCCTTCACAAATAGCTAACTCTAATCCAGTTTATCGATTTTGGAGCAATGACACACAATCTCATTTCTATACAGCAAGTGAGGAAGAAAAAAATCTTCTGATGCAAGGTACCTATGGTCCCAGCATTGCTGTTGGACTTTGGTATTATGATAAATCTGACATTCAAAACGATCCTTTTGAAATTGAAGCAAATAAAAACTATAACATAAGAGATAAAGATAACAATGTCATCGCACAAATTAGTGGAGGCACACGCACTAAAGTAACTTATGACACCGACGGAAATCTCAAAATTTATGGATCAATTACCGATAAACTTATCCAAACTGCTGTCACGTTTGATGCCGCAGATGGAGATAACACATCGCTTATTTTTAACGTCCATCGACCAGATTCATCCTATGATGAATATCGTGGCAAGATCACACTACGATATTATAAAGGCAATAATATCATCGCAGGTACTTCAGACACCGTGACACAAATCTGGGTGATCAACACACTTCCTCTCGAACACTATGTATGGGGAATGGGTGAAACAACCGGCACAGGAGATATCGAGCATACCAAGGTGATGACTACGATCTTCCGCACATATGGCAGATGGTATATCGAATACGCGACTAAGTATGCCCCTCTTGGATTTAAAATTCGCAGTGATTCCGGCTCACAGATCTACAAAGGCTATAAATGGGAGCAGACGTATCAAAACATTACAAAAGCCGCCAATGCCACACGTGGTAGTATTGCGACATATGGTAGCGAGATTGCACTCACACCATACAGCTCATGGAGTGATGGACGCACACGCAGTTACAAAGAACGCTGGGGCTCGAGTGATTATCCGTGGTGTAAGTCAGTCGACGATTCTTATGGGAAAAATTCAACCATGACCACCAAGCAACTTGAAGATGCGGGCAATCATATGGTCGGCCTTATCGCCAATGGCTCACTTGTCCTCGCACGTGACAAAGACTGGAGTTATGACAGAATCATGAAATATTATTATTCTGGAATATCGTTAGAACCGCTTTACTAGTTAATAATTAAAAGTGAGTAATGAAAAGTAGTATTGTTCAAGAAAAATCATTTTCATTTGCTGTGCGCATCGTAAAATTATACAAACACCTTATTGAAAAGAAAAAGGAACTATTAATTATTCATTCTTTACTATTAACTATTAATTTTTCATTATTAATTATTAAATCTTCATTATTAATTTTGTAACTTGTTAATACATTTTTTATGATTAAAAAATTATTCATCATTCTCTTGATCATCGTTTTTTGTGCGATTAGCTATTTTGCCTATACCGTTTTCAGTAAACGTGAAAGCGATCTCATCAAAACAAGTACTACTCCTGCCACGCACAATATGCAAGAATCAAAAGACGCCTCCGAGAAAGACCGCCCACAAGAAAACATCATCGAAAATCTATTACGCAATGATGCAACTGAAAATACACAAACAGAAAATTCCGATCAAACAGCAAAAAATAATTCTGATGATGGCTACTATGTACACGTCACTTCAATAGATTGTGCACGCGAATGCGAACCATATAAATATAACGACAAAGAGTTAAAATACTGCCAAAACGTCTGTGGCATCTCTGATACAACGTCTACAAATTCTAATTGTGATTCTCTCAATGATTTTGAGAAAGATTATTGCTACAAGAACCAGGCAATAGAGAAAAAAGATGCTTCAATCTGTGATAAAATTTCAGACACAGCAGTTAAAAGGTCCTGCAAAAATCGCATTCAAGAAGACATACTAGAAAACATGTAATCATGTTTTCTTAGTTAATAATTAATAGTGAATAATGAAAAATAGTATCATTTTTGATAAAAAACTATTGATTTTTTATCAATGCTATGATAAAATTTCATTGAAATACTATCAATAACACATTATTATGATTAAAAGAGAGATTCTTCCTCATATTCTCCATTGGATTGGAAAAGAAAAAATACTGATTTTAAAAGGTGCTAGACAAGTGGGCAAAACAACACTACTCAAACAAGTCATTGACGAAATCTCCAAGAGAAACACGGACACATCTATTGCCTATCTTCGTGCAGACAACAGCGAGGACTCCCAGTTTTTACAATCCACTGCGATACTCGAAGAATATCTAAAACGACTGCACGGATTTCCAGAAAAATATGTATATCTCTTTATTGATGAATTTCAAATTATAGATAATGCGGGCATGTTTCTCAAAAATATTTTTGATAAATATAAAGAGAACCTTCAAATTGTCGTCAGCGGATCCAGCTCATTGGAAATTACAAAAAACACGGAATTTCTCACTGGACGATCCATTGATTTTGATATTTCACGCATTACATTTCGCGAATATTTTAATTACGAAAATCAAAGCAATATAGAGCAAATCCCATTGAACAACTTTGATGAATTAAAGTTGTTCTATGAAACATTTGCGCAAAAAATAGATATTCAATTCAAAGAATATCTTTCCTTCGGTGGATACCCAGAAGTAATAACAACAGTCGAACATGCCGACAAAGAAACAATTCTTAATTCGATCGTCAAAACGTATATCGAGAAGGATATTGCTGGCTTCCTCAAAATTGAAAATATTACAGGATTTAACAATCTTCTTAAGATTCTTTCCGCTCAAATCGGTAACCTCGTGAATCTTTCAGAGGTATCAAATACAACAACATTATCAAGAAACACCGCAGAAAAATATCTTAGCGTCCTTATCGGTACGTATGTTTTTAATTTGGTGACTCCATATTATAAAAATATCCGGTCAGAATTATCAAAAATGCCAAAAGTCTATACTCTCGACATCGGCATTTGCAATTATTTTACGCGATCATTATATGCCGACAATCGTCTCAATGGTAGCATTATAGAAAATTTCGTGTATTTACACCTACTTGATCAATATAAGAAAGATGATATTCATTTTTATCGAACAATCGGTGGTTCAGAAATTGATTTTGTCATCGAGAATCAAGAAAACACCGTCATCTTGGGAGAAGTAAAGTACCGCACGAAAACCACCCTGCCCGTTGCAATGAAAAATTTCATTGCTCGCTACCCAAACAGCACGACTCATAAAATTATCTTTACGAAAGACACATTGTCACAAAATACCAATGGAGTTATATTCTTACCGGCACAGCTACTCCCATTCACAGACATATCTTCTAAAGAGTTGAGAGGCTAAAGAATTATTGCATATTTTTTTAGTTAATAATTAATAGTGAATAATGAAAAATAGTATTGTTCAAGAAAATCATTTTCATTTGCTGTGCGCATCGTAAAATTATATAAACACCTTATTGAAAAGCAAAAGGAGTTTGTTCTCTCAAAGCAATTATTGCGATCAGGCACATCAATTGGCGCAAATATTGAAGAAGCGACTGGTGGTCAAAGCAAAAAAGATTTCATCGCAAAGCTATCAATTTCTTACAAAGAATCACGAGAAACTGGGTATTGGTTAAAAATTTTGAAAGAAACAGATTTCCTCACACAGAAAGAATTTGATTCGATTTATGCTGATTTAGCAGAACTACAAAAAATACTTACTAGCATACTGAAAACCGCAAAGAAAAATTTGTAATGAACTATTAATTTTTCATTATTAATTATTAACTCTTCATTCATATTTACCATGAAATTCTCCTCTCTCCTAATCATCTCCTTACTGATACAGAATGGCTTTTTCATATTACCCACTCACGCAAATAATGAGGAATTTCTCCCTCTCTTTAAAACGTCTACCACCAAAAATTATCGTGACGGTGAAGTGATCATCACTTACAAAGATGCTACAAAAAAAGAATTTCAATCACTTGTAAAAGAAAATAAAAAAATAGAAGAATCCGAAAAATCCATAGAAGAGAAAAAAGAAAAAATTGTTCAATCTCTCAAAAAAACAACTAAAATTGATAATCTCAGAATCACAAAGCACATCAATGATCTAGGCATCTCACTCATCACATCGGAGACAGAATCCACAGAAGATCTCATCAAAAAATTACAGAAAGATGAAAATGTGAAATATGCAGAGCCAAATTTTATCAAAACACCATCACACACACCCAATGATACTTATTTTTCATCTCAATGGGCGCATTATCGCAGTGATGACCATGATATCGATACAGCAGACGCATGGGATAGTGAGAGTAGCAGTGCATCAAATATTACCGTTGCGGTGATCGACAGTGGCGTCGATCATACGTTTCCCGATCTCAACGGCAATATGTGGGACGGCTCAACGATCTGCTTCAGTGATACAGGTACACCAATTTCTTGTCCCTACCACGGATGGGATTATGATGATAATGATAATAACCCCGATGATACTATAAACTCCACTGATGGATTTCAGTGGCATGGCACGCATGTCGCCAGTATATTCGGCGCCACTACAAATAATGGCATTGGTATTTCGGGCATCAGTCGATATAATCATGTGAAGATCATGACGATTCGATTTGGATTAGACGCTATGTCAGAGATTCAAGCCATTAATTTTGCCAAAAATAACGGTGCTAAAGTGATCAATGCTAGTTTTGCCGGTGACAGTTTTATCCAAGCAGAAAAAAACGCAATTGATGCCTTCCCTGGTATTGTCGTCACTGCAGCAGGAAATGGTGGGGATGATGCAATCGGTGATAATAATGACGCTGTACCTACTTATCCGTGTAATTATGCATCAAACAATGTGATCTGCGTTGGTGCATCTACTTCTGCTGATACTCTAGCCTCATTTTCCAATTATGGCGAAAGTGTCGATATTGTAGCACCTGGTGAAAGCATTCGTGGCATTCAACAGGATAGTTATTTCTATAATGGTAGTGGCACGTCTTATTCTTCCCCATTTGTTGCAGGCACAGCAGCGCTACTTTATGCACATAACACATCTGCATCCATCACAACAATAAGAGAAACTCTTCTTAAAAGCAGCGATCATTTCATATCACTATCTAAAAAAATTGGATGCAGCAGAAGATTGAACAGTAATATTGCACTACAAAATTTAATAGCTACAAAAATTCCGACTGAGTCATGCCCCACGCCTGTTTATCGATTTTGGTCGGACAAAAATCAACATCATTTTTACACAGCAAGTGCACAGGAGCGTGATCAAGTGATTAATAATTATGATGATTATGTGTGGAAATATGAAGGAATCGCATATTATGCTGCGACAAGTGGTACGGCAATTTACCGTTTCTGGTCTGATCAAAATCAATCACATTTTTACACAGCAAGTGCACAGGAGCGTGATCAAGTGATTAATAATTATGATGATTATGTGTGGAAATATGAAGGAATCGCATGGTATTTACCTTAAAATGTTATTTTGACTCCACCAAGCAGTTCATCATTTTTTCTACACAAAAAATCGGACTTTTTAGCGACATGTCTCGCATTGCGTTCTGACTCAAATAATGACGCAAAGCCTGATTTTCAATCAATCGTGAAATGCCCATCAGCGATTCTTCAAAATTTAAAGAATTTACAACAATCGCGTTGACTTCATGTAAAGCAAATTCCGTGCTACCACCATCTTTTGGAACAACTACTGCAAGACCAGATGCCATAGCCTCCATTGCAGTCAATCCCATTGCCTGAAAGATGGATAAATCTATAAATATATCACATTCTCCAAATAATTTTGCGAGATTCTCGGACTGCAAAATGCCCAAATTAGTAAAGTTAAAATTATATTCAAGAAATCTGAAATCTGGATCATTTATTTTTAAACCAAATATAACAATATCAATTTTATCTTTGAATTCTTCTTTTAATTTTTTAAGAATTTTCATGGTCATCTCCGCATTTCGCCTTGGACTTGTAGGTCTAATCATTGCACAAATTCTCACAACATCTTCACACATCACGCTCTTTCTCTGTCTCGGTGCAAATATTCTTTCTTCAAAACTTTCCCCAACAACACAAACTTCTCTATTATGATTCTTGTAAACTTGATTAGCTGTCCATTGTGTTTTCGAAAACAATTTCATTCGTTCAAAAATTTCATAACTATGTTTAGCTCTTTTTTGTTCAAAAGAATTTTCTTTGTAAAACATGGGTTCATAATCTTGAATATAATACCCCATACGCATACCCTTCTCATCACATCCTTTTAGCCATTCAACTGAAAAATTAGCAGTTGCAATAATATAGTCATAATCTTTAGCATATATTTCCAAATCTTTACCATCATCAAAAAAAATAGTTTTATCATCCCACTGTGGATAACAGGCAATAAATTTTTCCTTATTTGACAATAAATTCGCAATAACTACAGTAATGCCAGATTCAATCATCCTTTCTGCTTCCATCAAAACAACATTAGCGCCTCCTCCGATGGCGCCCACTGGCAAAATAAATATTATTTTTTTTCCAAAAAAATTTTTTACAATAACACGCTTCGTTTTGATATATTGTTCTATATTTGCAACACGCAATCTGATACCGTGCATTTCAATATTATTTTTGCATTGCTCAACTCCAAAATTTATAATTGCGTGACCATGCTTTTTGATTAAAGCCTTATTTGCCACATTTGCTAAGATTATCCTTTTTTCACTGGAATAACTTTTGGATTGAGCATGGTATATATAAATATCATCACATACAGCAAGTTTCCATCCAGCTTTTTTTACTCTGATACAATAATCATTTTCCTCCCCATAACCTCTCGCAAAAGTAACCTCATCAAATATGCCTATTTCATCAATAACTGCACGTTTGATCATGAAGCAAAAACCATTTAAAAAAGAAATTTTTGGATATAGACATGCGGATCTCTCATGAATTGCCATAGCCCACTCTTCTAGGTCAATTTTTTCCGGAATTATATTTTCTGCCCAATCACCGCTTTCTTCAATTTGTGGCACTGATTGCCATGATGCTGTGTTACTTAGCGGTCCAATAATTCCCACTCGCAGATCACTTTCCCCACATCGAATCATTGCGTCAATCCATCCTAGCGTTACAATAGTATCGCTATTCAAAAGAATTACATAGTCTGATTTTGATAAACGTAACCCAATATTTGCTGCAATTGTGTATCCCAAAGCTTGATTGTTTCTAACTAGCAAAGTGATTGTTTTATGTTGATTTACAAAACTTTCTAAAATATTCCTTGTTTCCTCATCGCTACCATCGTCTACTATAATTATTTTTTTTATACTTTGGGATGAGTTTTTTATTATTGAATTTAGACACTTTTTCACATCTTGTGGCGCATTATGTACACAGACAATCACATCAGCAAATTTATGCGAAATATCAGAATTATAAAATTTTTCAAAAACAACCTCTTCCAAATTTTTATCACTCAAGCCGGCATATACTGGATGTATACGACGTAATGACATAAATTTTCTCCACACCCTCAAAAAAGCATTTTGCAAACCATCTCTTTGAATAATAACAAAAAAGATATTAGTCAAATATTTGCACAATACTATTTTTTTCTTTAAAAAATTTTTCATTTCTATAATATTCATATAACATCTATTTAAATGCCTCAAAATCTTTTTTATGCTTTATTTTTTTTCATGTATTCTTGCACCGCCTTATAACTCGCAGCTACAGTATATCGTTTTGCATTAATATGTGACGCAGTAGATGTTGGTAATTTTCTCCAATGATATAAAACTTTTGGTATATGATAAATTTTTTGTGCAGCCGTGTGTTCAATGAAACGAAGGACCAAATCGTAATCCTGTGCACCTTCAAATCCTTTTCTAAATCCGTAAATTTTATCTATAATCGACTTTCGATATAATCCAAGATGACATGTATACATTTTTTTCAAAAAAAGATTTAGTGACCAATCTGGCTTAAAATAAGGATCAACACGAAATCCATTCTCATCCAATTTATCTTCATCACTATAAATAAAATCAATATCACGATTCGAATTTAAAACTTTTACACACTCAAATAAGGCGTTTGGCGCAAGTTCGTCGTCGTCGTCAAGAAGAGCAATAAATTCCCCATCAGTCATTTTCAGTGCTTCATTTGAAGCTCCAGATATGTGTTGATTAATTTCTCCATAGATAATTTTAATACGCACATCTTTATTTTCCCATTCCTTCAAACATAAAATTGTATTTCTATTTGTTGAAGCATCATCATAAATACACAACTCCCAATTTTGATAAAACTGATCCAAAACAGACTGAATGCATTGATTCAACCATTGCGAATCCACATTATAAACTGGCATGATGATGGAGATTCTTGGATGATAGATCAAATCACTAATTTCTTCTTGTATTTTCATGAAATTGTGATCTTCATTTTGCGTGATCCATTCATCATATTCTTCTTTAGAAGAAAATTGATTTGTATGAAAATGTTTTCGACCATATAGAATATATTGGAAAAACTTTTTTAAAAAAACCATAAAACCGTCCATTTTAAAAACAAGAATACCTTTTTGCATGACATGCATAGTATTCTGAAAACTTTTTTTAGCTTTATTCATAATTTAACATCTTATGCCAAATACAAAAAAATTAATAGTTCGCATTGTACATATTAGCCAGTGTTTCTTTAAATGGATGTTTTAATCTGATCTTTGTGATTTTTTCGTATTTCTCACGAGAGCCCTTTAAAACCGTAATTTCATTTTCTCTCACAAAATCAGGATTTACAGTAACATTGATTTTGTAACCAGAAATATTGTCCATGTATGCAATTACATCCGCAATAGAATATACCTTGCCTGTGCATAAATTGAATATTTCAGAACTCACGTCAGACTCAAAAAGCGCAACATATGCCTGTGCAATATCTCGCACATCAGAAAAATCTCTCGCAACATCAATATTTCCTAGCTCTATAAACTCTTTTTTTTGTTTGTAGTGCGAAACGATCTTAGGTATAAGAAATTTCTCATCCTGGCCCACTCCGGTATAATTAAATGGTCTCACAATTACAATTGGTAATGTATCAAAAAATGTGTGTGCAACATATTCCATAGCAACCTTACTAATCGCATAATGATTTACTGGTTGTACAACCTCATTCTCCGTAATCGCCACATCTCCACCCCGTTGTCCATACACATTAGCACTGCTCGCCAAGATCACCTTTTGTAGATTTTTTTGTGTCTCCGTCAGTGCGCGAAGCAGATTTTCCGTACCAATTGTATTCACCGCATAAAAATCCAATGGACTCTTGTGTCCAACAAAAGATAACGCGGCAAGATGAATTACTCCAGTAAGTTCATGATCTTTTAAAACGTTGCACAAAGAATCAAAATTCGTAATATCACACACCACATCATCACGATCAGCCCTATTATTTTCTTGAGATAATCCAACAATCTCATATCCTTGCACCTGAAAAGCCTCCTTGATATACGAGCCGGTAAAGCCACTGAGACCTGTAATAAGAATTTTTTTCATATTTAAAAAATCGATTGATTATCGGTTGTATGCCTTTTCATATCAGCATCGACCATCATTTTGCATAATTCTTCCAACGTAACCTTTGGTTCCCATCCAAGAGCTTTCTTTACCCTACTTGCATCACCGATCAATAATTCAACCTCCGCAGGTCGATAATATTTTGGATTGATCTTTATGATTATTTTATCGTTCTCAGCATCAATGCCAATTTCTTCAATACCCTCACCTTTCCATTCAAGTTTGATCTTGAGTGCTTTGCATGTCATATTAATAAAATCTCGGACCGTTTCCGTGCGACCCGTTGCCAAAACAAAAGTGTCTGGCTGCTTTGCCTGGAGCATCATGTGCATACCTTTCACATACTCCTTTGCATAACCCCAATCACGTTTTGCATCAAGATTACCAAGCTCCAAAAAATCCATTTTACCAAGTTTAACTTTAACAAGACCATCTGTAATCTTTCGCGTGACAAATTCTAAACCGCGCAATGGCGATTCATGATTGAATAAGATACCACTTGATGCAAAAATGTTATACGACTCACGATAGTTTACCGTCATCCAATGTGCATATAATTTTGCCACACCATATGGACTGCGCGGATAAAACGGTGTTGATTCCTTCTGTGGCACTTCTTGTACCTTGCCAAACATTTCCGATGTTGAAGCTTGGTAATATTTAATACCTCTGTCCACTATACGAATCGCCTCCAAAAGATGTACAGCTCCAAGACCCGTAATCTGAGCAGTCGCAATTGGCTGTTCGAATGAAACCCCCACAAAACTCTGCGCGGCCAAATTGTAAATTTCATCAGGACGTACTTGCTCCAAGAGTCGAATACTCGAACCCAAGTCAGTGAGATCATATTCGACCAAATGTAGATTTTCATGCTCTGTAATGCCAAGCTCTTGAATACGCCAAAAATTCGCTGAACTCGTTCTGCGATATGTACCATAAACATCATATCCTTCTTTCAATAAAAGTTCTGCCAAATATGCTCCATCTTGACCCGTGACACCCGTAATAATTGCCTTTTTCATATATTTTATCTCCATATTAAATGATTATAACCATCGTCCTGTAAAAAACTTCTTTTTATAAAATACGATCGTTTCCACAAAATTAAATTTTGTCGTTTGATCTTTTTTTTGCTTTTTTCTATCAATTTCAGGCACATCACACAAAATAACCTGTGACCACCGTTCTCGAAGATGTTCAAAATTCACTGGCTTTTTAATGATTTCACGAAAAAAAACTTCTGTTTCTACTGCAACATCATTCCATGATCGATCAAGAGTTGATTTTATCACGTAGTCTGACATAAGTCCTGTCACCAATGCGGCCAACTGTGCAAACTGATCAAAAAAAACAGCTTGTTCACCATCCTTCATAAATCGTCCCACAACCTCTTGATTAATCTGATTTTTAAACACAATGATCTTCTTATTATACTCGATAGCCCTAAGTATTGGCAAGCCAAATCCCTCATATTGGCTTGGAAATATGATTAGATGAGCTTTCTGATATAATTTTTGCATTACACATTCGGGCATATCACCACTATTAAAAAAATGAATATTATCATTTTTTGATTTGCTATTTTTAAATCCAACATAGACCTGTGACACATCAAGATCTTTCAAATAACTATAAGCCTCGTTGACAGATTTATGTTTAAATTTGTTTCCAACAACCAATATGTATTTCTTTTCAAAAATTTTTTTATATTTCTCAGTTAACGCAATAATATTACAATCATTTTTTATTTTGCCATGTGCGAGATAAGTCACACATGTTTGAAGACGATTATTATTAATAAGATGAAAGAAGTTCATTACATCATCTCGTGCTGTCTTACTTATAAAGATCATGCCATTGCCATAACGCATCAGAAAGAATCCTATACATGAAGTATATCCACCCGTATTACCAATATCAAGATATCCGCTTCTCCATAAAATAGCATCGAGGATAGATACGACAATTCGTGGCGAAATTTTATTAAACAGACGAATATACCGCATATCAAAAATTTGTGATGGAGAAAAAACCATTTGATACAAAGGCAATTTTTCTTCATCTTGCTCTATAAAATATACGCCCATATTTACTATAAAATTCAATTCGTAAAATGCATAAACATCTCTCGCCACAAGAACATCCACTTCATAACAATCACTAAAACTTTGAACAAATTGCCGTAATAATGCGATAGAATATTCCGTTGTTCCATTAAATGTTGCAGTCGAGTTTTGAAGAGAAAATAAGATACGCTTTTTATCACTATTATTCTTCAAAATAGAATCAAAATGTACAGTAGGATCAATCTTAAATTGTAAAAACTGATGAATAATGTCACTGGCATTTTCATGAACATGTGCTAAATTTCGTAATTGTGAATCCGCTAGACGAGAATATTTCTTAGCCATTTGCAAATCATTTGTAAAAAACCGCGACATAATCGTGTTATAGCCGTATGTATTAATACGAAATCCATATTCCGCAAGACACTCTCGCGCATTTATAATATTTTCATCAAAACCACCCATATTCTTAAATACAGACATTTTCACAACAAAAAAAGATTCTCTCACTGCAGGAAAAATATAATAATTATCATAAAAAGCACCGTTTTTGCATTCTGGATCATATAAATATGACACACCAATGATTGCGTGATGTTCATTCTCTTGCATGCTCTGAGCAATACGCTCCAAAACAGATGCATCATACACATTTTCATTATCCACACACACCAGAATATCAATATCCGTATTGATATATGCGTTTATTTGCGTAGCTAACGAACGATCAAGTTGTAAGAGATGGATTTTCATATTTTTATCT
Source organism: Candidatus Moraniibacteriota bacterium (assembly GCA_038208115.1). Classification (GTDB taxonomy): domain Bacteria; phylum Patescibacteriota; class Minisyncoccia; order Moranbacterales. The sequence goes on from JBBQZC010000001.1 coordinate 138,446, forward strand.
TTTTTTAGAAATTTCTTCCGCCATTTTAACTGTTTTGTGAAACAGTTCCTTCGCACTTTCTGCCCATGACGTAATGTGAACATTATCAAATTTTTGTTTCACATATTTCTTTTCACCTTTTTCTATTGAAGATATTTTTTCGACAAGTTCGGAGACATCATCAATATTGAAATATTCGATCTTATCGCCACCAACTTCATGATGAATCGGCGTATCACTTGCTAATACTGGCAAGCCAAAATATAAACTCTCGACAATCGGAAGTCCAAAACCTTCCACAATTGAAGGAAAAACGAGCATTTTTGCATTCTTATAGCAATAGACCAATTCCTCATCATCTACATCATTGAACATAAACAATCTTTTTCCATATTCTGTATGTTTGATAATACGGTCGATCAATTCATCCGTTCTCCATCCAATTTTTCCAATAATACATAATTTTATTTGGTTATTATTATCCTCCCACAGTTTTTCAAATACATCTAGAAGAAATGCATGATTTTTTCTTGGTTCAATCGTTGATACGATCAAATAAACTGATTTTGATGTGAATATATTTTGCAAATTTTTATGTACATGAGAAATTTCATAATCCTTTTTCTTAAGATCTGCTCCCAACATAAAATAATCAAATAAATATTTTTGCTCAACCAAGCCTTGCTTTTTCAAATAAGATTTTACATCATTCATAACCGTCTTTGAAATCGTGATATAGCCGTCAAAAAATTCAAACGATCTCATATAATGATCACGAAAAATTTTTGAGAATCCTTCTCCACAAAATTGAGGATAGAAAATTGGGATTAAATCATACGCAACACCAATAATAAAACACTTTTTTTTCTTAATTAATGCGATCTTGTCCCAGATATCATATTTCCAAATCGCATCAGGTAACAAAAAAATATCACCTTTTTGTATTGTTATAGCATTTCGATATGATTTTAAACAACGAGAAAGAACATTTTTTGGAAGATATCTTTTTGCGTCAACTTGAATTCTCGTTATATGCTCATATGCTAACGTGACAGGGATGATATCGTATTTATCATTTGCACAATAAAGTTGCATACCTTTTGTGACATTTTTGACTACTCGTTGTATGCCTGTATTAACTTTTGGCTCTGCATACACATGTGTACAATCAACATATAATCTTTTTTTACGAAATATTTTTTGATCACTTTCAATTTTTTTAACAATCATGTTTTCTGCAAGTTTCTCAATCAACACTTTCACATTTTTTTTCAAAATCTTAAACAATGTAATCAATTTAATAAGTATATGGTGTAAATAAGTCAAAAACAATCTTCTTTTACTATGTCTAGGAAAAAACAATCGAAAAATACTTCCTATTTTTTGAGCTATAAACCATTCGTTTGAAGCATAAATATTATTCAATATTCTATTCACACTTCTCAATTCAAATTCTTTTCTCTTCAAATTTAGTTCAAGCGCTTCTTTATCAAATTGTGTTTTTTGAAGTTCTTCAAAATTCTGATTCGCTTGCAATCTAAAGGTATCAGATACACACACATTTTTCAGATTTTTTTTTCTATTCATATATTGATTTTTTTAAAATCTATAATCTCCTTACTGCACACATATAACCAATTAGGTTCTTTCTTGCTGCATTCATCTCGCTCTTCGAAAGACATAAATAATCCCAAGAATCATGTATATCCACTTCGCAATCCTGCAAATTTACATGAGATAACTTTAAAAAATCTTCCATTACAAAAGTATTTGCCATATACACTAAATTTTCCTTTCTATATACCAAATATATTTTTTTATATCTTGATATTTTTTGCATATATGTACGAATTTGAATCAAACTTTGTGATTTATTCTTTAAATTTTTTAATTCGGTTACATCTATGTATATTCCCTTTTCCTTCCTTTTTTGATTTTTAGCTATGCATCTGGCAAAAACAATGCGAAGTTGAGATGACAAATTACAGTTACGGACATGTCGATAGAGAGATTTTTCAGCTTGAAATAAATTATCACCATAAAAATTCTCAATGAATTTTGCATAATCTTCCATAATTTTCTTAGGTGACAACTCCTGTTGCATATACTTATTTGCGCTCTCTCTGAGTTTTTGCCGAAGAGATGATTCATTATCACTAAAAACCTTATTAATTGCAGAAACAATTTGAACTCTAGAAAAAACATCATCAACCTTATATACACAATCATTCGGAATCTCTGCCAGTGATCCATGATTATTTACAATTGTTGGTATATTATATGCAAGACAGTCCAATACTGCAATTGATGATTCCCCCCTCGATTGGTCTCTGAGCTGGATAGCACCATATGCTTCCATCAATTTTTTTTTGTACTCTTCCGTACCAATTCTTCCCGTAAAAAACACATTTTTACAGTTTTTCTTGAGTAAGATAGTCTTTATTTTAGAATTTTCAACATCACTCAATTCAATATGCCCTACAAAAGTAAGTTGAAAATTATTATTATTGACGAAATTACTTTCGACCCACGCATCAATTATACGCAATGCACATTTGGTTTTTTCATTAACAATCCCAAAAACACAAATTTCTTTACAAAATTTTTTCATAAGAGAAACTTTTTTGTTCGTATTAAGCAACGCGCTCCGTCCTAATTTAGTTATTGAAACTTTATCAATTATATCTGGAAACCACTTTCCAATAATTTCATAAGCATGTCGAGAATGGACAATGACACCACACGAATTTTCAATTATTGATCTTGACATAGGATAATCCAATTGCCATTCAGGATACCGATCATTGTTATCTGTTTTGTCTAATAAACATGGAGAGTGGCCGTGACTCAAAAATAAATTATTTAAAAATGTCTCTTCCCCATTATTTGCTTGTGCCTTCCATTTTAAATACCCGCCCATAAAAACGTCATGCAAAACTACAACACCTGGATGCATTTTTAGCACTTTCCACATATATTCATGATATCCTGAATTTCCAAAATGATATAAAATACGGTCATAATTGCTTGAGACTTTATTAAATTCACTATAATCATAAATAGTTACTTGAGATAGGTCTCTATTCGTATTTTCTGAAATCTTAGTAAAAACATCTACTTTATATTTTTTAGCAAGTGCAGGTAAAATATCTGCAGAATAATCAGCAATTCCCGATCCATCGCGTGGCATTGGTGAAAAAAATGCAAGTCTTTTTTTAATATCAGATGTTAGTTTTAATTTATTTTTTGATATTTTTTTATTATCCAATAAATCTAGAAATATTTTTGCACTTTTTTTCCAACTATATTTGGTAGACTGTTTTATACTATTACTTATTAATAATTCTCTGTATCTATTATCAAGAAGTCCTTCCTCCATCTTATCCGCTATTGAAGTTATACTACTGGGATCAAATGTAAAATTATCATTTTCGACAATTTCAAGCATACTGCTAGTGTTGGATGTTATAACCGGTGCACCACACAGCATCGCTTCAAGAATGGGTAAACCAAAACCCTCGTAAAGCGACGGGAAAATAAAGAGATACGTATTATTATAGAACCAAACAAGCTCATCGTCAGTAATGTACCCAGTAAAAATTATTCGATTTTTTAATCCAAGATTTATGACAATTGTCTCCAGTTGAGCATAATCTTTTTTTGAAATTTTACACACAATGACCAATTGAAAAATTATTCGCGTCTCATTCTTTAGCTTCGCATAAGCACTAATTAATTTTTCAATATTTTTTCGATAATCCAAGCCGCCCGTATACATTAAAAATTTTTCATTTATTCCATACTGCCTACGTGTCGCAATATTTTCATTTTCTGTATAAGATCGAATAATGAACTTTTCATCAGATCCTCCTTTAATATTTAAAAATTTTTCTTTTGGTAGCCCAAGATATCTCATACCATCCAATACAGAAGTTTCAGAAATTGCTAATAACATATCGGCACGTTTCAAGTCTTCTAATTTACGATAATACCATTCGGCTAATTTTCTATTATTTTCAAAATAATGTGACTCAAAAACAACAGGAATAAGATCATACAAAATCACATATGTCGGAATATTATAGAAATTTTTTATCGACGACGAGTAAACGCTCTGGTAACCATCAAAAAAACTCGTTATCACAACAACATCCACTGATAATTGCTGTATATAATATTCACGTATCAATTTATTTAGTAATAAAATCTCCTTTTGTTCCAAATCTGTACATTCACTTTGCTCACCGACGGGTGTAAATAAATGAATATTTTTTGAAGGAATATTTTCTTTAATTTTTTTATACACTTTCTGAATATCATTAGTAAATCCTCTATTTAAAAGGACATGCACGTCATGATGTTTTGCCAAAGAAACAAATGCACTAAAAAAACTAGAACTATACCGTCCAATTCCACGATTTGCACTGTTAGAAGACTGGAGAGATTGTAGATCAAAAAGAATTTTCATGATTAAATTTAACGTAAACGATTTATTCGGTCAAGCGTAATTTTTGCATCAAATGATAACCCAAATGAAGAATTTCGGTCCTTAAATTCTGCATTTGAAGGATGTGCTACAAATCCAATTTTTTTATAAATTCTATTTTTAAGTTCAGGCAATAACGAATAGGCATGTTGTGGATTTTTTTTAATTTTTTTTAATATTCTTAGCAATATTTTATAAAACATATTTTTTTAGTTAGACTATTAAATCCTCAGTCTAAATGAACCCTCTTTTATTCATTAAAAATGGATCATCCACACTTATTTAGATCAGTTTTTTGAAAATTTTTTTATTTCATCTGCAAATGTATTGTAAATATTAATAAATCAAAATAATAAACGCCAAATAAATACTCCTATTTTTCTTCTCTTACTTTTCTTTGGGAAAATTATTCGGAAAATTTTTACCCAGATTTTGAGAGACTTGCCATTCTCGTGAAGAGTAAATTCGCTCTAATTCGGCTTTTATGCCCATAATTTCGATGTCCTTTCCGAGATTGGATTTGTTTAACTGACCATTAACACTTTCATATCTGTTTTTCAGAGTCATCAAATCAGATTTTCTTTTTTCACAATCAATATCCAACATTACAGATCTCACATCTCTTTCATACTCAGATATATGATTTTGTGAAAGGTGCGGAAATAATTTTTTAATCTGAATTAACTCACCCTTAACAAACCACTCATTATTTAATAAACCATATTTATTCAACCACGGCTTTTTCTTGCTAGCAAAATGAATAATCTTTGAATTTTTCAGCAAATCATCATAGCTTGCAAAGTTCACTCCATAAAATTCATTAATTTGATCAATAGATATCTCTAAATAAAGCATTCCATATGCTATCACATTATACTGAATATCAAGCCACAATACATTTTCATCCAAAACGTAATTTAGAACATCCTGATCCATCGTTCTTACAAAATCAGTTCTTTCTTTGCGAATTTTGATTAATTTATCTGAAATTTTTTCTTGTCGCATTTTTTTCAAATTCATGAGCATAACTCCTGAATTAAAATACTTCTTTACATTCGGTGCTTTGTGCATATCCATATATTCACCTGCCATATCACGTACTCCAGCAAGATATACATCAGATATATCTAAATTAAACAATTCAGACAAATCACCCTTGATTAAAACATCGCCATCTAAATACAATATCTTATCAAGGTTTGAAAAAATATTTGGTATATCAAACTTAAATAATGCTGCTTTTGAAACATGTGCATGTTCTATGCCTAAATTAGCATATTTATGATCAAGGTTCATAACATGTACTCTCACCCGCGCAGTTGATATTTTTTTAAATAATTCCCTCTTTTGTTTTTCCACATTCATACAAATCACATAAATATCAAAAAAAACATTCTGTGAAATATTTTCGACAAAAGATGAAATAGCAACCATTGTAGGTGCCACAAAATTATTATCTGAAATAAATACTACTGGTATTGATTCCATGTGTTTTTTCATATCAATCTAGAAACAAAAAAATTATATCTTTTTACCACTTTGCACAGCTCTAATGAATCCAATTTCACTTTTTATGATTTCTTTGTTGAAAATAATGAAATGATTTCTTTCTAGAATCTCAATTATTTCACCTGGCCATTCAAAATGCCATTCCATAATTATAAGATCAACTTTTTCCAAAAGCTTTGTTGAATCCAAATCTCTTAAAATATCATTCTCCGCTCCTTCGCAATCAATTTTTAAAAAAATTAAAAGATCATTTTCTTCTGTAATTATTCGTTCCAAAGCAGATGATGCTTTTTTAATATCAATTTTTTCCACCACTTGTGATGATTCAAAGTTATTTTTGACACTGCTCATCGCACCCGGACGACTAGGATTGTAGTTTATTTCTAGAACCTCGTCTTTATCTCCCAAACCAAAGTTAAATATTTCAATTTTTCTTGCTAACTCTGGGTTCCTTTTTAAATTCTCTTCGGCTTGTTCAAATGTAGGAGTAAACGGCTCGTAACCATATATTTTAACAATATTATTTTTTCTCGCCATAGACAATGAAGTGAGACCGATGTTCAGTCCTATATCGATCATTACAAATTTATCGCCTGAAAGGAAATCATAGTCATCTTTACACAAAACACCATCAGCTGTCCAAAAGGTATTAACTGCATTACCCACTAAATTTAAATCATGACCAGAAATAAATACTTTTTTATTTTTTACAAAAATATTATATCCTTTTTTTTCAAATATATCATGAAATCTCTCATAATAATCCTGATAGGAATCTTTGCTTAAATTATCATCTTCTAAATCATTTTTTTTCCAAAATTTATAAAACACACTATTTATTGACATATTTTAAACTATTTTTAAAAATTATAATTGATTCCACTTATGACTTATATCAAAAAAACCACGATATCTCCTTTTATTTCCTATAGCAAAAAACATTAATGTTTTACATCTTGGTAGGAAATCATAATGATTTTGTTCAACATTGCCCCAGCATGCAATATTAACATAATATTCTCCCTGCAAAATTGGCATAAACTCAAATTCAATAATTACTTCTCCATGTTTTTTTTCAAAATCAACGCGATATTCATCCATTTGAGTATTATAGCCAAATATTTGACCTCCAAAAGCTGAGTGTAACCCTATGCCAAAATTCAACTCATTACACTCTCCAAGAATTTCGTATCCAATACTAATTTTCATATACTCACCAGTTGCGAAAACGCTTTTATCACTACCATTTTTATCAAGAAAATGAATATCAGTAATAGTGACTATTTTTTGATTTCTATTTTGCAAACCATTTGAATCAATAGATTTAATCGTTTGATTGTTCAATATTTTTTCTACATCATCCATATTTTTATGGTTATATGTATCTACCACATCATCAGCATTGCCAATCTTTATCATCTCTCCATTTTGGAGGAGCATCGCCCGATCACAATATCGCTGAACCACTGAGATATCATGTGTAACAATAACCACCGTGCGTCCCATATCACGATATTTATTAAACTCTGTAAGACACTTCGATTGAAAATTACTATCCCCGACAGCCAAAACCTCATCCATAAGAAGAATATCTCTGTTTGCATGAATTGATACGCTAAATGCAAGACGCACTTGCATACCGCTGGAATAATTTTTCAATTTTTGATCGATGAAGCGTTCTAGTTCAGAGAATTTAACAATGTTATCAAATTTCTCATCAATTTGTTTTTTGGTCATACCCAATACTGTCGCATTGAGATAGACGTTATCTCGTCCAGAGAGTTCTGGATTAAATCCGATGCCGAGTTCGAGAAATGGTGAAATCATACCATCAATCTTCACTTTACCCCTATTTGGCTTGTAGATTCCTGCAAGGATCTTGAGAAGTGTGGATTTACCAGATCCATTTCTTCCGATAATCCCAAAAAACTCGCCTTTTTTTACCTCAAAAGACACATTATCCAACGCTTTGAATTCCTCATAGGATTGCTTTTTAAATGCACTTACTGCTGCACTACGCAAAGAATCCACCTTTTCATGCGGAATACGAAAAGTTTTACTCACATTTTTCACACTGATTGCGATATTCTCACTGTTTTTCTGAGATTTTTTTACCTGATTTTTATTCATAATTTTTTATATATACTCCGCCACTGTTGCTGAAAATTTCTTATATGCAAACAAACTCAACACAAAAACCGTCACAACAATTACAATAAATCCAATCAACTGCCATGCATCCGGAAAATGATTGTTAATGAGACTTTCTTTTGTAAAATGAATGATAAATGCCATTGGATTTGCCAAGAGGACTTGTTGTACGTTCATAGGCAAGACAGAAAGCGGATAGATGATGGGACTCGCATAAAGCATGATCATGAGAAGTACTTCCCAGATCATGAGCAAATCACGAAACCGTACATAGAGAGGCGCGGTAAAAAACGAAAACGCCACAATGAGCACATAGATCATAAACGAGAAAAGCACAAAAAGCACAATTGCTTCAAAGCTCGGCAAAAATTGCTTCCACACAAAAAAACCCACAATCACAATCAGATTCATCACATAGATCATACCAGCATTGATCGTTGATGCAATTATGATGGTCCAGCGCGGCACATAGATCTTAGTCACGAGTTGTGCTTTTGATAACAGCGATCCCATACCCGCATTTGTCCCCTCGGAAAAAAAATTAAACATCATGAGTGCCGTGATAAGTTGCAAAGAATAATATTCTGATCCAGTGTTTTTAGGATTAAACATTGATGAAAAGACAAAATTGAGCACAAGAAACATGAGAAGTGGCTTGAGTAGCGCCCATAGGTAACCCAAAACAGAGTTATTGTACCGTAACTTAAAGTCTGTTTTGGCAAGCATCCAGACTAATTCTCTGAAATTTTCGTGTTTTTTAAATGTTTCGAACATACCGTGTATACTTTTTTACTACATACAGCATAACATATTACAATACAATTGAACAATCATGCCGAGAGATTCCTCCACTGTGGTTGGGATGACATCCTTCCCTTTTTGTCATTTCGACTGCAATGAAAAAATCTCACGTAGACTAATAATGACAACATACGTCATTTATATTGCTTGTAGATTACGTCCATAATCGATATATGATTTTTTCTAAATATATCCTTGACCTCCCTTGTGCTAATACATCTTTTCTTTTGCACAATATGTCTTTTCGTGCACATCTCTGGCATATATACAAGTACATCCCACCACACATGCAACACATTCTTAACTAATCCATCTCCAACACCTTTTTGACGCGTGACTGCTGCAGCAGGACCTTTTTTAATCACTACACTACTAAGCAACATAAAATATCGTATCGGCATAAACAGCATCACACCTATAAATCGTAAAAATGATGCATTTTTTATAATATTAAAATAATGATTGCGATGAATATGAAATGACTTAAATGGCGAATAATTATGACCTGTTGCCGAATGCACGTGATATACGATGGCACTCGGCACAAAAAGCGTCTTATATCCGGCGAGATGTAAGCGCCACGCCAAATCCACATCTTCATAATATGCAAAATATAAATTATCAAAATATTCTCCAGGAGACAAGGACGTTGCCATCAACATTTCTCTCGTATATAACGCAGCACTCGCACTTGGACCAAAAACGAATTCTTCTTTATTAAATTGCTCCATATCTTCCCTGTTGCGACCTCGATTATGAGCACTTAATTCAAAACACGTTAATATTCCTGCAGAATCAATGATTTTTTTTTGAAAAAAATTGTATAATTTCGGTTGAATTGCGCCAATTTTTTCACCAAAATGTGCTCGCAATGCTGTATGCATTTTAGCAATATACATTTCATCGGATTTTGTATCATTATTTAGAGTAATAATATTACAAATATTAGGATAAAAAAACGCATACTGAATCGCAATATTATTGGCGTAAGCAAAGCCTGTATTTTCTTTCAGTAGAATGACTGTGATATTTTGATAATTTTGCATAACAAAATCTGCAGATCCATCTCGTGAGCCATTGTCAACAAAAATAATCGAATAATTTTGATCGGTTTGCTCCTGCAAGCTATCAAGACATTTTTGTAAATGCACCTTCCCGTTCCAATTCACAATGATGACAGCTGTACTCACGATAGCTAATGTGCTATGACAATCAACAATATTTTGTATGTGATGCACTTTTTTAAAAAGATACTGCACATACTCTCTATTATGTGCATTGCGCGTATTATAGCGCGCCACAACAGTCTGATATGCACGCTCACCCATATTTCTTCGCAGTTTCTCATCCTCAATGAGATGCGAGATCTTCGCCACCCATTCTTCTGTTCCACGTGCAACATAGCCATCCACACCATTTTGGATTGCTTCACGAAAAGTCTGGTTTGACACAGCAACCGTTGGCACTTTCACAATCCCCGCCTCAAAAAATTTCAATTCGGACTTTGCTTCACAAAATGGATTAACTGGCTCTAGCGGTGCCAGATTGATATCACACTGTGCGATATTAGCGAAATGCTTTGCACGTTTTACATATGGCAATTGCACGATTCGCTCTGTGAATTTTTGCACAATGACATTCTCCACATCGAGTGGACCCACGAGAAACAATTCGACATGTGCATATTTCTCCATGATACGCATCAGCGCATCAGTAATCGTCGCAAAGTCCTTATTATGACTGATCGTACCGCTGAAATATCCGAGACGAATTTTAGCTGGATCTTTCTTTATATTTTGCAATGCCAATTCTGCATCTGTAACATCCTGCACAGATAGTTTATTTGGTACAATAATAACCATCTTACCCTCTTCTCGTAATTTGTCCGCAAGAAATTTTGTGGTGGTTGTTGCAACTCGCACATACTCATCCTGCAGGATTTCTCCACCTACACCGTTTTGATATTGCTTCTTTTCTAACACATTTAAATTCTGATATGAATTTGTCTTTTTAAAATCAGCATCAAACACCAAATCATCCGTCTCAAAAATAATTTCCTTTCCTTGTTTTTTAATTTCAGTGATCATGTTTTGTAAGCGTTTGGTATATAACGTGCGGTGAAAAACAAAAACCGAAAAACGACTCACATATTTTATGAGAAAAGGATTATTTTGCACTGTCACAGAACATGCAAATCCACTAAATTGCAGTTCCTCTGCGACATGCCATGTGCGATAAAGTGCACTATCCCCCACGCCACTGGAAATAAAAAGAATATCACCACTCCTCACAGGATGTAATGACACGATAATAGCGCGCCATATCCGCTGTGACGCACGCCAAAGCCCATCATGCTTGATAACAGATATAACTTTACCGAGTTTTATCAAATAGAGAGACACAAATTAATTATCGCGTTTACGAATTAGAGGATGAACGGAATTCTCATGATGTAAAAAATAGACCGAATATATCGCTATACTAGCATTTTTTTGGCGTAAAAACAAGAATAATATTTATCACCAGTCGTACAGAAGCTTATAGCCTCGCACCTGATCGAACTTAACAAAGAATCAGATCACTCAAACCATAAAGACACAATGATGCCCCACGAAAATAGTGATGACTCTATGCTTTGCCCAAAATGCTTGATGCAAAATTTCACGCAATCCTATTCACTGATAACAAGTTCTTTTCCATTTCCAGCATCTTTCAATTCAAAGATCATATCATGCTCAAATTGTACATCTTTCGTATATTTCTTACCATCAGAACCGATTACTGTCACCGTGAGTGGGATTGTACCAATGCCAGATTGTTTTTGAATTTTCAATTTGTAACCATCTTCTGTAATCCGCGTTGGTAATGTGTATTGGAGCATTGTCGGAATCGTTTGTCCCAAAAGTACATCGAATTTATATTTGTACACCTGTTTATCCCCAAATACGTCCAGATCAAGTCCTGGTGCTTCAAACCATTCGCGGATATACCACTTGCTGCCCTTCGGTACGTAAAGTCGCGTAAATGAATGATAATCCATATTGAAATCACTTGCTTGTGTGGCCGTATTGACATAAGTCATGCGCGCTGTTGCCAATGGCGCTGTTGTCACAAATGTGCCACCCATCACCTTCTCTTTCACGGTATCATCGATATAACGCACCATACGTCCAGCCGCAGCATCATTTGCCTCGGCGCTTTTGCCGGTAAAATCCACTTTGTATTCCATGGCACGCGTCATATAGTAATCAGATTTAAGTGCTCCCACATTTGCATCAGAGATCATCATATAATCCCCATCCCAGTTTGCATCCACTTCTCCTGTCCAGTTTTCTCCCTTCGCCAGTTCTTGCATATGTTCATCCTTGAACCACAATTGAATGTCTTTGGCATTTAATTCTTTGGCAATCATCATGATTAGTGGCTCAATCTTATCCACAGATATTAGCTTTGGGATCATTTCGTCGGCGAGATAATCCAATAATTCCTTGCGAGCCGCCTCTTCACCATGATCCGTTAATCTGCGAATTTTACCATTTGCGTCATATTTACATACACGATATTTATCATGTCCCGCCTTTCCCTCATCCAAAACACCAGTTTCCTTCAATTCTTTCTCACATTTTTTACGAAAATCCGATCGAAAGAACGGTTCTTCTACTGCTCTCTCCAATTTCATCAAACCACCATCGCTAGTAAATTCTCCCAATTCCTCAAATTGTTTTCTCGTCACTGTGATTGGACCCGTAATAGCCAAGAGATCTTCCAATAGTGAGGCATTCACGGCAAATACACCATCGAAATTTGCATCCTGTCCCGCCAATGTATAAAAATGTAATGCATCGGAAACATTTTCTGGAAAGTTTGGTGAATAATTGCTGTCACGAAACTTCATCTTCTTCGTATCACTCAAATACATTTGTAATGCAGGTGGCAACATGCGGTCTGATTGATATGTGCCATCCAAAATATTGGAATCCTCGATCGTATGAGAAACAATTTCTCCATTCTTAATTTCCATGATTGCATATTGTCCCAAAAATCCACCACCTGGACGAAGCTCTAGATTATTTTGCAAAAGGATCATATATTTCCGTGTTACATCATCCTGTACAAGCATCGCGTTGGCAATGTCTTGGATCACACCAAATTTTGCACGCGTACTATCATCGAGTTTTTCGAGTTTTAATACATTATCAGCCATTTGAATCGTTTTTTGCAAAACTGCACCCTTATGACTTCCCAGATACCACCATACACCCCCGACAATGACACACAAAATAATCACGTAAAGACTGAATTTCTTCATAAAATAAAAAAAATTATTGCATTTAAATACACATGCATTCTAGCATAGATCACATAATTAGTAAGTAGCAAACTCAATCTTCCATCACTACTTCCTACTGCCAGTACGAACTCGCATCCGTAGTAGCTGTATACGTCACTTGTCCTGTATAGTTTCCTGATTGTTGAGATGGTTGTACATCGACTTTGAAACAGGTATGTGTCGTTGTTGCAGTTGGTGCGTATGTGACGACAGCAGAGACTGCTTGTGCTGTGTCTGGGATTGCAGCATATTTATTGGTATCTGCAGTGAGTCCTTCTGGACAAGTATTCGTTGGTGTCCAGACATCATTTACTGTGTTATGGATATTTGATTCTGGGATTTCGATGATAGAGAATCCGAGTCCTTTTGTTACTCCTGGATTCCAGCTTTGTGTGGGTTGTGTTGTTTC
>JBBQZC010000002.1:0-124483 GCA_038208115.1 Candidatus Moraniibacteriota bacterium
TTCATTGAGTTTTTGTGTGATGGGTTTGTACAAAAAAACACTTGCAACGAGTACAAATGTGATGATCGCGAATGAGACGATCAAAAGAGTTTTGTTTTTTTGGTTCATAGAGTTATTATTTTTATTTATGGGTTTATTATATCACATAAAAAAATTTTCGCAAAAAAATCCTTACTTGAATTGTCCTCCAAATAAAATCGCTGACACACTTGTTGCAAGATTAAGACTTGATACCCCTTTTTGCATTGGAATTGAAATAATGTGATCAGCTCGCTTCTTAAGATTTTCCGTTATACCATCTCTTTCCGTACCAAAAATCAAAACTGCATTTTTTGCAATATATATTTCTTTCACATTCTCCCCATCAGCATCACATGCATAAACTTTACGATTTCCAGCAATGACGTCTACTGACGGCACGTGCAAAATCGGCAACGCCCACTGTAAACCTGCTCCGGCACGTATTGCCATCATATGCCATGGGCTGATTTCGCCACTGATAGCAACTGCGCCAGCTCCATATGCAGCGGCAACACGCACCACTGCACCCACATTATCAATATCGCGTGGATTTTCAATAAATATAATTTGCTTATCCACAATATCCGCAACTGTATATTGCGGTTTTTCTGCGATTGCGACCAGACCCGTACGTAACGAATCTGAAACAATCTCACTAAATACATGATAATCAATCTCTACTACTATTTCAGCCAATAAATTTACATCATCCTGTGAAGCAATTTTCTCCATCAAATCTAATACTCGTTTTTTATTATCTGTTACAACAGAAAGAAATTTTGCTCCAAAACGAGATGCATGTTTGAATGCATGAATACCCTCCACTACAACAGTATCTTCTTTACCTTTTTTGGATTTTTCATATACCTCCTTAATATTCATGATTTTTGACAATATTAAATTAATCACGATGATATGGATGATTGACATTGATCATACTTGCTCGATACAACGCTTCAGAAAGGATAATCATGGCCATGTCATGTGGAAAAGTAAGTTTGCTCATACTCCACAATGTCTGTGCACGCGATTTCATCAAAGCAGAATGTCCATCTGGTCCTCCAATCACAAAAAAAATTTCGCCAATACCGTGCACCGACTTTTCATTGAGAAATTTCGCCAACTCTCGACTCGTGAATTCCGTGCCATGTTCATCTAAAACGACACAATATGCATGATCGATCACTTGCAAAACCTTTTCATCTGAAATTGCATCATTCAAATGTCTTACATTGATTTTATGATATCCTCCAAGTCTTTTAATGTACTCAGCAAAACCTAATTTTGCAAAAGGCAATTTTGGCTCTCCAATTGTAAGAATTGTTATTTTCATCTTTATATAATATCGCAATTACATAAAAAGTGAAAATTCAAGTTAATTGTAGACCAAAAAACTGCGTACTATAGAAGGATATTAGTGTTTTGTATTATTTTTTTATAAGTAAAAAAGCTTTTTCTCTTAATTCTCTTTCCTGCATCACGATCAATTTCGATGAGACCAAATTTAAAATCATATCCACTATCCCATTCATAACTATCACATAAACTGTAGTGAAAATAACCTCGCACATCAGCCCCCTGTGCAATTGCACATTTCATTTGCTCAATACACTGCAAAAGAAATTTTTGCCGATCTCTATCATCAAAAACTTTTTCCGTTGGCTTGCCATTTTCAAGTATGAAAATCGGCGTATTGAATTTTTTTGCATTTATAAGAACACGATACAAACCAATAGGAAAAATTTTCCACACGTCAGGATGATGCCAATCATTGGTTCCATGGAAACCCCATTTACCGCCACTTTTACCAAAAAAGAATTGGTTGCTTGTATAATAATTAATTCCCAAAAAATCACTATATTTACGCAGGCGCTTAATAAAAAAAGTTACATTACAATAATTTTTAAAACCAAGATAAATTTTTTGTATAATCGTATCCTGTGCACCACTTTCATCGTTCCATAAATGAGTTGATCCAACTGGCGTTTCTGGATACGTTTCTTTCCATATTACAAAAGTACGCCGATGTATCGCGATAAGATTTCTCGTAACACAATACGCCTTGATATAATCTTTATAAAAAGGCGGTCGACTCCCTGACAAATAGCCCGTACGCACATACACAGCTGGCTCATTAAGCACGACAACGATATCAATCCACTCACCCAATGCATCCCGCATATACCGCACAAAATTTTCAAATTTTTTGACCACATCTGCTTGATGCATACCAAATTTTTCTTCACACCATATTGGAATACTCCAATGCCACAGACCCACAACCGTCTGAATGTTCCGATCATGCAAATCTTGCAATATTTCTCTATAATGCGAAACTGCGTCTGCATCATACCGCCCTTCCTTAGGTTCAACTCGCGCCCATTCAATGGTAATGCGCAGAGCATTACAGCCAAGCTCTTCTACGTTAGCATGATCATCGTGATAATGATGCCAATAATCATTTGCTGCACCGATGTACGGCACAAGACTGCGATGTGCCCATCGAGTCCAATTGCTTTGCGTATCATACCCCTCTGTTTGTGCACCGATATTAATCACGCCCCATAAAAATTTTTTTCGTTCTTTATACATCTATTATTTTTAAATAGTGACCTGTACATATATTGAGTATTACCGATACATGAGCATGATCAGTTTCTTCATGAGTTATCAACACCCTCACACCACGACAAATCTTTTTTGCTTCATTATGTGATCACGCTGTGGGCATTGAGAGCAATCCCGTTTGTTGCATAATCCAGAATGTACTACTTCCCAATATTCTCTTACAATCACAGCATTCATCTAAAGTCCTGACTTTTTTTATCAAAACACAGTTGACATTATATAATTTTGACCCTCTTCATTTAAGGTTAATATTGTTACTTAATGTAAACAATGATTATTAAATATCTGTTAATTCAAATCTATCACTATTATAAAATTTGTCAATTAATACTGTCAATTTTTAAGACAATCAAAAAAGACACCTTTCGGTGTCTTTTATTTAGTAATTCAAAGATAATAATTTTGTTTTGTGCACCTCATTTTCATGCACATCTTCCATTGCAACAATTTGATTAAAGTACGTACTCACAGTACCTACCCATCGCTGCACACTTTCTGGAGAATGTTGTGCGCAACTATCTCCACATTTCCAAGGTGTCACCATTTTTGCAGGTGTGTCTCGTTTTGTATCATATACAAAATGATTAAGACGTTTTGCGATTGTTTCCACTGCCTCTGCAGGAGAACCAAAACACGCATATCCCATAGATTGTCCACGTGTGCCAGATGATTTATACCCCCAGTAGTTATAGCAATCCACGCCACTCTTAGTTGGTGCATGCACGCCCCATTGACTTTCTTGTCGTGCAATACCCACAATCAGTCCAGCAACCTTTTTATCTTGCAAAGCAATATGTTCAGCCATCACCTCCATTGGATGATCTTTGAGCATTACTGCTAATTCCTGAGCAAAATGATCTTCTTCTGGCACTTCTACGAGTATCTTTCCTTCAAGACTTAACTGCTGGCATTCTTGATCAACATCCACAAGAGCAATTTTTCCATTCTGCACATTGAACATGTCCTTACCAAATACGCATGCAGTATACCTTTGCAAATTCGCAGTTGCCACAGGCTTACTCTCATCAACAGTCGATGACGCATTACCAACAACATAAAAACCACTCGCGATTACTACAGCCAATCCTGTAATGACAAAGTATGCATATTTTTTTGTGTATGTACGAATCATGTGTAGCGATGTTGTTAACATCTTAAGCGCCTCTACACGAAGACGCGACATCAGTAACGGTTCTTCATTTATAACCATACGTTATTTTACGAATAAAACCCCTTTTTTGAGACTTGCTAAGTAACAAATGTGCGTGTTCATAAAAAAACACACGTAGGAACAAGTGTACTACATATAATCAAAAAGTCAATGAATCTTATCCACAGAAATACAAAAAACCCTTTGCTACTGAGGGTTTTTCTATTTTTCCAAAAAATTTTTCACGCACCCAAATCATCTATTTGTTTCAAAAAATCACGATGAAATTCACCGTGATTCCTTACATAACATTTTAAATTTCATCTGAAAATCATCTTTTACTTTTTCAATATTCTTTGAAAAAACTCTAATTTCTTGCACACTCGCACTTCCGCGCACTTTAACAAAAAGGCAACCTGATTCTTCCCGGACTTTTGCACGTTGCGGGGCTGTGCCTATACCCATTTTAATATGTCCTGCGATGATATTTGTCACATCAGGATGCTTCAAAAGATAATCAATGATTGGCTTTGATGCATCAATTACCGTTGTATGTTTACCCCCCATTTTTCCACCACTACGATGATTTTTATTACTCATAAATTCCTTTTTAATGCTTTTTTGTATACAAGAAATACACGTTCTCTCGCAAAGCGATGCTCAACAATTGGCTTTGGATACTGCTCAGTGTTCAATTCTGGTAACCATTTCTTTATATATACACTATCTGGATCAAATTTTTTTAATTGGATTTTTGGATTAAATATCCGAAAATACGGAGCTGCATCACACCCACTCCCTGCTGCCCATTGCCAATTACCCACATTTGATGCTAGCTCAAAATCCAACAGGTATCTGGCAAAATATCTCTCTCCCCATCTCCAATCAATAAGCAGGTGTTTACATAAAAATGATGCTGCAACCATGCGCACACGATTATGCATATGTCCTGTTGCACGCAGCTCACGCATGCCAGCATCCACAAGTGGATACCCTGTTTTTCCTTCACACCATGCCATAAAATCTTTTTTGTTATTATTCCATACGATATAATCGTATGGAACTTTAAATGATTTTTGAGTTGTCTTTGGATAATAAAAAATAATCATTTGAAAGAAATTCCTCCAAATTAATTCATATAAAAAAGTTTTATCGTGAGATTCTGCTGCCTTACGGGCAATTTCGCGAATACTCACAATTCCAAAACGGAGATATGGTCCAATGCGCGATGTGCCATGTTCATCACTCGGATATTCCCGTGATTGATTATAGTTTTCCAAAAAAGTTTCATCAATGCGGTATTTTGACGCACGGATATGAGAACGTATAAATCCCATGTTTTTTAATTTTATCCACTTTAATGGCTTTTTAATTTTTATAAGATGTGCAAGATAGTCCTCTGAAGGAAAAATACTATATGGCATTAATTCCTCTGCCATATCAAGCCATTTCTTTTTATACGGAGTATACACAACATACGGCGTGTTATCATTTTTTTTAATCTCATCTGGAGCAAATAGTACATGATCTTTATAACACTGAAATACACCATTGTTTATTTCAATTATTTTCTTAATTTTTTTATCTCGCAATCGTGCATATGGTTCATAATCTTCATTGACATATACTGAGAGCACGTCATGTTCTTTTGCTAACAAAATAAAAATATCTTCTGGATTTCCATAAAATATGCGTAAATCACTTCCATTTTTTTGTAAATCACTTTTTAATTGTAAAACGGCATCGTAAATAAAAGTGACGCGCGCATCATCTTTTTCAAGAAAATCCAAAATATTCCTATCAAAAATAAAAATTGACACCACGTGCACATGCTTTTTGAGCGCAAAGTATAGTGCAGTATTATCATACAATCGTAAATCACGACGAAACCACATGACCACTTGTTCCTTCGTTTTCTTATTCATAAAGCAATGCAATACTATTGCCAATAAATCACTATTATTTACGTTAAATCGATCGGAAAGTCTAATTGTTCTGATGGAATACCTTGTGCCAAACCATAGCGTACAGCCGGCTCCCACGACGTTAAATCGTCATGTGCAAGCATAAATGTTTTATCATGAAAAACCACAACCACATCATTTCCCCGCCAAAAATGCATATACCACCCAGGCTTGATCTGCTGTGAAAGATTTCCTATATCCTGCAATGACACGTGAACGGTATAAAGATGCCATCGACTTACAGGATCTTCATCACCCGAAATATGCATAGACACCACATCCATCGCATTCATTATACGATTATCCTCGAGACTTTCCTCGATGATTGTCCCCTTATAATCCTTAATCATACAACTATCATTTAATGAAATTATACCCGCTCTCTGCGACCAATTGAAATGCTTTTTGATCGCTTTGAATTTTCATGATAAATTTTTTTTTGATATCATATTTGCAATACGCTCAAAATGTTTTGAGGGAAGATTATATGTCAACTTTTCTGGATGAAAATATTCAATAGCATTCACCTCATCTCTATATCTGAGTATACCACATGCTTTTTGCATAAAAAAGAAAATATGACATCATTTTTCTTTTTTTACAATACACACCGACTAATCGCACAATTTCAACATCCAAAACCTATCTCCTCTCGCACTTCACACACAACGCATTCCCACAGTGTTTTGCACTACCCTACCATTCCTCCAGGCAAATCCCACATGTCCATATCACTTCTGTAACATAATAGCACAGTATCATTTTCATCAAAGATAATTCCGAACGCACCCATTGTAAGCATACTTTTTTAATTTATACACACTACATAACTCCATTATACTAGAAAAGCAGTATATGTCATTCATATACTGCTTTTACTGCATTTTATAGATCTGTTCCTGAATATGAAAGATTCAAGCTTTTATTGATCAGTGGAAAATCTGGCACGATATTCCCTGGTCCCATGATTCCAAATAATGCCCAGTTACAAAATGACGGATCACGTGGAAAACAACGTTCTATCAGACCATTTTTGATTTGCACAGCACATACAATCTCCCCACGCCAAGATTCGACGACTCCAATCGCAAAACCATCTTTCACCACATATTTACCACAAACGGGCCCGTCATTGATATGTAAAATAAGTTTTTCTAGAAGAATAACCGATTGTTCAATTTCTTTGATACGCATACGAAATCTCGCAAATACATCATGACTTTTCTTCGTGATTACTGTAATGGGGTATTCCTTATATGCTGCATACGGATGATCTCGTCGCACGTCTCGATTGATTTCAGACGCGCGTGCAGGCAAACCTACTGCTCCAAAAGCCTTTGCAGCTTCATACGGCAATTCTCCTGTATACTGTAATCGATCTAAAAAGCCTTCACTATCTAGAGCAATGATCATAATATCGTTTATTTCTTTCCATGCAGTTTGCACAGTAGTTAATGCATTTTTCAAATCATGCTGTGAAATATCTACACAAACTCCACCTGGTACAATCATACCTCTCCAAAAACGATTTCCGCACATTTTTTCAGAAAGACGCATCATGCGTTCTTTGATGCGAAAACCGTTTGCAGCAATAAAACTATAACCCGTGCCCATACCCCCCATATTTGCGAGATCATGAATATGCATGGTAATCCTCTCACATTCTGTAATAATCATACGAAGCATATGTGCCCTTTGTGGTACTCCGACATCATTTATTTTTTCCAGAGCCACACAATATGCCAAAGCATGTGATGCACTTGCATCACCAGAAATTCTCTCAATAAATGGAAGCCCTTCCTCAATGGTCTTACCTTCCAATAATTTTTCTACTCCCTTATGTGTAAAAAATAACTTTCCTTCCAAGGTAATTATTCTCTCTCCTGCAACATTAAATCGAAAATGACCCGGTTCAATAATGCCAGCATGGATCGGACCAACAGGAATCTCAAAAATACCTTCTCCCTCTACATGATGCATTGGATATGGCACGTGATCCTTTGAAAGTATAGTGTTCCATTTAAAATCTTTGCGAAGTGGAAATATATTTTCTGGATAATTTTCATGCAGCACGAGTCGACGTAAATCCGGATGACCTATTGGGACAATGCCGAGTAAGTCATTCATATACCGTTCATACCAATGTGCTGCCATAATCGTGCGAGTCAGAGATGGATAGCATGGATCGACAGCGGAAACTGTTGCAGACAATTTGACCCACATGTTTTCTGCGTCAACCGAAAAAATAGCGTGCACTCCAAAATAGCCAGAATCATTCCTCTCATCAGTTCCAAACAACAAGGAGAGTGGCAATGCATGATCATTCACCAAAATTGTCGAAATCATTGCGAGATCTTCAGAAGAAACTGATGCACTGATCATGTCTGGTGTCTCAGTTATATTCTGTATTTCGTTATATTTTCTAAGGATTGTCTTAATAGTCATAATTCTTGTATCAACTTAATATTCTATGTAATATATAAAAAATCATGCACGATTGCATTAATCACATGCACACCCCTATCCGTTGTAAACCAAAATGCCATGGCAATAATGATCACAAATTCTACTGCCATGATGGTATGCGTGATTTGCCATTTTTCTCTTCTGCCTTTATTTTGACAATCGTCTTTTTTGCAAAAGATCATATTGATCGTGAGTGAAAGCATGCCATAAGCAATCACGCTAAGTGCAACAAGCATGCAAATTGCAGTCTTTGGATAAAAAGTGATCGCCTGCGCAAACAGACCAAATTCACTAACAAAAAGTGCTGAGGGTGGTATGGCAAGAATCATGATTATGCCACATACAAAAAGCGCACTTGTATATTTCAGACGTATCGACATATTCGTAACCTTTGGAATTTTTGTCGTCTTAAATGCAATCAATATCTCGCCTGCTCCAAAAAACAATGCTGATTTCGCAAAAGTATGTCCAATCATATGCATTACACCTGCTGCTGCGGCTAAAGGAGAAAGTCCAAATGCAAATAATATGAGTCCCATATGTTCGATACTCGAATACGCCAACATGCGCTTATAATTTGATTGGATCAATATCATGAACGCAGACAAAAAGATCGACAAAGCTCCAAAAATCAAAAAAAGATGATTTGTCCATGTCGAATCAACGAGTCCGGCATCTGCGACATATTTAAAACGCACGATGGCATAAAGAGCCACATTTAGTAATACAGCCGAAAATATGGCAGATATTGGCGATGGTGCCTTACTGTGTGCATCTGGCAACCATGTGTGCATCGGCACTAATCCTACTTTTGTACCAAAACCAATAAAAATAAATACGAATGATAACTTAATAATGTTTTCTGGTATAATATGAGCGTTTTCAATGAGTGAACGAATAAGGAATATATCGCCCCCATGCAATCCACCAACATGTGCTCCATAGCTCAATAACAATAATCCTACAAGACCCAAGCTGATACCAGTCGAACATAGAATCATATATTTCCATGCTGCTTCAATACTTGTTTTTTTAAGATACAATCCAACCAAAAAAGTAGAGAAGAGTGTTGTGCCTTCTAATGCTAACCATAGAATTAACAAATTATTTGTTAGCACTGTCACAATCATACATGCTACAAATAAATGAAAAAGTGTAAAATAGATTTTAACTTGTTTAAGTGAAACAATTTTTTCTGTAAATTCATGACCGATATATCTCACACTCACAACGAGAGATGTCATATACACAAATGTAATTAGTAAAACAATAAGTCCTGAAAAGCCATCTATCATCCACCATGCATTCACCCATCGAACCTGAGCGTGCAAAACAAAAGGCACAGAATACAAAATAAGTAATGTGCTCCCAAAAACGGTAAAAAAAACACTACTCAAATATATAAATCTTTCCGTTTTTGCAAAGAAAGAACATGTAGCCGCTATTATGAATGGTAGTAAGAAAAAGACAGGATTCATATAATCTAATATTAATGATGCAAAAAAATTATTCGACCAATTCACGCAAATCTTCGGTATCAGTACTTCCATATAGGTCATTGATCTGTGCGCTAAGAATTGCCAAAATATAAGCAGTTGCAACTGTCACAGAAAAAATACCAAACTCAATCATAAGTGGAAGTGAGCCGACTGTCGCAAGTACAAAAACAGCAATACCGTTTTCAACAATGAGCAGACCAATAATTTGAGAATAAATGTTCCTTTTGATGATCATCATAGCAATGCCGAGAACGATTAGCGAAACCGCGGTATATAAAAGAGAATTCCATTCAACTAATCCTATGATCGTGACTTTACGTAATGTAAAATATGTAACAATCAATAAAATGATTGCCAAAAAATAACTCTTTCCCGGACGTAAAAATGATGGTAAATTTGTAAGACTTTTTTTTGCGTGACTCGCACGATTGATCACGTACGGTACAGCAATTGTTTTCGTGATAATTGTAAAAGCAGCAAACATCCATAAATGATATTTCTCATCTTCAGGTACCAACGGAACGATTCCCCATGCGATGCCCGCAATAGCAAATGAAGAATATGCATAATATCGCAAAATTGCCTTTAATCGGACACGACCAAATAATAAAACAACGCAAATTATTGTGAGCAATGAAAATAAAATATGATTCTGAAAAGCAATATTATTTACCGACGAAATAATCGCAATCAGCATACCCAAGATACCAACAACAAATGCTATCGAAAAATATTCTGACATGCGATAAAAACGCATTTTTGCAAGCATCGATTCTACAAATCCCAACGTAATCATTACACATATAATCTTTATCATACTGTATAACAAACCACTCAACAGCAAACCAAAACTCCATGATTGTACATCAATAACAGAATGCGGGAAAATAAAGTTTGTGATTAAAAGAGCAAATATTGTCAATTTTATACTGGAAGCATATTCCAAGAATGCAAGATATTTTCCAGAATATTCCAAAATCATAGCCTCATGCACCATAGTGAGCTCTAAATGTGTCGCAGGATTATCAACCGGATATCTCGCATTTTCCGCCAATGCAATCAACCCAAGTGCTATAAGGCTAAGAAAAAGGTACGGTTCTGTAAAAAGATTGACTTTTTGTAGCATCCCGTCAATAGTTGATGATCCAGATACAAAATTGATGGTTGAAAATACCACTATCACGACCGGTTCCAAAAGTGTTGCTATTGTCATTTCTCGACTGGACCCCATACCACCGAAAGCACTTCCTGCATCCAAACCACCTAAAACTAAGAAAATTGAACCTGTAACCAGAACTCCAGAAATAATAAGGAAGTCACTCATAAACGCAATGTGCGTATTGATAAAAATAACTGGCACAATAACAGCGAGAGCCAGTGCACAACCAAAAACGACGTACGGCACGCTGCGAAAAACCCATGATGATGCGTGTGGAATAATCATTTCTTTTTTGAGCAATGTACTAAGTGTAATATATGGCAAGAACGGCGAAGCACCATGACGACCTTGTAAACGCGCCTTGATCATTCGTACAAGTCCAGTGGCAAATGGAGCAATTGCTAAAATAAAAATTATTTGTATCAGGATTGCTAATAATGAGCTCATAATGCAGTTATTAATGTAATGATCAATGCAAACAAAAGAAACAATATGTAATATTGAATACGCCCACTTTGGATTAAACGCACTCTTTCAGCTACGATAAATAATCCTTTCGTAATCGGTGCATACAGAACATCAATCCATATCGGACGCAGATACAATGCAAAAAAGCTCTTTCTAATCCAGGGATTTGTTTCGACTATAGCTTCTGACCGAATCGTTTTTTCTCTTCCTATGAACGTCAAAAAGAAAAAACGAATTGGTGCTGAAAACGCCGTTGCACTATATTGCATACTTACATCAATCGGCTGTCCACAATCCCATGTATGATATTTACGTTCTTTGTGATTTTTTAATACAATTTTATTGATCATATACACCAGAGATCCAATCGCAAAAACGATCACGGCCACAAAAATCGAAGTAATATTCATTGGCTGTGGGGAAATATTACTAGCGGTTGCAAATGACTGTATATATACACTTATCTGCAAAATAATAGGCTGTGCAAATATACCGAGAACGAGAACTGTCATGCCCAAAATTATGATAGGCACAATCAACAAAATATCAGTTTTTTCGGACCTTTTGTCTATAGAATGATGCGGTAATCCCAACATTGATATACCAAAAATTCTGATCATCGCAAAAATTCCCAACCCACCAATAAGTCCTATAGCAACAAGAGTACTGAGAAGAAGAATAATGTCATACGGAGCATCATGTAAAGAACGCAGCAAGGATATTACGCTTTGTATAAATCCCCACTCTCCATAAAATGTACCAAATGGTGGCAAAGGCAGTGAGCCCAATATAACAATCAGAAAACCAAAGCTAAATATCGGCATAACTTTAGCAATGCCACCCATCGCATCAAGACTTTTTGTATGAACACGATTTATGATCACGCCACTGCTAAGAAATAATGCTGTTTTAAATAATGCATGATTGATTGCATGAAACATCGTAAACGCGATTAATCCATATGCTATAACTTCATGAACATTTTGTGATAAATAATACATTGCCAAACCAAGCATGGCAAAAATAATACCCATATTTTCAATACTACTATACGCGAGGACTCTTTTTATATCTCTTTCAATTACTGCATAGAGCACACCGACAAGTCCCGATAAAAGACCGAGAAATATCACAATAAGTGCAGCAAATCGAGGTATATGATACATCTCGAGCATGATCATTATAAAGCCATATACAGCAACTTTAAGCATAAGACCACTCATTAACGCCGATATATTACTCGGTGCCTGCGGGTGCGCTTCTGGAAGCCACACATGAAAAGGTACCAATCCAGCCTTTGATCCAAAGCCAAACAAGAACAAAAGAAAAACAAAATATTGTGATACAACAGATAAATTTTGTGAAGCATTTTGTATTTGATCAAAATCAAATGATAGCGAACCTTTCCCTAAAATCAAAAATCCTGCCAAAATCGCCGATGCCCCAATGTGCGTCATAATTAGATATAAAAAAGCTGCTTTAATCGACTCTGACTTTCGATCAGATAGCACTAAAAAAAATGAAGAAAAAGACATTACCTCCCAAAAAAACAAGAAAGAAAAAGTCTCATGGGAGATAAGAACCCCTTGCATGCCTAAAACAAAAAATGCCATCAAGGATGCCACCATAGATGGGTTGTATGTTTCTTTATAAAGAGAGAGGTACTGAAGACTGTACACACCCACAAGTGCGGAAACTCCGCATAATACAGTAAAAAATACGGCGGAAATTGCATGTAATTGTGGTGCAAAATGGAAAAACCATTCAACATCCATCAAAATAATATGTTGACCTGAAAACTGTGTAAAATAAATAATGCCCACAGTAAAACCGACTACATTTGCTAATACAAATAGCTTCGTTGCATTTTGAAACTTTTTTTGAAACAAAACCAGTAAGCCAGATAAAAATAATCCAACGAAATAGAATATGATGCCATAGATAATATATTGCTCCCACATATGTATAATGATTATTTTATTTTTTGATATTTCAATATCGAAAGTACACCATGTAAAATTTCTATCGGCGTTGGTGGATCACCGGGAATTTTCAAATGAACTGGTATGACATTTTCTACTGGACCTACGATTGCATAAGAGTCTTTCCACATCCCTCCTGTGCATGCACCATCACCAATTGCAACAACAATGCACGGTTGCGGGACTGCTTCATATGTTGTACGCAAAGCATATTCCAAATTTCTTGTTACGGGACCAGTGACAAAAAGCATATCTGCATGACGCGGTGAAGCCACAAAACTCAATCCAAATCGATCAATATCATAATAAGCATTATTTAGTGCTGTCAATTCAATCTCTTCCGCATTTGTCGATCCAGCGTCAACAGCGCGAATACGCAATGAACGACCAGCATATAATTGATCAATAATTTTTTTTATTTCACTACCAAGAACTTCCAATGCCTCATTATCATTTGATTCAAAAAATATTTCTTTTTTTTCAATAACGCTCTTTTTAAAGAGCAAAACACGTAATAACGACAGGGCTTTCATAAAATTATTTTGAGAAAATCAGCGAGAATAAAAAAACGGATCAATCCGAAATCTTAAAAGATTCATTCTTATATCAAAAAATGTCCACACACATCACACATATTACTCCTACATAAAGCCACTGTCAATACACTTCGATCCACAAAAATACGTCACCTCATTTTTACTTCCTCCCAAAACTTTAAATTAGAAAAAAAATAATTCACACCTCATGAGATGATTTTGAAAAATCATGATCAATTAACAATTTCCATTTCCATTGTTTCAGCATTCAAAACGACAGACATAACGTTCATATATGCAACCATATCATCATGATCATTTTTCACGATTTCTTGCGTTAATTTATTTAAATATATAGCACGTTCCTTTGCTCGATTTTTTTCTGCAGCATCAGAGTATACTGCTGAAGAAAGCAGAACAAATCCATTATGCGTTTTTTTCACTCGTAGATTTTCTTTGATAATCCCAATTGCTTTTTTTATAGGTTCTCCAATATTTGGGTCATACGGACCCACGATTAAGGCAATATTCGGTGTATGCAACCAATCAAAACCCTTTCCCACAGCCATTATCCACTCACCATGCACGAGTTGCATCAAAGGCTTTCCAGTATTTATTGTTTCTTTGATACAACAAATATTTCCTTGTACCAAGGGGATAAGGTCATGCAAAATTCTTTCTGGCATTGATGGATATAGCCTATGGAAGATAATACGTAATGACTTTTCAGTATCATCATTTATACTGGATACATCTAGGATATTCCCATTCTCTCCATGAAAGATGAGTGCATCTTTATCAGTTTCTAGCCCCACAAGTATTGGAAAAACCACGCCATTATCCTTGCCATACGTACGCAAGATTTGTTTACGAAAATTTTCTGTAAAACGTTTGGACTCTTCACAATCATAATTAAAACCCGCACAACCACGATGTTCCTCCCCTTGAGAGTAATGATATGTCACGAGCACGAGAGTACGATTGCCATGTGCAACCGCTTTTTTGACATGCTGATCAAATGACTCATTAAGTAACGGCCACCCGAGATCGAATCTCCCACCAATATTGCGAAATGGACGCATGATGCCAAGCGGCGTTCTCGTCACTGTCGGCATATGAATCCGACCATCCATACATTTAAATACTATAACATTTGTAGGATGTTGTGATAAATACAATTCTCTTTCCAATCGCTGACTCTGAAACATTTCAGAATGTTTCTTATTGAGATCAATGAGTATCTTTTTACTTTTTTCCATTTAATTAAATTAAATTCTTTATGAATTAAAAATACAACAAAAAATTTCTTTTTTATTGTATTGCATTTACTGACAATGTCAACGTCAACGTATTTAGTTTGTAGATAATTTACTATGATATGAATCCACCACATTGATCCAGCGATCAACGCTTTCCTGTGAATGTCCATCGCATGTACTACCACACTTCCACACGACAAGCCTACTTGCTGTCTTGCGATCATATTCATAAATGAGCTCGTGGATTCGCTTGCCAACGCTTTCGACAGCATCCTGACGTGAATTAAAACACGTATGCCCACCAGTACCCATCAGTTTTCTCACACTACGATAGCCCCAATAGTTATAGCAATCTTGTCCATCAAGAACCGGCACATGCTCACCCATTCCACTTTCCTGTACAGATATTGCAATTAAATATTTTGCAACCTCTGGATCCTGCTCGAGGATATATGGAAGCATTTTTTCTATTGGATGTCCTGCTGTGACCTCTTGCGCGAGTTCCTCGAGAGATTTTGTACTAACGATTTCTTTTATGTCTTCATTTACTGCTTTAACTGCACTATCGATAGAATTTGTCACAACTTCTTTTGTAGGCAAACCACTTTCTCCTTCTGTAGTGTTTTCTTTTGCTACAATATCCGCCATTATTATTGAGGGCGTACTTTGTTCAACAGCTTCTTGTACAGCAACAGCTTCAATCTTTGGATCAATAATCGTTTCATTTTTCTCAATAGCACTATCAGTCGCATCATCATTTTTATCATTCACACTAACAATTGGCTCAACTTTTGAATCTTCAAGTACAATTGTTGTTGCTTTATCATCCGTGCCAGCCATCACATCTTCAGCATCCTGCGCAAATGCATTAGCACCAAGATTTTTATAGATCATACTCATTGATACCATACCGACGATCATTGCACCCCCAAGTGAAACCTGATACATACGCAATGGTGACATACTAATACGCATTGCCGCACGATATTGTGACATCGTGTCAAATACGCGGGCTGTATGCAAACTGATCTTGCGATACTGCATTTCACCCACGGTGTATTTCTTCACATAACGTACATATGCACTATCAAAAGACAAGACTATATCTCTGCAATTTTCTTGCTGCTGATCAAAGGACGTACCATATTTACGAGAATCTTGCGTAACAAAAAAATCTGTACGCTCACCTCCGAGAAGTAAGGCAGATATATTATTTTCATGGTTTTGTTGCATTACATCCTGTAATTCTGATAAACTGATTTCACATCTCTTTGCGCATGACAAACCATCTGTAAAAACTTTTTTTCTATTTTTTATTATTTTGTTCGCATATAAATGCGAGTAATCCGCTCCTATATCCATACTCCAATATTATATCACACTTGTGCAAAAAGTATGCAATACAAATTTTTTACTCCTTATTTATATTACTGCTGAAAATTTTTTAACCAGATATTCTTTGTAATCGAAAATAAATCAAAAACCTTTCGCCAAAAGAATTTTTGATTTTTTTGCCGCAATCTTACTATTGACATTATGCCAAGAGATTTTTTCTATGTCGCTAAATTTTATCCATTTACTTTCCGTATGTTCATTGCTAATTTTTACGTCTTGTTTGCCAATCAATCGACAGAGAAAAAATACCGAATACTTCGGCGGATTCTCTATTCCCCATCTGGCAACGTGAACAGGTGTAATAACTTTGATTTTGAGACCTGTTTCCTCAAGCACTTCACGTTGCAAGCCTAGCTCAGGCTGGTCATCAACATCAAGTCTGCCACCGGGGAACATCCACATTTCTTTGGTGAATTCTTTGTTTAGAGGCAATCTTAAAATCAAAAACTCTCTTCGTTGATTTACAATAACACCATATTCACCCACATTACATTTCAGTCTTTTCATATGTGACAAAGTTATTAATTTATTTCCGATAACGTTCATTTATAAATGACGCTTGTACCAACTTAATCGGTACTTTCTTTGAGTTTAGCATTTTTGTTTCAATATTTGAAGACATTCAGTTGAACGCTATCAGAGATGTAAAATGTGTGTGAAGTAAAAATGACATTTCCTCAAGATTAAAATAGAGTTGTTTTTACTGAGCCGCATACAAGTTTTTATACAAGCGCATTTTTAATAATTTCCTACTTCTCTGCAAATTAAAATATAACGTTTAGAATGTGTTTTGATACCTCTGTCTGAGATATTTTACGTGATGCAGTCCTCTTTTTTTTAAAATCACCGCCTTCCTGCCAAAAATTTGTAATTTTTGAGCATCCTTTAAATTAATTTTGTCGACTTCACTTACTTTTTGGGACAAGAAAAATTCCCCTTTTATCAAGCAACCGAAACATTTCAGTCGGACTAAAATCAGAATGCCTACAAGAAGTTATGTAAAACATATTGTCAGAGAATTTTATTTTTTCATCATCCATTATAAGGAAGCGAGCATTATTGATCTTCGAATAGAGCAGGTTTTTCTTTGTCATACCTACCATACCATCAGAAATATCAACGCCGATTACGAGTTGCAAATTTTGAGTAATTTCAGCACCTTTTCTCCACTTTTTTTGAGTCACTCTGCAGTTTGCGATATATCAAAAAACCACAACATATCACTATAGCGACTATCGATAATAACTGCCCCATCGTCAAGTTTAACAGCACAAATCCGAGATGTTCGTCAGGTGCACGATAATACTCGATCACAAAACGAAATAGTGAGTATGTCATGAGATATAACACACTCATCGTTCCTACTGCATAATTCTTATTACGCAATCGCCACATGATAGCAAATAAAACCAATCCTTCAAAAAATGCTTCATATAGCTGTGATGGATGCCGTAGCACGGTCTCTCCATTAAAATACATACCCCATGGTGATGTGGTGATCCGTCCCACTAACTCCTCATTAAAAAAATTTCCCAGTCGTCCAAACATGTATCCGAGAGGAACTACTGGAACGATAAAGTCACTAAGTTGCAATGCATCCACATTTTTTTTGTATGCAGTATAAAAAATTGCTATCGCAACACCTAATACACCCCCATGAAAACTCATGCCATATATACCAATCCATGTATGGGTAGCAAAATCATATGGAGAGATAATTTCGAGTGGCCGTTTTGCATAATATAAAAAATCATAAAAAAGCACATATCCCAAGCGACCACCTATTAAAGCCCCTACCAATGTATTTACGACAAAATCTTGTATGAATTCAATAGAATATTTACCCTCGTTTTTTTTCAGTCGATACACCAAAAGTCGATACCCTACATAAAATGCGGTAAGCCACATCAGTGAATACCAATAGATAGATATTCTGCCTATCGAAAAAGCTATGGGATCTATATAATTTGGTAAATCATGATACGATATGTCCATTTTTTCTACTACAGAATGAAATTATGCATTGAATGTTTCCAATTGCTTTTTGAACTCAATGGCATAGATCTTCCACAATGCGATCATGAGCGCCATAACTATTGGACCAACGATAAAACCGATAAATCCAAAAAGTTGCAGACCACCTAGCGTAGCAAAAAATACTGCAAGTGTATGCATCTGTACGTCCTTTCCTACCAATTTTGGTCGCAAAATATTATCGATTGTCGATACAAAGCCTCCAATAATGATCAAAAATATTCCTTGCCATACATATCCCAGCAGTAACATGATGATTGCAGTTGGAAAAATCACAAATCCTGCACCGACCGCAGGTATAACACTAAAGACGATCATGATCACAGTCCACAATATTGGTGATACTACGCCAGCAATGGCAAACGCTATACCTCCAATCGACCCCTGTATACACCCAATCACGACAGTACCTTTTAACGTTGCTCGTGCCATTGAAACGAATTCTTTGATTAATTTCGTCTCATGTTCATTACGCATTGGACTAATTTCCATAAATGCACGCATGATCTTCTTCCCGTCAATAAAGAAATAAAACAGTGTAAAGAACATGACAAAAAATCCGACAATACCATTGATTAATCCATGATACGCTTTTTGAAAAAAAGCGATTGATGTGTTTGCAATATTTTTTACAATGTTTGCAATTTCTGGTCCACTGACATATTCATTTAGTCGTTCCAAAGGAATACTGAGAATTGGTGCCGTAGTGATCATCGTAATAATACGCTCAATTGATTGTTGTGTAGTTGAGTTTTCCGTTGTGCTTTCAGTTATCACATGAGAAACCTCATTGACGATCAAGCCTGAGACAAACAAGATCGGTAAAATTATAGTGAATGCCACAACACACAGCATCACGGCAGATGCAATAAATGGACTGCCTATTTTCTGTGAAAGATATTCATATGGACGAACAAAAAGTACTGAAAATAACGCCGCAATAAATATCGCGCTCAGAAAAGGCTTAATAAGCAAAAATCCAGCCACTGTACCAACTGCAAGGATAGCAAGAAAGAAGTAAATATTGAGATTCTTTAGTATCATATATTTATAAACAAACATTAATATCTACACTTTAGCAATGCTTAGCCAGAATGTAAACAGCTACATGTTCGCTCCACGACTATTTGCGATTAGTAATTAAATCACTATTGGACGGTGTGATAAGCAAAATACTTTTACTAACCTCAAATATGATTACCTCCATCAAAGTAATGGTGCTAATCAAAAGCCATGTATTTGCATCGAGTGGTGTGGTCCCGAGAAATTTGTTTATGACAGGAATATAAATACCAACAATCAATAATACAAATGACGCTAATACCGATATATTTACATATTTATTATCAAAAATATCTTTTCGAAATATGAATTGACGCATACTTCGTATAACGTATACAAAAACCAAGGAGTCAAACGCAATTAGTGCAAAAGTTGCTGTGCGAGCAACATCTATATCTTTTGTAATTGAATACATCATCCAAAAAACACTAGTAGCAGCTATGCCCGACACAAAAAATACAATTATTATAAATTTCTTGTAAACATGCGATATGATTGGGTCTTTTGGATTTCGCGGTGGCTCACTCATCAATTTTTTACTATCGTACTCAGTTGTTAGTGCAATATTTGGAAAACTATCCTCAATCATATTGATCCACAATATCTGCAATGGCAAAAGAGGTAGTGGCCAACCAAAAAGTATCGCAACAAAAAAAATAAATAATTCAGAAAAATCATCTGCAACAAGATAAATAAACACACGTCGAATATTTTCATATATCACACGTCCCTGTTCGATCGCATGAATAATCGTGCTGAAACTGCTATCAATCAGAATAATATCAGATACTTCTTTGGCAATGTCAGATCCCTCACCAATACTAATGCCCACATCAGATGCCTTGAGTGCAGGGGCATCATTGATGCCATCACCAACCATTGCCACAACCTCTCCATTTTTTTGGAGGGCACGCACGATACGAATTTTGTGTTCAGGTAAGACGCGTGCAAATATTTTTGTGTATATGACACGTTTTTGCAGTTCAGCATCTGTCATATTATCAATTTCCATTCCTATACATGTATTATGGTCGGCAACATTGTGCCCGAGCTCCGCCATGATTGATTGTGCAGTGACAACATGATCACCAGTAATCACAATTAATTGAATGCCTGCTTTTTCTGCTTTCTGCAATGATTCCTCCACATCATGTCGCAATGGATCCTTCAATGCTATATAGCCAACCAGAGACATGGCGTTGTAAAGATTATCTTTTGATAATCGGTCATACGTATCTCGAGTGAGTATGCGTTCGCTACATGCTAACACACGCAATCCTTTTTGTGTCAATTCTTCAAATGTTTTCATCAATCGATCTCCCTCCAGAGAATTAATTGGCATCCGCACATTATGCACATCAATAAACGAAACTTTTTTTAACACTTGTTCTGGTGCACCCAGCATCATGACTCGCACTTTATCACCTTCCCATGCATGAACACGTATCGCGTATTTATTTTCTGATTTAAAAAATTCTTGATCTATCAACTGATAACGATTTCTAAAATCATCCACGTCAATACCAACCTGCATAGCAGCCAAAAGAAGTGCACGATCTGTTGGTCGCCCATGAACAGTCAATTGCTCCATTTCATCCTTCACATTTTCAATATATGCGTCATTAACGATAGATGCAATCGTGAGTGCTTTGACATGTCCCATGAGATCCTTATTCTTAATATGAATCTTCATTCGATCCCCCTCAAAATCAAAAAGTTCATTAGACCCTGTCAAAATATGACTCACAGCCATTTCGCCTCTTGTCAAAGTGCCTGTTTTATCTGTACAAATTGTTGTGATAGCACCCATTGTTTCACTTGCATTCAACTTACGCACTAGCGCATGTCGACGTGCTAAGCGTCTCATGCCAAAAATCAAAATAATCGTCACAGCTGGTAACAAACCCTCTGGTATAGCACTCACAGTCAGAGCGGTAGCTGCCAAAAAAATATCCTTGATGGATTGACCTCGCAAGACTCCAATTAAGGCAAAAAGTGAAATAGCACAAAAAATCGTAGCACCTATCCTCACAGACAATTCTGCAAATTTTTTCTGCATCGGTGTTTTGATATATTCCGTGATCTGAACATAATGCGATATCTTGCCTATTTCGGTATCAATACCCGTTGCTGTTACAACATACAGTGCATGCCCCTGGGTTACACTAGTACCAGCAAAAACCATGTTCATTTGATCTGAAACAATGACATCGCCATCGATTATTTCTACCGATTTTTCCACATCATGCCATTCTCCGGTCAAAGTCGATTCGTTTACGTAAAAATCTACTACTGATATCAATCGTCCATCTGCTGAAATGTGATCGCCAGCGATGAGATCTACGATGTCTCCCACTGCAATATCCTCAGATAGTATTTTTTTCTTTTGTCCAGAACGAATCACACGCACATACTGTCTGATGCTTGAACGCAACTTTTCGAGTGATTTTTCGGCTTTGTTTTCTTGAAAAAAACCAACAACTGCATTTAACAATACGACAAAAATGATAAATCCGGCGTCAATTATGTGATCAATAAAAAAGGAGATAACCGACGCAATAATCACGATATAGATCAATGGATTATTGAATTGACGTAAAAAAATTCGTATCTGTGATAACTTTTTTGTTTGTGGTAAAACATTCTTGCCAAACGCATTGACACGACCAGACGCATCAAAATCACTCAAACCTCTTTCATTAGTTTGAAGGTGTAATAACGATGCACTTAGAGACATCATATAATATGGCTTTTGCACAAATTTTTTCATATGTGTTTTTATTTTTCACTCACATGCCTGATATATATCATCTATTTCCCCAACACAATCACATAATCCGCCTTATAGGTGCCTGTAATATCGACTGATTCTTCTATTTTTTTATCACTATATTTTTCAGGGATCAGTGCTAATAAAGTATTAGCATTTTCTTTATTTTCCTTATAATATATAACCACTCCACTATAATCATTTTTCGCATTTTGAGGTGACTTCATGTTATAATTCTTCTCTTTAAATATATCAGAAACAGCGCCAGCAGCGCCAACTGCAGCACCTGCATTTAAAACTTGAATCGTTATATCTTTTGGTTCAATGTTGTTTTGTGTTTTTTGAATTTCTCCTGTGGTAACATTTACGTCTTCATCTTTTTTGGTATCACCAACAACCTCCACGTTATTTTCTGAAACCTGTTTTTGTTCAGAGATCTTCTCAGTCACAACAGATTCTTCTTTGATTAATTTTTCAACAGATACTACGCTTTTTGATTTTTTATACTCAATAAATTTTGTTGTTCCAAACCATATACCAGCACTCACCGCACATAATGTTATAATTGCAATACTAACAATACGTATATTTAATTTTTTTTCTTGCAACTCCATCTCTTCTATATATGCTGCTTCATCATCGCGCATCCACTCTATATCAATTGCACGCGTTGTCGGTTCTGCAGATGGTTGGATTAGTGTGCTTTCTTCAGATGCATATATTATTTTTTTATTCACTGGAGTCTGCATTTGTTTTTTTACAGGTGTTTCTTGTTGTACATCAGTATTCATATCTGCGACAAGACGCTGAGGGTTTTGCGCTAATGGAATATTTTGTGACTTTATGATTGGACTCGCGTATATTTTTTGTTCACTGTTGATAGATTGTTCTTGTTGTGAGACGTTTACCTTACTATCTTCTTTTTCTTCAGAGCTTTCTGCATTATCGCTTGTGTCATTATTCATATCATGAGGACTTGCCTGTTCTTCCTTTGGAACATGGATTGTTTCGCCAGATATCAAAATATACGGGGGATCGATTTTATTATTTGCTGCCAAATCTTTCCACGCAATATCATATTTCTGCGCGATGGAGATAATATTATCTGCATCCTGAACAATATAAGTTCCTGTGAATAAATTTTCTTCTTTTTTCTTTTTTCTAAAATTAAACATATTTTTATTTATATACTTATATAATAATGCACAAATCATACAAAAACAAATCCCAACCAAAATAACTGTGATTAACTGCACTGGCCACACAAACATTGTAATCGGCAAACTACTCACAATCACTTCATGACCGTTCTGATCTGTATAGATAATGTTACTCAAAACGCGTACTTTTCCACCGCGAGGCAATGTGATAATCATCTTATTATCGTCTATTTCTCCAGGTAAAATATTTCCTGACCCCTCAAAATTCATCATTTCTCCAATCCATAAAGATTCGACCGATACATTATATGCATAGGACACTTTTTCTGTACCAGTATTCGCAATCTTTATAAATGATTGATAACTATTTTTCGATCCGCTATGTAATAATCGATTCACACCAGAATATTCTATACTTTTTTCCATGCGAAACCCACTAAGATCTAATTTTGTAATATTCTTATCAGGTACGCGATATGCTATATCAATTTTCTTGATCACTGCATTATTGTCTTTTGCCTGTGCAATTATTATAATCGCCTCATGATCTTTTTCATCTTGTGCGATTTCGACAACGAAGGGTATTTTCACTGATTCTTTAGCTGCGATATCTACTTCCAAGATAGCGTGTCCTTCACACCACGAAAGATCACCATTCTCACTCTTTGCACAAAAATTAGCGATATCTCCATTATTTTGCTCTAATACATTTTGGGTCATCTCGTCTAATGTGCTATCAAAAAAACGTGTTTTCTCCACCAAGCTCATAACCCCTGCATCCTTCGCTTTTCGACCTTCACTATCAGTTATATATACAACATATCGCTCCTTCTTATCTCCCACATTATCTATTTGTAACGTCGCATTACTTTTTGAACCTAATTGATAATCAAAAAGCATTCTATCGGTATCCTGTCCATTTATGAAAATACGAATGTTTGAATCGTCCACAGCAAAAACACTCACTGGGAAAAATATTAACGTGAAAATGATACAACACACATAATACATAACGCGAATCACTATTTTATTTAACACTTGTATTTTGCAATTCCTGGTCTCCATTACTCGAATCAATAGAATCAGATGAGATCTCAAACTTTGTTTTTGTAAACTGATCAACACCAGACATTTTTTGCGTATTAAGAATTTTTAGTGGAACACCAATTTGATTAATGCTTGGTACGACACTTACATCAAATGTCATTGTGCGAGACTCTTTGGTAACACCCGTCCCATGTGGCACGTCACCCACATTCCACGTCAATTCATTCGTGCGCTCATTGAAAATCAATCCTTCTTTATTTAGACTTTCAAATTTTATTTGTGTTGGCAAAGGTATTAAAACTGAGACACCTCCAATATCGTTATTGATACTATCAATTTTCATTGAAACCGTATATATCGTTTTTTCACCCACCTTCAATGCTTGTGATCCTGCACTATAGGTCAGATTCTTATTAAAAACCACTTTTGCACCAACAGGGATTGTCAAAACATTACTGAGAACTGATTTATTTTCTCGCAATTCCGATGGAATGCTCTCGCTATCGATTGTCGCTATCGAAGATATGGCAAAATTGAAGTCCTTTTCACTACTGATTGGCAAATTTTTAAGTACAGGTACGCTAAAATATATTTCACCAGACGCATTCGGTTCCACTAATTTGAGAGCTGGAACATCTGATGCCTTCCACGTTATTCTCCGATTTGTCTGATCATAGTCACCACCATTACCCAATTCTAATAGCTGATAATCTAATGCATTCCCTTCAAGATTCAACGTAACGATCACATCGCGTAACGTAACACTGCTATTATTGATATACTGCAGCGTATATGTCAACTGATCGCCAGCATAGACGACAGACTTATTTTCCTTGATGCTTTGTTGTATGACAAACGGTGATTGAGTTACTCGTGGCGCATAATTTGCTTTGGCATATTCCACAGATTCTGAGGAAGTGTCTTGTGCAAGCACGCGCATTTCAAAAGCATACACTGAACCACCTACGACATTTAAACCTCCACGCACATTTACAATCGCTTCTCCTTTAGCAGGAATTTTATCAATAATCCACACATTGCCATAATTTGGTGATGGGAATGCGTTATTGATTGAAAATGCCTTTGGCATATCCACCACAAATTTTAATTTTGACACTTCTTCATTGCTCGTATTGCGAATTTTGAATACGATATTCATCAAATTACCACTGACAATCTCACTCGGTGCTTCCACATCGATCACGATGGGTGACGATGACATTGTCGTTGCAGCTCGGGCATCTGTAGTATATTGTGCATTCGTTTTTTCTGGAGCATATCGGAGAGAACCTGCAATTGCATTAACAGCATCAGTCGGTCCCGTAAAATATCCTGCCAGAACAAACTTACCACTCTCATGTCCATCAATGTCACCGATTGAAATTATACCCTGATTATCACTCGTACGTTCAAAATGATCTTGTTCTTTTGTTGGCACAAAATAATCTCCAAATTGAACCAATATTTCAGCATTCAAAAGTTGCGCTCGATTATCATTATTGTATACAAAAGTAATCTCTGTGATCTTATTACTATCGATTATTTGTGGAGCTTCCATCATCAGTGATACACGTTCTTGCGAGAAAAATCCATATTGAAAATATACAAAAAATGCAACCAACAAAAGAACTACACAAAGAACACCGATGAAAATACCACTGATAACAATTGCTTTTTTCCGTGTTTTTTTTACGACTTCTTTTTCTCCATATTTTTGCCACGGCTTTTCTTCTACTGTTTCCTCTTTTGACTGCCACACATCATAAACCGTTGTATCATGAGGTCGATTTATCACTTTTGAATCACGCTCTTGCAGATCTTTTTCTATTTCACTAAGAGACATATTTGTATCTTTATTATTTAAAAGACAAAGAAAATATCCTTCCTTTTATTATATTTATCACCAATACATTTGACGCAACTAAAAAAATACACCCTATGTATAAGCACTATTATTATAACAGATTTTCAACAAATTACCGCATGACCCATCTCTCGATATCATCCACAACACGAAATAATTGTGTATTTACTCTTCTATGAACTACTAATTTATGTAATACATCGAAATGATTATCACAAATGACGCGTAAAGATTTAATCGTATCTACATCAATATACAGACAATGCTGAAAATTCTTCACACAGACATCACAAAGCACGCCACCATGATATGCGCTAAATCCATTTTGTGTACCAGTCATTTTATCGTGACACAAACAACATGATTTTACATGAAATATATATCCAAGCCGACCAAATAACTGTACCGCAAAAGCATTTGTCATCCAATCCATTTTTTCTGTGATATCGTCGCAGTATTCATAGGTTGATAGATGTTCTATATGATGCAAATACATCGACAATAAAAGAAATATTTCTTGGTCAGGCTCATGTTCACGCACGCTAGACAAAAATAAATGCCGTGCTTTGTCAATGCAACTTAATGCATAGTAATGACTTCGCAAAGAAGAAAAATATTCTTCTGCGACAGCACCTGCCAGTATGCCATATCCATTTTTCTTTGCAATTGTGATATGTGTTAACATAAAATCCTCCACTTGTGACGCCAATCGTGCATCACTCTTGCGAATGGACCGTGCAAGCACACGCATCAAACCATTTTCATGCGTATAAAATGTATAAAAACGATCTGTCTCACCGACATCTCTTTTATCGAGTGTAATTGCATGATAATTTTGTTTGACATCCATCATTTATTTTTTGAGAGAAATCGTGATCTGCATTCCATCAATGTCACACACTTCTGTGAGATCGCTTTCCTCGAGATTTTCGTTTTTAATATTTTGTGCCAATACTTCATGCGCGATAAGTTCCTGATGTTTAGCAAACACATCACTACAGCCATAAATGCCAACTGCAATGCGATCATCTACATTATAATCTGCTTTTTTGCGCAGTTGTTGGATGTGACGGATAATCTCACGCGCTCGTCCTTCCAATTTTAGTTCAGGAGTAATTTCAGTATCAATCATAACATTTTCAGCATTATCTCCAAGCTCCACTCCTCTGACATTCAACTCTTCCATAAGAATATTGCTCCATTCAGTCTTCTCTATCGTTTCGTCAAAAAAACGATGATATTTCTGACCAAGAATCACTTTCGTCAAAGGTTGACGAACTTTGATTCCATTTTTGGCACGTGCCTGCAAGCCTAGTGTAACAATTTCACGAAGATCACTCATGTTTTGATTCAAATCTTCATCAATTAATTTTTCATCTGCAATTGAAAAATCTGTCAAATGTACAGAATCTCCACCAGTGAGATTCTTATACATTTCTTCAGCAATAAACGGTGTAAATGGTGCGATCGCCTTGGATAGCTCCACCAGCACATAATGCAGTGTCGCATACGCACATTCTTTATCACCATCATTTTCACTCTTCCAAAAACGATTACGACTGCGACGAATATACCAGTTTGAGAGGTCATCGATAAATTTCATGATCGGCTTTGATGCATTTGGAAGATCATATTTTTGCATTTCTGCATCAATATTTTTTATCAATTTGTGTAAACGAGAAACGATCCACTGATCAAGGACATTATCACTTTTTACCAACTTACCATCCTGATTTGGTTTCCACCCATCGACATTTGCATACATCACAAAAAACGAATAGCTATTCCAAAGAGTCCCAAGCTTTCTCTGCACATCTGCTACATCTTTATCTATAAGAGCGAAGTCCTCTCCATTAAGAAGTGGCGAACTCACGAGTAAATATCGGAGTGCGTCAGCACTAAACTTTTCCAATAATATCTTTGGATCAGTATAATTGCCATATGATTTTGACATCTTGCGGCCATCATTACCAGCAATCGTCCCCGTCACAACAACGTTTTTAAATGCCTCCTCACCAAATAGCCCAATTGATACTGCATGCATATAATAAAACCACGCACGCACTTGCCCCACATACTCCACAATGAAATCTCCAGGAAAATTTGCTTCAAATTTTTCTTTGTTTTCAAACGGATAGTGGAATTGTGCAAATGGCATGGAGCCAGACTCAAACCAACAATCCATTACTTTATCAATCCGCTTCATTGTAACACCATCCATCTCAAAAGTGATTGCATCCACATACGGCAGATGATAATCTGGGATTTCCTTGCCGGAAAGTTCTTTGAGCTCTGCATAACTACCAACAACTTTTTCGATAACTGCACCATCAGCTTTCATGCCTCGCCATACAGGGAGTGGTGTCGCCCAAAATCGATCACGACTCAAATTCCAATCCGGCGCCGTATCAATCGTATAGCGAAAACGTTTATGTTTGATATGTTCAGGAAACCAATTGATGTTTTCATTTTTTGCAAGCATTTCTGTTCTCTGTCCCGCAATATCCATGAACCAACTTGGATGTGCACGATACATAAGTTTCGTATCACACCTGTGACAATGTGGGTACTCATGTTGAATATATGCAATCTTGAGTACCACACCTTCTCGCAAAAGTGTCTTCGCGATCTCCTTATTGATCTCCCAGACATGTTGTCCTACCCATCGCCCATCCCTATATAAACCATTATCATCTACGGTATTTACTAATGGCAAATTTTCTTTCTTTGCAAGCACATAGTCATCTTCACCAAACGCTGGTGCGATGTGCACAATACCTGTACCATCTTCCTCTCCAACAAAATCTGCTCCGAGAATTCGATGTGCAGTTTCACCCTGATCATCAAAAAGTGGTTTATATCTTTTGCCCACCAAATCAGTGCCACTGATAGTGCTAATTACTTTATAATCCAATGGTTGTTTTTTTTCATCGATCAATACTTTCTCCACTAGCTTTTCCGCTATAATAAGCGTTTCACCATCGAGAGAAACTTTGGCGTATGTGAGCGTAGGACTGATTGCAAGTGCAGTGTTTGCTGACAGCGTCCACGGTGTCGTCGTCCATGCGAGCATGTATGTATTTTCTTCGTCCTCAAGCGCAAACTTCACATACACAGATGGATCTGTTACGTCACGATAACTATTATCCATAGTCACCTCTGCCTTGGAAATCGGCGTGGCACATCGTGGACAATAGAGAAGTACTTTTTCACCTTCATAGATCTTTCCTTTTTCATAGAGCATTTTGAATGCCCACCATACACTTTCCATATACTCCCGATCCATCGTTTTATATGCACCTTTGAAATCCACCCATCGTCCGATGCGCTCAACTGTGTCCTCCCATTCGGTACTACCTTGCACCATCGCTATAT
Source organism: Candidatus Moraniibacteriota bacterium (assembly GCA_038208115.1). Lineage (GTDB taxonomy): Bacteria > Patescibacteriota > Minisyncoccia > Moranbacterales. The sequence continues at coordinate 29,840 of JBBQZC010000002.1, forward strand.
GACATGTCTCGATATATTTCTCGAGACCGACTTTTGCCACGTCACGTTTGTCTTTGATACCAAGTTTTTTTTCTACCAAATTTTCTGCAGGGAGTCCATGACAATCCCATCCCCAACGACGCTCGACACGTTTCCCTTTCATCGTCCAATATCGTGGCACCACATCCTTAATGATCGATGAAAGTAATGTGCCATAATGTGGCACGCCAGTAATAAAAGGGGGTCCATCATAAAACACATATGCATTGTCAGCACTGCGTGCTTCCACAGATCTTTCAAAGGTCTTATCTTCACGCCAAAACTGCATCACATCATGTTCCATCTCTGCATATTTTTTACCCTGCTCCACGTCATTGAAATTTTTCATATCTCTGTATACTTATAAATTAATTTACATTACCACGTCATACCATTTATTCTCTAATATAATCATCATACAGCATTTATCCCGCCCAATACCAATTTACAAATAAATATGTATTGAGAGCCATGAGCATGCTTGAAATAATGATCCATATATATCGAGAGGTATCATTTTTTATTGACGCCCCCACGATAAATATCGGAAACAATACCAATATATACCTCCCTATGCTCATGAGCGTCCCTGACGCAACCGCCACGCCGATTGTGCTCACCATATAAAATGCATACGGATATTGCTTTCGATACACGAGATATGTTGCAACCGTTAATCCAAAGACCACATAAATAATATCGAATGACATATTCGCCAAAGCAGCATGTGTCAAAAATATGAAGTGATCGTGATTTACATGAAATGATCTACCCCATGCACTTTCAATCTCAAAAAACAATAATGGATCCCCAAAACGTATCCAGTGAAATAAAAAGAATAATCCAGTCCCAATAGGGATGAGTAGCAGTGCCGTCGATTTCTTATATACATCTTTAGCAAAACCTTCATTGATGAAAAATTGCATCACAAGCGGGACAAAGAGCAATAAACCCGTGACACGCGTCAATGCAGCTAGTAGACCAATTATGCCCGCATAAAAATATTTCCGATCCAAGCAAAAATAAAAAGCAAGCAAAGAAAGAAAGAGGAAAAGCGATTCCGTGTAAACTGCATTCAAAAAGAATGCCGTAGGAAAAATAAGTAACAGAAAAACAGTTAAAAATGGATTTGCCTCTTTGTGAAATTTTTCCACTAAATGAAACAATATTATGCACGCTAAAATTAAAAATATACTACTAACAATCCAGCCAGCCAAGATCAAATTTCCCCCAATCATAATTGCGATCATTTTTATAAGAAATGGGTAGAGAGGAAAAAATACAATATTTGACAGCGAAGCAACTTCCCGTAATTCATATCCGTTTTTGACAATGTCCATATACCAATTAGAATCCCAACGTGCATGCATATTTATCACGTTCCATGATTGATCTTGTGTGTATTTTTCTACAGGAATCCACGAATACGCGTCATCCGGACTAAGATTTAATCGATTCAGTGCCAAAAGCCCAATGATATTTACTATCACTAACCATCCACCCACTAAGATTAAAACTTTTTTAAACATATATAATAAAAAACCTTACGCAAAATAATGCATAAGGACGATTCGCACCGTGGTACCACCTTAATTTAGCAATCAGTAAGACGTATTTAGTAACATTTCATCATCTGTTACTAGCTGATCATTACTAACCGCTCTTTATTGCAGCTTTTACGGGCTTACCCGATGGAATTTACTAAATCCGAATACCAGATCTTTCTATCCATATCCTACCGCTTATGAGGCAGCTCCGATGGTGATAACCATCGTCAAAGGATTTTGATATTTGTATGTTCAGATTACATCACAAATCACTTTTTTGCAATGTGCAAATCATATCCTCATGATTTCATTTTGCTAGCGTCACGTAGATGCAAAATATTAAAAAATGAAGCAAAAAATCTCTCAAACAATTTGCATCCATTATCAGCATTGGAATTGGTATCTTCAAAGAGCAAAACTTCTGTTCACTCGACAGAATTTTTATCTCCTTCTTCCGATTTTTTCACATAATTATTTATAAGCTTGACAAAGATAACCTTTATCATCTACCATAAATGTTGAGGAAAAATTACCAGTTCAACTACACAGGAGAAAGGGGAAATGAAAAACAAAAAAGCGTTATGCGTCGGCCTGTATGACAATGAGTATAGTTTAATATTAAAACTTTTACTCATAAAAAAAGGTATTTTCACATCTGTACTAAGCGTTGGCATAGATCGCCATGCGCACAATGAATTAGATTCATCTCAAGCAGTAAAAAACATCGCTTTAGATTTGGGGTTTGTGCTCGTTCAGCACACTCCAGCCCACCACAATACTATCAAAGAAGCCAAAAAAAATGGTCACATAGTATTTCATCATCAACCTACGTACATCTCTGAAGTTGCAGACATCATTGATACGTTTGATGCGATCTTTACACCCTATCGATCAGTTCATGATCAACTGATCGAAAAATATGGTGCAGATCCCACAAAAATATCGATCATCTGTTCACCTGCTGGCATTAAGACTGGAACCAGTCTGACAGTAACCTATCCTCAAATACACATGGAGGTACAGCAAAACGTGTGAGAAAACTCTCACTCAAAATCGGCGAAATGCGCTTTAGCGTTTCGCCTTTTTATTTTAACACTTTATGTACACCGCTTCTCGATCTCTTAAAAAATATGCCCAACGGCATCCGATGGTTCGAACTCAATTCTCTCCTCACTAATCCAAATTACATAATTGTTCTTTATTTTTATTCATTTCTGTCTGCAATTTCATCTATATATCTACAAAAATACCGTTCATCACAAATATATCATCGATTTGTAAATTTTTTTAAACTTATCATAGACGTTTACATACAAAAAATGATATACTTTTTTAAGACATGGAAAATCATCAAGAAAAAAATCAGAAAAAAAACACATCCAAACTTGAAAACTTGGCTTTTAGAGCGACACACCATATCGGATCCATCACATCACTCATCATCCATTCAATTCTTTTTGTGGGAATTTTTGCATTACAGTGGATCAACTTTTCATTTGACCAGATCTTACTCATCCTCACAACAGTCGTGTCACTCGAAGCGATTTATCTCGCCATATTTATCCAAATGACAGTCAATCGTCATGCGAGTGAGTTAGCCGAAATCAGTGAGGATGTGGAAGATATTAGCGAAGATGTGGAAGAAATCTCCAAAGACATCGATAATATCCAGGAAGACATGGAGGATATCAGTGAGGATGTGGAAGAGATCGGCGAAGGGATGGAAAGAGATGATGAAAAACTAACTGAAAATCACAATACAAATCACGAACGTATCATACATATTGAGAGCGTACTCACAAATCTCCTCGCAGAAGTTCGCGAACTCAAAGATAAAAAATGATTTTCAAACACATTATATTATATGTTCTTTTTCTTCCTTGTCCACACTTTTTCGATATAGATCTTGCGCCACCACACACGCCCGACAAAAAAACCAATCAAAGACCCGAGAAATAACACGTCCTCTTGCGTCGACAAGCCCATGAATGTTTCAGTACTCATATAGCCGGACTTAATCTGACTAAACTCCACAAGAGCGTAAACAACAAAGCTCACAAGAAATCCCAAAAGGGTTGATGCACACAGATAGACAATTCTCTTGAAATTATTTGCGTCCCCCACTTCACCAAATAACATAGTTTTAATAAATTTATAATTAATCCTTTATTTTTCCGATCAACTGTAATTTCGCTAATCGTGATAGTTTTTTGATACGCAGCTCTTCCTTAGTAGCAGAAGAACGATCTTTGCATTCTTGCGCGTAGACCAATTTTACTGGTCTACGTGCAGAAGTGTACTTCGCACCTAATTTATCACCATTATGCTCTGCAACTCTGCGCGCTACATCAGTTGCTATACCAGTATACAGAGTTTTGTCAGCACATTCAAGGATATAGAGATAATACATATCACACATTCATCTTAATTTTTATCTCTTGCAGATCTCATCCTAGGAATCAACTTTGGTACACGATCTTTGTATATTAGATATTCATTCCCAAATTTTTCAATCAGCGATCTTTCCTCTCTCTCCATCCAATATAATAAAACAAACATCAGCCAATGTGCACCAATCAAAAATCGCACATCAGGATAAAAGAAAAAAATTGACCAACATAGCGCAATATCAGCTGAATAGATCGGGTGGCGCACTTTGTCATAAACACCGCTGGTTACGAGATGATCAATTTTATCCACAGAATATGGCGCTCTGCGATGAACAATTATCGCACCAATAAAAAAATACATCCAATACAAAATCGCTGGAATAATGAGAAATGACGCATATATATTACGTGGAAATATAAACCGTGGCGATACAAAATAAAACACAATTAGAAGTCCACTAACCACGATGAGCCACATCAACACAGGGCTCACCAATTTTTGTTTCATATTCATATTGATTTCTTTTGCTATAATATTATTTCATCTATTAAGTATAGCAGAAATCACTTATACGTAATTCATACCTCAGAGCGTCAATTTTAACGATGAATCTTTAAATCCCTGTTCACTATTTTTTGTGAGACACCCTCTCCTTTATTGTAAAAATCCCAAACATTAGAATACTGACGATGACAAAAAATATTCCCATCCAGATAGAAACAGATTCTTTGGTTGTTGGTCCAATGTCAAAATAGTAATGAGATGTAACTGGCGAAATTATCACCCAGATTATATCAGTAAAAAACCACACTACTGCAAAAACTAACCATTTTTTGAATGTTTTATCTGAGATGAAAAATGTAAGTATTGAAACGATAAAGATACTCAGTGATGTAATTAATAACGGTTCAAAAATCATCTTAGAATAATGACTAAGCATGCAATAACTTCGTGTTTCACTGGAACAAATTGTTCCATTTACAATTAATATAAGCAATATTAAGCTACAACCAAAAAATATACTTTTTTTCTTACCTACTTTATTCATAAATTTTATTTTAATCTAATTATTTTTTCTATCAATTTTTCTTTAGTCAACAGACCATAAAATCCTGTTTGTGGTAAACCGCGTTCTTTCTGAAACTGTGTAATTGCATTTTGTGTTAGCGCATCATTTTGTCCATTTATTTTTTCTGCATCAATATATTCCAATTGATTAAGTGCTTTTTGGACAATCAAACAGCCTTCAACTGTATTTATATCTGCGCCCTGAATTTCTTCTGGCGTCACATACCAAACGATGTCCAAAACATCGATCTTTTTAATTGCCTTGCTCCGTTCCGTATCAGGATTAATCACACTGATAGTGCGTAACGTGTCAGTTTTAATTTTAAGCAAATCTTTCATACAAAATGTTGCTGTAATTTTTCTGTGTGACTCTCTTTCTAAATCTTTAGCTGTTCTGCCTCCTATTTTTATTATAGCATCTTTATCAAAGTGTTTTCCAGTGAGTATAAGTTTGAGTTTTGTAGGGCAGCTCTGACTCTTTGTCATGTATTGATATGCTTTCCATGAATCGATTGATGCTTTCACTGATTTTTCTGCACCTACTGATACTTTTTTTTCTGGATCAGCATCAGTATTAACATCAGAATTATCATCAAAATCTAACGTACGATCATCCTCATCGTCAAATGTTGCACTGCCATTTATCTGTGGGGTAATCGTATAGTCCACTGTACCATCTCCATCGTAATCTGCTGTGAGTGCAGTCATATCTTTGATGCCATCTGCTGGCACAGTGAAGTTCACTGTCGTATCAGCACTGACAGGGAGACTTTCAAAAGTTGTATTATCACCATCACGTTCACCATTTTCTGTTACATATACTTCCTGGATATTAAAAGTATACGATCCACTATCATATCCATCGAGCTCTACGCGCACATCATCATCCGTTCCCCATCCGACAAATTTATGCTCACCAAAAACTTCATAATAGCTATTAGGGATATTTTCTTCAATCATTACAACCTCTTCTCCATCAACTATCATTGTAGTAGGGCCTGTATGATTACCATGCTCATCATAAAGATGGATGTCTAATGGTGAATAGAGAGACATTCGAATACGTGGATTTTCCATTTCTTCATGCTCTTGTGGTCGATATGAAGAAAAATATTGTAGCAAGTTTTCTGGGACAGTATGTTTTTCAATAAGATATGAAATTAATATTCTAAGATTTTGCATCTCTAAAATATCTCCATGTTTTCTATCTATTGTAAAACCTAAATTTGATTTATTATACCTAAACAAATCCAACCAATACTTCTCAACATTTTCAGCGGTCGGAATCATAAGAGAGCTTGGAGTCACTACGACATCATCTCCATCCACTGTGTATTTTGGTTCATAAACTGCAGCTGGTTCTTCTTTGCAATCTGCACGCACAATACCAAATTCTGTCACGTTATCTTTGCACACACTTTTATTTATTTCTGTATACTTCACACCACTCATTGTATCCAACCCCCATCCACCAATTTGAATAAGTTTTATATTTTCTGGCGGTATCCATGTGTCAATATTATCATGAATCTCTTCTGCTTTATTTAATATTTTTTCATTAAGGACATTTGCACCTACGAGATTATCACGATCTGGTTTTGGTCGCATGTCTTTTTTTCCGAGAACAAATTTTTTGAATTCATCGTAATTATCGATGTGATCACCGTATGCGTCTTTATAGCGTTTATAAATCGTATTTGTAGCGTCAAAATTAATAATCGGCTCTTCTGCACGATCAAAATATTCCTTTGACGGCAAAAGTCCATACGCACCTGGCATATTTTCACCCATCTCTCGCGCATCGGCATCATCCACAAATCGAGAAAAAAACGGTAACGCTTCATCATATCCATGTAAAAGAGATGTAATTGCTTTTGGTGTTCCCATTTGTGGCGCACTCACAAAGATTACATTGTCGATCAAATATGACTCCTCTTTTTTGTCCAATTCTTGTACCAACGCCTTTCCCAATAATCCACCATTTGAGTGTGCAACGATTGTCACTTGCCCACTGACAGATGTACTTGCGAGTCGCTCAATCTCCGCTACCGCACTTCTCACTTCATTATCTGGATACAACGTACCGTTTTGTGCAATGTCTGCAACATCTTTACGCCAGTCATATGCATAAAGAGAAAAATCAGTAATAATATGTCCATTTTTCAGACTTTCCAAATCTTCTACAAATTCATCATAAATACCAGAAATAGCATATGCATTTTCGATCACATCCTTCGTATAAATATTATTCATACTTTTACCATCTTCATCCATAAGCAACTTCGTAGCGTCTTCATCGTTATCAGGGAGCCACAATTTATTTTCATTATCCGCATCATATAACCGACTCGCTTTTATGCCTGGAAGGAACAGAACATTTGAGGCCATATCGGGTGCCTGACGCCACCCATCCAATGTGAGATTGCCATAGACACGCTCTCCTTGTGCATATAAATCATTTTCTCTTTTTGGTCCTGTATTATGACCATACCAATTGTTTTTTAACTCAACTCTATTGTCGTCAAAAAATGACTCCTGATAATCTACACTGATTGTGCACTCATGCGAACAATTTTCACTGCGCGTCATCCATGGTAAGTCTGGATCATTATTTATGCACTCACTATAACAATCCTCAAAAAATTCATTATATAGTTCATTTTTTTTAACGCGAGATCTTACCGCTACATTATTTTTGTTGTTTTGAAAATTTGAGTTGATAATATGCAAAACATTTTTTTCACCAGTGTTTTCATCAATTTCCATATCCACAACAACATCCGCGAATTCGTTATTTTCAAATGTACAATTTGACATGCGCACATTTCCTAGATGGAAATAAATCGCTGGTGATGCTTTGAGTGGATACTCTCCATATGGATCGTAATATTCTGCTGGCTGTTCTGCATATGCAGAATTAATGAATGACGGAATTTGAAAATTACTTTTTACCATGGCAGGACAAGTGTAATCCCCTTCTTCCATATCAATATACGTACCCATTTCACGAAATGTAACATACGAAAAAATTGATTCATTTGCACCATAGGAATTTTCTTTGAATGATATTGTACCAGACGCTCTTCTATTACATTCTGGATCAAAGTCACCATATTTATTTGTGTTAATTGGCAATTGTGTGATTGTAATTGGATTTTGTGCAGTACCCTCAGCAATGACAAATGAGAGATCATAGAGTGTGAGATTTCTCATCGCTATAGTCGAACCTGGTTCAATGTATATATATGCACTATGAAGAACATAAATATTTTCATACATACTCAAGTCAGTATTACTATTCCATGTAACACTTTCATCTATATAGAGATCTTCCAATGGTTGCGACGACTCGTCTTCGGCGTAAACAACAGTTGAATAATTATAAAAATCTAAACGCAAAGGAGCGCCTATAGTCAAAATAACGAGAATAACAGATACCCACCTAATCATAAATCTGCTCATATATTATAAATGATAGTTATTATACATAGATAATTATCTCAAAAAGAATAATTGCAATATCCTATTTTTCTGCTTGATTAGGAATTACGCAATACACATTAGATTGTTTTATATTTCAATCTAATAGCGAGATAGATATGACAAAATAGTATCATACACAAGATGAAAAAATACGAAAATTTAGATTAACTGAAGATTAACTCTATAATATGCTTTTTTCTTGAAAACTATAGAATCTATTTTTAGTAATAATAATATGATCAATAATCTCTATACCCATGATTTTTCCTGCCTCTTTCAGTCTATTTGTAACCATGACATCATCATCTGACGGCTCTGTGTCTCCTGATGGATGATTATGTGCTACGATAATCGATGCCGCTAAATGGTCAATTGCAGATTTGAATACTTCCCGAGGATGAATGAGACTCGCATTAAGTGTTCCAATTGATACAGTTTCTTTGTATATCAATTGATTTCTTGCATTGAGATAAAGCACAACAAAATGCTCTTTTCGCGCAGTACGCAATTCCTGCAATTGTGCTACTGCATCTTTGGCACATACAATTGTTGGCAAATTATTATCTTCTACCTCCAATGCTCTTTTGGTCAACTCAAAGGCAGCCAAAAGCAAACACGCCTTAGCTGGACCAATACCATTAATTTCCGATAAACTCTTAAAATCAAGTGCAAGCAGACTTTTAGTAGGGAACTTTTTCAATATATCACGAGAAACGTGCATCACATCTTTTCCCTCTATTCCTGTCCTGAGCAAAATAGCCATAAGCTCATAATCTCGCAAGCCGGCTGCGCCTTTCTCTATCATTTTTTCACGTGGCATCTCATGTTTTGACAAACCTTTAATCTTAGACATACATACTATTTCTAAAAAATACATCAGCATTGTACCCCTTTTTCATTTTTTTGCAAATTAATATTAAAAAACATTTTCAGTTTCAAAAAAAATTAATATATTCTAACTTATGCCCTTGCAAGAAATACAGTGTTTAGCACAGTAATAAGCACCTAAACAAAAATAAAATCCATCGATGCACGCATCAATGGATTGTTGAGATTTTTCAAACCTCTATTTTTACAGGTTCTTCCATTTTTGTGTCCGATGGGCGAACTTCTGCACTGCTTTGCTGAGCGCACCACCCTTCATCAGCTAGTATCTGAAGAGAGGCAAGCTTAGTGATGAGAGCATTCTCAGATATTTCGAGGTTCCTGATCATCTCTTGAGATTTGCTGAAGAATATGTCAGTAAATTGCCCGACATTTACAAGACCCTCATCATTGTACGAAGCCACCACGATGCTAAGCGCACCAGAAATTTCACTCATTTGTGGGCTGTTCTTACCGCAGGCTTCCCTCACGATATCGATCATGTAATCGATATTTATACTCAACTCCCAAAAACCATCTCGATTCCTGAGCATAAACTGATCACTTGCGATCTCTGATTCGATCCTCCGAGTGAAATACTTCATGACATATGGCGCATCCAGGGTATAGCATCTGCAGATTGCCATTATCGTTCTGACAATTGATTTGATCTGTGGATCACGTTTTTTGTGATAATGCGCAACAATACAAATATCTCGATCTCCGATTCGGTTGACGAGACACCACACGAACCATCCAGTGATCCCTATGATTAAAAGCAAACCCACTACAGCAACCACATACTCACTTTTTGCATACTCATTGAAAAATTCTATCATGACATTCTCCCTTCTTGCGATTTGAATTTTATCCTGCAAATACTACAATTAGTAAACGAACAATAACTTGATATTATAGCAGATTTTAGCACATTTGTCAATTTTTCTATGCTATTTCTGCTCCTTTTCCTGGATTTATTGTTTGCAAAATATTCTATTTTTTTATGCGTTAATACAAAAACACTCCAAATTTCAAGATGGAGTGTTTTTAATTGATTTTTTTATAGATTAGCAACAACCTTTTTCACTATCACATGTTCCGCCACAACAACCCTCTTCATCGTCACATGCACAGAGATCCAAATTCATGAGACCGCTCTCTTCAAATTCTTCTTCATACTTCTCGCGGACAGATTCATATAATTCTACGAAGTCTTCCTCTTTCATCTCTTTGAGAGCATCTTCACTCACTAATGAAAATATCTCTTTGATCGTCAATCGTTCGATCAACTCTTCCCAGAATGCATCGTCATCATATTCCTCGATCACACGTTCTACATTTTCATCAGACTCCAATTCTCGTGACGGAAAAAACTGGCCTTCACTTTCCTCGTCAGTTTCAGCCAAATGCTCTACACCAAAATCTTTTGCATGTGAAAGTATATATTCTTGGATATCTTCATATTCTGCGATTGCATCATCCGTTCGATCTGCATTTGCCATCCAGTTTCCCAAATACACCACTTTGATCAATTGTTCATACTGCTCCTTCGTAAATTCGATATTCATAGATGTATCGTATTTATTAAATTATCGTAATTAGGATTATAGCACACTTTCATTTTTTTGCACGCATATATGCGTACTTCATAAAAAGCAAGATAGTAAATTATTTTCATGCTTTTTATTTTAAACTTTTACCTGTAATAATATACATCATTGATTACAAGTAATTTTTTCATTATGTTTTTACAATCTTGTTACCAGCTACCACTTGATCCACCCCCACCAGAGCTTCCGCCACCGAATCCTCCGAATCCCCCTCCACCCGAACTGCTGCCTCCGCCGAATCCACTACCGCCAGACCACCAGTGATCGGATCCTCCTTTTGTGACCACACGTGAAACGATATAATCAAATATCAGACCTCCTACTCCCAAAATTCCTGCATACCACAAACTACTGCTCAGCGAGCCTACAAAAAAACCAATCAATCCTCCTATAATCGCACCAAACAATCCTCCAGCCCAATACGATTTACTACGCCCAAATATCGCACCCAGATAAACAAAACTAAACAGCAAAAAAACAATAACGTTTATCACCCATTCGCTACTTTTTGAAAACGTGCTTTCTGTGGATTCATTTTGATTAGATGACGAAATAGTTTCACCACCTATACCTGCGATTATTCGATCTACTGATCCATCAATACCTTTATAATAATTACCTTCTCGAAATGCAGGCTTCATGATGTCATTTATGATCCAGCTGGATTGCGCATCTGTGATCTTTTCTTCCAGTCCATATCCCACTTCAATACGCATCTTCCGATCTTCTAAAGCAACGAGGATTAGGATACCATTATCTTCTTCTTTTTTCCCAATATTCCATGCATCAAAAAGCGCAACGGCGAAGCCTTCGATTGTATCATCTTTCACATGTGGGATAAGCACAACGGAGATTTCATTACGTGATTCTTTCTCAAATTGCACAAGCTTGTTCTCCAAGGATACTTTTTGCTCACTGCTCAATGTCCCAGTATAATCATTGACAAATCCTGTTGGATTACCGAGATCATAATATGCACTTACTGATAAAGTGAGTGTGAAAAATAAAAATACTGAGATGTATATTAGACGGGAAAACATTTTTTTAATTGTTTTGCAGATTTACTTTTGGTGCATTTTCTGATCCTTGTGTTGCTTCAAAATAGTTTCTCTGTGAAAATCCGAGTGATGAAGCAATCCATTTTGCAGGAATTCTCTTTGTCATAATATTGAAATCTTTTACTGCATCATTATATCTCTTCCTCTCAACACTAATCCTGTTCTCTGTACCCTCAATTTGTGTCATAAGCGTTTGCACGTTCTCAGATGATTTTAACTCAGGATAGTTTTCCATAATTACCAAAAGTCGTCCCAAAGCACCTTCAACTTGTGTTGCAGCTTCTGCTTTCTGATCACTGTTTCCTGCACCTGCATATTGCGTTCTCGCCGTGGCAAGATCACCAAATATTTTTTGTTCCTGTGTCATCACGCCCTTAACTGACTCTACAAGGTTTGGGATAAGATCAAATCTTCGCTGATATTGCGTCTCAACTTGTGCCCACTGATTATCGATAGTTTCGTTTACTGTAATAAGCGTATTATACGTTTTCCAAATATAACCACCGATGATAATTACGATGACGGCAACAGAAATTAATACTTTATTCATAGATTTATTGTTTATTAATGTATTATACTAAAATTGTACCATAATTTCACATTTATGTATTGTGTGTCATTTTATAATTTAAAAAAGCATTGTTTGAATTATTTAAACAATGCTTTAAAACAAGTACTTCATCTCACAAAAAACCGTTTTTTTGAGAGATGTTTCAAAATAATTTTTTTGGCTATTTCGAGGTGCACAAGATGTCCATAGTTATCCCGCTGTAACGAGGAGAGGTGTCCCATGACAAATTGAGCATTCTCAGAAGAATGAGATTTGTGAATTATTCCCTCAATATCTTGCAGTGAAAAAATTCTTAAGTTATTATAATGTGTAAGCTGACATTGTGTTGAGCAATATCCATGCGATGTTTCTGATTGTGACATTGGAAGCATGAAAAAACGCTTACATTTTCTGAATCTATCACAAAATATGCAGTGCCCACGACAATCGTCGAATTGCTTTTCACAGCAATATCTGTCCACACAAATATGACATGTGCGAGTATTTCTTTCCGCTTCTTCACGTAAAGCATTTTTTCGCCATTCACACGAAAGACTTTTTTCACACGCAACACAAAGAATTTCATTACTCACGCCCTTCTCACGAATAACGCACCTGTATACCTCAGCACATTTCATGCACCGGGATACGATCGTGACATTTCGTGCACGAATATAATCTTCTTTCTGCATGATATTCTCCGATTTTTTTTGAGATTTATGCCACATTTTTAAATTTACATGATTCACAATTATAAACTAACAAAGCTATTTTGTCAAACAAAAAAAGCCATTCTTGAGACTTTTTTAAATCTTTATCAAAGCTTCACCAAATTACCTTTTTGCCAACTTATCAAGTATTTCTTGAAATTCCTCATCAGTTGCGTCATCCCCTATCAAGCAAGTGGCCGTGTTTCTTTCCCAATATGGGAGTGTTCGCATATTCTTACGTGTAATACGCTCTGCCAATTCATTGTCCATGTCGGGAAATGTGCTCTGAAAAAATCGCACACCACATTCAAAAATCTCAGCGCAACTTTTTACACAGCCATTTGCATCCGCGCAATGCACACATACTGGACCTTCGATTCCATGAGCACCAATGTCCGTTGCAGTTTCAAGGGGCATCGTGCATGCAATACAATTCATCATATTATTACATTAAGAGATTATACAATATATATATAATATCATATTTTCAGCAAAATATTCTTTACTTTTTTTTCACATCATTTTTTCATCATCTTTTCATACACAGCAATTGTTTCTTTTGCCGTTTTCAACCAATCAAAATCCTTTGCTCTCTCAAGTCCCTTTTTGCGATATGTGTCACGTAAATCTTTATCATTTGCAAATTCGATCATTGCTGCTGCAATCTCTTTTGTATCGATAGGATTGATTAATCGAGCTGCATCCTTGACGATTTCCGGCATAGAACCGACATTACTCACGATTGCAGGCGCACCTGTCGCAAATGCTTCTAGGACTGTCGTACCGAATCCTTCATATAATGATGGCAAGACAAAAAACTGCGCATATTTAAACAAAGGCACTAACTCATCGCCAATCACATATCCAGTGAATCTGACATCTTTTGTCAACTGCAGGTCATACACAAAATTTTTGATATCTTGTGCCAACCATCCTGGCTTCCCAGCAATAAGTAACTGATAATCACATTTTTCTTCTGCATTTTTTTTACTGCGATCCTCTTTAAAAAGAGAAAAAGCGTGAAGAAGACGCGTAATATTTTTTGACGGCTCTATCGTACCAAGAAAGAGTATATATTTTTTTGTGATGCCAAACTTTTTGGGAACAATCTTGCCATTGTCGTTTACAATATCAAAAAAACGCTTATCCAAACCGGAATAGATTACAGTCATTTTTTCTCCAACATTCTTCCTGATTTTCATTGCATCATTTTTAATCTGCTCTGACACAGCAATAACATGATCTGCTTTTCCCAGCATAAATCGTGTCACAATATTTGTCCTCATGCCTGATGCTTTTTTATAACATTCTGGAATACTATATACCCCTAGATCATGCAGTGTTACGACAACTTTTCCACGATACGTAGTAGGGATACGTGTTTCTGCAGACATTACATGCAATACATCCAGGTTTTCTCGCGACAACACAGCAGATGCAAGTATTTCACTATATGCACCAGGTAAATATTTTTTATAATCTGAAAAAGGGTAAAATATGATCTTTACATTTTCTCGTGCAAATTTACGGACATCTTTTTGTCGCACGCGAAAATCAAAAAATATGACATACTCATTTTTTTTATCATGTTCCAAAAGATGACGAATCAATTGATAAGCATAATGACCTGCACCAATCGCATCATTTTTTTTTGGGTTAAGGATCGTTCGTGCATCTATTCCTATACGCATATGTATGATGTTAGTAAATTACATTTTTTCTGGCGTTTGAATACCTAGCAAATACAAACTGTTTTTTATGATTTGTGCAGTTGCCATTGTGACAGCTACGCGATATGCTGTTTTTTGAGAATCACTTTTATCGATAATCGTTGTCGTCGCATAAAAAGCATTAAATAGTCGGGCACAATCGATTACATAATTTGCAATATAGTGCGGTGCGTGATCTTGACTTGCGCGCAAAACGACTTCAGGAAATTGTACAAGTGTTCTTTCCAGCTCCACGCTATTTTTGCATGATTCGCTCCAATGCGGTACAATTTTTTCATTTTGTGCTTTTGTGATCACAGATCGACATCGTGCATATGTATATTGTACATATGGACCACTATCTCCATCAAATGACAACGCCGATTGTGCATCATACATAATATTCTTTCCTGTATGTTGTTTGAGAATATTAAACTTGATTCCTGCGACTGCGATCATATTGACCGTTGCATCTTGCATGTCATCCATCGCCCGCTCACTCATTTTTGCCTTTGCAACCGTTTGTGCGTCCGTGATCAGAGATTCCCCTGTGATCACATTTCCTTTGCGTGAAGACATCTTGCCAGTAGTCAGCTGCATCATGCCATGAGCAATGTGCGTAAGCTTACCTGTAAATGAGGGGTCTATGAGTTCAATCGCCTTTTTGATTACTTTGAAATATTCTTCTTGCTCTACCGCAGTTGTAATAATATATTGATCAGAAGGGTATGTTTCTTTTTTGATCATAGCAAGTCCGACATCTTTTGCTTCATATGTCGGCAATCCTTGTGTTGTGATGAAAACTCGTTTATGTAAACCGTATTTTTCTCCATCAAAAATTATAGCTCCTTCACTCTCTTCAAAAATATCTCCCATATGTTCACGAACGATTCTCTCCCCCCTTTTCCATGTATCACTTTCAAAATAATAGACATCAAATTTCGTCCCCAAAATCGCATAGATTTCCTCAAATCTTTCAAGCGTCCTACTGCGTCCGATTGCATATAATCGCATGAGATCATCATTGCTACATGTATAAATCGCTTTATTGATGGCATGAATTTCCTTTTTTGCAGTTTCATCCGTTTCATAGGCCACATGTCCTTTTGCGTACGCTTTCCCAATCTCATCAATATTAGTGATATCATACCCAAATTTCTGAATTGCCCATAACGATTTTGCCACATGTGGTCCGACGTCACCCTGATAATTTGCACGAATAACGTTTGCCCCAGAAAAAGCGATAATACGAGACAGTGATTCACCAATCGTATTACTCATAAGATGTCCGATATGGAACGGCTTAAAAGGATTTGGCTGTGTATATTCGATCATGATTGCTTGACCATTCAATGCATTATTATTACCATAACTGTCATTTTTTTCATTGATCTTTTGCAATTCTTCTATCAAGACTGATTGTTGCAACGAAAAATTGATATATCCTGGAGAAATTGCTGTGATTGATTCGATAAAATTGTTTTTTTCCACATGCAATTCCGCTGATAGCTCCTCCATGATTATAAGGGGTGAACGCTGAAGAATCTTTGCCAAAATGAAACAGACATTTGTCGTCCAATCTCCATGCACGATACTTTTTGGACGATCTACAATAATCAATGGCACGTCAAAACTATTCCAGTTTCCACTTTCTTGCAATCGAATAATCGCATCATTAATCATCTCTTCTACTATTTTTTTCATAGCATTTATCAGCATTTAGTACATCAACTCTACCATGCAATGACTAAAAAAGAAAGAGTTCATTATTACATAAACGCCTACATGCACGATGTTATAATTCTCTATATTTCCTCCACAATCACCATATTAGTTGTTCCCTCCTTGTCAAATGGAATACCAGCAACGATTACGATCTTATCGCCTTTTTTAGCATAACCGTTTTTTTCAACAAATTTTTTAGTATATGCAACTGTTTCTACAACAGTAGTAAATCTTTTCACCATATGCGCAAAACATCCAAATGATAATTGTAAATGACGCACTGTTTGGTCATGCGGTGTCAGCGCGATCAATTTACATGATGAGCGATATCGCGTTATTTTGCGTGCACTGAATCCAGATTCTGTCAGAGCTACGATTGCAACAGCATTGATGTTTTTGGCCATTTGTATTGCACTTTGCGATACAGCATTTACTGTTCGTGATGCATGTTCTTGAGTGTCTTCTATGAGACGTGATGTAATTTCTTTTTCCGTTCTTATAGCGATTTCATTCATCATGCGAATTGCTTCAACTGGATGATTACCCACTGCACTTTCCGCAGAGAGCATAATCGCATCAGCACCATCCAAAATCGCATTTGCTACATCTGTTACCTCTGCACGCGTCGGCACTGGCGCATGAATCATGGACTCTAACATTTGTGTTGCAACGATTACTGGTTTACCAACTATATTACATTTCTTGATGATCATTTTCTGTAGATGCGGCACATCACATGCAGGCATTTCTACTGCAAGATCTCCACGCGCAACCATGATACCATCTGCGACAGTAATGATGTGATCGATACAATCAATTGCCTCTGGTGTTTCGATTTTTGCAATGATTTTGGCTTGTGATTGATATTTTACAAGTATTTTCCTGAGATCCTCCACATCTTTTGCACTTCGCACAAACGATAGCGCCACAAAATCAACCTTATTTTTAATACCAAATTCAATAACATCTTTTTTATCCTTTTGCGTCAAGGCACTACAACTCAACCGTGCTCCTGGTACATTTATGCCACGACGTGAACGGATCATGCCACCAACAATAACTTTTGTCTCAATTTCCGTTTTAGTTGTTTTTATTACAATTAATTTTTTTGTCCCATCATCAAGTAAAATAGATTGTCCAATGCCTACTTCCAATGGAAGTTTTTCATAGTTTACGAAAACACGATCTTTATCACCGATCATTTTTTTTGTTGAAATAACAAATTTTTGTCCAACGATCAATTCAATACTTCCATCAATAAAATCCCCAATGCGGATTTTCACACCACCTAAATCCTGCAGGATTGCGATATTCTTTTTTGTTTTTTTTGCAGCATCATAAACCTTTCGCAATCGTTCATTATGTTCAACATGATCCCCGTGTGAAAAATTCAATCGCACAACATTCATACCTGCTTTCATCATCTTTTGTAATCTTTCTGCTGTCTCAGAAGCCGGTCCTACTGTTGCTACTATACGCGTTTTTTTATCATCATTTTTTTCCATATTCATTACTTATACTTATAAAAAAATCAATTTATTATACAACTGCTAATCCATGTGCAATCCATGCATTAATACCTCCATCCATATTCACAACATCAAATCCTGCGTCTCGTAATATTCCACATGCATATTGTGAACGATTGCCACTTGCACAATATATGATAATCTTTTTATTTTTATCCACCTCATTCATATCCACGATAAGTCTATTAAGTGGGATAAGTTGAGCACCGTCAATATGCACATGCTGATATTCTTCTTCTGAGCGAACATCCAACAGTGACACTCTATCATGAGATTTCTCTAATATATCTTTTGCTTCTTTGGGCGATATTGACGAAATTTTCATAATAAAAAATCACAAATTACGATTTATGCTGATTCCATGGCATCTTAATGAGCACTTTAGTCATAAGACAATTACCACTAAAGCCCGCATAGATAAGTCCTACACTCATGCCTAATGGGATGAGCAAAAATAATTCATGAACAAGATATGATGCGATGATACTACCTGACACAGCCATACCCACAACAAGCAAAACTTGTTGCATAAGTGGGATGCGATTTTTCCCTTTGCCAATTGTTGGTAATTTTTCAATCTTCCACCCATTCAGACCGTTTGAAATATCAAAAAGATTCACAATGCCATTTTCTTCCAATATCTGACAGGCCATTGCTGATCTATTTCCACTTGCACAATAGACATACACATTCTCATATCCTTTCAACTCTCCTACATGACTTTTAAGTTGATCCAAAGGAATATTAATCGAATGTGCGATACGATCCATATCATGCTCAGCTTCTGTACACACGTCCACACAAATGTATTTCTCAAGTCCTTCCTTTTGCGTAATATTATAAAAATCACGCGGTGCAATGTGTTGAATCATATTTTTTTTAAAGCATTTATCATATTTATTCTATCATATGGACTTTTGTTCAAATTTGCAATACGATAGCATTTTTACACTTACTGTTATCCACAGACCGTCTTTGACAAATGAATGAGATTCTGTTAAAACCAAGGTACGCTTCGTATCTTTAAAAATAAATTAATTATACAAAAGAAGAATTGATGCATCATTCTACCAAACAAAAAGATAGCCTCACGATATTTCGAACACTTGTGAGATGTTGGTAGCGAATACATGCGCGTGCCACGGACATACAAAATACATATACAAATAAAAAATACGTTGTGCACGATGAAACAATAAAAGATATAAAGCGTATTCAAAAAACGACTCCTACGGGTGAGGGGTCGTTTTCTTTTTTGCAAAGAAATTTCTATGTAGCTTATCTCAGAAATTAATATCTTGTACGTCACCTTGTCGTGGCACAACCGTTTCAATTTTGTATTTTTCTCTTATTTTATGTGCAAGAAATTGTGCAGATGGATATTCTCCCATCGCGACGAAGACTTTTTCGAGAGTATGTGCGCTGCTCGCAACATAGTCAATGAGATTATTACTATCTTTATGTCCAGAATACCCTTGAATGCTCTCTATCCGTGCATGAATACGCATCCATTTCCCATCAATATAAACCTTCCCTTTTTTCTTCTCTTGAATTTCTCGTCCGAGCGTACCAAATGCTTGATAACCAATGAATAAAATTGTGTTTTTACTATTACCGAGTAATTCTTTTTCATGCAATTGTATACGTCCTCCATTAGACATGCCGGAACTAGCAATTACAATTTTAGGATTTTCTTTTTTGTCTACCATATATGATTCTGCCACATTTTTAACGATGACAAACTGCGGAAAATCGAATATATCATCTCCTCGCTTGATCTCATCTTGCACGCGTAAATTGTATAATTTTCTATATCGCCGAAAAATCTCTGTGACACGCTGTGCAAGGGGCGCATCGAAATACACCGGCATTTCTGGTACACGTTTATGTTCAACAAGTTTATTGATCTCATATAGTAAAATCTGTGCACGTTGTAGCGCAAATGTCGGTATCAGAAGCGTGCCTTTTCGTTGATAGTTATTCCGAATCGCCTGCGCCAAGAGTTCTGTCCGTCCACGACGGCTCTCGTGGTTACGATCTCCATATACACTCTCCATCAAAAGATAATTTGCTCCAATTATTTTTTCTGTATCAGGTAAGATCAATTCTGGAGAATTACCCAGGTCTCCTGAAAAAACAATACGTCGCCCATCTCGTTCACACATCACCATCGCACTCCCAAGGATATGCCCAGCATCATAAAATTCAGCCATAACCCCATCACCGAGTACAAATGGCTGATGATATTCGATACCCCGCCAAAGCGCCAACGCCTTTTCAATATCATCACGATCATAAAGCAAAGGGCAACCAAGTCTATCAGCTTCTTCAGTTAATATTTTTAGCGCATCATCAAACATCACTCGCGACAGATCCCTCGTTGCAGGTGTAGAATAAATCACTCCACGAAATCCATCGTGTATAAGCTTTGGGATTTTACCGATATGATCCGCATGCGCATGCGTTACAATGAGCACATCCATATCTGCTGGATCATAAGCAAAAGCATTATCCCGTACATTGCATCTTCCACCTTCTTGGAGCAATCCGCAATCGATGAGTATTTTGCGTTGTCCCACATTAAACAGAAAATTTGCCCCTGTGACAGAACCTGCTCCACCATGAAATGTAATTGTTGATTTTTTCATCATATTTTTATTTTTTTCTTCTAATATAATACCAGGCTCACAGTGATCATCAGTTGATTTCTGTAAATATTTATTCTCGTCTCAAACCGATCCTATCCAATAACAGTGCCATCGGACAATATCCTGTAAGTGCAAAGCTCATGA
Organism: Candidatus Moraniibacteriota bacterium; assembly: GCA_038208115.1. Classification (GTDB taxonomy): domain Bacteria; phylum Patescibacteriota; class Minisyncoccia; order Moranbacterales. The sequence goes on from JBBQZC010000002.1 coordinate 50,894, forward strand.
ACATAAACCCAATAAAAAGTGTAAAATAAAGCCATCTCTCATCAACAGCTAGTGCGAGAAATACTGATCCAAAAATAAAGAACCCCCCAATCAAATACACTGCACGAGGAATATGCCAATATCCCACACACAGACGATAGTGTTTTTCCTTTTCTTCTGTCATAATCATGATTTACAACTTATATGATCATTATATCATATTTTCTCTTTTTTTTCTGAATTCTTTTTCCATGCATCTTTCTCGACAGCGTAATAGATCACAGGAAAAACGACAAGCGTAAGCAAGGTCGAAACTGTCAAACCAAATATCAATGCCCATGCAAGACCTTCCCATACAGGGTCAGAGACAATCGTGAGAGAACCCAATATTGCAGTAAGTGAGGTGAGAACAATCGGTAGTAATCTAATACGACCAGTTTCCACAAGTGCTTTTTCCAAAACAATTCCTTTTTCGTGCAAAGGTTCTAGGTATTCGAGAAAAATTACTGAATTTTTAACAGACAATCCTGCCAAAGCAATCACTCCGATCATGGATGTTGCAGTAAAATATGTTCCTTTAACAATTTGTAGAAAAGCAAATCCTGGAAAAACACCAATGAGTCCCAAGGGGATACTCACCATGATAAGTAACGGGATATAAAATGATCGTATCTTTGTTGCAAGAACAAAATAGATCATGAAAATCGCAATGCCCATTGCAATACCGAGATCCCGAAATGCATCCAATGTTAATTTCCATTCACCATCAATTTCAATAGAATATTTTTCTCCTGTATTAACATCCGCATATGTTGCACCGAGAAGCGACCATTCCATAAGATGACTCTCCCTTTCAGGAATGTGATAATTCTTTAAAATTTTCAGAAAATCGATTGTAGCATATACGACACTTCTATCACTCATTTCGCCAGAAACGTATGTCGTTTTTTGCCTTTCATCTGTGACAATTGGCACATCAAATGTCTGATTAGATATATGCACCAGATCTTTCAATGGCACAGCTATGCCATTTTGTGATATGACGGAAAGTGATGATAACACATCAATACTGTCACGATCCTCTCCCGTTAAACGTACTATAATGTATTCTTGCTCTGAATGATCAATACTTTTTTGATCCGCATGATACGTCCCAACTTGTGCACCTGAAATCGCCGTATGTACTGTTGAAGCGATTGACTGTGGCGATACGCCGAGCAATTGAGATTTTTCTGTGTCGATCTGATATGTATAATGCAAAATATAGTCTGGTTTTGATACATCGATATCTACAACTCCAGAAATATTCTCCATAAGACGTGCAACATCCATCGCAATCATATCTCGTATACGATCATCGCTTCCTTTGATTTTCAATAAAAATGTCGCTAGCACTGGTGGACCAGGTGGGTCTTCGACAACACGCACCTGTAGACCTGAATTACTTTTTATATAATCTTTTACATCACTACGAAAGTGGCGAGCAATGTCTTCAGAAGAAACTGATCGATCTTCATGTGACGAAAGATTTACACGCAACGTAGATTGCTGTTCAAATATGCGCATCGTGCTCCCTCGAAATAATCCATTAAAATCTACGACTGCAGCACTTCCAATGAAATATTCAATTGTTTTAACATCTTCTTGCGCAATTAAAATATCACCAATATACTCTGCATGCTGTTTTGTTATTTCTGCCTTCGTACCTTCCGGAAGATCAACATATACATAAAATTGATCACGATCTGCTTTAGGAAGCATGCGAAATGGCACAAGTGGTGTTAAAGGCAATATAATTGATAAAATAAATATAATGCCAGCGCCACCAATCATCATATGATATCTCTTCTTTTTTGCTAATATATACGTCAAAAAATTTCCATAATACTGTTCAAATTTTGCGAACCCTCGCAAAAAAATATGTGGTTTTTTTTCTAAATGATCCGATCTGGTAAATACAAGAGCAAGAAATGGATTGATTGTCACAGACAGAATGAGTGACGCAAAAAGTGCGACTGGTACAAAAAATGGGATTGGACCCATATATGGACCCATCATACCCGTCACGAATGCCATCGGCACAAACGCCAGTGCCATCGTCACTGTCGAAAGAGATAATGCTGAACCAACCTCATCAACAGCACGTACGATTACTATGCGCTTATCTTCTCCTGGATATAAACGAAAATATCGCGCAATATTTTCGATTACAACAATTGCATCATCTACCAATAATCCCAATGAGAGTATCAATGCAAAAAGCGTAATACGATTGACTGTTTCGCCCCACAATAGACCCACTCCAAATACCACCAAAAGCACTAACGGAATTGATAAAGCTGCAACAAATGAATTACGCACACCGAGAAAGACCATGAGAAGAATCGTCACGATTGCAATTGACTTAATAAGATCAAAGGTCAATTTACCAATCTCGTCAGAGGCTGTTTTTCCTTCATTGCGGAGCATTGACACATGTACAGTTTCTGGAATAGTTGATCCTTCAATTGAATGCAATCGATTTTCCACATCTGTCGCAACCGTTGTTGCATTTGTGCCTTTGAGTTTTGCAAGAGCAATATGCACAACCGGCATTTCCTCAGCATTCTTTTCACGCAAAGTAACATAACTTGTAATCTCCCCAGCATCATATGAAATTTCTGCGACATCGCTCAGTCGTACTAAAACACCATATTGCTCTTTGATAATAAGCTTTCCGAGATCTTCTGCATTCATAATGTTTCCCGTAACATTGATGATCGCATTGCGATCCTTTTCCTTGATTATATCTGTTGTATAAATGTTATTTGCAGATGAAATTGCTGAAGTAATTTCATCTAAAGAAATATTGCGAAGTGCAAGATCTGCGCTGCGTGGTACAACATTCATATTATTTATCAATCCGCCAACAATCTCAACTTTCGACACCCCTTCAGCTTTTTTGATATCATCTGCGATATCATACGCTAATTTGCGCAAAGAGCTTTCTGAATAAACGCTTGACGTAAGTCCGATATCTACAATTGGCACATCATCAGGATCGATTGATTGCACAATCGGATCCATTGCATCAGGGGGTTTTAATGTCATATTATCGCGCAATTTTTGATTCAGAGAAATTTTTGCACTCTCTTGATTGAATCCAATATCAAATTTTACAGTAACAATACTCCTACCACCTGAAAAACTTTGAGATGATACAGCATCAATATGTGTAAGCTCCGAGATTTTATCCTCCATAGGACGTGTGATCAACTCATACACCTCAGCACTGGATGCATTTGGATAATCTGTGGTGATTACAAATGCTGGTGCAACAATCTCCGGATTGTACTGTTTTGGCATAATCACAAAAGACAAAACACCCCATACAATTATGATGATGATAGTCAGCACAGCAAAAACTTTATTATAGAGAAAGGCATGTGTTAATCGACCTGCTATCCCAAGTTTCTTTGAATTGTGCAAATTATTATTATTCATAAAGTGTGACTACATCATTATTTCTTAAGTCATACATACCCTCAACAATCACTTCATCTCCTGGTGTAATGCCTACTACGATCTCCACCATACCACTTTGTATATGTCCGATTACCACTCTCCGCTCTAAAGCAAGCCCATCTTTCACAACGAAAACAAATTTTTCATCATATTTCGCAATAATAGATTTCTCTGGAACAATTATTTTATTAGATATATTATCAGTTATTGGAAAATGAACTTTCACATACTGCCCAAGATAAATTGAGGGATCTTCTTTTAAAAACTGAACACGCACTAAAGATTTGTGTGCATTCATTTCAGAAACAGGACTAACTGCTATGATTTCACCTTGACATTCCTCATAATCGTTACCACAAATTGCATTCACTACATCACCTTTTTTTATATATGACACAATATCATCAGATACAAAAATTTCTACAGAAAGATCTGACTGACTTGCCACTTCACAAATCGGTGTTGCTGGACTAACAACCTGACCTGTTTCTTGAAACACACGCGTCACAATACCGTCAAATGGTGCTCGCACAATCGTTTCTTGTGTCAAACTCTGTGCCACATGCAATGATCCTTGAGCACCGACAATTTCCGTTTGCACAGCTTGTATTTGTAAATCTCGCAATCGCTTTGCACTTTGTATCTCTTCTTTGGTTGCACCACCATCTTTTACTTCATCAACCTTCTGCGAATAATATTTTTTTGTATCATCCAGATTTTTCTGTAAAGCATCAATTGTTTGCTGTGCACTATACGATTGTGCAACGAGCTCGTTTGCGTCAATGACGGCGATTGGATCGCCTTTTTTTACTATATCACCTTCCCTTTTTATAATATTTTTTATACGTCCAGTAATCTTTGTTGTAATCACGGCCTGATCTGTGCCACGTACAAATCCTGCATATTCTTCTGAAGCAGAAAAATTTGTTGGTTTTGCGACAATCGCCTTTACACTCTTTGAATGCACAGCTTCAATATTTGTCTCTGTAGCTCCCACAGATTTCAGAGATACTGCTATTCCCACACATCCGATGATCACAATTCCGATACTAACTATCCATGCATTTTGCTTGAGTATTTTCATATTTTTATACGTATTAGAAATTTCATAAATTACTTATTTTGCGCCGTTTTCACAATCCGAATCACTTCATCACGCACTTGTTGCATTTTTTTCTTTTCGGCAACAGTCTTATTTTTCATATCATCAATATAAATATCCAAATGATTTTCCAACATCATCATGTTAGCAGATTTAAGGAGTCCGATTACTGCAAGGTTCTGTTGCATAAGGTCAAAACATTTTTTTTGATCTGCGTGATCCATAGCTATCAGGATTTTACCTATACTCGTATATGCCTTTTTTAAAGCGATAGTGATTTTTTCTTTTTTGCGATCCATAATAGTGATGTATGAAAAAAATTATACCTATACCACAGGTATAGATATAATACCATCGCATTTTTTTTTGTCAAATCTTTTCAACTAAAAAGCCACTGACATATCTCCTAATATATCAGTGGCTAACGTAATGCTATTGCATTATTTTTTTAATAAGTGTGCTTAACGTTCTGATTTCGAACGGTTTTTGCAAAAAACCTGTAAAATCACTCGAAAGATCACCGGCATAAAATCCAGAAATTGCAAGAATTTTTGCTTGCGAATTTTTTTTCTTGATTTCTGCAGCAAATTTGGCTCCGCTCATATCCCCTGGCATTGTCAAATCTGTAATAATAAGATCAAATGCTTCTCCTGAAACAAGTGATTTATCATAGATCTTCAAAGCATCTTCTCCAGATGTGACTCCGACACATATGTGTCCCATCGCCTGAATCATAGTTTGAAACATCGAACAATTCTCCGGCATATCATCCAACACAAGTATTCGCCAAACATGAGTGCTTAAACTCACTTCATGTTTTTGTTCAATAGCCACAGTCTGTTTTACATCAACTGCTGGCAGATATACATGAAATATGGATCCTTCGCCGACAACTGAATCAACACAAATGTACCCTGAATGATTAGTGATGATGGCATATGCAACAGATAACCCAAGTCCACTTCCTTCTCCGGTTTTACCCTTTGTCGTGAAATAGGGATCAAAGATTTGCGTCAGATGTTTTTTAGATATTCCTATCCCCACATCTTTCACAAAAAAATGAACGTATTTTCCTGAGCTGATTCCGTGTAGATTTTCTCTCTCAACAAATTCGTTCTTGCCACAAATTGATATGACTCCTCCACTTGGCATCGCATGACTAGCATTGATCACCAAATTTTGGATTACCTGACAGATTTGTTTATAATCCATCATTACAAGCCATAGATCATCAGGTAATATAATTTCGCAACGGCATTGTGAGTTTGCACCAAGGGCGAACTCCGCTGATTCTCTAATTGCCTTTTCCACAGACGAAATTTCTTTAACCGAAGTACCTCCTTTTGCAAATGTAAGTAATTGCTGCGTGAGTCCAGTAGCTCTTTCTGATGCAGCAATAATGTGATGTAAATATTGATCGATATCCACATCTTTCTTATTAAGAATAAGTGAAGCATACCCCAATATTGCACTGAGCATATTATTGAAATCATGCGCAATACCTCCTGCCATAACTCCAATAGAATTCATTCGCTCAATCTTTGATCGCTCTGCCTCGAGTTGTAATCGTTCATCAATTGGACGCGCAACTCCTAAAACTTTTTTTACACCCTTCTCTACAAACGGGACCGAATAGATTTCTACAGGAATATTTTTTTTTGGATCACTAATTGATCGCAAATTGTACACTTGCATCGACTGTGATTTTTGTGTATCAATCATTTGCCCAATGCGTTCTGTTGCAATTTGCAGATCACCCGCATCAAGGATGTCACTCAAAAGCACGTTTTCTAACTGATCTTCTCTGACACCCATAACCTCAAGCGCATTGGGATTTGCATATGATATTTTGCCGTCAGGCTCGATCACATAGACGAAATCTCGAACAGCTGTCAACATTCCTTTCAGTTTATTCTCACTTTCGTGCAATGCAATTTCTGCATTTTTTCTTACGGTTACATCTTGCACAATTGAGTACATGGAAACAGACACGCCATTTTGATCACAAATTGGCACATTTACCCATTCACAAAAAATGATATGTCCATCTTTTGTGATATTTTTAAGTAAACCATGTTTTCCATTTTTTGTTGCCAACAAGTCGGCCCAAAAATCATCTATTTGTTCATGATAATTTAATGGTACAATCAATGTAGCATGTTTACCTATCAATTCTGATTCTGTAAATCCAAAGATTTTTTCTGCTTCAGGATTACATGATACAATATGAAAATCTTTGTCCCATACGATTACCCCCAAAGACACTTGTGACAAATATAACTCAAATTGTTCTGGATTAGAAAAGATCATCTTCTTTCTCAAAGAGTCAATAATCTCTTGATTATCCTTCCTCTCGCAATCACGTCGCGCGCACAATATCGAAATAAGTGCGCCAAGTGCTATTGAAAGCATAAAAAGAAAAACATTTGCAACTGTCTCCGAATAACATGTGTGTACATATATACTCACTGCGCCGACGCAAATAGCCATTGCCATTATCATAGACACTTTACCAATTTTCATACATCCTCCTCTATCTTGTTTTGGGAGATTTTTCTCCGTAGTTATATGTAAATGAACATGAATAGCAAACTTTTGCTAACTACAAACTGTACTGTATTTTAATCAAATTGTCAACTCAAAAAGAGCTGGATTCAAGAATCCAACGCAATCACTGATGTGTCACACAATAGATCATGTAAATCATTTCTATGTTTTTTACACAAATATTATAAATATCCTTAAAAAATGTAATATTCTCTCATTTGCGAGAAATAATGACCTAATCATAAACATAATCAGATTTAGTTGTAACTGATATTTTATGTGCAAACCATACACTAGATGTGATATCCTCAACAAATAATGACAATTCCACATCTTCACAAGCTGTCATAAAGATGTGATTCTCCTTCCATAAAGGGAACACCTTCGTTACTGTGATAAAACCTTTTCTGGAAATGTAAATAACAACAAAAATATTTCTACCCAATACTATATATCTCGCAATTGTTCGATAAGTTTTTTCTCTTCACGTGATAATTTAGTCGGCACATCTACGATCACTACCACAAGATGATCTCCATGTCCTATGCCACGCAATTTCGGCACGCCCTTTCCACGGATGCGATAAATCTCGCCAGATTGTGTGCCTGCTGGAATTTTCATCTTTACATCTCCTTCTACGGTTTCAATCACAATTTTATCGCCTAATACTGCTTGTGCAAATGAAATATGTTTTTCTGTACGGATGTCATTACCATCGCGCATAAATCGATTGTCTGGTATCACATGCACTGACACAATCAAATCTCCTGCCATTGTGCCACCCTCACCCACTTCTCCGCGACCTGACATAGCAACAGCTTGTCCATCATGAATGCCAGCAGGTATTTCCACTGTTTCTCGGACTTCTTCTCGATATTGTCCGACTCCTTTGCATTTTGTGCATTTTTGATCAAATGTCTTACCTTTTCCGTTACACGTATCACACACTACCGTTTGTGCAATTGTGCCAAGGATTGTTTGCATACGTTTTTGAACATGCCCACTACCTTTACATGTGCTACATGTATTTTCTTTGGATTCAGGCTCACCTCCTGCACCTTCACACCTGCTACAACGCACTGATTTATATAGAGAAATTTCTTTTTTTACACCACGAATCATTTCTGCAAAACTGATTTCAATATCAACTTGCAAATCACGTCCTCGTCGACTGCGACGATTTCCTCCACCGCCAAACATCTCAGAAAAAATATCCCCCATACCATCTCCGCCAAAATTAAATTCGAAACCCTGCCCACCAGAATCTTGCTGATATTGCGAAAAATCAAAACCACCAAATCCGCCAGATCCTGCACCACCGCCAGAACCATTAAAAGTTTGTCCGAATTGGTCATATTGTGCGCGTTTTTCTTTGTTTGATAGTACCTGATATGCTTCGTTCACTTCTTTGAATTGTGCTTCATTGCCACCATCTTTGTCTGGATGGTGTTTATGTGCCATTTTGCGATATGCTTTTTTGATTTCATCTGCAGATGCACCACGCGCAACACCGAGAATATCATAATAATCTTTTGCCATAATATTTTAGTATATGAGTAAGTAGTATATTAGTACACTAATGATAAAATATTCGGTATAAATCATCAGTGCAAAATTCAATTTCAACTATCATCATATCATGCAAAATAAAAATTAGCAATCTCTATAAGAGAGTGCTAATTTTGTCTTCTAAATACAGTCTACAGTACATTATCACTTTCTGGAGTGTTTTCATCGTCTTACAATGGGTTTTCTTGAGAAATTTCTGGATTTAAATCATTTGGCGCATCACCAGTAGTAATCCCTGATTCCGCGTCTCGTTCTATATCATCTTCCACGATGAGCCAGTCGAACTTAATTGGCTTCTCTGTCGGTTCAGCAACTGTCACGTGAAATCCGCTATTGTCATCAATGCGTGTAATTGACAATGTCTGTGTCACCACCCCACCCTTCGGTGTGATAAAAATACGACTATTTTGAACTGCGACATTTGTCGGTACGAATACATCATATGCATCCTTAACGATTTCTGCCTCACCAATTGTAGCACCTTTTTCTTCCCCTGTGATTACAAGCGCATTCGTTTCGATACGAGTCACAACCATTATGCCCCCAATTGTTACATTTTGCTTTGCGTCCACATAAACAATTTTTTCTGGATTGATTGAAAGTAGATCTGTAAAGTGAGCATAATCATTTTCTGTAAAATTTAATAGCGTATTCAATACGGAGAGACCCGCCTGTGCATCAGCAAGTGAATTTTGCACTTCACCTATCGTGTCAGCTTGAAAATTTGCATCAGCCTGCAACACAAGAATATCATCTCTCAGCGTATCATCGCCATTTCGAGTTGAACGTAGCAATTCTGAAGTCTCCAAGAATTGTTCATCAGTCATTTTTTGGAGATCCGCGAGTGATGTTGCAGTTGCTTTTGTTGTGAGATTTTTTGTGTTTGTGGTAATCTGGGTGTTTTGCTCTTTGATCGCTCCGGCAAGGAGAGCTGTAATGTTACCATATGCAATACCGTAGCCATCTTGCTCATTACCTACGACGACCTCGGGGATGATATTTTTTACATCTTGTGCGATAAAACCGATTTGTCTGTCACTATTAGGATTTGTTTTCCAGTTGAAATAGACATTGTCTAGCTGAAGGACTTTATGAAGTGGATCATCAATCGGCTCAATATTTGTTTTGAGTCGTGCGTCTGATGCATGGACCCAGCCTGTTGTAGTGTACGTGCCTGTTGTTGTACCGTTGTTAACGGTGAGAAGTTGAGTTGGAGATGAAGTCCCAATACCGATGTTTCCTGTACTTGCTTGCGCATAGAGCATGGATTTGGATTGATTCATCAAAACAGATACTGTGTGATCATAATTATTTGCCACAACAATATCTGAAATATTATCATTATTAAAATCCGCTAAAGCAATTCCAAAAGCTCCAGATCCAGCGGAATATGTAACAAGAGATGCAAATGTTCCATTGCCATTATTAATCAAAACGGAAAGTGATGAATTCCACCATTCATCTAAAACAACATCATTCTTACCATCACCATTAATATCATCTATTGCGACAGAGCGAGGAGAATTTGCTGGATAATCCACTTTAGGTGCAAATGTTCCATTGCCATTATTAATCAAAACGGAAATAGTACTACTACCATAATTAGCTACTACTAAATCATCTTGACCATCATTATCCACATCTCCAATAGTTACAGAATCGGGTTGATTGCCTGTAGAATAATCCACTTTAGGTGCAAATGTACCATTTCCATTGTTAAAAAAGACAGACACTGAGCTTGAAGATGTATTTGCTACTGCCAAATCAGCTTTGCCGTCGCCATTGAGATTACCAGTTGATACTGAAAATGGTACTGCTGAAGTTGGGTAGTCCACTTTAGGTGCAAATGTACCATTTCCATTGTTAAATAAGACAGACACTGAATTAGCATTTGCGTTTGCTACTGCCAAATCAGTACTTCCGTCACCATTAAAATCAACTGCTACTACACCATTTGGAGACGTACCAGTTGGGTAATTTACTTTTGGAGCAAACGTACCATTACCGCTGTTGATTAAAACAGAAATATAGTTAATATAACTACCATTTGCTACAGCAAGATCTGCTTTACCATCACCATTAAAGTCGCTCAAAACAATATTATTTCCAGATTGAGCACCAAATGACGGGTAATCAGTTTTTGATGAAAATGTGCCGTTACCATTGTTGAGCAGTATGGAAACATTGGAGCTAGCACCAACAGCCAAATCAATATTACCATCGCCATTTACATCGCCAGTAGCAATAGAATGAGGGTAAGGTGCTGTACTATAATTCACTTTTGCTACAAAAGTTCCACCTCTCGCCAAGCTCATTTCTCCACCTTGTATAGAACCAATATTTGTAAGATTACCAGTATTTGTAATTCTTAGGGCATTACTGCTTTCACTCCCCGTTCCAATTCCTCCTGAAAAATTTGTATATCCATCAAATCCATAATGTGCACTTAATATGCTTGATGCATTACCAGAAAAAATCAGATTGCTCGTACTAATACCCCCAAATCCTGCCACTCCGATGACATCTAGATTAAAAGTAGGAGAAGTCGTACCAATACCGATATTCCCTGTACTCTTATCCAAATATAAATTATTTGTGAAAAAAGCGATGTCACCGTTTGTAGTGGAGTCCGTATTGAAATTCAAAATATTGGCAGTGGTATTGTAACTGAATAATCCCTCGTCAGTACCAGAGGTGCCGATATGAACAGTATCTCCTCCGAGATAGAGATCTCTAAATCGCGAAGTATCAGAGCCGAGATCATATGTATCATTGGTGCTAGGGAGGATGTTACCTGCAATCGTAAGACTGTCTGAAAAAGTGAATCCTGCTCCTGCGCCTACTGCATCAAAATTTACTCCACCGGTGGAACCAACGGTAGTTGAGAAATAGTTAGATGTGTCGTAACCAACTCTGAATTGTTCAGTAGTGCCAATAGTGTGAAGTTTTGCGGATGGTGAAGTAGTTCCTATGCCGATGTTTCCTGTATTTTTTACCGTCAAAAGATTCCCTGTGACCGGATGACTCATAGCGAGTGCATTGCCTGGAGCATCGTCATAAATTCTATACGTATATCCAGAAGAGTTATTGTATCCAAAATTTGCATCTTTATTCAACCAATTATATGATGTTCCGTTTATCATATTAACAATTGTTACACCTGTTGCGCTTGGTGTAAGTACTTTTTGCATATCAAATGTCGCTGAAAAATCTGCTGTATCTGCCATATTAGAAACCATTAATTTGACGCTTGCTCCAGAAGAAAGATAGTATATAGTATTTAATCCATTACTAAGATTATAGTAATATTGATGAGAAGATTCTGTAATTGTAAAGAAAGGAATTACGCCAGATGTCCGAGACATATTTATCGTCAATTTATATAGTTGTCCAGGTAATACTGCTGCAGCATTACTTTGTGCAGAAGGAGCTAAACCAGCTGAACCTTCATACGCTCGTGTAATATTTGAACCTGAAGATGTAAAAATTGAATAATCTGTAATTGGCGGAATGCCATTTGTCCATGAAGTGATTATATTCGTACCACTCAGTGTTTCTCCAGATCCTGCATCTTTAATATAACCTTCAATAATATCTCCCTCACCATCTGCAATCACAACCCTATTTCCCTTATAAGGAAGCAACGCCCCAGCAGATGAAAAATCAACAAATGCCGTGTTTGAAATTGATGACATCCGCATATTTGATAGTGTCACTGTTCCACTAGTCACAAGTGTTGAATTAGACTTTCCAGCAACTGTGAGCGTGGCAGAAGGCGCATTAGTACCAATGCCAAATCTATCATTTGTATCATCCCAAAAGAAATTTGCATTATCCTGATTATATATACCACTAGCACCTGCAAAGACGATTGATCCTGGTGTAAATTGTGTAGATGTGCCTGTGCCACCCAATGCAACACTTAGATTTGAATTCACTGACCATGTACCGCTACTGAGAGTTGGCACACCACTTGCACTTGATGTATTAATGCCTGTACCACCGTATGTTGAGCTAATTGCTGTACCTCGCCATGATCCTGCAGTTACTTGACCGGATGGATTGATTTGCAATGCACCACTTCCTACAGAGAAATTACCATTCACTGTAAGTGCTCCAGCCTTTATTTGACCTGTGCCTGATGTGTCAATATAGTTATCTGCAGTCAGCCCGTTGAGCCGATTCGCATTAAGCGCAAAACCTGCTGGAGTAATTTTTCTCCGTGGAGTCATCGGAGAATTAGATCCGATTTGTACTTCCAAATAATAATTAGTACCAAACGTAACATTGAGCGGAGCATCACCTGATTCTCCCAATGCGGTGGTGAAAACACCATTTGTAACTGTCACTGATTTGGACGATGGTGTGCCACACGTGCCACGTGCACTCCACACACAATTGCCACCATTCTGCGCGTCGTGAATAGTGAGTGTAAAATTGTATATACCATTTGGAACAGCTAGACCGAGATTATCTGTAAGCTTGCCGTGATAAGTGAGTTCGAGATCAGGAGCGGCAAAGACAGTTGGGAGAAGTAAATTTATAAACTGAAAAATAAAAAAAGTGAATACAAAAAAGCTTCCTACTAATAAGCGGTGCTTGCGAAAATATTTTATATTTTTTTTGGAAAAAGCCATTGAAATATTTTATTTTTCTTATGAATTTATTATATCACATTTTTATTAATAACAAAAAACCTCAATTAACATACTTTCATTAATTGAGGATTTAAGAGATAACATCGTTTTTATTCTCCCTGTCGTTTTGCTCTGATACGATCGTTTTCTGTAAGAAATTTTTTACGAAGTCGCACACTTTGTGGTGTGATTTCGAGATATTCGTCTCCTGCCATGACTTCCATACCTTTTTCAATTGTGATGACAATTGGTGGTGTGAGATTGATAGCGTCATCCGTACCACTCGCACGCATATTCGTCAGTTGCTTTCCCTTGATCGGATTGACTGTCATCTCATCACCTTTTGCAGTATTACCGATCACTTGTCCTTGATATACATCAGTACTTGCCCCCACATAGAGAGCGCCACGCTGTTGTAAGTTTGCAAGTGAAAATCCAAGTGCTTTTCCTGTTTCACCTGATATCATCGATCCCACAGCTCGTTTTCTGATGTCGCCCACATACGGTCGAAATTCCAGAAATCGACTTGATATGATACCCTCTCCTTTTGTGTCCACGATAAATTCATTACGATATCCCAGCAAGCCACGTGTCGGCACATCAAAAAGCATACGCACACCATCGTGACCATGTTTCATATCTGTCATTGTGCCTTTTCTTTTTCCGAGTTTTTCGATTACTGCTCCAGAATATTGTTCTGGCACTGTTACTGTCACTTCTTCAAACGGTTCTTGCTTTACACCATCCACATGTTTGATGATTACCCGCGGTTGTGACACAGCTACTTCAAAACCTTCTCTACGCATATTCTCTAAAAATACCGCAACATGTAATTCACCGCGACCTGACACTGTAAAATTTTCTCCAGAAAAATCGACTTTGAGTCCAACATTCACTTCAAGTTCTTTTTTGAGACGTTCACGTATTTGTTCTCGTGTTACAAATTGCCCTTCTTTTCCTGCAAAAGGCGAGTCATTGACCAAAAATTCAAGAGAGATAGTTGGCTCATCCACAGTAATTGCTGGAAGCACTTCTGCGTCTTCGTTCATACAAATCGTTTCTCCAATATCAATATTTTCGATGCCCGCAATCAGCACGATATCCCCAGCAGATGCCTGATCTACCACTTTTTTATTAATTCCTTCAAACGTAAACAGCTTAATGATCTTTGCGCGACGTGCGTCACTTGATTGAGATTTTACAAAAACCGGACCAATTTTAATTGTCCCCTCATATACACGAGCAACAGCCATGCGACCCAAGAAATCATCATATGCAAGTGAAAAAGATTGAAGACGAAAAGGCGCTTCTGTGTCATTTTTTGCTGGCTCTACATGTTGTAAAATTGCATCTAACAGCGGTGACATATCCTTACTATCATCAGTTGGGGAAACCATTGCCCGACCTTCACGTGCAATTGCATATACCGTTTTGAAATCCAATTGCTCATCATTTGCACCCAAATCCAAAAATAACTCATAGATTTCTTCTTCTACTTCTCCAAGACGCGCAGCTGGTTTATCAATTTTATTGATCACTACAAGTGGCTTGTGACCGATTTCAAGTGATTTTTTAAGTACAAATCGTGTCTGCGGCATCGGACCTTCCTGCGCATCCACTACCAATACGACAGAATCGATTGATCGCAAAACACGTTCAACCTCGGAACCAAAATCAGCATGACCTGGCGTATCTACGATATTGATTTTTGTATCCTTATACACCACTGATGTATTTTTTGCATAGATTGTGATCCCTCTTTCTTTTTCAATTGAATCACTGTCCATACTTCCGTCAGAAGATGCTCCTGTTTGTTTCATAATCGCATCAGTAATCGTCGTTTTACCGTGATCAACGTGAGCAATTATGGCAATATTTCGTATTTCCATAAGTTCCATTCAAAAAGTATTTATTATATCCGCAAATGGTCTCAAACCCAAAAAGCCAGCTCAAAACTGGTCCGTGTCTAGCGGAAAAACAGCGCAAAAGCGAACTGTCTATGCATCATACTGAAAAAAAACCATTCCGTCAATATCATATATCATAAAGCTCCCTTACTTAGGGCGCTTTATGGCTCAAAATCATTCATTTTTATACACCACATTGTTTATGTAGTGCATCTACGAGACAGGCAAATTCTATGCGAGCAACACACACCACTTCATCAGCACCACCATAATACACATATAATTCTTCTTCAAACGGCACCACACCACATGAAAATACTGTACCTGGTCGCAGACCTTTGTTTTCATAATCAGCACGCGGCTCAAGAATTGGATAATCCAATCGTGCTGTAATAGCACCTCTCTCCAAATCAAACATCGCAGCGCCCAGTCGATACTGCCCATCATGTTTAGAAAGAGCATGATAAATCAACAACCATTCATTTCCCACTTTGATTGGAGGACCTGCAATACCTACTTTTTCACTGTCCCATGAATCTGGTCGTGAACACATAATACTTCGTCCACCCAATGTGCGACCTTCTTCAAATTTTAAATCATCTACATAATCGATCCAAATCGTATGCTTAAGTCGATGAAAAAATACATATTTACCATTTATTTTTTCCGATACGAGACACGCATTTTTGTCATCCATCCCATCTGGAGAGATCAGTATTGGCATTGTCCATCTTTCCCATTTTTGTTTACGAAAATCATCCACACTGATCGACGTAAAAGCTACTCGTGCCGGACCATGTCCATTGTATGCTGTATAACACATATAAAATCTATCATCCATACGCGTGATTCGTGCATCCTCACATCCAGAATTACCAGGCTCTTCCCGCACCTCTTCAGGAATGCGTGGCACATATATCGGTTGATCATTCTTTTTGACAAGATGAAATCCATCTGCAGTCGCTGCATAACCCACATACGATGTATCATTTTCATCTTGTGCACGGTATAATATATGGATCAAACCATCATCATAAATTGCCGTAGGATTGAGGACATATTTTGATTCCCATCCGCCATCATGTGTTGGCTCTATGATTGGATTACCTTCAAATCGCTCCAAGGCAACTGGCACGACACCTTCGCCTGCATATTCTTCACAATCTTTCAATTTAATATATGAAAGCAATTCTTTTAATGACAACATTGCCATCGCACACACTGTATCTGCTGCACCATAATATAATCGCAATTCATCATCTTCCAAAGTCAAGCCTGAAGGAAATGCAATATTTGGCACAACACCATACCGTTCATATACTTCATCTGGTTGAATAAGTGGTCGCACACTACGCCCAATCACATGAATTGGATTATCAAGCTCAAGAAGCGACGTTTCAATACCAAAAACTGGACTTCCTGAGCGATAGTGACGAATATATGAATAAACCATAAGCCATCCTTCACTGGTTTTGACTGGCGGAGCACCCACTTCAATATGATCTTCAAGCGACCGCTGAAAATGCAATGTATGAGCATCCAGATCCTTCATCCATTCCAACCAAAATTTAGGATCCCATATCTGTTCTGGCGTATCAAACTCTGCAAGCATAACGCGCACTGGAGGAATGTCTGTATTCATTGTAAACATTGCTACGATTTTTCCATTAATCTTCTCAGGAAAAAACACCATTGCTTTTGAGTTGAAGTGTGTGACGTGATGCTTTTCTTTGATCGTTTTGAAATCCTCGGTAATAGCAATACCAATAGAGATACCATTTGGCGTATGCGGATAATCAGAGAGTGCGGTATATGTGATGTAATATTTTCCATCAATCTTTGTTACTCGTGGATCTTCACAGCCATATTGTTCCCATATCTCTTCTGGTGCAATTAATTGTCGTCTTTCTCCAGTAAAACTCATACCGTCTTCACTGAATGTATAACCAATCGTAGAGAGCTCCATCACATCTCTTTTATATTTCTGCTCATACGACTGTGCACGATACAAAAAATGATATCCTTTTTTATCTCTAATCGGACAGCCGTTGAACACTGCTTGCGCCTCCCATGAAATTGAACGGTCAGGTCCCAAAACAGGATTATTTGGATATCTTTTAATATTAATATTCATAGTGAGTATTATTTTATTTATTAATTTCCATCTTGACTTCACCAGTTCTCTTTAGATCATCAAGAAATTTGCCCAGAGGAGCTGTCGCCACACACACATATGCATCAGAACCACCATAATAAACAAAAATTGTGTCATCTTTTACAACTGCTCCGCATGCATAAATGACTCCCCATTTATGACCGTCATTTTCATAAGACTCCTGTGGTTCGAGAATTGGCTTAGTGGATCTATATAACACTTTTGTCGGATTATCAATATCAAGTAACAAAACTCCCACTCTATAGCGATCAGAGTTTTTGTGATCCATGGCATGATAAAAAACAAGCCATCCATCTTCAGTTTTGATAGGAGCCGGACCTACCCCACGAAACCAACTATCCCACGTTCTCGTAGGATCGATTGGTCTTGTGTTATTACTTTTTATAAATGTCTGACCATCTAGCTTATCCAGATCATCAAAATAATCAATCAGGATTTCTGGGCAAAAGCTGTGTAATATTGCAAATTTACCATTAATCTTTTCTGGAAAAAGCACCCAATTTTTATTTTTTTCTCCTGGTGGAGAGATTAATATTGTCTTCTTCCAATTCCAGCGTTTATTTATGAAGTCATCCCAGTCAATCGATGCGAGAGCTACACGGACTGATCCCCATCCATCAAAGGCTGTAAATGTCATATATACCACATCATCAATAAGGACCATTCGCGGATCCTCACATCCTCCGTTGCTATTATTACCAGATGTATATGGGTCCGGAAATGATGTATGTACAAACTGTGTTTTCCTCCTATATATATATTGTGCTGACCTTTCTTCTATAGTCAGACCATCTACGCTCGATGCATATCCCAAAACTGAGATTGAGTCATGTCCTTCAGCTCTATATACAATATGAATTATGCCATCACGTACTATCGCTGTAGGATTATATGTTGCTCGAGATTCCCATGCATGATATTCACGAGGCATGATGATTGGATTACAATGCGCTCGTTCAAGAGCCATCATCTCATCTTCATCATTTTCAGACTCTTGTTCATTCTCATCTTTTTCTACTGAAGAAATCTCACGTGATGATTCATGATCATAAAAATGTCGTAACAAGTACATTTCTCCAGATTCATTCATCCAGTATGACACGAAATAATCGTCAAAAACAACCGCACCAAATAATATTGAGAGTTTTTCTTTTGTATTATGTGTCTCATAAATCGGACGTTCTGACTTCCACAATAATCGTGTAGGGTCGCCATAATCAAACAACGCTCCATAGATTTTATATTCATCTATACAGCATTCACTACTAATCGCACTATACAAGACAAATACCCCATCATCTACGACCTGTACATCGAGCACAAATAGTTCTTTTTCAAAATCATTATAATTGATCGCAATCAAATCTTTCTTTGCCCGTGTCCACCGCCTCAGATCTGTCGAAACAAAAAGCCGTATCGCATCACCGCCACCATACATGACATTACGCCCAGCATACCAATAATCAGAAACAATTTTTGCATTACCCGGATTCTTCTCGATTTCCTCCAATTTTTCCCAATCTATTAAATTGTGCGAGCGAGCAATACATAATTTTTCCTCATCAAAAACACGATACGTAAGATAATAGATTTTTCCGTCTTTAGACATATGGAAAGAACTACACCGATCGAAATCATCAGCTGGTCCAGTAATATTCACAATCTTTGCGTTTGATGTAAGTGTAGTGAAATTAATCCCATCATCACTGTGGCGCACAGTAAAAGTCCCATGTTTAGCGTCATCTTCGCCCCATAAAAATAAATATGATTTCTGACTAATTAGTGCTGAACCGAGACCCTGCACCATTTTTTTGTTTTCCATTTGTTATATAATCTAATCTTCTATAATATTCATTATAAAACGAAGTGCAAAAAAAAACAAACATCTCTCCATATATATTTTTCAGCATGATGCATTACACTTTAAGTTAAATGTACTATTGACTTTATTTAGTTAATGTGTAAACTATTAACATATTAACAATTCATATTATGCAAACAATACCTGAATCGATCATGTGTGTCGCCATACGACTTGAACGCATTGCTGATCATCATATTTTTCGTCATGTGGATCTCTCTGCAATGAGCGTAAAAATACTTTTTATCATCAACGATGCTGCATCAATCACACCATCAGCCATACAAGAAATTGTCGGCGGAACCAAATCAAACATCAGTCAACGTCTCAATTATCTGGAAAAAAAGAAATATCTTTCTCGCAAACATAATAAAAATACAGACAAACGTACAGTATCAATCGTATTGACACCACTCGGCAAAAAAAAGATTGCGGTAGTCAATAAGTGGCTTCTTAAAACAAATCTCAGTCTTGAAAAAAACTTTACTCAAAAAGAACTGACCTCGCATTTTGCCTTCATGCAAAAACTCCATACTATCATTGACGACGTGGAGCACGAAAAGACATTCACATGTAATCATAACTAATTATTACTTTTATGAAATTCAAAATTATTTTTGCAATTTTTGCAATCACAATTATATCAATATTCGTTTACAGATTTACGCAACAAAAACCTACACCAGAAGCTGTAGAAACTAAATTACCCCAGACTGTTTCCGTACAAAGCGCACGCGATAGTGTCCGCTCAATACAAAAAAATACTTATCCCGCCATTATTACAGGCGACCAGCAAGCTGTTATTACGGCGAGCACAAACGGCATAATCTCAAATCTGCATTTTGACCTTGGGACATATGTTACTCAAGGCAAGCAACTTGCAACTATTGATACAATCGGATCAAATTCCACCATTGGAGAAAATGGGCTGCGCAGCAGTCAAATCCAAGCGCTCGAATTACATGTCCAATCCACAGAACAATCGTATAAAAAAGCCAAGGATGCGTATAAAAAAGATAAATCTTATGCGAATAAAAAATCCAGAGAAATCGCACAAATCGATCAAGAATCAGCGCAAATTGCTCTGAATGGAGCTCTCGACGGGCAATTTGTTACAGCACCAATCTCTGGCACAATAGTCGAACGCACGATATCACTCGGCGATTCCGTATCACCCGGTCAAAGGATCGCAACAATATCAAAAACTGGTCTTACAAAGATTCAATTTTACGTCAGTAAAACTGAACTACCCTTTGTCACTGTCAACGATCACATCATGCTCGATATAGATAATCACACTATTGAAAGCATTGTTACAGTTGTTTCTCCACAAGCTGATCCTGCGACCAAAAGATTTCTTATCGAAGCAAGCCCTTTGGACAAAAAACCTCTCATAATTGGTTCAATTGCATCAGTGTCATTTGACATTGAACGCACACCCACTGATCACAAAAATATTATATTACCTCTTTCTGCGATCACAGTTGGACAAAATGAAAGCTATATATTTGTTTTGGATGGCAACACGGCAAAAAAGATTGTTGTTACAGTAGCATTAGTACAAGGTGAAACGGCTGAGGTGACGAGTACAGAAATCTCAGAAGATACACAAATCATTATTGATGGAAATAAGCTCGTGAGTGATGGTGACGCCGTACAATCCATTCAATCGTAATCATCTTTTTTTAATCTTCAACTTTCTATCATGAAAAATTCACATCTTTCAAAATCATCTGATGAAAAAAAAGAATTCACTTCCAGTGATCTCGCATATCTCGATAAACTAAAATTCAATCCGAATCTTGCAAATGGGTGGCTTAATTTTTTTGTTGCTAATTTTCGTGTGGTAGTTCTTCTCATTCTCCTTTTGTCTGGTTGGGGTATTTATTCATATATTAAACTCCCTCGCGAATCAAGTCCAGAGGTAAAAATTCCGATTGCTGTCATCACAGCCGTTTATCCTGGTGCGTCTCCTACAGACGTAGAAGAGTTAGTCACAAAAAAAATTGAAACAGATATTTCTGGTGTTTCTGGCATTGACAAGATTACGTCCAGCTCCACAAATTCATTTTCTGCTGTCACAGTTGAATTTGGTGCAAATGAAAATCTTGATAATTCTGTTCGCAAACTTCGTGACAGACTCGCAACGATTCGTACCAATCTCCCTGACGATGCCAATGATCCTGAAGTCGTAGAAATATCACTTGATGACGCACCGATTGTCACTTTTGAACTCACAGGTTCCTATGATGGATTCACACTTCGCGCTCAAGCAGAAAAAATCCAAGATGAACTTGAAAAAATTTCTGGTATTCGTGAAGTAAAAATCTCTGGCGGTGATGAAAAGGAGTTTGATATTTATTATGATCCACAAAAGTTATCATTTTATAATATATCTGTCGAGCAGGCAAATCAAGCAATTCGCGCGACAAATCGTGCAGTTCCAGCTGGAAACTTTGATGGTGAAACATATTCTTATCCTGTGCGCACAGATGGACGTTTTTATGATGCTGTAACAATTGGAAACATCCCTATTTTTCATACAGATAACAATTCGATTGTTTATCTCAAAGATGTTGCACGCGTTGAAGTAAATGCTATAGAAAAATCAATTCTCTCTCGATTTTCACAAAATGGCGCACCACCACAAAATGCTGTGAGCATCCAAATTATCAAAAGAACTGGAAGCTCCATTCTTGATACTGTCAACAAAGTGCAAGATGCTCTAGAAAAACAATCAAAAACCTTTCCAAAAGACATGACATATGTCACAACGATCAATATGGCGGATTACATCCGGCAAGATTTTGATCAATTATTTCATGATTTCTTAATTACTCTTACACTTGTAATTATTGTACTTTTTCTTGTTGTTGGCCTCAAAGAAGCATTCGTTGCTGGACTCGCGATTCCACTTGTATTCTTTTTTACATTTGGTGTAATGCAAGCAACAGGAACATCGCTCAATTTCCTTTCTATTTTTTCCCTCTTGCTCGCGCTCGGACTTCTTGTTGATGATGCAATCGTTGTCGTCAGTGCAACCAAACAATACATGAAAACAGGAAAATTTACGCCAGAGGAAGCGGTGCTTCTTGTGCTCAATGACTTCAAGGTTGTCTTGACTACGACAACATTGGCTACAATGTGGGCATTTCTTCCTCTCCTTATGGCTTCTGGTATGATCGGACAATATATCAGATCTATCCCAATTACTGTTTCTGTCACACTTGGATCATCACTTCTGATCGCTCTCATGATAAATCACCCCCTTGCAGCCGTACTTGAACGCATTCGTCTTACCAAAACATTTTTCTTTATCATTTTTATTGGATTACTCTTTGCAGGATTTATTGGTATTGCAACCCATACGACGTTTGGATTTATTTTAGCATCCATCTTTTTTGTTACCGCTATAATCATACTGTCGTGGTATTTCGGAAAAGGAAAATTAATTACACAAAAAAATAAAGATCTTGTAGAAGCAGAATGGCGCAATGATGAACTCATTAAACACAAGCTCCTCGTACAAGGACAGCGTGAGTCAGGTACATTTTTTGACAGACTTATTCATGGCATCATTCATTTTGATCGGGCTATCCCATTGTATGAAAAATACCTCCGCAAAGTAACACACTCACGCAAAGCACGACTCACATTCATTGGCACAATCTTTGTCATATTTATCATTGCCATGTCACTTCCTGCTATCGGCATTGTAAAAACTGAATTTTTTCCTGTATCTGATGCAGAAGAAATCTATATCAGTATGCGTGCACCATCAGGGTTAATTCTCGAGCATTCAGACCATATCATTCAAGAAGTAGAGAAACAACTTTATAAATATCCTGAAATTCTGAACTTTGCCACACTCGTTGGCAACCCCGGAAGTGGCGGAGATATTGGTATTACACAAAATACATCAAACACAGCATCTATCACGATTAAGTTATCACCCCTAAAGAAAAGGGAGAAAAAATCTTATGAAATTGCAGACGCCCTACGTGCTGATGTTGCACATATCCAAGATGCAACAATCACTATAAGTAGCCCATCTGGCGGACCACCAGCCGGTGCAGCGTTTCAAGCACAAATCACTGGAGATGATCTACAAACTCTCAATCGTATTGCAGATGAACTCAAACCATTACTTGATGCAATTCCTGGTGTTATTAATAGTGACATTTCTCTCAAAGATGCTCCTGCAGAATACACATTTTCACTCGATACAGCAAAAATGGAATTATACAGTGTAAATGCAACACTCGTTGGCACGACACTTCGCACTGCCATATCTGGCACAACTGTCACAACTGTCATCGATGGTAATAAAGACATAGATGTCGTAGCAAAGTATGATCAAACAAAAATTCCAGATCTAGAATCAATCCAAAACATGCAAATCCTTAACACAATGAACCAGCCAATCTATCTTAAGGATGTTGCAACAATATCGCTAACTCCATCTGTTGAATCAATTACACGC
Source organism: Candidatus Moraniibacteriota bacterium (assembly GCA_038208115.1). Taxonomy (GTDB): domain Bacteria; phylum Patescibacteriota; class Minisyncoccia; order Moranbacterales. The sequence continues at coordinate 74,659 of JBBQZC010000002.1, forward strand.
ATCGATCAAAAAAGAACAGTTCTTCTCAAGGCAGACGCACGTGCAACCACGAGTTCTACAGAAATCCTCAAACAATTTACAGAAAAACTCACAAACGACTACAGACTCCCAGAAGGATATAAAATCAGTTACGGTGGCGAAAATGAGCAAAACACGGAATCCGTGCAATCAATTCTCCGTGCAATGATCATTGCTGGTCTTTTAATCTTCTCCACAATGATCATACAATTCAATTCCTTCAAAAAGGCACTGATTGTACTCGTGACACTTCCACTTGCTCTCATCGGCACCTTTTTTGGTCTTGCAATATTTGGCATTAGCCTCAGTTTTCCTGGTCTCATCGGCATTCTCGCGCTCTTTGGTATTGTCGTTAAAAATGCCATTATCCTCATTGACAAGATCAATCTCAATATCAAAAGCGATATTCCGTTTTATGATTCCGTGATCGATGCTGGGAAATCTCGTCTTGAAGCCATTTTCGTTACGTCAATCTGTACGATATTTGGGCTTGTTCCGATCACATTATCCAATGAACTGTGGCGCGCACTCGGTAGTGCAGTGATATTCGGGTTAATTCTTTCATCATTACTCACATTATTTCTCGTGCCTGTACTATTTATTACATTTGTCAAAGATAAAAAACTGTAACACATGACCTTCTTATATTGTGGATACACTTATAAAATTCTTCGTCGAAAAAATGTTGCGATCTGTTTTTTAAATACCACGTAATTGATTTTCATAAAAAATCTTTGACTGATATGCAGAAAAACATCACTGTAGTAGATGATACACATACAGAACAATATTATAAATGGAATTATGATACAAAAAATAATATTCATCTCTCTGTAAGCGGGCACAAAAGATGCAAAACTACGACTCACAATGTCACTTGTAAAAAAAACAAAAAATGCACCCACGCCAATCGCGCGCTGGTGCATTTTTTTGAAGATTTGTATAAATAGGATATATGGAACACATGCCAACAAAACAATTATGCCAACTCCCCACAGTCGCCATACGACATCCAGCACACCTCCGAGTATTAGCATGGGCAAATCTAAAACTGTATACCATAGCCCACCAAAAAATGTTAGAATGGCAACCACAGCGCTGCAGTTTTTTATGCTTTGAATTATTATTTTTTCCCCCATTATATTTTTTGTGTCACTTTTTTTCATTATAGCAGGTCCCCAGAAAAAACAAAAAAGAGAGGTCACTTAAGACATCTTTTTTTATGATTAAATCATTTTATTGAGTAATTGCATGCGTTGGACACGCACGCACCGCTTGTGAAATTGCATTCTGCGACGCGATTTCTTGAGAGATTACAGTGGCTTTATGTGTATCCATTTGCATCTGAAAATTTTTATTTGCAATCCGCGCACATTTTCCACATCCTATACACTTTACAGGATCAACTGCAAGATTCGTATTTTTCATAATGTTAATTGATGCATCACTATTAGTTGAGATATTTGTCGACGTTTCATCATTTTTTGCGACCTGCTTATCACATCCATACACTATTGAAAAAAGAATAAATATCGATGATAATGAAACACTTTTTTTAAAATTCACATTCAATTTCATATAATCAATTGTTATTATTAATACATTCTCTAGTACGCATACTATTTCTCTCATATTTCTCCACACCCATTATTCATAACGCAATGCATGAATTAGATTGAGTGTAGATGCACGTCGCGCAGGATAATAACCAAAAACAATGCCAATAATTTTCAACAATTGAAGTATGTGTATAGCAACACCCCCCGAATACACAATTGTATTCGGGGGGTTTTATTTTGATAAAAATAGATTAACAGATAATATTTTAAAGCTTAAATTTCATTTCATTTTTCATTATTCGCACTATATCATCTGTGGATGTCTTTACTTCACTTTTTGTTCCAAAAACTACAAGAATTTTTTCATCTTCAATATTAATACTCCTAATATTAATAAAATCTGTTGATTCGGCGATTGTGCTGTAATCAAATTCAAATGCAACTTGTTCCAATTTCTTTTTATCCGCATCGGAGATATCATCTCGTTTTATGACTGTTTTGAGTATTGTGAGGAAGTTTTCCTCTAGCTTTGGTGCGAGATTTCTGGCATGTATATGCACTAATGCATTACGAAAGATCTCTGCATATTGCGGTGCGATATCATATTTTTTGGCGATCATGTCATGTTGTTTTGTGAGAGCTTCTTGTGTAAATGTGGTGAGTTCTTGGGTCATTTCCTTTTCCGGGAGAGTGTATTGTAATAAGAAAATATTATGAGATAATTATCATTTTTGGACAGAATATGTTTTGCGAATCTCTACGCTACACCATAATATGGCCCATATTACGACTGGAACAATACCCACCAAAAAATCATGTCTTGCTAGTGACACATGAATACCTGTAAATATAAAAGCAGGATATGCAAACAATTGTAGTTTTTTCCATCTGCTCTTGAAGTATATTTGTGATATGCGATTTGATGTAAAAAATGGGATGAGAAGTGCTAAAAGTGCAATATTGCCCCAGCCAAAGAGATTGGTGAAACTCCAAAATGTCCCGTCTAAAAAATATGTCGTAATAAGTTCACTGCCAATAAGATAGATCGTCACATGCAATAATGCAGCAAAACCACACGCAATACCCAAATGCTTTCGCAATGGCATCAACTGTCGCAATTTTTTCCAACCTGTAATCTTCGCAAGTGGTCGCATGTATAGAATAATGATAAGCAATATCCAACTTGCTTTGGCAAATATCAGATGACTGTCCATGATAGAAGTTTATTTACAAAAATTATTGATTTCCTTATTGAGATACCTCCATTTGTTGGCTATCTTCCATGTTCTATTCTAGAATCGATGCATATTTTTGCTTATTCTCATCAAATGTTTTCATTTGATCATCTGTAAGTTTTGCACCCTTTGGTTGCACGAGTGTAAGCGGGTTGATTGGCGTGCCGTCGAGCTTCATCCCATAATCGAGATGTGGCCCCGTCGACCAGCCAGTTGATCCGACATACCCAATAACTTGGCCTTGTGCAACTTGCACACCGGATGCAATGCCTTTTGCAAAAGCACTGAGATGACCATAATGTGTCGTATATCCATTGTCATGCGTCATACGGATCATATTACCCCAGCCACCAGCCCATCCTGCACTATTTACCGTACCTCGTGCTGATGCGACAACTGGTGTGCCTGTCGGCGCGGCATAATCGATTTGATAATGTGCAGAGACCTTTCTCGTGATTGGATGCATTCGTGCGCCAGTAAATCCAGACGTGATGGCACGATAACTCAGAGGTGCCTTGAGAAATTGTCGCTCCAAAACGTGACCCTCTCCATCATAATATCCACCATTACCATCTCCTGAATCAAAATAATATGCGTAGTGTGCCGTACCATCATTAACAAATTTTGCCGCCAAGATTCGTCCGTCTGGTGCCTCATGTCCTTCACGTTTTCTTTTTTCATATACAAAATCAAATTCGTCACCTTCACGTATCTCCGTCGTAAAATCAATACTAAAAGAAAATATATCTCCCACTTCCAAGACAGTTGCCTCAGAAAGCCCTGCTTCCAGTGCATCTGCATAAAAGAAATTATCGATTGTACCTCGCGCAGTCTCTTGTGATACGTCATATGCGATTTTCTCTTCTCGTGCGACAAAATTATCACCACTTCTTTCTACGATAATGATCGATTCTGTATTGCGATCATATTCCATGCGTACTGCACGCGTATCAGTAGTAGCAAAATAAAATCGTAGTGGTTGTCCTATTTTGATATGTGTAAAATCAAAAACATCCTTTGCTGCTTCGAGAAGCGCCTCCGTATCATTTGCATCAAATCCTCCCTCACGACTGAACACGTCTGCTGGAATATCACCCTCTGCAATTATATGTGTTTTCCCCTCATCTTTTTTTTGTTGATTATCACTTAGCGATACATCTTGTGTTATATGTGTCTCATCGGGTGAAACATCAACGTCAATTAGCGATTTATGTGACGTGCATTTTTTTATACCCAAAACAACTAGCGCGATGATCACACCATAAAAAATCCATTTTTTAATGGATCGTTTTTTCTTCGGCAGATTAGGTTGATGTTCCTGCCCATATTGTTTGCCATAACGATGTAGACGAGCGTATTGTTGTTTTTCCATTATTGGTATTTATTGTTTTTTCAGAGTATTACAGAGCGTCATTATACCATGTACTACGCTATTTCTCCACTATTTCTTCCAAGAAACAGCATCTTTTACATCAAAATCTCTTTATTTATGAGCAAAATTCAGTACTTGACAAATTAATAAAATAGTTGTATAATACAGAGAAGTGAATAAGCTGTTCTTTTTACAAAAATTTTATTCCACGCAATGTGGAAAGGAAAACACCATGAAAAAAATAGTGATAATTGCAATGTTAATCTTGGCTATCAGTGGTGGCATCACAAACTCAGCCTCAGCTCATGATCGACACAGGTATCATGACCACAGACAATTTGCCGACGTGTTTACGGGTGCGCTGATTGTGACTATGGTCGGCAATACGCTTGTACGACCATGCCCGCCTCCGCGTCATCAGTACCAGCAAGAAATTTATCTTGATAACAGGTACTCCGAAATCGAACAAGCGCGCATGGAAGGTTACCAGCAAGCACGGCAAAGAGAACTAGAGGAGCGAAGATGGCGAGCAGAAAATGCACGTCAGCAAGCATTGGAGAACGCTCGCAGAGAAGGTGAACTCCAATATCAGAACCGAAATTATCGTCGATGGTAGGTCTGAAATCAAACCACCATCACAAGAGCCAAGTGAATCGCAATGATTCCTTGGCTCTTTTTTTACTTTACAACTTTCTACTTTCTACTGATCCACTATCCTCTAGTCGAAAATCTATTTTAATGATATGTTATCAATAGATATATTAATAATTTAAAAAATATTACTATGGCAAAAAAGAAAAAAGCAGTCAAAAAAGCAGTCACTAAAAACAGTTTTTTACATGATGCAAAACCAAGCGCTAACCCGTTCCTCGCTGGAGGCAAAAAATCCGTATCACTGCCCCCACAAAGACGATTTAGTCGTACAAAATAATATTTTTGAAAAATGAACTTAAAAAAGACTCACGGTAAAGCACTGTGATTCTTTTAATATATTTTAAAAAAAGTTAAGGTCACTTACATTATTTGCAAGTGACCCGTTTTTTTTCATACAATAACCCGTAAATACTACCCTTTCAGATCATCACGTGCCTTTTCTTTCGTGTCGCCATAGCCTTTATTGCCATCCTCATCTTCTGCAATCCAGCCACTCGGTTTCTCAAGAATACCTCCGAGAATTGGTGGGGTGAGATTTCTCTCATACTTTATGTCATCATCGTCAGCCATAATACACCTCACTAGAAAGAACCTATTTCGAATAGCGGGTCGAAACATCCCGTGTGTTTCACCACTTGAAACACATATTGAATTTTTTTCATTATACACCTATGCAAATATTTGTCAATGATTGCTGACATTTTTATAAATTCTATTCAATTATCATTAATTTTTAATGTGATTTTTAAAATCAAAATCAGTCATTACACATTTACAATTAATGATAATTTGTGCGAAATATTTCACGATTTGTATATTCACATTTTGCATCCATTGTATTTATTCTTTCTTTTTCTGCATAATAGCAACGACACATATGGGGATGATAATCATTTGTAAAATAGGTGACAATCCCACATGCAAAAATGGGATAATCGGCATCATCGGACCATATGACCATCTGCCAGCAACTAATGCATATTTTTCTATAAGAACTGCAAATATGAATCCAGTAATTGCAATTAGTAATATTCTTTTAAAATCAACTTTTCGATACATAAAAAAGTGTCCAAAAATAATTGATTCTAATAATAAAATTATGGATATGATCACAACATCACCCACGCTCGCTCTGATGTGTACCATGATCAATCCCATCAGCCCCACATAATGTGGTCTGTACAAAAACGCTTGTGCAATCTCCCACACAAAATTCAATATAAATGCCAGTAGTATGATATGCAAAATCTTTTTCATACATTCATTATACTAGACTATTTATTATTTACCCATTAAAATTATGTCGTATTGAATAATCGATTGGACGAAAATGCTAAAGGTATTGATAATTTCAGAAGCATGCGAGACTTATGGAGAAGATAAAAAAGTACACAAAAATTATTTATATTCTTTGACTCCGTCAGATCACACGATATGATCTTTCGCGCGCGAGGATGATTGATTCACTCGCACAATCAGTACTTTTTTTGACAGCACGCGGGTTTGGTTTCGGATCAATCTTTCAAAAATCTGGTGGTGAAAATTATATCCAATTCATCCCACAGAGCATCATCGCCATGAGCATGTCCCTCACTGTCATGTTTACTGGGTGTGAAGCGATTTATGACAGACAATTCGGATTTCTCAAAGAAACACTCGTAGCACTTGCATCTCGTTGGACGATTATATTCAGGAGAACCTTTGGTGGAGCGACTGTCACTGCATTACAAGACACGATTGTTTTTTTGATTGCACTATTGATCAGCTTTCGACCAGAGAACTTCTCTACTGTTCCGATAGTAATCATCTACATGATATTAGTTGCTAAACTTTTTACAACATTTAGCACCGTCATCTCTCATATGGCATTGACGGCATCCACGATGTTCTTTCTGAACACATGCATTTCAATTTACAGATTGATCTGGTAATATTATGTGTTTATACAAGTTTTATTTTAATCATTGGCAGTTACCTCTTTTCCAAAATTGAAGTTTAAGAATTTTCTTGAAAAATATGATAATTTAGCTTACAATATCAGTAATGAAGCTTGAAATAAAATTTTTAGTAACACTTTGTCTGCTCGCTGTTGGAATTGGAAGCGCAACATATTATGTGAGTCTGATAAACATACATAAGTTGTCACAACAACAAGCTCTTGAATATGCAGATAGTATCGAAAAAAAATTTGAAAATCTTAAAGAGCAAGACATCCGGATGTTGTCACTGGGAATTAGTTTTTTTATAGCCGATGCAGACATAAAAGACGTTTTTTTGACCAAAGATCGCGATCAACTTTACCAAAAAACATATTCAATCTTTAAAGAAATTCAAAAAAATTATAATGTAACACATTTCAATTTTATTTACCCTGATGGTACTGTTTTTTTACGTCTTCAAGATCCTTCCACATTTGACGACATAATCAGTCGTCAATCTTTTCTTGATGCTGTTTCATCTCACAAAATTGAAAGCAGTTTAGAACTGGGGAAAAATTCATTTGCATTGCGTACTGTCTCACCATATTACAACGATGATCACTTACTTATTGGCTATGTAGAACTCGCAAGAGAAATGGGAAATTTCTTAGAATCATTAAAGTATGAAACTGGTGATGAATTTGTCATATACGGCAAAAAATCATTCCTCAAGTATGATGATTACATTGCGAGCATAGAAAGAAAAAACATTTCAACCACGTGGGATGAGTTTCCAGAAGATGTATCATTAGCTACGACCACCTCATCAGATATCATGTCAGAATGTCTCAGCAAAACCAGTATCTCAGACCTCACCCAGAAAGATTCATCATATAAAGAGGTCCAGACTGCAAATCACACATTTCTTTGTACCGGATTCTCTGTAAGAAATTCCAAAGATCAAATCATTGCAACAATTATTACTGCGCATGATATCACGTCAATCATTTCTACAAATAAAAAAATATTCTTTATTCAGCTGTTTGTGATTACAATTATATTTATTATTTTTGTGATTATTTTTTACATATTATTACGCCATTTTGTCATTCGCCCAGTACGTGAACTGACTACCGCTTCCGCATCAGTCGCACTGGGACATTTTGACTATAAAACATCCTACTCGTCGTCAGATGAAATTGGTGAACTTTCCGCATTATTTAACACAATGCTCCAAAAACTCAAAAATTATCAGGATGAGCTCACTAAAGAATCTCAAAAATTGCAAATGCAAGTAAAAGAAATCACATCAAAAAATCAGCAAATTGATGTAGGCCAACATGCAACAGTACGCGCACTCGATGAAGCCAAAACAGCAAAAATACTGTCTGACGTACTTGCACACGATCTCGAAAAATTCAAGTTAGCCGCTGATAGTACATCTGATTTTATTGTAATTACAGATTCTGATGGCAAAATCATATATGCCAATACTGCAGCGGAAAAAATAAGCGGCCTCACTCATAAGGAAATTTTTGACACTAATCACGCTGTGCAATATTTCTGGGGAGGATACACAAACAATGACGCGTATCAGAATATGTGGAAAACAATTAAGATAAAAAAAGAACCGTTTTCTGGAAGCATCAAAAATACGACAAAGTACAATACTGAATATTATGCAAAAATTTCAATTGCACCAATACTTGATGCATTACACAATGTGATATTTTTTGTTGGAATTGGCAAAGATATTACTCAAGAAAAAGAAATAGACATGGCAAAAGATAATTTCATATCTCTCGTATCTCACCAGTTGCGGACGCCTCTCACGTCCATCAAATGGCTGATTGAACTTCTTCTTGATCCTAAAACCGGCAAATTAACCAAAAAGCAAAAGAAATTTCTTGATGCTACGCACACATCCGCCAATCGACTTGCATTGCTTATAAGCGATATTTTGAGCATTAATCGTATCGAGATGGGTCGCATAACAATTATATTAACTCCTACAAATATTATTTCACTCACAAATGACATTATTTCAGAAATGGCACCGCAGTTCAAAGAAAAATTTCTCATACTTACTACACAGTACGAAGAAAATGTCCCGTTGATTAGCACTGACCCCGTGCTCATTCGTCAAGTAATCATGAATATTTTTTCCAATGCAATAAAATACACACCAGAAAATGGCACAATAAAATTTTTAATAAAAAATGCTGATATGAATAATATAGAAATCAAAATTTCCGACTCAGGTATCGGTATTCCTTTTGAAGAACAAAAAAAGATTTTTGAAAGATTTTTTCGTGCAACAAATGTACAATCAAAATTTACTGAAGGTACAGGTCTAGGACTATTTATTGCAAAAATGATCGTAAACATGTGTGGTGGTACAATTGGTTTTCAATCACAATTAAATCACGGCACAACTATATGGTTTACTCTGCCTATCAAAAACAAAAAACATAACTGATTACACTGTACTTCTATCAATTATTGTTCTAGTTGTTTTGATTTGGCTCACTTAATTTATTTTTCACTTTTTCCAACAGATCCTCCAATGTCCAATCAGCTTTGATGAGATAGTCCGACACACCTCTTCGCACTATGTCCCCGACTTTACCCGCTTCACTCAAGTTTGTAAGTATCATTACATCAATATCTTTTGTTAGATCATTTTTAGAAAGTTGATTTAATACTTCAAATCCATTCATCTTCGGCAGAATAATGTCCAGCAAAATAAGACTTGGTCTATTTTCCAAGGCGAGAGCCAATCCATTTTCTCCATTATCTGCAGTCAATACCTCAAATCCTTCTCCACTAAATTTTTCTTCAAGAGCCATACGAAGAGATGCTTCATCTTCGATAATAAGAATTTTTTTCATCATACTGTTACATATCATTCTTAAATATTACCATAAGCACATTATACTATGAAAGCCCTGCTTTGTCTTTTTCAATAATTTGCATACTCCTTTTTACATACCTTTTAATGCATCAAATTTTTGCTTATCACGTGAAAAATTGTCTTCCAATTTTTGTACGATGTTAGCGTTTCTTTTCCAATATTCCTGATCTGCATATAATTCACATTTTGCACCAGATAATTTGCTACTATGGATATCTAGCATCATTACAGCCTCTTCCTTTCGTAGCATGGTCATACATTGATTGTATTGACTCATAACACTACTCATATCATAAATCTGTTCGACAGTCCGTCCAATCTGATAATGTGCCTTTTTCAAAGCATTTTCATGTTTTTGAAAAACCATTTCAAATTCCTGTGCATTTTTTACTGAGAAATAATCGCCACCACCTGACTCAGCAATATTTTTCAGTTCTTGTTCATCCGCACCGCCCACATCAAAACCGATGACATTTGCTGTTACATTTAAACCTGAATTCCTCAGACTTTTTATCATTTCCACTGGCTTTCCATCACACGTTTCTTTCCCATCTGACACAAGCAAGATAATATTTTTGCCATTAACTGGTATTTTTTCCATCATCTTTCCAGCACTTTCCAAAGATTGTGCAATTGGCGTCCATCCTGTTGCATTAAATTGGTCGATCTTTGTCTTTGCAATATGTGCATTTACAGGACCTAAATAATACAAATCCTCAATTCCAGCACACGAAAGCGCTTTTTGACTTTGATTATTTCCTCCCTTATGTCCATAAACAATGATACCTAAATTAAGTAATTTATCACCGCCTAATTGATCGATGTATTTTTTAGTGGCTTCCTTCGCTATATCAATTTTTGACCGACCATCAATCTGTTGTGCCATACTCCCTGATGAATCAAAAATAATCACAAGGTTATTTTTTATTTCAGTTGCAGATACGTCATCATAACTTCCTTCACGAATAGCACTCTGTGTGCATTCAGAAAAATCAAAATCATTCATTGCCAATACATTTTCATATGCTAGTTGGCATTCTGGATTTGCAACTGAGCTCATCGATGATTTCGCCTGCTCTGACACATCACTCTCATCAAATTTTTCCATAAATGATGTGAAAAAAGTTTTTTTACCGCTATCACCATCTTTATTATTTGTCATATAAAAACCGATACCCATGAAAATCGTGACGATTCCAATAAATCCAATAATAATATAAGTGATAAAATTTTTTTTCTCCATATATATAAATTTTTTTAATTAAAATTCATTATCAGTATCACCACTATCCCACTTTTCCCCATCTGCAGATATATATTCAATACTGCTATCATCACCCTCCCAAGAGTCTCCCTGGATATTTTTATAATTGATAGTTTGTCCATCATTAGCACTCTCCCATTGCTCTCCATCCACACTCTCATATATTATTACTTGTCCGGTATTACTGCTTTCCCAACGATCACCTCGTGTATTTTTATATTCAATCACCTGTCCAGTATTACTACTTTCCCATAATTCTCCATCTACACCAGCATATGTCAGAACTTGCCCACTATTAATATTTGTCCAACTATTTCCTTTTTTATCTATCACATCTGCATCCGAATCAGATTTATCAAGCGTCCATTTTTCACTAGAATTTTTTCCAACAAACGAAATGTCCATCATATCTTCACTCCAGCACCCTCTTTCTGAACAATATTCACGATCATGATTTTCAAAATCTGTGAGATGTGCAGATTTTCTTTCTACATCCCATAGCTTAAATTTTGCATCCCACGCTTCTATCACATCTTTCCATCCCAGATTTTCCATTTCTGTTTTTGTTTCATTGCCAGCATATTTCCCCGTTGTAGCGAAGACGTTACCCCACAGCAATGTGAGCATCAAGATGAAAAATCCAATTATCACTTTTTTATTTTTGATCATTATTGAAGTATTTTATTGATTACAGTTTTTAAGAAAAATGAATCTCTCATATATTCTTTTATATCTATATTATTTCACATCTGCTTTTAATTGTAAAAGAGGACATACATGATTTTCGATTAAAAAACGACATTATCATTATAATAATGTCGTTTACTTCACAAAATCAAACTTAACGAAAATAATTTTTAAAATCCATCAAGCACTGTGGACAAAATGGCTGACCTGTCCTTATGCGATCATTTGAATACTGGATCCAATCACGCGGTACAGATAAGCCTTGGCGCATGATACACCGACACGTGCAGTGACGTCCAAGACTTTCTATGACATCATCAGTACGCATTTCTGGCACAAGTCCAAAAACATGTCCCATCTCATGCAACACCTCAGATTCGATGCATTGTGACCGCAACGGCTCAGCTAAATCGAGAAATCGATTGATCGACATAACTGTCCCAAATCCCTTTATCGCAGACCCGATGACAAAATTGCATCCCTCATCATATATATCACTATTCAAGATCATGACATCATAATGCGACATCGATTCCTGCCATGGCTCTTGCCATAGCTGCATGAAGATCTCACGCACATAAACCTGATGCTGATTCCGACTTGCCTGAAATCCTTTAGCAATATACCAATCAACACTTCGATACGGCACATAAAATCCATTGCTTTTGGTATGCCCGTCTGGATGTCGCCATATACCAGCACTGATAACACGAATTACCCGATTAACTCCAGCATAACGTAGCACAGCACCAATTGCATGTAAGACGATTTTCATATGCGCACTGCTCATATTTTCTTCAAAAGTCACGATGATTGGTCTATACAGATTTGAAATGTTAGCCATAACCACTCTCCCCTAATATTATGTTTGAAAATGAACATTAAATTTTTATAAATACCTGACGACGTGCCAATATATTTAACCTCGAATTATATATTTTTTGATAAATTCTGTCAATTGTTATTTACAGTATACAAGAAGATATGAAATCCATCCCTTTACAAATTACTCAAAACATTGTATAATTAATTACTTTCCTCACTGTAAGACAAAAGATCTCCTCTCATATGCATTTAAGCATAATGAAAAGATCGTCACGCAAGAGGTTTTAATTAAATAAACCTTTGTCCTATGTCTGAAAAAATATTTACTTTACTAAGCATTCCTACTGTCAAAAACACTCAACAAGTTGTAAAAAAATTTCCTTTTCCCATAAATCTTACGCGAGGTGCCTATCGCGATATTGAGATCATCATTTATAAAGGGGACGTTCAGATTTTTCATAAAGGAGTCAATACAAGCGACTTTTCCTTTGTTTGGCTCAGCTCAGGATGGACACAACGAGATCTCGCCTATGCCCTAAATCTGTATTTTAATTATACAAATACACCTCATTCATACGTAGAAAAAAGCACATCAAAAGTAACGGATTGTGTTGTTTTTGGTCTCAATGATCTTCCTATGCCAGATACTGTATTTGTCAGTCGCGCGAATGTTGAGCAAAATATTCCACTCATTAAAAGAGTGTGTGGATTTCCGCTTATTGTAAAAGATATTAGAGGTTCACAAGGTAAAGATTCTGTATATATAGCAACTGAATTGGAGCTCATGGAAAAAATGACACACCTACCAAAAAGTAAAAAATTCCTATTTCAACGTTTCATACCAAATGATTATGATTGGGGCATCATGATCGCAAATGGTGTTGTTGTTGCAGGTGAAAAGAGCTATCCAACAAATGGGGAATTTAGAAATAATACATGCAATGGTGCTGCTGAATGCTTTGTTGATATCGCAGAAATACCAGATGAAATCAAAAACATCGCAATCAAAGCCAGTGGACTCCTCGGATTATCTTGGTCTCGCGCAGATATCATCATTAATAAACAAACAGGTTTGCCATATCTACTCGAAGTGAATAGGTTCCCTGGTATCACTTCTAAATCCAATGAAGTCCAAGGTGCGTATACATTCTTGGCTTCACACATATTATCAACTTCATAAATACCAAATTTAAAAAAAGTCATCAGTTTTATGCTAATGACTTTTTTTCTTTAGGTTATTTCCAATTTTGCTAGTAAGAAGGAATTGAAACACCAGGCACTTTGACAGTTGGGCTACCACTCCCCTTTGTATTAACCTTGACATCTCCTGCATCGACAGATGCACCAGATTTGTTAGTATTTACATTTACATTTCCGGTATTCACATTTACACCATCGCCAGAAATATCAACGCTCACATTACCTGTATTGACTTTCACGCCCATACTATTCACTACAACACCAAAATCGTTTGCATTGTTCACTGAGTAATATTGCCCTCCAGCACATTTCGATATTGAGCTTAACTGTGTTGCTACAGCACCCGTGACATTCAATCCAATCACATCTACTACTATTCCTGATGATTTCAACCCGCATGCATATGCAACAGGATCGCCACCACACGTTTCCTCACCATCACTAAGTAATACAATATATTTTTTTCCTGTCGCATTACTCTTTTGCAATATATCGTTTGCTCTCTGTAAAGACGCTGTAATAGGAGTCCATCCATTTGGATTTAACACATTGACTTTTGACGTAATGAGGGATGCATTGACTGGTCCCATATAATAAATCTCCTCTATACCACTACATGATACCGCCTTACCTGCTTGCGTGTTATTTCCTTTGTGTCCGTATGCGACAACGCTCAAGTTCACATCACCTTCTAATTTTTGAACATAATCAGCTACTGCTTTTTTCGCAATATCGATTCGACTGACACCTCCAACCTTCTCAGCCATACTGCCAGATGCATCAAATACCAAAACCGTATTCACACTTGCCGTTGGAGACACTTCACTCGTAGCACTACCAGTAGACCCATTAGTTTGAACTTTTACATTTCCACCATTGACATCTACACCTATCCCGTCCATGTCAACATTCACGCCATTACCGCTCGTGTCCACACTCAGTCCATCCATGTCAACATTTGCGCCGCCACTACCCGTCTTAACATTCACCCCATCTGCATTAACTTCCACTCCATTTGGTCCAACTTTTACACTTGGTACATTTTTTTTATACATCATGTAGCCAGCACCTACTGCTGTCAAGCCGAGTATTGCAACGATTGCAACGATTGCACCAGCTTGTATCACACCTTTCTTGTTTTTCATTTTTTTTATTTAATATTTAAAATACTGTTCATAATAATTACATATCAACTTCTACGCCATTTGCTCCAGTTTTTACATCCACATTTCCTGTGTTCACACGCACACCATCGTCATTTGTTTGTACTGTTGTTGTGTCAGTTATTTCCGCACCCATCTGTGCACCATTATTATTACCTGTTTGAATTTTTACACCATTTGTGTTAACGCTCGTTCCATCTGGTCCAACTTTTACACTGGTCGATCCACTTTTATTTGCTTCACAGCCAAAGCCAATCATACAGAAAAGAATTACAACTGCAACCACTGTGAAAGATTGCATTGATTTTTTTTCATTTTTCATTTTTTTTATTTAAAATTTACACATATTAATTATAATATAAAATATGATATTAATCAAAATTATTTATTTTATTTGTACAAAAAATTAAAACTTTCAATCACGATCTTTGATTCATTACTATTTTACCAGTGATCTGCATATTGTCTTTTTCATCTACATCATCTGCTACCATATCATCAGAATTGTTTGTCTTTCTTAATTGTTTATATGACAAAATGTCTTCTTCCATTTGATCAGCACCTGATTTCGCCTTGATTGTCATTTGTCCTCCTAGTCCTTCTTTAGGAATCTCCATCATCGCGCCAATACCTCCATCTGGTATTATCATTGCAGCAACATTTTTACTCGAGGCAAAAGCTGGTGCTGCAGCAAGCGTTACGAGAAACCCAACAACTAATTGAGCAGCTTTTCTTTTACTCCATTTCAAAACAGTAGTTGCATAACTCGTCAACGGCTCCATATTTCCCTTTTGCATTTCACTTTTTACTTCATCTGGTACTTGTTCAAATATTCTTTTAAATTCTTCCAACGTAGCAGAATCAATTCCGTCAAACAAGAGTTCATAATTTTTATTTAATTGCTCAGGATTTGTGGATAGATTAAACCCTTCGACAAATCTTTCATTAGCGTGACTGATTTCTTCAGAGTTGTTCTTCTCTTCAAATGCACACATATCGAATTTCGCAAAAATAGTTATTAAATATATTATATCATAATTTTTCCAATTACTAACAAATTATACAAATCTCATAGCAGCAATCGAGTGTCAAAGTTTTTTTTGAAATATAAAGGACTTTTCGATTGTATTAGTAATGTAATTGGCATAATTAACTTATAAGAACTATGTGGGCAATAATTGCGACTCTATTTATACTCTGGCTATTGGGATTAATCACCTCCAATACACTTGGCGGATTTGTTCACATTCTGATAATTATTGCCATTATCTTAATAATTATACGCATGTTACAAGGTCGTGATCTCATGTGAAGAAAAACTGATTGCATAATTATATTTTTAAAAATGTACATATATGGATTCATTTAATTCTCCCAGCACAAAACCATTATACCGAGGAACACAAATTGTTTGGTATATTTTAAGTATTGTTGAAGTATTGCTCGTTTTTCGATTCGTTTTGAAATTGTTAGGCGCAAATCCTGCTGCTGGATTTACAAGTTTTATCTATGGAATAACGCACTTCTTTGTTGCTCCTTTTCTTACTGTATTTCGCATTTCTCAGGTCTCGGGTAATATTTTTGAATGGACTACACTTTTGGCGATGTTTGTATACTGGATTTTAGCCATCGCCATCATCAAATTATTCCTTATGGGAAAAACCGTTTCCACTACAGAAGCAGCAACTGAACTAAACAATCAATAATTACTAATCACACAAATATATGGGAATTATCTTATGGATCATTTTTGGAGCAATTGTAGGATGGATTGCTTCCACAATCATGGGGACGAACGAGGGTTTAATTTTGGATATTATTTTAGGTGTTGTAGGTGCTGTTTTGGGGGGATGGCTCATGGACTTTTTTGGCAAAGGCGGTGTCTCTGGTTTTAATCTGTATAGTTTTTTAGTAGCTATACTTGGAGCAGTGGTTCTCATTGCTATTGTCAAAGCCATACGTTAAGCCACTTTTTTTCAATAAAAAGACGTTAGCAATAATACTACATTGTTAACGTCTTTATTTAGTTAATCAGGCCAACCCTGCATTTGCAGTTTCCTCGATTTTTCCCTTATACTCTCTGCCATTTTACGACGATGCCCAGCCAATTTATCGCTTAAGTCAACATCACCACCAGCTGCAAGAATTTGTATTGCCAAATATGCTGCATTGTCCGCACAATCGATAGCAACCGTCGCTACAGGAATTCCTGACGGCATTTGTACTGTTGCCAAAAGCGCATCTAGACCATCAAGTTTCGAACTCGAAAGCGGAACACCAATGACTGGCTGTATCGTGTGAGCAGCAATTGCACCAGCGAGATGTGCCGCCCACCCAGCGCCAGCGATGAATACTCTGCATCCACGCTTTTTCCACGCATCAACAATCCTCACCAAATCTTCTGGGGTACGATGTGCTGAGCAAATTGTCGCAGCATACGGCACTTTAAAATTCTCAAGCACATCTTTAGCCTTGCTCATTATCATTGCATCATTATCACTACCCATAACGATACCCACTAAAATTGGACTCATGTTTTTTTCACTCACTTTTGCTCCTCCTGAGTTAGGTTTTATCAATTTCACGTTTCAAAAATGATTTTTTGCCTCATTTATCCTTTTTACCGTCACTACACACTTTTTGTATTGTTGATTAATATATGACATCGTAATGATTTAGCGTATACAATCTTATTTAAAATAACAATCTGTAAAAAGCGGTCTTTTATCATAACAGAAATGTATTATTATGCAATGTTTCCATCAAAAAGATTTATTTATCTAAATCTTTGTTTTTTCGCAAAATAGACTATAATACTAATATAATCAAAATTATCTATTCATCCATTAAAATACGCCAATGGGTTTCGAAAATTACTCGATGAACAATGACCTCAGAAAGAAAGCTCTAGAATTAGAAGAGCAAAATGCACAAATTGAAGCTATGCCACATGGTGCTGAAAGAGAAATTCAAATCACACAAGCTGATCAGCTCAATACAGAGCTCGATAGGTTAGAAAAATTGACCGGCGCTTCTGGTGAGGAAATTTTAAAAGAGTATGAAAAATTAAACATAGAAATGGCAAGACAAGGGATTGATACACTATTGAAAGAATTACGACTTATGTGCACTGAAGAAGAAAGAGCTGCCTTAGGGGAAGAAATGAATAGTGGTAATCTTGATACACTTTTAGCTACAGTAAAAAAATATTTTCCTATTCGCGCCATATTTATTACTGCTTGCGTACTCGTGATCACATCAAGTACATGGGCAAAAAATGCATCGGCAAATCAAACAGGAGAGCATATTGTGTCTGCATCTCATATTTCACTAAAAGTAGAGAATGTGAATACTAAGAAAGAAATGAGCGTTCTGGCAGAAGCAGAGATTATGGTACAAGATGCAAATAACAAAGCAAAAGATGTAATCAATAATGTGGAAGGATTTATCAAATCATTAGCACAAAAAGAGATTATCGATGAAGTCGCTAAAAATAGTGATGGAATTATTGCATATTTAAATAACACATCATCTGAACTGCCTGCACTCAATGGCCGTGCAGCTGATTTGATTAATGTCTACACAGACGCTGTTAAAAGAATTGATAGTCTCGGCAATGAAAAAGCATCACAAAAAATTAGAGCACAACTTATCAAAAAAATTGAAATTGTTGCTTCGTTAGATTATGCAGAGATCAAAAAAGCTCTATCGTGATTTTCTCTATAAATTGAATTAAAAACTGCCGATACGTATTCGTATCGGCAATATTTCTTCACATATTATGTGAGAGGCGTATCACTGATCCAGCGCTTACATTCCTTACATTCTCTTCTCTCAAAAGAGAATTTGTGTCCAAACTCATTTTCAGCCTGAATGACGGTTATTTCCGTTTTATCATGACTGCACGCAACATGATTACAACTACACATCTTCATGACAGATCCTCCTCATTTTTTTGCAATTAAAAAACAACTAAAAACCTTCTAACACCATAGCAATTATTGCACCTCATCGTCAAATATTGAATTCAAAATGAAATTCTTATCTAGTTTGGAAGATATACCTTTTTGTAGGTGTAACTTGCGATAACTCTCGTAGCCACGCGCATCGCTACAAATGTCATAAGGATCGTAAATGACGAAAGATTAGTAATAGCCGCAATCAATAATATGAATGCGGATAGAGCAACCTCAACAACATTTGTGAGCATCCATGTATCAATATATTTTCTGTAAAACTTGGTTGGATGATATTCAATTTTTGAGCTATACAACCACAGAAAGTCCAGAATTTTGATCAATCCAAAAGCCATTATGAAATATATGACAAGATTTTGTGTGGAATAAATATATAGAAATAATGCAAAGCAAATCGCCAAATCCAAAAAGACATCAACTTCTTTTTTAGGGGGCCATTTTTTCAATGTGGGTCCATAATCGATCCAATAATCAGTCACATCAAGATATGCAAAAATAAACGCGATGTATTGCCAGGGTTCGTGCAAATTTTCCCACCACTGAAATCCCAATCCTAGGACAATACCAATCATGATGTCAATAAATTTGATGCTGAAATTTTTTATTTCTATTTTTTTCATCATGAATCAATTATACCACAACTGCACTTTTCTCTTTTACGATTATTAATTCTAAAAATATTCTATTGATAAAAATAATAGCAGCAAACAGAAATGACTTACTAAACACTGTAAATATTTTACTTACTGAGAGTTGCGACTCCTTGAACACAATGTATTAAAATTTAAAAGGAATTCCTCATTTTAAGAAATTCCTTTTTGTCACATGACACCAACTAGATGTTAAAATCTTTCATCGTCCAATTGCGCGGTCTGCGATATCGCTCCTGTAAAACAAACCGGCACTCTTGATTTCGCCAACTGCCTGATATGCATTTTGCTGCGCGTGCGTAAAATCTTTTCCCAAAGCAGTTACGCCGAGCACTCGACCACCTGAGGATACGAGATTGCACTGTGCATCCAACGTTGTACCGGCGTGAAAAACCATTGCACCTGTTTCTTCTGCCTGTTTGATGCCATCGATTGAGATGCCTTTTTCGTAAGACCCCGGATACCCTTCTGCAACCATTACAACACATACTGCTGGTTGTGGATTCCATTTGATCTCACACTCGTCCAACTTACCTCTTGACGCAAACGACATGAGAGTAATCAAATCAGTCTCCATACGGGCCAATATTGGTTGCGTTTCTGGATCACCTAAGCGTACATTGAATTCAAGCACCCATGGCTTTCCATCAGAATCAATCATGATGCCGGCATACAAAAATCCCGTGAACTGACACCCCTCTTCTTCCATGGCCGCCACGGTTGGGTAAATGATCTGATTGAGAATTCGCTTTTCCATCTCTGGAGTGACGACTGGAGCAGGTGAATATGCACCCATACCTCCAGTGTTCGGACCGATATCACCGTCACTGCGACGCTTATGGTCTTGTGATGATGCAAGTGGCAAAACGTTGCCATTATAATCCACCATCACAATATACGATGCTTCTTCGCCTTGCAAAAATTCCTCGATCACAACACTTGCGCCGGCAATACCAAACTGACGATCCACCATAATCTCTTGGATTGCCACAATGGATTCATTGAAACTATTGCAAATGAAGACACCTTTCCCTGCAGCGAGACCATCTGCTTTGATGACTATTGGAAAGATATTGTGATCCTTCACATATCGCTCTGCTCTTTCAGGGTCAGTGAATCTTTCATATTTTGCTGAAGGGATGCCATATTTTCTTAGAATATTTTTCGTAAACGACTTTGATCCCTCAAGCATAGCAGCTTTGGCATTTGGTCCAAAGATCATTAAGCCATTTTGCCTGAATGCATCGACGATGCCACGTGTGAGTGGCTCTTCCGGGCCTACGATGGTTAGATCGATTTTTTCTTTTTTTACAAAATCGATCAGTGCAGCAAAATCATTTGGATTGATGTCCACATTTGTTGCAATTTGATTCGTGCCCGCATTACCTGGAGCACAAAACACTGTTTTAACAAAAAACGATTGTGCGATTTTCCATGCTAATGCATGTTCCCTCCCACCACTGCCAATCACTAATACATTCATCGTATTTAACCCTCCATTCCTCTGTTTTTTTATACGTCGACGATTATCGCCATAAAACGTTTTAAAAATACTAAAACTGCTCAAAAAAGCAGTTCCTCATCATAACATATATCTGTATTTATGCAATAATATATGTATACTGGAAGTTATTTGATAGAAAAATAAGAACCTCTTAATAACTCTAAATAGTATTTCCCGTGACGAGATTTCTCACACGCAAGCAGTGTCCAAAAAGCAAAGCACATAAAAAATGATATCACTGAAACCCCATATTTTCGCGAAGTCATTGCCTATGTCATGAATTTCATACTGGATGAAATTAAAAAAACACAAAAAAATAGCATCACTCATAAGGAAGCTCTACACACAGCACTACGCATCGAACAATCTATGATTGAAAAAAGGTGCTTTGAAATGTTTAGCTCTCCAAGCAAAAGCGTTCACAATATTTTCCTCAAACTTAATAAGGAAACGGAATGTCACATAGAGACACTCCTTGCAGAAATGAAAAAAAATAAGTTCACCTTTAAAGACCCTAAAAAATAAGATCAATATTCGAATGCGTGATCAGATGCAAACCGCGATTCGTCAAAGGTATAATCTTTGAAAGTTTTCCCAATCTCAATGGCATTTTTTCTTGCATTATCCAAACATACTGATGCTCCAGGTGACGGCGTAATATCAAAGATAATATCATCTCCAACAATCTTTGCTTCACCCATTTCCATTTTTTTCTCTTTGGTATTTACGACTTGCGGACGAACACCTCCTAGTCCGATGCCATATGTTAGTTCATCCAACGTGATCATTGGCACAATTTTTTTCACTTCTTTGAGAAACATTCTCTTACCAATCCATGGCACATCGAATAACAAATTTTTCATGACATACCAAAAAATCGTTTTATCAGCAATGACCGCAAATAGACTAGCCACGCCGCTCACTGTAAAAACTGATGTTCTCAGAAAATCCACAAGTGTACGCCAATTATGACGCTCCAAAAGTGGCAAAACCTTTGCAGTTGGACCAAATCGCGTTTCCGTTGGATCGTTCACATTCGGATCTCCGTGGACTGCGGCAAAAGGAAGTTTTTTTATTTGCATAGTATACACTTTTCCGTTCAACAATTCTTTCGCTCGATAGAAACTGCCTGCCACAGGGAGGATGCCTAGTTCTTTGCCGTACCCAAGAGATTTAGCGAAGATCAAACTATGTGGACCAGCAGCTACCACAATACCTTTTGCAGCAATTTCACCCTCTGCAGTCGCGATCTTCCACACACTATCCTCACGAGAAATCTTCGTAGCGGTTCTATTTAAAAACACCATTATTTCCTTTTTTTGTTTTTTTGCTTCTTCTACAAATGAAATGGAGATTTTTTGATAATTCAATGCATATCCTTTATCACTAAGCAATGCCAACACTTTTTGATGTGGATCACGACCTTCCATAACTTTCGGTTCGATCGTAGAAATATCTTCACGTGAAATTTTTCTGAGATTAGGATATGTGCTGTGAAATTCGTGATAACGATTTTCAAGATCTTGCGTCTCTCCATCCCCGACTGCAAGCACCATCTTATGAGAAAGAAAAACTGCATCTGGAATATTTTTTTCAGCATAACTCGCCAAAAGCGAAGAAGCTTTTTTTACTTGCACAGCTTTTTCTAAGGAATAATTTGTTTCGATATCTCCAAAGTGAAGCGTCTGACTATTATTGTTAAAATGTGAATTCACATGAGCTAATTCTCCATACTTATCCAACAAAACCAATTTTTTGAGATTGGTATATTTGCTCAAAACATAGAGCAAAGATGTGCCAGTTACACCGCCACCTATAATGGCTACGTCATATGTTTTTTTTGCCATTTCATTCATATATGCATATTACTCCTCTACTTTCTTTTACGCGAATGAATTAAATGACTTTCAAAATTCACACTTCAAAATCTTGACCCAAGAAATCTTCCATGTTATCATATTTTTTTTCAGAAATATAATCAACGACCACAGCAATCAATAGAATAGGAGAATCGTGCATTGAAAGGGCGAAACAGATAAGTAAAAGACTACAAAGTGCATTCCACATGGGTATAAAGTTGAATATCCTTTCTCTTTGCATTTATCACAATGACGGTGCTGTGGGCATTGCGCTTTCTGGTAATTGCCAGATTTGCTCTCGACGCGATAAGATTTTTCTATTGGGTACAATTAGTGCATTTGCTCTCTGTGACATCTTACGCGTTGCATCTCGCATCGACTCATCCAAATATGTCAAAACGCTTAGCCGCAGCAGAAGTACTTATAGTTCAATCCTCCAAAAAGAAAAAACCGTTGAAAAAATTAATTTCTCTAACAGCTTCTTAATTTCATTAATTTTTTTACTGAAAAAAAATTATCTTCAAGAAATATCATGGTTTGATTAATCTCAATTTTTTATTCAACAACAAAATCCCAACAAGCACAAAAGCTGTTAGTGCCATTGATGGAATGCTGATGTAATTGAAGACAGTGACAAATTTTGTGGTGCATGGCGCTGATATTGAACAGAAATTTGTAGACTGTACCGTGTAATATGTGAAGTTATGATAGAGAGAGATGAATATACCGACTGCGATGAGTGCCAGACTATATGTGATCACATGGTTTTCTTTTTTCCACAGAGCTGTACCAAGTAAGATTACTTGTGGATACATAAATATCCTTTGCAACCAGCAAAGTTCACATGGCTCAAATTTTGCGATCTCAGAATAATAGAGACTGCCACTCGTCGCTACTACCGCCACAATGAATGCAAAGAATATTGCATTTTCCACAACGCACTGTGTTAATTTATTTTCAGTTTTTTTAAAAAGTAACCAATATACTATAAAGAGCAAAATTAAAATTTGTCCAAAAATAGTCAACAATCCGATCATAATATTTATATTATCAACTGCCATATAATTTTACGTTAACCAATTACGCCTTGATACTATCATAAAAATGATTCTTATTCTAACTCAGACTATACATCCATTCACTTTTTTCAATTTTTATACATTTTTTCTTCAGTAATATCTATCAATGCGAGGAATGGCGTAAAATGAAATAATGAAGCAAATTGGTTCAATACATAAAAGACAATATATAAATCAATAAATTACTTCGTCAATTCGTTAGCAATACAGCTCCTCTCAAAGAGACAAATATAAAAAATGACTTAGTAAAGTCATTTTTTATGTTTTCCGCTGTAATGCTTATTTGATAGCGTCAGCGAACTTATCGAGAGACTGATTCCAGCCTTGTCGCATACCTTCGCTTTCCACTTCGCTCATATCACCACGATCTGGATAATACAAAGTGAGTTTTGTTTTATCTGTTTCATGATCTTCAAATGTGATTGTGAGCATCATCTCCATTGGCGTTTTCGCATCCATCCCATAATACGTTGCTGATACTTGGTTACCATTTTCATCAGCAAAATAATCCGTGAGAATGATCCTTTCCATCGCTACGATTTCTTGAAATACGCCGCCACTCCAGTAATCTCGCTCAGGCATATCAGGTGCTACTTTTCCTCGCATGCAGTAAAGATATTTACCACCCTTACAAAAATCAATTGCAACTTCTGGTGCAGTAAAATCTTTTGGTCCCCACCATTTTTTCACAAATTCTGAATCAGTCCACACTCGCCATACTACATCTCTTGGTGCATCAAAAATTCGCTCGATACGTAATTCATTCTTATTTTTATCCATATTTATGAGTTAATAATCATCTCACTCACATATTTTTCATACTTTCTGGTACTTGAAGCATGCCAAACTGAGTACCCTCTATATCTTTTGCTTGGACAATCAATCCGACATTTGGAATATTCATGACCTCACCGAGAATTTCTCCACCCGCTTTCTTTACTTTTTTCATCGCCTCTTTTACGTCCTCCACTGAAATTGTGTTTATCGTTTTATCATTGGCGCCTCTCTTATAGATAGCACCACTGATGCCATATTTTTCCTCTTTTGGGCCAGCCATGACGAGCCAATAATCTGAAACACCTTCATATTGTGAAATCTCCCAGTCAAACACTTCTTTATAGAAATTGCCGACTTTTTCCGGATCTGTTGCCGGAATTTCGAAGTGAATAATCTTTGCCATATATTTAATTATTAATAATTAATTGATATTACTACTTGTTTGTATAATACAAAAAACGGACACTATTTGTTTCATATTAATAAAGTCGATTTTACGTCACTCATCATCACATTTAGAGTTTTGCAAAGATAAATCATCTCTAAACAATCTCGTTCTAAAAATCGTAATAATTGCAAAATTCTCTTTTAACCGAAAAAATATCTGTCAAAAACTCACACTGTTCCTTTTTTTGTTCTCCTTTTTATCGACATGGAAGAATAAGGTGAACTAACTGAAAAAAAATACTGCTACAGCAGTTGTGATCTAATCAATAACAGTTTCATTTAAATAAAAAAGTGCTTTGGTATAAGTAATCATAATAACACAAATGACAAACAAATTTAAAATTTATTCAAAATATGTGGCGCATTACTATTTATAATGTTTTTCTGTTAAAATCAATGTTCTAATTGCTACGCACCTAAAAGAAAAATATTATACAAAAATATTTTTAACATACATATAAACAAATACCACATAATACTGTTTACACATTTATTAGTAAAATTATCATTTTTAATGAATTACAAATTTGTATTTGAAATAATTTGCCCTCACAAACGTATTATATTATATAATCACGGAGTAATTATTTAATTAATTTAAATATATGAAAAAAATATTATGGATTTTACCACTAACCGCTCTATTTCTGTATGGATGCGGACAAGTTGCAGGCAATAATTCAACGACAAATCCTACTACTGGTAAAACAAGCCAAAAAAATTCAAATACTCCAACTACTATTGTCGACACACCAACCCCATCAAATTCCACTGTAAAGTTTGCAGAGCAATCATACTTTAAGAATGCTTATTTGATTTCTACTGACACTTTAAGCACTGAAGCAAAAACAGCACTTGCAGGATTTAAAATGGATAAACAAACATTACCAGATGGCACAATACAAATCAATTTAAAAGCTCTAGAGCCTCAATATCATGATCAATCATATACACTCAAAGATGGCGAACAACTCTATTTCATAGATAAATTTTTGGCAGACGATTCTAGTGGCACAGAATCAAATATTGGTGATGACACAGCTGTCATTGTTGATAGTCAAGGTAATGTCGTTCAACAACCTACTGGTTTCTAAAAAAAAGAAAAACACCCTCACAGGTGTTTTTCTTATCACATTCTGTAAAATTCAAATTACCTTATATAATCCTCCGTATGTGAGGTGATATCAAAATAAAGATACCCAACACCAGTTAGTATAACAAGATCACGCAATGCAACCGTATTCCATCCCAGATTCATGATTATGCCCCCAAGCAGAACTGCGGCAAGTGGTAATGCAATATGGGTGTATTTATCTAAAATAAGCAAAAAGGCAATTGTCACTTGCAAAGCTCCCAATATTAGCATGAAGACACTTACTGGAATAATAAATTCTATCAATGTAATGATACTTGGGGAGATCCATGTGCCAGCCTCTGTAATAGGATCCATCAAAGCCAAAATACCAAAATATCCAAACAGGCCACCTATAGATGACTGAAAAATACGCCGTGAGATTTTCTCTTTCATATTTTAACTTTTGAACAACGAATACCACCAGTATCATTATACGATATTTTATCGACTAAGCATATGTCTCAATTACTTTTATAACACTATACTCAAAAATCAATCTTAATCTTTATTTTTTTCTGTATTTGCTGTATCCACATGATATAAATGATGGCTCACATTTTAGTCTACATAAACTCGTTTCCTTTTTTACCTTGAACGAAAGGCTTTTCCAAAACGATACCATGACGCATGAATATAGATGGCGCCCTTCCAGCGATTGCAATTCTTTTTACTGAGTAATGATGTGCAATTTTTTTCATCTTCTCTTCTAGAAGTCGACATTCGTTTTCTGATCCCACCATACTACGTACAGTGGATGGTGCTCCAATCAAAAATCCCCTTCCAGCCTTTTCGCCTCGTGGAGCAGTGATGATTCCTCCAAAGAAAATTTGTGTGCGACACCATGCTGTGTTTGCAAGAAAGTGTGGCAAGTAACCACCTATATCACTTTCCTTACCGGGATAAACGAAAAAAATATAATCAAAGAAACGTGGTAATAATCGCATAAGATATGGAAATGGTCCTCGCAAAACAATAACTCCTAAAAAAAGAAGTATACCAACACGAATTCTTCCTTGTATTTTTCCTCTCGCTTTTTTCACAAGTTCACCCTCTCTTTTTGTTGGTTATTTAATCAAAGAACAATTTGAACCTCGTTTTAAAGTATACTATATTTTATAAAATGGAGAAATAAATGCATATAATTTTCATCTGCATATAAAATCCCAAAGAAGTTGTCGTTTCTCGAACTTGAATTTTTTATAAGCTCAATAATCATTTTATTTAGATATAAAAAATTGCCCTTCAATAAGGACAATTTTATTAGTTCCGTGAACTGGATGTCAATAGAATTTGCATAATGATACCACAAACAAAGCGAGGCTAGAAAAATGCCCCGCTACACATCAAACTATTAGTTTGAAGTAGTACTATCCTTTCCATAAGCATCCTTAAAATTCTTTTTGTTTTGTGCATCCAATTCTTCAAACTGGGTCTTAAGACTTTTATATCTTTCATCATATTTGTTCATTATATACGCCCTACACTCACTTGAAGCTTTATTTATATCCGTAATCATGTTGACCCACTCTGCACCCAATAATGCCTGACAATTAATCAGCACGCTGGAATTAGCCTGCACCTGAGCCACAACTTTTCCCTTTCTTAAGCATTTTGCTGTTACATCGCCAAGTGCTGCACTCAACTCGCTAGCATTACGCGCTGAAAAATATGTACCATTACCACTCACAGCTGTGCTCTTGAGCTGAGATTCAGCCTTCCCCCCTACATCAAAACCGACAACATTAACCACGACGTTTATATCCGACGTATTCAACTCTTTTGCCTTGGCGACCGGATCACCATTGCAAGTTTCTTCTCCATCACTAATAAGCAGAACTGAATTATTGTACTGCGCCGTTGGATATTTGGATAAAATATCTTTTGCTTTTTGCAAAGCGCCTTCAATCGGCGTCCAGCCAGTCGCTTTCATAGCTCCAATCTTATCATTAATAATGTTTAAGTTAGGCGCACCTAACCAATATATTTCCTCTATACCAGAACATGAAACTGCTTTACTACTAACATTGTTACTCCCCTTATGACCATAGGCTACGATTGAAATGTTAATATCTTCTTTCAAATCTTTGACAAAGTTCTCAGCTGCTTCCTTAGCCACATCAAGTTTCGTCCTGCCACCCATGTTGGCTGCCATACTTCCAGAAGAATCGAGAATCATCACCACGTTCTTCGGCAGATTAGCTTTTGTTGGTTGTTCACATTCCATACCCCCTATTCCTGCAAAGCATCCTTTCCCATAAGTTCTCCCGTTTTTCTCGATTAGAACATTGTATTCATTATCACATTTGATATTATCCATAACCTGGTCTGATGTTACAGGAACGATACCACTTTCATTTCCATCATTACTCGAGCCAATGTCCGGACTGCCACTTTGATCACCTAATGAACCAGCTATATTTTCTATAAACGAAACACTAGTATCGTTTGGCACTTTATGAGAAATGCTCCGGAAAAGCATAAAAACTCCCAAGATGATGAACACTAGTATTAGCACAAAAATAGTAGCTATGATAGTACAAGATTTTCCTGCAGTTTTTGATTGGATTGGTGCCACATTAAAAATGGGCGGTGAAGTCGGAGGTTGATTCAAACTCTTAGTTGGTTCCGATGGAGTGGCGGGATTTGGCACTGGGATTGGTATCTGCATCGGAGCCCCTGACATCGGCGGCGTATCTTTTTGTGTTTCCATTTTTATTTTAAATATAAAAAATTATAAATAACTAATTGATTATTATTTTGTCTCAGACATATTTATGATAACAAAAAAAAATTCTTCTTCACAATTAAAGTCCCCTGCTGAGAATAACAGATCCACCGAATATCTATTCTGTATTTTTTAAAACTATAAGTCCCTATTTTTATTTATCCACTTAATCATGCATCAATATTTCCAGTCAGGATTTTGACACACACCTAGCTTCGCTTAATTGCTACTTATTTATTAGAGTATTATTTACTCTGTCTAAAAAACTGTACTATAATAATTATTCTTTGTTTTCTACTTCCTTTAATTCCATTTTTAACATATCAATCCAAATATCTGAATAATCACCTTTTATAGAAAAGTCGATCGCTTCTTGGAGACACACAGTTGCTTTTTTATTATCACCCCGTTTAATATATTCATTGGCAATCTTATTCATTTGCACATCTTTTCCCTTTACATCATTATATATTGATGCATCTATATTTTTCAATCCGCTAAAACACGCACTCTTATCATCACCCGGCCAAATATTTGTATCTTCATTTTTTTGCACTTTTTCTACGATTTGCGCTGCTTCCTTTTTTCTATCCTTGAAATATTTATCTCAAGGATAGAACGAGCTCACCATATAATAACTGCTCAATGCCATAACTAAGATAAGCGGTATTATTGCATAGTCATATCTTTCTTTCTGATAGAAAAATATCGATAGAGCTATCGGACCGAGAAATATCAGAACCCACATTGCACAAAAAATTACAGGTCCCATAAAATCTCCACTATTTCCTGACATCACAAACAAGAGAAGTGCCATTGGAGCTGAACAAATAGCTATAATTATCCAAATAACCAGCAACGTAATTGCGATGACTTTTGAAAGTTTTTTCTTTTTTAGATTTGTCTCATTTAAAATCGCTTGAGGTGATTGCTTGAATTGAATATTCTGATTTTCCAAACCAGAACCATTTGGTTGTAAATCACCATAAACCACCCGCACTGCCTCCTGGATATCAACTTCCGCATATCCGGAATTTCTCAGTTGCTGAATGAGAGACTTCTGAGAATAATTACTCCCATATTATTGCAAATAATCTACAATTTTTTGGAGCATACTTTTCAAACTATTATTATTTAATGGGTAGTCGGCATTGCTGGAAATGAATCTAGCAGATCACTTTGTATAGGCACTTGCAATGGTTGCGGAATGCTTGGTGACACAGGCACTGATGAATAATTCGGCAAAAGATGTTGGGTTGTTTTCATATTATATACAAACATTTTTTTTCACTGTAGCTACACAAGATTAATCGCAATAACCCTTATACTTATAATTCTTGAAAGTCTTTTTGGTTTTTTTCTTAAATTTTCCAAAATTTTTATCTTTTTTTTGTTTCTCGCGTTTTGTCATACCAAAATGATGCGCTTCCTTTTTAAGAGTAATATAATTTTTATATTCATTTTCATCCAAATCACCAGACTGCATATCTCCCAAAACTCCACATCCAGGTTCATGCACATGAGTACAATTGGTAAATTTACATTTCAGTGCTGAAAATGAAATCGCATTAAATTGGTCATCAATTCCTACACTCAAATCCGTTAACCCCACTTCACGCATACCAGGATTATCAACCACTATACTACCATTATCCAAAAAATACATTTCTCTTTGCGTGGTAGTATGTGTACCTCTATCTGATTGTATGCCAATATTGCCAATCGTGATACGATCTTTCCCGAGTAATTTGTTGATCAAAGAAGATTTACCGACTCCAGACGAGCCGATAAAACAATACGTCTTCCCTCTTATGGATGAGTCATATAAATTTTTCAAACCTTCGCTAGTCACTGTGCTAGTAAAAATAATATCAACATTGGACAGTCGTTTCTTTAATTCTGTCATCCGTTCTTTTTTCTCTTGATCAGAGATTAAATCTATTTTATTGAGTATTATGATAGGTTTTATGCCACTTTCTCTTACTAGCACACAATATCTCTCATATCGATTTAAATTGTAATCACGATCAATTGATTCAACAATAAATGCCACATCAATGTTTGTTGCTATAAGTTGCTCCCCATCTTTACCACTATATTTCCTTTTCAAAATTGTTTTCCGCGCCATAATTTCATGGATCACTGCTCTATTCCCATCAACCTTATCAAGAACAACCCAATCGCCGACAGCTGGATAATCTTCCCGCATAGACGAATTAAAAGATTTTTTACCTGTTATTGTTGCTAAATATTCACCTGAGACTGTCTTTACTTTATACACCCCTTTATATTCAGCAATGACTCTTGCGACACAATAATCCCTCAACCCAAGTGCAAAACGACTTTTTTCAAAAAAATCATCATAACCCAGATCTTCAATTCTTTCTATATGTAAACTCATATTTGCCTTTTACTGCATACATCCATTATGCATGTTTATACAATTTATGTAATACCTGACTCGGATTTATCGCTCAATGACATAAATGTCATGTCATTAACGTTATAATTTAATTTTTAAAAAAAGGCGAACTAGAATTTTAACAAGTTAAGTCCAAATTTTTTTAATAATTTTATTTAAAATTTATTTATTTTGTTTTGTAGTTTTTATAAAAAATATGTAATACAGCATTACTATATCATTTAATATTTTTTGGATTAATATTTTTTGTTCTTCGGATATATCATCTTTTGATAAGATACAAAAAATTTTTACATCCAAGCCTTCCATTGTTGAGCTCACAGCGCTTGAAACAGTATTAGGGTTTATCTTCACTAAATCTTTGTTACTAATCTTTGGTAAATCCATTTTTTTTCTAGCTTTAAAATATTCAGAAATTGTTCTAATTTTTTTTTCTTCAACTATACGCAAAAAAACAAAATCATAATTATCTAATCCTAATATTCTATCAGCCATTTCTTCAAGAATACTTTTTAGTTTTGTCTTATTTTCTGGGTATTTATCAACACTAACGAGTAATTTTTTTATCCTTTCTGCAAATATATTCATCTTCCCTATCTGTTTCCAGGCCGTGTCTATAATTTCATTTTTTGATGCTACTTCTTTTTTGTAAAAAAAATCTAAAATTATTGCAATTATTGTAATAATTAAAATTATTAAACCTTCCAAAAATTCCTCTTCTAAAAATGAAAACCCATTTTTAATAGCATAAGGAGTTGATACAATACAAAATAATAAAATTAGCATAAATAACAAATAAAACCTCTTTAGATATCTTGTTTTCATATTGTTTTATCACATTAAGATTTTCTTCATTGTATCATAATTCTTTTTAATAATTCAAGAAATATATTATCCTAAAACTCTGAACGAAAGACAAAATTAGAGACTTATGTCAATAAAATTTCATTTTCACACATAAAAACACATTGCTATATCAACTTTGTCTTTTTCCGTGCAAAAGCATGTCAACTGCATGTTGCATGGACCCTGCCGACGTGATTTCACCTGCATTCACAAAGAATATTTTATTGGCGTTTTCGATTGTATTGAGTCGGTGTGCAATAATAACTCTTGTTGTTTCTTTCGGCAATTTATTAATGATTTCTTCCAGTAACTGCTCCGTGACTGTGTCAATATTTGCTGTCGCTTCATCTAAAATCAAAATATCGGGTTTACGCAAAACTGCCCGAATAAAAGCAATCAATTGTTTTTGACCGAGACTGATTGCATCTCCACTTGAAACGACATTAGTATCAATGCCTTCAGAAAATAGCAAAAGCAATTTCGATAGTTGCGCTTTTTCTAATACATGCTCCAACTCAATATTTGTGTATTCCTGACATTCCTCATTGCCATATAGTATATTTTCACGAACCGTGCCATTAAATAAGAATGGTTCCTGCGATATAAATCCAATCTTTTTTACGCGTTGATCAGACTCCCAGCAACGAATATCTTTGCCCTCCAGATAAATCGTTCCCTCAGCCGGATCATAAAGACGCGCCATCAGAGATGCTGTCGTTGTTTTCCCACCACCCGTCGGTCCGACCAAAGCATATGTCTTCCCTTTTTCAAGTGTAAAACTAATATTTTTCAAAATATCTTTTCCTTTTTCATAACTGAAAAATACATTTTTAAATTCCAGGACGGCATTATTTGAAGAAGGCTTTTCCGCCATTTCTTTTGGCATCATTCTAACATCTGATTCAAGATTCAATACCTCCGAAATGCGGTCAAGTCCAGCCAGCGCCAGCTGGAGCGACGGCCACACAGATGCAAGTTGTCTGAGTGGATGATAGAAATTGTTAACATAAAGCAAAAATCCAATAAGTAGTCCAACGGTAAATTGACCCAGGGATATCAAATAGATACCGTAAGCCAAAACTGCTAACTGAGCCAATAATGAGGCCAGTACGTAAATGGGATTAAATATATTACTAGCAATGCCAGCGGAAATTGAGGCGGAATAATTCATTTCATTCGCTTCTTTAAATTTATTTCGAAAATAATCTAGACGATTAAAAACCACAATCACCTTGAAATTATTGATGCTTTCCTGAATTTCTCCGCTCATACCTCCTAACGCCCGGAGACTCTTAAGACTAGTACGCCTTACCCACGGACTGAGTAATTGTGTTGCAACTAAAGCTAAAGCTGCCGGCACAAGTGCAATAAGACCAAGACGTGGATTAATAACAATAATAAAAATCCCCGTGCCAACGATAAGTATAATGTTGCCTAAAAATTGCATCAATGCCTGTGAGAAAAACTGATTAAGCTTGTCAGTATCATTGTTTATGCGAGAGATGAGATCGCCAGCTTTATTTTGATTAAAAAAAGTCACTGGTAATTCCTGCAGTTTTTCAAATATTTTATTACGTAAACTAAAAAGCAAACGCCTGCCAACGCCTCCCATAGTTATAATCTGTATATAGCTTGAAATGAGTCCGACAATAAAAATAAATGCCAAAAGTCCCGAAAGAAGTAAAACTCCGTGAAAATTTTTTCCGACGATATATACATCAACGATTTGTGCGATAATAATCGGTCCAACAAGCGAAACAGCAGAACTTACCAATATCGCTATTATTGCAATTGTTACCGGACGTTTTTCCTCCGCCATCAAAGGCACAATCCGACGCCATGCTGTGATCAATACACCTTTTTGCTTTTCTTTTTCTATGTCGGGTTTAGTCAGAGAGTAATCCATATATTATTTTTCACTACTTAATTCATACTGGTTAGTACTTCTTTGTGACTGATATATCTGGACATATTCAGGTGAAGACTGCAATAATTGCTCATGAGTACCTTTGGCCAACAATTCACCTTCCATCAAAAGAATAATCTGGTCATAATGTTCAACGGAGGAAATTTTCTGTGTAACTGACAAAAGAGTAAGTTTAGCATAATTTTCGGAGATATTGTTCAGAATTTTTCTTTCCGTGTTAGCGTCGACGCGCGCAGTAAAATCGTCCAACAGTAATATCTTGGGATTCAGCGCCAGCGCACGTGCTAACATAATACGCTGTTTTTGTCCGCCCGAAAGACTTGATCCTCTTTCTGACACTATAGTATCCAATTTTTGTGATAAGGTATCAATATAATCTGCAAGTTCAGCTGTCGTTATCGCTTTTTTCACATTCTCATCTTTAGTTGTATTGCTGAAGGCGATATTTTCTCGCAAACTCAAATTAAATATGACACTATCCTGAAAAATAAGCCCAACTTGGCTATGCAAATTCTCTTTATCGTATTCATTAATGGCTTTATCATCAAAATAAATTTCACCTGATGTAGGTGACAAAAGCCCCGCAAGCAAATACAATAATTGCGTTTTGCCAGCAGCTGTCGGCCCAATGATTGCTGTTTTACTCCCAGCTTTTATTGAAAAAGAAACATCCTTGAGTGCCAATTTTCCTCCAAAATTCACTGTTACATTCCTCACTTCAATATTTCCTTTCAAAGTCGCTTTAAATCCTCCCGTTTTCTTTTCAATGGGAGCATTCAGAACCTGTAAAATACGACCATAGGAAGCTTGTGCTTGAGCGATTAAATTACTAATAAATCCGAGAATGATGATCGGAAATATAAGAATGGCCAGATAACTATTAAAGGCGGTGAAATTACCCAGCGACATAGACCCTTGAATGACAAAATGTCCCCCAAGCATTACTATGGCAAGTGTCGCCAAATTAGTAAAAAAGAAAATGACTGGTATAAGAGTAGAGAACAATTTTAATATTTCAAAGCTAATATTTTTTGCCTCAGTATTCGCAAAGAAGAATTTTTTACCTTCATATTTCTGTGAATTCAGCAAGCGAATAAGAGCTGCGCCCAAAATATTTTCACTTATAACCCTGTTGAGCCAATCTATCGCTTCTTGAGATCGCATGAAGAGTTTGCGAACTTTTTTCAGAACAACAAAGAAAGCACCGCCAATAATTGGCATAACCGAAAGCACCGCCAGCGCCAATTTCCAATCAGTAAGTAAAAGAAGAACTGAAACACCTACAATCAAAAAGGCGGACGAAATAATAGATGAAATAGCCGTTGATACAAATGTTTTTATTGCATCCACATCTGAAGTTAAATTAGTTAAAATCTTAGCTGGTGTGACAGTTTCGATATAAGAATACGGCTGCACTGATATTTTTGCCACAATATCATTTCTCATGTCCTTGGCAACTTTTTCGGAAGCATATACCTGCACGATATTTTGCAGATAAGTGAAGACGAAAATAAGTAATGCAATAATACAAAATTCAACGACAAGATGCATAATGATAAAATTGCCATTTGTGTACGTATCAATAGCGACCGCGATAATTTTTGGGACAGAAATGCTCAATCCATTAGCAATAATGGTAAGAACCACAAGAACAACGATTATTCCTATATATCTGCGCATTAAACCAAATAAACTTGGCACCGATACATTTGCATTATTTTGATCCGTAATTTTCTTTTGTTCTTGCATAAAAAATTTTTATTATTTCTTAGCAGTTTGACTCCCTGCTATTTTATCAAGCAAATTACAATAGACTGTAAATTCATCATCTGTTAATATATCAAAAACTTGCTCCATGCGCTGAATGCGTTTGTTGCGGAGATTCTCCATACGCTTTTTACTTCTACTTGAAAGTGAAAGATTGAGTGCCCGCCTGTCATTACTGTTCGCTTTTTTGTTTATATATCCTTTCTGAACAAGGGGTTCAACGAGTTGGGTTGCCGCGCTGGAAGTTATGCTGAGAGTTTGTGATATTCCTTTGATAGTCGCACCTTCGTTTTTCCGTAAATGCTGCAAAACAAGCCATTGAGAAGCAGTAATCTGGCCACCTTTCAGATGACAAGTATCATTTGAAAGCATTTTGCATTTCAATATCTGAATATCTTCAAGCAATTTTTCTATCTGTATTTTGCGTTGCATCATAAGGTG
Organism: Candidatus Moraniibacteriota bacterium; assembly: GCA_038208115.1. Classification (GTDB taxonomy): domain Bacteria; phylum Patescibacteriota; class Minisyncoccia; order Moranbacterales. The sequence continues at coordinate 111,025 of JBBQZC010000002.1, forward strand.
TTTAATTTTATGTAAGTATCTTAACTAATTATAGTACGTTTGTCAACCAAAAAAATGAATACAAATCAATGTAGTATAACAAAAATAAGATTGCTTAAGTCTTATTTTTGTGGTATGAAAAATTTGAAAAAATCTATGTACAGCAACCCCACATGGAGAGCAAATCTCCCCCAGCACAAGCCACAGTGCGAAAGCATAATGCGGTTTTAGTTCTTTAAAAATAGAAGAAAATCCGATATGTTGAAAATAGAATATTTTTATTAAAACGATCGAAATTACTAACCTAGACAATTCCCATAGCACACAATCCGATTCCAAAGATTTAAAAAATTTGTGCGTCAGTCATTTTATGTTCTTTAATTGAGCATAAAATCAATCCCTCTTCATTATTTCAGTACAGCACGACAATTAACAGTCAAAAAAACAGAGAAAGCAAATAACCATTTTTATTTAATATCGACAAAGGTATTTCTTTTTATGATTTAACACTTAATCCCACAAAAGGACGCTATCAGAATCTGCTTACTCTCTACTATGTATATTTTTTAAATATACATATTCGTGCAAAGTAAGAATAATAACAACCACATCCATAATTGTTAAAAATATTAAGAAAATTGAACCAGTAATACTATACTTATATACTTGATAAAAGATAAAAAAACCGAAGATTATCATAGCTAATGGATATGCCCAAAGTTTCTTTTTTAAAAGATTGAAAACTAAAAAGAGCTTAATAATACCGTGACTAAGAAGATAAAAAGCTGCAAAATGTTGCGTGTTTATATTTAATTGTTCGACCAAAGAATAGAGGTGCGTTGCAATAAAATCATTTGGGTCTTCAATTATTTCATTTTGTATTAAATAATATATTGTTTTAGTGATAAATTGCTGGGAAACAAAAAGAAGGATGAGACCACCTATAATTTCTATTATTGAATTTATTCCCTTTAAAATAATACTTATTTCAAATGCCAAATAGATTTTTTTTTCTTCAATTTTCATAAACTAATTTCTTTACTTTAATTATACAATAAAAAACAGTGACATCCTACTCAATGTATAATAAATAGAGCTTACAAAAACTCCTAAATTCCTTGCTTTACATCTTAAATGATATTCACATTCTTATAATTAAGGAGGGAAAAATAATCAATAATCCTCTCTTAAAATTTAATCTGTAGGACAGACTTCTGATGCTCAAATTTTTTGATTTCTTCTGAAAAAAACTTTGGCATACAAACCATTCCCGATTACGTCTCGCCTTTTTTCACATCAATCTTTTGATATGAATTTGCCACAACTTTTTTATTCCTCCCCCACCATAGCATAGCTGAATTTAGAAGATATATTATTAGATTCTTGCAAGACACGCCCGTTATTTTTTGAAAGTTCTGAAGTAAATGAAAAATGATAGATCATAAACTTTTTAGCTCAGAACTGCCGCCTGTCTGGTAAAAGTCTATTTTTTGACTTGTGTTATCCCGTTCAATGTAATTGTAGAAACTATTCATCAACCTTTAGGACTCCGCTAGATAGACGACGTTAGAATCTGTTTGACTATTTAATAGCTTTGCAACTAGGCCCATAGATATCAGAAATACAATTATATATGTTTTTACTATCTTTTACTTGATTATCATCGATGACTTCAATTGAGTTAATATCTATATTAGCCACTATAATGTCTTCGTAATATAAGTTATTTTTATCTTTGGTAAATTTTCCATTCAATTTTTCAAAGGTGTTAGAGTCTGCATTTTTAATTATTTTATCGCCTCCTTTTTGATATGCATAATAAATATAATTTTTATCTTTTAAAAATCCATCTCCTAGATCTATCAAAGAAAGCGTGTCTGCTGGGTGTTTTTTATAAAGACAATCTTGTCCACAGAAAGGTTTATAATAGACACCGTTTTTATCTTTTATAAAACAGGAATTAAGAACTTCAAATGTTTTAGGGTCAAGTTTGATTAAATCTTCTTCTGGCAAACAATCATTACTTTGATACACCCCGTTGTTATCTTTTGAAAATTCTTCATTTATTACAATTCTATCTTCTTTAATATTCGCTTGTTCTGTCGGCGGAATATTTTTATTACTTAACAAAAAAAATAATCCAATTATTATTGCAATAATTAAAACTGTTCCTATTCCAACGATACTTTGTATTTTTTTATTCATTTTTATTTCTATTAATATCTTATATTAAATTCTACCATACTCTCTCAAAAATTTTGTACTGTTGCATAGTCAAGGTTACTTTTTGAGGAATTACTGTATTAATATTACTTAATGATAAAAACAATGTAGATGCAATCTTTTGAGCTGGCATCATTCTATTCATACCATACCCACCATGTCTTCTGTGTGTATTGTAATAGTGGAGCCATTGCTGATATTTGTATTCGATTGTTTCTATGGGATCATGAAATGAGATATATCTGTGAAAGAATTCTTTTTTCATGGTTCTATGATATCTTTCTATTTTACCATTTTGTTGTGGACAATAGGGATCATTGCTTGCGAGTTTTCTTTGTCTGCCGAACGGATAACATGCATCCATTTGCAATTCTCTGCCTGGTGTATCAAGGCAATAGAGCTTTGGTTTTTCTTTTACCCACCTCTTGTATTCATGTGTGTATCTGATCTTTTCTCTTTTTAATATTCTGTATATGGTTGATGCATGAATTGTGATGTTGTATATGTCGTACAGCTTATCTGCCAACGGTTGTGGACCGTCATAAGGTAACCCTAATTGCTGCAATTGTAACAGGCGATGTCAAGGATAAGAAACAAAAAAAGGCTTCCAAAAGCCCTAGATTTGCACTTACTCTCTCTAGTTGGTATGTTCATAACTTTTGATCTGAAAAAATATTTATGAAAATCGAGGACCGTCCTTGATTGTTAGTTCTATAGCCCAGCTTCCTTGTACATACTGATGCATACCACACCTCCCACAATGTGTTTAAGTGAACAGAACAAATATAAATTATACAATAGAGAGCACAGATGTCAATCTATTCGTATCGCAATGCGTGAATTGGATTAAGTTTTGCTGCACGTTGTGCAGGATAATACCCAAAAACGATACCAATAACGGCAGAAACACTAAATGAGAGTATAATCGAGAAATGAGACACTTGCGTTGATGTGATGCCAAAATGATCCAATCCGTACGAAATCGTAACGCCAAGAAAAATACCAATCATACCACCGAGAAATGTGAGCACAATGGATTCAAGAAGAAATTGCTGCTTAATATCTTTTTGACCCGCGCCAATCGCCTTACGCAACCCAATCTCACGCGTACGCTCTGTGACGGTTGTCAACATCATATTCATGATTCCAATGCCCCCAACCACAAGCGAGATGCCCGCAACAGCACCCAACAGTATGGTCATCGTACCTGTCACCGATGACGTCATCGCAATAATGTCTGCTTGATTGCGAATATTAAAATCCGCATCATCTGCATTGGCAATCTTATGTTGTGTAAGCAGTAACGCCGTGATTTCATCTTCTGCTATTGTCATCTGATCTTGTTCGGCAATATTTACACTAATCGACGAAAGATATGCATCACCAGCAAAATATTGTTGATATGTGGACAACGGCATATATACTGCATCATCACTGCTTCCAAAACCACTACCGCCCTTTGCATCTGGCACACCAATAATTGTAAAGTTCAATCCGCCAATGCGAATTTTTTGTCCCACAACATTAACATCCGCACCAAAGATCTCATCGCGCATGTCCGGACCAATGACAACAACCTTTGCACGTTTTTTTTCATGTACATCACTGATGAATGCACCTGATGCAACCGTAATATTATTCACCTGGGCATACGCCTCCGTCACACCACTAATCGATGCATTGGCATTATTTCCATTGGCAATAATCTGCTCATTACCAGACACAGTCGGCGCAACCGCTGCAACACGATCGATTTTTTCCGTAATCGCCGTTGCATCATCCAGTGTCAATGATTGCGTAGTACCACTGCTGCGTGCACCACCACCAAAACTTCGCTGTTGTCCAGGCTGTATCGTGAGCAGATTTGAACCGACTGACTGAATACTTGCCTCGATTGCTTTTTGTGATCCCGTACCAATTGCAATCATCACAATCACAGATGCAATCCCGATCACAATACCCAAAATCGTCAATCCCGTACGCACTTTATTCGCCGTAATTGATATGTAAATTTCTGTAAAAAGATCTGATACTAACATAATGATTATGCAATTTTATTATCAACACGAATTACAGATGTTATTGCTTTATTTTGACGATCCTCAACCATCTCACCATCCCGAATCACGATTGTGCGATCCGCAAATGCCGCAACATCATCCTCATGCGTGATCAAAATGATGGTACGTCCCTGCTCACGATTTAACCGTTTAAATGTTTCCAAAACAAAATGACCTGTTTTTGTGTCCAAATTTCCCGTTGGTTCATCAGCCAAGATGATTGACGGATCATTAACAAATGCACGAGCAATTGCAACACGTTGCATTTGTCCGCCCGAGATCTCATTAGAATAATGTTCCCACCGATCTTCGGCGAGATGCACTGCACGCAACGCATTTTGTGCACGCACAAGACGTTCTTTCGGTGGCACATCCGCATAGATCAGTGGCAACATCACATTGCGCAATACTGTTGCACGTGGCAAAAGATTAAATGCCTGAAAAACAAAACCAATTTTATTTTTTCTAATCTGTGTCAATTCTTCTTCTGACAACTGTGAAACATCCTGCCCACCAAGTGTGTATGTGCCCTCTGTCGGCGAGTCCAATGCTCCGAGAATATGCATAAGCGTTGACTTACCGCTGCCAGACGGTCCCATGATTGCCACAAATTCTCCATCCTCAATGGTAAATGACACACCATTTAACGCCGTTGTTTTGGTATTACCTGTGCCATACGTTTTTGTGATATTTTTACATATAATCATAAAGATAGCATTGTCTCATTTATTAATTTCTTCGTCCACTACTCGGTCCACTCATCGGCATAATCGATCCTGCACTAGATGATTTTTTTGCAGTGCCCTGCGCAGATGGAGTTGTGCTCCCGACGACGACCTCTTGACCTTCACTCACACCACTTATAACTTCGATAATTACATCATCACTCAATCCCGTCTCGACTGATACGCGCTTTGTTTCTCCTGTAGATTCTTTGATCATTACAAAAGATACCTTATCGCGGCCACTCTTAATCGCTTCTGCCGGCACTGTTACAACATCTTTGACTTCATTGATCACAATTTCAGCTGACACGCTCATGCCCGGCTTCAATAACTCACTCGGTGAATCAAATGCAATCTCCACATCATATGTCACAACACCCTGATCTACAACACCGATTGTATCTACTTTTGACACAACACCAGTTGCTTCCACGCCATCAAGTGCGTCAAATGTCAGCGATACAACATTACCATTTTTTACTTGTGCGGCATCCACCTCATTGAGCGCAATGACCGCATGTACTTTTTGTGTGATCACGGATGCCAAGATCTCATCACGCGCAATCGAATCACCTGTACTCACATCCAATCCAGTCACAATACCATCAAATGGTGCACGAATATAATAGTCTTCCAAATCACTGTATGCATTACTCAATGACAATTGATCTTGTGCCAAAGAAACTTCTTTGAGTTGACGCATATATTTATCATCTTCTGTCTGTTTGTCATATTCTTTTTGTGTTTGTTTCAATTGAATTTCTGACGAACGAACAAGAAGAACTGATTTTTGAATATCCTTTTGAATGTCCGTTGCGTCAAGTACAGCAATCAAGTCACCCTTTGACACTTGTTGATCGTTTGTCACGGTAACTTCCACAACATCCAATCCATCACCCGCCACTTGTGGTTGCAGATCAACCTGATCATCCGCATACACTTGACCAGTACCACTCACTGTTACCGAAATATCTCCACGCTCAGCCATTGCTGTCGTCTGCACAACTTGCATATTTGCATCGGTATTATTCTTGTTTATATAATAAATTGCCCCACTGGCACAACATATAATAATAATAATGATCCACCACTTATATTTTTTGATTCTGCTCATTATCTGACTCATTAGTTCTCATATAAAAAATTAACCATTATATACTTCTCTGTATGTTATTATAATACGTATAAACCATAAATAGTTTGCACAAAACAGATCCTCGACATTTTTTGCCGAGGATCTGTGCCATTTCATTCAGATATCAATACAATAATATATACAGTGACCAATCCTATTTGAGCTCAGAAGGCCCGCGATTACCATTAAACCCACCGCGATGTCCGCCTTTGTTACCAACAAGATATTTCTCATCGATACCATTGTCTTGTGCCCACTGTGTCATCTCGCTGCGATGTTTCTCCATCTTTTGACGCATCTCATCGCGCGTAAGACTTGTGTCTGCAGTGCGTTGCACATCACGATCCAATCGCCATTGTACATTTTTATCAATGATTAGTTGTTTTTGTTCCTGCGTTAACGCCCCATCAGCAACCGCTTGCGTGAGAATTTCCTCATGTTGTGCGGTTCGCTCTTGTTTGCGTTCTTGATGTGCTTCTTCAAAGAAACTCTTTACCGCATCTTCGTTGAGATTGAACTTTTCAACAATCTTTGCAATGAGTGAATCATTGCGTGATCCGACCGCATCAGATGATTCCTGCGCAAGCGCAGTGTGTCCGCCGATGACAGCTCCACCAAGTGCAAGTGACAATGCAATTACCGAGATCACTACTTTGTTCTGTTCATTCATAATTGTTTATTGTTAGTGTAATTAATGCAGATCACAAAAAATATGCTAGCGTGTATTCTTCGTAGTCGCATCAGTATATACGATCTGTCACATAAATGTTTGCACAAGATACTACAAAAAACATCCTACAAAATTGTAGGATGTTTTATACATCATCATACGTAAGAGAAGACAGCATTAATTGCATATCATTCCTTTGTGCCTCCACGTGGACCGTTTTTCATATCATCTGACATACATATCAACACATCCCCACCACGCATGTCCACTGTGCACGTGCCCATCATCGTGTGTGTTACTTCCACTGTTGTGCGCGTCACTTCACATGCTTCACCTTCTATTTTTTCACTGCATGCATCAATCAGCTCAGTCGGCATATTTTTATTTTGCAAACCCTCACCATTCATATTGCCTTTCTTTTGTTCATTTGTCCTTGTGCGATCTTGCGTTTTTTGCGAAGACTGCACAGAAGAAGTTCCATCTGTACTTTGTATTTTTTCTGCAGTACCGTCAGTACATCCCGTAAGCAAAATCGTTACACCACACAGCGCCATCATGCCAAAAAATGACATTGTATTTTTTTTATTCATCAGTTTAATCATTTATTAAAATTTACACGTGAGAGAAAATAGACACATTACCCATTAATTCTCACTATTAATCATATACGCAATTTGTGAGTCATTGTTTGCATTTTATCACAAAACATTTTCATTGATTTCATCCGGCAACGGCACGGTTAACGACGGTGCACGTGTACGTCTATTTTTAAGATGAGATGGCAATGGGCGAACAAATTCAGCATAAAAAGATTGCTCTCCCGTTTTTTTGCCAATAAATTCTGCAAACATACCACTGTGCAATTCCTCTAGAAAATCAAACTTTGTTTTGTGATCATAAGTAACAATCCACTCCTCGTCATTTAAATTCACGATCATGATTTGATCTGTGGACACATCTACAACCTCTCCCGCCATCATACCATCACGTGGTCGTGACCATCGATTGTGTGCGGGAAATGTGACGTCTGAGAAATGTGCATTACGCAACATGCGTTTTTCCACGTGTTGATTAAATTTTGACAAATGCAAAACAGTTCCCAACAAGGCAATAATTAAAACAATTACACTTGAAATAAAAATTATACTCAAACGATATCCCTTGCGCGTCCTGCGCATCGCAAGGTAACCTGTGCCAAAAGCGATGACAAGCAAGATGAGCCATAGATACGGTGCTGTCATCATCAGGATTCGCACATACTGACCGATTCCCAAGCGAAAAAGAAATTCTGGCCGGACATCCAGGAGGTTGGGTATGAGCAATGAAAAACTAATTGCTCCAAAAAGCATAATCAAAACCCACGCACTCCAAAAAAGATAATTTTTCCAATGCACTCTCATATGTGATTGCGGCATAATTTTCTCATTCTTGATCTTATCCACAATATTTTTTGCCGGTATTTTTTCCATAAATTTCTTTTAACTAATTACAGTTGTGCATCTTTTTTGATTTCTTGTTGTAAAATCTTTTTTCCACGATTAATGAGTGATGCGACAGTCCCCTTTGGCAATTGCATAATATCCATAATCTCAACATATTCTTTTTCCTCCAAAAATCGCAATACCAAAATTTCACGATACTTCTGCGGTAATCGATTAATTGCATTTTTCAATGCACCAATTGCATCCCGCGTCACAAGGTCTTTCTCTATATCAAGATCCGAACGTAATATTTTATTTAACTCTTCCGTATCCAATTGCATCGTCTGTGGTCGCACGTTTTTCTTACGAATTTCATCAATCACATAATTGCGAGTGATTCGATATGTCCATGTTGAAAAAGCAAATGTGTCATCATAATCGTTGAGATAACGATAAATCTTAATAAACACTTCTTGCAAGATATCTTCAATATCCTCCTGTGAAAAATACGATATCCGCCGCACATAAGCAAAAAGACGATGCCAGTATCTGTTGACAATGAGCTCAAATGCTTCAGGATTGTTCTTTGCAATTTTTACCAATTCCTTATCGGTACTATCAGCACTATAAATCATGAAATAATTCTTAATTTTTTTGATAAAAACGCGTATGATTCATACAATACTTATTACGTGAGCATGTGTCATTACTATACGCGCAAACATGCGATTTGTTTACATTGCATAAAAACCGTGCAAAAAAATTACTGCATGATTGCGTTAGTAGGACAGGCGTCAATTTGATCGATTACATCATAGACATACAAGAGAAATGATCACTTTATTGCAAAATCTCCGCATACTTTTGCTTGGCGTCGGTGAATTGTACCATTTTATCATCGGCCAGCGGCGCACCTTTTGGCTGCACCAGCGTCACGGGATTGATCGGCGTACCGTTCAATTTCATGCCGTAATCCAAATGTGGTCCCGTAGACCAACCAGTTGAACCGACGTAACCAATTACTTCACCTTGTGCAACGTGTGCGCCAGATTTTGTATTAGTGGCAAATGCACTCAAGTGTCCATAATGTGTCGTGTATCCATTGTCATGCGTCATGCGAATCATATTACCCCATCCACCTTCCCAACTAGACAAAAGGGGTCAGGTACCTTTTTTAGGTCTTCCCCTTAAAGCTAGAGTTGAAATCAAGTTTAATTCTTATTCTCTAAGGCTCGCCTCAGAGAATAAGAATTAATATTCAAACATGTGATCAGCAGTGAATTGTGATTCGTCAAAAGTATAGTCTTTGAGAATTTTTATCTAAATTTGGGGCTGGAAGTTGACCTGTAAAATATTTGTATAACAATTTGATATAATTTTTAAGAGACCATTTAATTAGAAACAATTTCTCTCGATTAAAAAAACCAATGTTTCTATATGTATGAATAATGTTCCTAATATCTTCAATTAGTGAATACTTGTATTTCATAAAATTTTTTAAGGAAGATCTTTACGACTCCTCTACTGTTAGTTATTGCCTACAAAGCATTGCACGGGATAACCTTACTTAAAATTCCAAAATTATTTGCTCAAAAAGAGGCTGCATATATTCATCCAGTTGTCTACCGCCTCGGGAGAAAAATGTTTCTAATTCTCTCCTTTCTTTTTTTAGAGCAACAATTTTTCCAAATTCTGGATTTTCCCCATTTTGTAATAATTTTTCTGCAAATACATTATATTTTTGAAGAAATTCATTTTTTGTTTCGTTTAATGACACTTTATAAACTACCGTCATTTTATCAGTAGGACCTCCTTCTTTCAGATATATCTCGTCAAAATAAATTACGCGAGATGCATCTGTCACGCCTATTCCTAACTCTTCCACCAGTTCCTTTGAAATATTATGCGTAAAATCAAATTGATTTCCCCTAAGATCATCGTTATCGATGCCTCCGCCACAAAGCTGATAAATACCCGACCGAGAAGTGTGTTCTCCCATCTGTCCAAAGATTATATAATTATCAGACGTCTCTACGAGTGCAGCTGTATGAATAATGTGCACACCATCTTCGCCAAGTGATTCAATATTTTGACAATAGAGATAATGAGCATAATCAGTTTTTTCTACCAAAATATTTATTGTTTTATCAGTAATCTCTTTATGCGTCACAGTAAACACCGGTCCTCGCTTATACAGCTTTCCACTCACAACAAGTTCATTCCAAAATATATCTATCTTTGTCTGAGTTTCTTCAGATAATCTAACCTCCTGACCACTGAACTTTACGATTATTTCTTTGATAATTGGAATCACTTTAAAAGGTTTCATAGTTCTTTATTAATCTTATCAAACAAATTCCAGCATTGTTTTGCTCTAGCTTCTTGTGTTTTGTTGAACTTTCATAATACTTGGGATCCCAGAAAAAATAGTTCTGCTCCACACGTTGATTTTTTTTAGAACAAAATTCACTAAAATAGAGCTTAAACTAAAAATTTTAATAACTAATTGTGAAGACAATATTTGTAAAATTAACCATTATTTCTAATATAGACCTTGATTTATACTATCATTTATTATTTAAAACCTAAAGCCCACTCAGACACCCAAAATAAAGACTCATCCAAGCATGAACATAGTCTGGTTCACTTATGCGCCGGGCATTTTTTTTATTTGCAAAAACGACTCTATGATTTGTAGCATTGAAGCAATTAAAACCTGTTTTAAAAAACAAGAGGCAACAAACCACCACAACGTCAGATTTGGTTAATTAACCCTGTAGTAGCTTAATTGCCACTTGTTTGGACCTGTGTACGATTTTAATCAGAGCTACGACTGCTTTCCCTTTTATGACGTGATATGCGCTTAGCCAAATCAGGCACGCCGGGACCGGGAGATATAATACTCATTGTTTTCACGTTTTGCATCTTCTTGAATAACCTGGCCATTGGAATACCAGTCTTTTTGTGCTCTTCATAAAGATTGGCTATGTCCGTGCCTGATATGGTCGTACCAGGTGCCGCTTCAACCAATGTGGAGGTGTGCAATTGGGCATCATCAAAATTTTCAGCCCTGACCATTTGATCAAGAAGCTCTTCGGAAGAAAATTCGTCCAATAACGCTTGCATGCCCGCACCATGAATACGTTTAAAGCCAAGTTTTTTAATTTTTCCTTCACTTAGCGAAAATCCGAAAAAATCTTCGCCATGAAATGGAATATGAAAACCATTGTAATTAATCATTACATTGCCATCCACTTTCATTTGAAAATGGTAGTGCGGCTCTCTTCCTACCTTTCTATTATGATGTCCACTATAATCCGAATTTGCACAAGAAAAAGACCACTCCAGGTTTTTATATTTTATAGTAGTTTCAATTTTCTTGGATGATGATTTTTCCTCAACCAAGTCATTGATGTTTTTCAATGGCTCTTCAGCATTTGCCACCCAACGAAGATATGCATCCATTCTATGAAAATTGTATTTAGCATATAACAAAGAAAAGTGTTTTTTCTTAAATCCTTTTGTTTTTAAAAGCCAGTGCAAACAAGGTTTTTTCTCACTAAACTGAGAAAGTGAATGACCACAAATACTACAATTTCCAAACTTAAGAGCTTCCTTTAGCTCTAAGAAGTCTTTTTCAGCTTCAGCAAATTCTTTGTCATTTCTTTCCTTGAGTTCCTCATACCTAATATCTTCGAGAAACTTATTTAGTGCTGCATTTTTCTTTTCTATTTCAGACCAATCCATTATTTGATTATTTTTCTAATTATTAAGATAATCTCATTTCCAACTTTTCCTTCACTTTCTCCCATTTAGGATATTTGGAATTTAGCAATTTATAAAAATTCTTGTCATGATTTTTATATTTCATATGGCAAAGCTCATGCGTGATTACATAGTCAATGCAGTCTTTTGAAGCATGAATTAGAAGTGGATTAAGGGATATACTCTTATCCTTAGTATAACTTCCCCAGCGTTTAGGCATTTTTTTTATTCCCAATTTTAGTTTTTGATCATAATCAAAGTTTTCAAAAACTTCTTCATATCTATCCTTAAATACCTCTCGGGCTCTTCTGTTGTACCAGGCATTCAAATATATGCGGATATGCATTCCATCACTCACTGGCTGCATTGTGAAAAAGACGAGCTTCCCATTTTGCAAAGCAACACGATCCTCTTTGGCTCTTTTGACGATCAATTGATACTGTCTGCCAAGATACAAGAAGCTTTCACCGGACACGTACTCTTTTTTGTATACCTTCTTTTGAAACTTCTTAAAGAAGTTTAGTTGTTTCTGTAACCAAAACCATTTCTTTTTTAGGAAAGTTTCAATGCGCTCCTCGCTCGCGTCTTTTGGGCACTTCAAAAAAATGCTCATATCAGGCATGACGGTTAAGCTCAAGGTGTTTCGATTTTCCCTTGCAAGCTCATACTCATACGTAAATGTCCCGTAGACGAACTTATTCATAGTTGTTTTAAGAAATAATCTCGTTATTATTCTCGGCGAGTTGCATTACAGTGTTTATGATTGCTTTCATCTCATCATTAGTCAATTCAATGTGTTTCTGATTCTTAACAACATCATAAAGATAATCATCAATAACATTGACCATCTTGCGCTTCACATCAACATTTTTATACCAGTCAACAATGGCCTCATCTTTAATGATATTCAGAATATCCAGCACGATATCAATATAGACCTGTTCATCACTGACGTGAGCTCCAAAAGCCTCTTTAAGATTGCGATAAAAAACATCAGAGCCTTTGTGCAAGCTTATCCTTTCAGGCAGGCTTACATCCTTTTTGCTCACCACGTCGTCGCGGATAAGCTTCATCTGTTTCAGCGCATCAATGTCTTCTAGTTTGCCAATTCTCATCGCCTCAAGTATTTCCGATATTTTTTTGGAAAATCTCTCATAAAATTCAGGATCCATACCTAACTTTTCAGTGATAGTCTTTTGAGTTTGCGCTGCAATCGCTTCGGCCTTGGATTTATCCGATCCAAGATTTTCAATCGCTTCTTCGAATTGTTTACGGTCAGTGATATTGACCTGCTTGGTCAGAAGTTCAACGCCTCGCGCATCAACATATTTATCTAAAATATTCACTAGTGACTGCTTATACTCGGCCAAATCAACTCTATCGGCATATTTCAAGCTTGCGGCTTTCCTAAGCTCCATGAATTTCTTTAACTCTTTTTTGTAAACATCGAGATGCTTGAAATCATGCACAAAATCTTGCAA
>JBBQZC010000003.1:0-107409 GCA_038208115.1 Candidatus Moraniibacteriota bacterium
GAAAAATCAAAAGAGCAAAAAAACTCAGAAAGCCAAAGGATTTTAAAGCACTTTATCCTGGACACATGGTCGCATGTGATTCCATTGAAAAACGTATTGCGGGCAACAAAAGATACATCATTACATTTGAAGACATCTACACTCGCTTTACATTTGCCTGGAGTACCAAATCTCATGCCTCTCAAGCTGCTAAAGAATTTTTCCATCTTTGTCTGAAAGTATTTCCATTTCCCATTAAATTTGTTTTAACTGATAATGGATCAGAATTTGCTAAGGAATTTTCTGAAAGCGTAAAGCAACTTCATTTAACTCACTATCACACCTATCCTAGAACACCAAAAATGAATGCTCATCTGGAAAGATTTAATCGCACAATTCAAGATGAGTTTGTAGATTTTCACATGACGGATCTCCTTACGCCACAAATATTTAACAACAAAGTTATTGATTATCTTATTTGGTACAATACACGAAGAGTACACCACGCTTTCAAAAACAAACTTTCTCCGATACAATTCATATTATCAGAAGGATTTAATCTTAATTTGCCTCAAGAGTGCAAAGTAGGGTGGACGCATACATATACTTGCAATATTTTGTTTTTTCCTATATACTATTTACACATTATGTAATTATTAAACAAGTGAATATTTGCCTTTATAACAGAGGGCAAACGGGAATGATGATTCAATCATTTTCCGATAAACTTTCTAATAATTTCCTAGTGCGGAAATTTTTTTGCATCCAATTTATTATTTATTAAGATTTGGAAGGATGCCCAGATCGTACAGCAATTACTATATTAACGAAAATATAGTTGCGCTACTATTATGGCAAAGACAGATGATTTGTTAGACAAAATTGTAGAAGAAGTAAAAGCAAATTCTAAAATCAAAAAGGAAGCTGAAGAAAAAAAAGAGGAACAAGCTGTAGTTGCATCAGAAACGGCTGATGATATGCAATCACTTTTAGATAGTGATATCGTACATATACCTCGCGTTGGCGATGTAATCAAAGCAACAGTAATTGATATTTCGGCAAATGTTGTTTTATTGGATATTGGATTGATCGGTACAGGTATGGTAATCGGACGTGAAGCAAAAAGCGGACTATCAGATGATGAAAAACTTAAACCCGGCTGTATCGTTCAAGCTACAGTTGTTGATCTGGATAATGATGAGGGCTATATCGAATTATCAATTCGTGAAGCATCATATGAACGCGCTTGGGACGACCTCCGTATCAAGATGACGAATGAAGAAACAATCACTGTCAAAATGCTTGATGCAAACAAAGGTGGCTTAATGGTTGAAGTAAACGGTGTAGTAGGCTTTTTGCCAGTATCGCAACTTTCGAGCAAAAATTATCCACGTGTAGAAGACGGTGATAAAAATAAAATTCTTGATTTATTAAAGAGATTGATTAGTCAAGAACTTTTTGTACGCATTATTGACATCAATCAAGAGGAAGAAAAATTAATTGTATCAGAAAAAGCGGCTCTTAGCGATCGTGAAAGAAAGGCCATTTCTGGATTACACGTTGGTGATACAATTCATGGTGAAGTAAGTGGCGTTGTTGATTTCGGTGCTTTTGTAAAATTTGTTCCTGCTGGAGCTGACGCACAAGATGATGATGCTAAACTCGAAGGACTTATTCACATCAGCGAGCTCGCTTGGCAGTTGATCGATAATCCTCGTGAAGTGATTAAAGTCGGAGATAAAACAGAAGCTAAGATCATTGGTATCGACGACACACGCATCTCACTTTCTATAAAAGCCTTGAAGGAAGATCCGTGGACAAAGATCATGGAAAAATATGCTGTTGGTCAAATCTACAATGGTAAAGTTGATAAAATCAACCACTTCGGTGCATTTGTATACCTCGACAATGATATTCATGGACTTGCACATGTGAGTGAATTTCAAGAAATGTATCCTGGCAAAAAACTTGATGAAAAGATTGAGTCAAAGAAAGATTATATGTGGAAAGTCTTGTCGATCGAACCAAAAGAACATCGCATGGGTCTCGTCTTGATAGATGAGAAAAAAATGAAAGAATTGGAATCAAAGCCCGATGCGCCGCAAGAACCAGAAGCTCCAAAAAAGTAAATTCAATGCGCTCGGATCTGTTTCCGAGCGCTTTTGTTTCCACTACATATAATCATTAAAAATCAATTTTATGATCATCACGATCACCGGAGATGCGGGCGCTGGCAAAAGTACAATTGGTAAGAAACTTGAAAAAGACCTTGGCTATAAAAGATATTACATTGGACAATTGCGACGTGATGCTGCAAAAGCCAAAGGCATGACTTTGGAAGAATACAACACATATGGGGAAAAGCATCCAGAAACAGATACAGAAGTTGATGATTATCAGAAAAAACTAGGTGAAATAGAAAATGATTTTATCATTGAAGGACGTACAAGTTGGTTTCTTATCCCAAACTCTCTCAAAATTTATATGAAAGTCGATCCACATGAAGGTGCTCGTCGCATTTTTTCAGATCTTAGCCTCAACCCAAAGCGCAATGAGGGATCCAATTTGCATTCTGTCGAAGACGTTTTTAAAAGCAATGCTAAACGTGCCGAAAGTGATAATTACCGCTATAAAAAATATTATGGTAAAAACTGTTTTGACACAAGAAATTTTGATTTAATTGTGGATACAACACATCTCACACCTTTTGAAGCATACTCCAAAGTCCGTGTGTTCATTCAAAATAATATGTAATTACAGTAGTAATGAAAAATCTCATCAAACACACGCAAAACATGAACACACTGCATCAAATGTGGAATGATTCTGATACAGTGATTTTGGGTGTGTCTGGTGGACCTGATAGCATGTGTCTTTTAGAGATTATGCATCAAATCGCGCAAAAAGAAAAACTCAAATTGATTATTGCACACGTTAATTACGGACTGCGTGGACAAGAATCCATCAAGGATCAGCTCCTTGTTGAATCAGTTGCAAACGACCTCTCTCTCCTATGTGAAGTGCTACACTGCACGCACACAATCGGCAAAACAGAAAATGAATGGCGTGATATACGGTACAATTTTTTTGAAAAAATAAAAGTAAAACACCATGCTCATAAAATTGCTATTGCACATAACAAAAATGATCAAGTAGAAACTTTTTTACTACATCTATTGCGTGGTAGTGGCTTAGGAGGTCTAGTTGGCATGCGATATGTCTCAAAAAACGATGTAGTCAGACCCTTATTGTCTATCGAACGATCACAAATTTTACAATATTGCTCCGATCATAATATTTCTTATCGAATTGATCAATCTAATAAAGAGTCAATTCATACACGCAATAAAATTCGTAATCAGTTATTACCATATTTAGAAAAAAACTATAATCCACAGATTGTTACAACCTTATCTCACACTGCAGAAATAGTTGCTGAAGATATGCATGCTCTAAACAATCACATCAGCAAATATTGGAACATTTCTCCCAATAATGAAATTTCTTTTTCATCTAAAGTTTTTTGCGATAAAAATGTCTCTGCGCAAAGACATTCACTATTACAAATGATTGAGATAATAACTGGTCATACAAAAGATATTGAGAGAGGCATGATTGATGAATTACGAAAATTGATCAAAAGCCAGAAGAATAAAAATCAGGCATTTCACGGGAAAGACTTGAAAATGCTAAGAAAAGGTGATAGAGTAGTACTTACTTGTGTGTAAATGAATTGGACGATTTTTCCACAAAATTACAACAAGAAATTTATTATTTATAACACACTCTGTATGGAAAAAATATTCAAAAACTCTTCTCTTATTATCATGATTTTGATTATTGTTGTCATGTTTATTTTACTCTCAACAGGATCAAAAGATTCCGTTGAACAAATTTCTATCACACAGCTTTCTCAAGAAATCAATGAAGGCAAAGTCAAGCAAATCACTGTAACAGCAGATGCTAAAATCACAATTGATCTAATAGATGGAAAAAAACAAGCCACAAACAAGGAGGCTGACGCCAGTCTAACCGATACACTCCGAAATTTTGGTGTGGACGAAGGAAAACTTTCCTCAGTGCCAATTACGATTGAGACGAGATCTGGCTTTGCTTTGTGGTCAGCTATTTTGATCCCATCAGTGCTTCCCATATTGATTATTGGGGTGCTTATATTTTATATGATGAAACAGGCAATGCGTGGCAATAATCAAGCCATGATGTTCGGCACATCACGTGCACGCATGATCGACCCAAAGGATAAAAAAAATCGTACAGGATTTAAAGATGTAGCTGGCAATAAAGAAGCTAAAGATGAACTTATTGAGATTGTTGATTTTCTCAAAGAACCTAAAAAATTTCAGAGTCTCGGTGCAAAAATTCCAAAAGGTGTCTTACTATTAGGAAGACCAGGCACTGGCAAAACTCTCCTTGCTCGTGCTGTAGCTGGTGAAGCTGGTGTACCATTTTTTTCCATCAGTGGATCAGAATTTGTAGAAATGTTTGTTGGTGTGGGTGCATCACGAGTACGCGATCTATTCAAGCAAGCCAAAAAACACTCCCCATCTATTGTATTTATTGACGAAATTGACGCAGTAGGTCGTCAGCGTGGTACAGGGCTCGGCGGAGGCCATGATGAACGAGAACAAACATTGAATCAGATATTGGTAGAAATGGATGGTTTTGATAACCAAACAAATGTCATTGTCGTCGCCGCAACAAACAGACCAGATGTACTTGACCCTGCTCTATTACGCCCGGGTCGATTTGACCGACGCGTAACTGTTGATTTGCCCGATATTGAAGATCGAAAAGCCATCCTCGGGATACACGCAAAAGATAAAAAGATCTCTACCGATGTAGATCTCGAACGCATTGCGCAGAGAACTCCTGGATTTTCTGGAGCTGACCTGATGAATCTCATGAATGAAGGTGCTCTACTCGCTGGACGACGCAACAAAAAAGCTGTATATATGATCGACATCATAGACTCTATCGAAAAAGTATTATTAGGACCAGCTCATCGTAATAATCGCATGGATGAAAAAGAAAAAAGGATTATTGCCTATCATGAGGCTGGCCACGCAATCATTGGAGCAAGCTTGGAGAACACTGATCCTGTGCACAAAGTTTCAATAATTTCACGTGGAAATGCTGGTGGATACACATTAGCTGTACCAGATAAAGATAAAAGTCTGCACAGTCGTGCATATTTTCTCGATGAACTTTCAGTTTTTCTGGGAGGTTATGTAGCTGAAGAACTCATATTTGGAGATGTGACTACAGGACCTTCAAGTGACTTGAAGCGAGCAACAAAAATGGCGCGCAATATCGTAACCAAATATGGCATGAGTGAATTAGGTGTTCGCACATTTGGTAAAAATGAGGATATGGTATTTTTAGGACGAGATGTTTCTGAAGAAAAAGAATATTCAGATAAAACTGCACAGGAAATTGATCATGTAGTATCAAAGCTTCTTGCTACTGCACAAAAACGAACGCATGCAATATTAGTAGAAAAACGATCGATTCTGGATATAATTGCGCAAAGATTGCTCGTCGCAGAAACGATTGAAAAAGAGGAATTTGACGAAATCATGTCTGGCAAAGTAACTTTCACAGAAAAAGTCGTTGACGAAACTCAAAAATAATACTACTGTAGATATTGTGAATCAATAACGAAGTTTCACAATACTATGGACGACTAGCTCAGCTGGTTAGAGCGTCTGCTCGACATGCAGAAGGTCACAAGTTCGAATCTTGTGTCGTCCACACAAAAACCAATTAGTACACATAACTATTTTTAAAGACATCTATCATTGATGTCTTTAAAAATTTCTGATATCATTTTCATATTGCAAAAGAATTTCTACTACACGCATTTTAACTACTTAATTTTTTTAAATCTATGACACCCACAAATCAAAAGTTATCAACAGAGCCCTACCGAGGAACACGAGATTTTTATCCTGAAGATATGAGTCTGCAAAATTATATTTTTTCAACAATGAAGACAGTTGTTGAACGTTATGGATATATTGAATACACAGCATCTTTGCTGGAGGAAACTGCTATGTATCGCGCAAAATCTGGATCAGAGATTGTGAATCAACAGACATATTCTTTCATCGATCGTGGTGGAAGGGATGTGACAATACGACCTGAAATGACACCTACGGTAGCTCGCATGATCGCGCGCAAGAGAAAAGAATTGCCATTACCGCTTCGCTGGTTTTCTATACCAAATCTTTTTCGTTATGAAAGGCCTCAGCGAGGGAGATTGCGAGAGCACTGGCAACTTAACGTTGATATTTTTGGTATTAATAGTCTCGAAGCGGATGCTGAAATTATTTCAGTTGCCTATGATATTATGAAGTCATTTGGCGCACGTGATGAGAATTTTAACATTCGTATCAATAGCAGAAAGTTGATCAACTATTTATTCAATGAGTATTTTACACTCTCAGAAGAAAATAGTTATCAACTCATTAAACTTATAGATCATAAAAATAAGATGGAATCCAAAGAATTTATTTTACAAGTGGAAAGCATCTTATGTGAAAAATCACATGAATTTATGGATTTTCTCACGTGCACTGATATTACTCAACTTCCTGATAGTTTTGCACAGTACGAAGGTGCGCAAGACTTAAAAAATATCTTTGACATTCTCAGTAAAAAGGGTATTTTAAACTGCGTTTTCGATCCATCACTGATGCGTGGGTTCGATTATTATACAGGGACAGTTTTTGAAGTATTTGACACTAATCCCGTAAATAGTCGCTCACTTTTTGGCGGAGGTCGATATGATGATCTTGTTGCAATTTTTGATGCTGAAAAAGTACCCGGGGTAGGCTTTGGCATGGGCGACGTTACCATACATAATTATATCGATACTTACAATTTATTACCGCAATATAAGTCAACGACTAAATTATATATTTGCATTCTCGATAACGAATATATATCACTTGCAAATGAACTATCAAGTCATCTACGTGCAAACAAAGTAAATGTTGCCGTTGACTATAGTAATAGAAAATTATCTTCACAAATTAAAACTGCCGAAAAACAGAAAATTCCTTTCATAGTTTGCATAGGTCAAGATGAATCACAAACTAAAATTTTCAAAATAAAGGATATAGAAAAACGAACCGAGAAAATTGTGCATTGGAATGAACTAGCAAAAGTTCTCATGGAATGTTGAGAATAAATTTTTCGCAAACATTAATTTATCAAAAAACACGCAATATGATTGCGTGTTTTTTACACCATTATATAAAAGATTTATACAATATCTATGGAACTGAATATGTTAGTGCGTAGTATATTCGGACGATGGTCCACTTTTTTGATTTTCATTTTCAAGTTGTTTATTGTATTTCTTATTAAACGCATCTTTATTCTTTTTTGATGAATTTTGTGCTTCTGACATGCCATTATTGATGACTTTTGTAATGAGTGAAACGGCAAATGATTGTATAAGTGATGAAAAAGCACCAGAATCACCGTTTGCAAGAGCTTCTAACGGAAGCGTGATTTGTTGTAACTGAATTGCTTCGACAACAGATGAAGGTAATTTAATATTTCCATCTTCATCAATGTCAGGCAATGTGCCTGAGCTAGTCGCTGTGATCATTGCCACCTGCTTTTCTGCTTCATACTTTAATGAAGTTGCTCGATCAACGGCAAGTGCCATGCCTACTGGCATATTCATTGAATTTGACGTTATCGCACCAAAACACTTAAAACTATCATCTGCAAAAAAATCATCTCCTGCAGGACAACTTTCAGCATAATCAGTAGTTAACTGATTTTTCCCTTCCCATTGATCCAAAACACCTTGTCCCGCATCTTTGAGTGCATTAGTCAAACTCCCACCACCTGATCCACTTGATGAAGAATAATCTGACGATCCAGCACCGCGCAAAGATGTCGTCAGGAAATCTTGTCCGTAAGTAATTGCAGCATCTTGAGTATCCGATATCAAAAACTCAGTAAAATTACCAATATTACGTGGTGATGAGCTTCCGCCGTACAGTGCGTTTTCAATAGTCGATGTCGCCTGTTTAATAGCAGCCATCTTTAAAGCTGCCCAAAGAGCCTCCTCTATTTGTGCCATTATTTCCTCCCCTAACATCTGCATGACATTTGCACTCATTGCTCCTCCCCAATAATCTGCTCTCACATAGTGAATAGGTGATGCTGAAAGTAAACTGACAATGCAAATGGTCGCAATTACTTTTTTATACATAAAATGTATTTTTAAAAATTCATAAATGTTTCAGTCAGCTCGTATTTATCTAGTTTTTCCATAACCTTTTCTTGAAATGAGCTTGATTGTTCAATGAGCCCTTGTATTTGCGCTAATGCAGCAATCATAGGAGTTACATCTGCTGACACATTTTTATAATTACTCGACTTATATATTTGTCCTGCATATCGTAAAAAATATATTCCTTGATTATGCAGCTCAAGCATTTCTTCTGGCACCATGACTTCGTTCATCTGTGATTCCGCAGCGACCGCATTTTGTGCCAAATCTTCGAAATATTTTATGTTACTCAAATCTGTAGAAAAACTATTCATATTTTTTAGCACCTCACTCTGAAAACCGTCTATTGATTGCTCAAAAAACCCATCAGGAAAATTTGATATAAATATAAATGATATTGAGGTAAAATATTCAGCTGCATCTTCTTTCATTTGAGCATCTCTCTTTTTATCAGAAAGACCGTCGTAATTTTGTTTTTTAATATTGCTGTCATCTATAGTAACTGGTTCCACTTCAACAAATGACACCTCCTCATCAACTGATTTTGAAATGACTTTTGCAAAATCTTCTGAAACGATATCTTTTTTTCCTGACTCTTCGGAGTCAGCGATATATGAGGCTACATCTGCTGCAATTTTTTGTGTCACATTCGCTGTTTGATGGTTTGTCGAAGTAATTTGAATTGGTTGTTTGGGTTTGATGATGCGATCGCCTGGTGCTGGGACAAGAGGATTATAACCACTTTCTATTTCTACACCATCGGAATATCCATCTCCGTCAGTATCCGCTCTACGCGGATCTGTTTTATAAGATTCCTCTTCCTGATTACTGATCCCATCTCGATCATAATCTTCAAAGAGCGTCAGCTCTGTATCATCAGCAGATGCAAAATACGAAAATGTACCGACAAGAAGAGCGACAAATATAATGAATGTAATTCGATTATACGTAAATATTTTACTCACAACATTGATTTTAATTTTATGATAATATTATACCACATTATGCAGTAAATTATCAATATTCTCGATCAGTTTTTTACTTATATTATGTACATTTATTTCTTCTGTAACGTTTGTCAAATAATTATGCTCTTTAATTTGCACTAAACGTCATTTAAAAAAATATTAATGGCAATAATCACATAGCCACATAAAGTTCAACTATCTCGCCATGGATTTCATTTACTTATTCCTATCAAAATGTTTGATTTATATCGATAATTATGCTATAATGAAATCTATACGGGTGAGCAACATGATCGTAAAGATTTGTTGCTCATTTTTGTTTGAATACATTCATGAAAATACATCAAAAATATAGCAAAATAGTTAAAGAAATTATCTTTGCTTACAAAAAATTCGTTACGAAAAAAAAAGTTGTTTTTTTTAGTTTAATTGCTCTACCGATTACATCTGTAAGTGCGGGCATGTCTCTTTACGTTGATAATATTTCCTATGAATCTAAAAAACCAGTCATTGCAAATGATATTATCATTAATTTAGACGAACAACTATCCGTTCAATTTGCACAACCTGTAACAGATGTAGAACGCTACAATGCGTCTATTACTGTGTACCCAAATGAGCAACTTGCATTCTCTTGGAATGTCGATAATACGACACTCACAATTACACCAAAATCCATTTGGAAGCCTGCTACACAATATTCATTTACTTTTCCTGCTGATTCATATAAATCAGTCTCGGAGCTTTCATATATTTACTCTTTTGAAACAGAGCAATATCCACAAATTCTTCAAACTAATGTCAATGATGATGAACAATTTTTTTATGAGGGCGATGAAATCATCATCACATTTGACCAAAAGATTACAAATTATGATGTACAAGCAGTTGCCAGGCCATTTATTAGCTCAACACAATACACTGATGAGCAGAACAATCAGTTGCACATTTTGATCAAGGAGCGTCCGACAGAATATCAAGGACCTCATAATCTCACTGTCTTTGCAAAACACAAAGCACAGTCAACATCACACTATTTTCCTGTTGGCACCATCGGATTTACCACACTTATGGCTTCACCAGAGACGTGGCCAAAAAAATTTGATGAACGATTGGATATTGCCAGAAAGTCAACTGCTCCAACAATTAAGACCGGCAAATACATTGATGTAAATCTCTCATCACAAGTGACAACTCTCTTTGAGAATGGTATATTTGTCACAAATTTTGTCAATTCTCCTGGTGCGGAAGACACTCCAACACCCAAAGGCAATTTTCAGATTTATAATAAAAATCCGTATGCTCTCTCAAATATGTTTCAAGTATACATGCCGTACTGGATGGCATTTACGGCAAACGGCGAATATGGGTTTCACGATCTTGTAGTATGGCCCGAAGGTCATGATCAAATGCCATCTGGAGGAAAAGAAAGCATATCAAGTATTGGTCGTGCCGTTTCACCAGGATGTGTTAGACATGATGCTAAAAATTCCAAATTCATCTATGACTGGACAAATATCGGCACAAAAGTTGTGATTTATTAAATAATAAAACCCCCTATCAATATAATTGTATAGGGGGTTTTTATTATACGATTGACGCAAATGTGTCCTTAAGTATTTGCGCCGTATTTTTTAAATTTTTTTGTTCTTCATCGTTAAGTTCTATACATAAACGTCCTTCAATGCCATTGCTACCCACTACGGCAGGCATACTGAGACACACATCAGTGATATCATATGCACCCTCCATCATATGCGACACCGGCAAAACAGATTTTTTATTGTGTATGATTGTGTAAATAAGATGTGCACACCCAGCACCGATAGCATAATATGTCGATTGCTTCCCTGCAATGATCGTATATGCAGCATTTTTAGCCTCTTCAAATATTTCTGTTTTATCGAGATCATTAAGACGGTTGCACGTGCCCAGTTGCATATTTCCGATTGCCGCTGTACTCCACACAGGGAATTCACTATCCCCATGTTCACCCAAAATGTATGCATGGATGCTCTTTGGATCAATATCCATCTTTTGACCAATCAATTGGCGAAAGCGAGCAGAATCAAGAATTGTACCCGTACCCATAATACGATCTTTTTTATCTGGAAAAAGAGAAATCGCCACCTTCGTCAGTACATCCACTGGATTTGTCACCATTACAAGAATCGCGTCAGGATTTTTTTCAAAGACTTTAGGAATAATACCCTTGATGATTGATGCATTTTTTTGTACGAGATCGAGACGCGTTTCTCCTGGCTTCTGTGCAGCACCACATGTAATCACAACCACATTACTATCCGTACAATCATCATATGTCCCGACTTTAACATCCGTACGTCCCACAAAAGGCACAGAGTGTTGTAAATCCAATACCTGTGCCGTTACTAATTCCTCATTGAGATCCATAAGTGCTATTTCTTCCACTATATCTTGTAAGACAAGACTATATGCTACAGTAGAACCTACCATTCCCGCTCCGATAATGGTTACTTTGTTTTTCATAAATATGTATTATTGAAATTATTTTTTTATTATACCACATTTTACATTTGAACTTATAATTAAAAAACAATAGGATATTGATCCTATTGTTTTAGATATTCGTATCATGAATTCTCCTTTAGCCAGGATTTATCCTGACGATTGTATGTTTTTTTACCAGATCGATCTCCGTGTGCGCCTCCACGATGGCGGAGAGTCTGAATTACATCAAATTGGAGACGTGGCTTGATACGGTCCATCTTCATTATCACTATTTTTTTCATCCTAATCTCCTTATTTGGATTTTATTTAAAAACCATATCAAAAAATTATTGTAGAGTGATCGTTTTTTTAGTTTTTTAATTTCTGACTGTAATTGACTGTGTTTCTGATACATCTCACAGTGATATGGTCTCGAAATATACATAATTTTCATATATGCTAAATTAATTCAGATATCTTCTTAAAAATCCACATACCGCATGACGATATGAGAACTTTATTGAAGAGGGAATTTTTTGTAAAAACGGCATTCCCACAACGCCTAGTGCATTTTTTGAGGACGCACACAACCTCTGTTTAACGTCCATAACAGACGATGGTGGTGGCCTACCCATTCTTTTCCAGCCACGATTCAGCTTTATCAATCTCCTCGTACTGTTCCTCCCGGAGAGCGTCAAGCTGATCATCAATGCTGCACCCGCAACATCGATCATCATATGAACCACAAATTGGACAAGTCTCAGCTTCGTCCGCATCGTGATAAAATTCCTCTTCGCGACAGTTGTCGCAATTGCCGAACAAATCTATTTTTTTCATATCATCACCTCATGAAAAAAATTTATTCATTAGATTATCAGTGTTTTTACACAATGCATGGCACACCTGTTGCCTTTTATGTCGGTAATCTTTTCTTGCGTCCCGACAGTCTTGTTTCATCAGCTTTTTTTACGTGGGCTTACTCCACAGTGTACGTCTGTTAAACCTTTCGGAAAGCCAGACGGAGGATTTTTCTCCTCATTATTGGTCGAGATCACATCGAGGACACCAGTCATCGTAAAAAATATTGAACAGATGACCGCACTCTCGACAGATTTTATCGCCTTCATGGACATATGACAAGTGATCAATCCACATCTGCGGATCATTCCGCTTGGATTGTGCCAATTTTTGACGATAACATCGCTCAATCGCCTCACACTTTTTATTTTTCACAGTTCACCTCTTTATTTTTATGATTTGATTTCCCTCTAAAATATTTCTTATGCCCTATTATCTCATTTTAAAATGAATGTGATTCAATAAAAAATATTTTAGAGAGGCAGATAATTATATACGTATAATTATCTGCAAAAAAATGACAGTGGCGGCTCGTCAGGCCCTCCAGAACTTCCCTGGGCAATTATTCCTCAGATTATAGCGTCGTGAAGATGGACGGTTGGTTTATTGATTTACTTCCTCTTTTACCAACAAATTAGGAAGGGTCATTAGTTATTTACTTCCATTTCCGAGTGGGAAGGGGACGCTTTTGCATCATGCCCAGGATGACTGTGGCCATTCTTTTTTGACTAGAGTTTGCCCTCTCTAGAGACTGTTTAACGTCAATCTGTGACGGTGAGAGTCTCCAAATATGCGAGACTCCCTCGAAGCTCCTCCGTTGAGACACCTCCTGCGGACTCGTAGAGTGTGATGAGGTTTTTGAACAAATCAATCCTCATGCGAATATATTGCTGTAGCTCTTCCGGCAGATAACTTGCTACGAACGCAAGCTCTGCCTTAGTAGCCGCTACACAACGCCCTTTTACATTCGTGAAATGTGTATACTCAACATATTCATGAATGACCTGAGGCGCGCGCCATCTCATCGGAACATCCTCAGAAATAAACAGCATACCTTCAAAAAATCCCAGGAAACCTGGTAATGAAGGTTGTAAATCGCGAGATACGACGCTGTACTCGATCTTCTGACCCAAGTACAGTATCTCTTCCACAGAAATGGTTTTTCTCTCGATGACTTCTCTGATATTCATTACATCCTCCCAGTTGATTTTGAATAAAGAACATAATTTTCCTCTAACAACTCACAACATATATTTATGAGATCTTAGAGAAAAGTGAGGCACTACGGTTCAGCGCTCTCACTTACCACTTCTTTTCCCTGTGGCTCGGGATTGCGTTTACTGAGGGCATCGCGGAAAGCGGCGCCAACAGAAACGGTAATTGGCTTACTCGTCCGGCGGGTACGCTGGCGGAGCTCCCTAACCGGAATATGTCCAATGATTTTGGCCATAACTCACCTCCTGTGAGATTTTTTTCACACGCACGATATGTAACGTGTGTACTTCATGACCATTATCATCAGCTATTTTTACGTGGGCTTACTCCACTTTAATGTCGGTTATCTAATCAAAGCCCGACAGTTGAATTTACCCCTCCTTGCGAAGGAATTCTTGGAAATCTATCTCACCCCCTTCGATAGACACCAATTCTTCATCCTTCTTTCTCTCCTCTTCAATTACATCAGAAGGAGATGCAAAAGGTTCATCTACTGCTGGTAGGTCCCCGTCAAAAACTGGCATATGTTACCCCATTTGTGAGATTACGCGCGGACACCCTATGCATCACGCGCTATTCCTAAACGTTTCATCAGCTTTTTTTACGTGGGCTTACTCCACAGTGTACGTCTGTTAAACCTTTCGGAAAGCCAGACGGAGGATTTTTCCCTCTAGCATTTCACAAATTGATTATGAAATTCTAGAGAGGGGGATTATTTTTCGCTGAAAAAATCCCCAACATATCAGCATATGACCGCTCTGCCAGGCGCTTCGGTGCTTCCCCGAAGAATTACATGTCAGTTTATTGCTCATGACGTGGAGCTGCATATTTTTTTGATTCACCAGGTAAATATGCAAAGACTGGAGTGATCTGTACCGGTTCATGCCGGTTTAGGCTTGGTGCCATTTCGGTCTCGACCAAACTTGGTCAGAAAGGGCTTAAACGTCAAAGCCACATCCTGATTACGCTTGATGACCTCAGCCTCGGAATTTTCTATTCCATAGAACGGAATATATTTCCCCTCAGCTTTGGCCTGACGAATGAGTTCGCCACGACACCTCAGGCACACTGGAGTGATTACCCACAATCCCTTCTCCTTACGAAGGGCGAGAGAGTGTTTCACTACCTGGCCATTGCCCTTGTGAACACAACAGTAATCTTTTCCCATAAGTCACCTCCGTGAATGGGTTTGTGGCTTGGATGGTTGAGTTCGACACGATGCCGAATTTACGTCGGTCATCCATGAGTACCCCGACGGAAATGTTTCATCAGCTTTTTTTACGTGGGCTTACTCCACAGTGTACGTCTGTTAAACCTTTCGGAAAGCCAGACGGAGGATTTTTCCCTCTAAAATATTTCTTATTGCATGCAATTTCATTGGTATCTGACATTGCGTTAAAAAATGTTTTAGAGAGAGGAAATTACTTTCGTTAAAAGTAATTTCCTGTAATCCGTGCACGTGCATTGGGCTGATAGATGCGATCAGTTATCCTTTGCTTAAACAGAGCTCATTTTGAGATTGTTTCTACGAGGTGCACCCCGCGATCCTTCCCATTGTGGGATTGCGAGTGGAATCTCGCATTTATCTAAGGCCGGATAAGCCATAGCTATTTAGTACAGGTTATGACGAGAGCTCTATCATAATTCGTCCTGTACTTTACAACGGAGGGCATCGACAATTTGTCTCCCCCGTTTCCCTTTTTCGACTACACACCCGGCCAGGACGTGATCGAAGTGAGATTCCACCTCACGATACTAGCATCATAGGGAAATGACACCGCTCTCTCTAATACTTCACAAAAGTTTTTGAACAGTGAGGCACAAAAAAACTTCGCAAGAATAATTTGTGTCTAATGACTATTTCTAGCCATGTCTCAACTTTTGCGAAGTTTTAGAGAGAGGAAAGCTTATGGGATTGTTTATAAATTCCCACTTAAACGTTGGCTTTCCGCAACGAGATTTGAATGAACTTCCGCGTGATGATTTTTCCCTATGCAATATTCATCACTGATACCTGTTGTTTATCGACGGTCAGAGCAGGCTCCGTCTAGGAAAATTCAACTATTTCTTTGGTTTTTTCCGAAATGGTGCGGTGACCATATGGCAAACTGCCCATATGCACACACCAATTCCGATTAAACCTCCGATACTAGCTGAATTCCGGGTTGTCTCGCCCACAATAATTGATAACAGCGTTGCCACTGTCATCAAAATCATGTCAAAGACGTGTCCCACGATTTGCCGAAGCAAATCAGGGGCGACCCAGGCCAGCAACATGCTGACTCCGATGGTGGTGGCAATTTTGTTTCGCCATATCCACCGTATTACGTTGAGAATATAGCGATCCATAAGTCACCTCCTTATTTTGATTTTTGGATAATATTTCCCTCATTGATTCCTAATAAATTATATAAGTGTCATCCTAAACTCGTTTCAGGATTTAAATTGCTGATTTTGTTAATTGACAGCAAGATTCTGAACCAATTTCAGAATGCCATGAAATTATTACGAAAAAATGAGGGAAATATTAAATTGTTAAAGAAAATGAGAGATTACCGTCTGGTTCATAACATTACTTTACTTTTCTGTAATAGCATGTGACCTACTTATTGTGACAAAATGGTCAATTATATATTATTAAAAACCTATAGTTCACTTATATTGTCACATCTATTACGACCATCCTGCCGATCAGACACCTCTTTAACTCGTATCATCCCGCACAGTTCAGCCATATGTCCAAGTAAAATAACTATCTTTATTGTGTTACAGATAGCTGTCTTCTCGACTACTTCACTGTAACAACACAGTATAGCATGCAGAATTTATTTTGTCAAGCGTTACTGACAATTCTATTGTAATATATTATTATGTAGCTTATTTGAATGCTTTTTTTGTACTATGTGTCGTTATTATCTATGGACACTTTGCCATTTTTCTCTTCAAGAGTCACTTTCACATGCAAATTGAAGAAATGTTTGCCATCAATCATATTGTTAGTGAGCAATTAACATTATGTTTAGACATATTGACAATAATATCGAATCGTGCTATACTAAATTATTAGTCGAGGCGGTACAATGTTTTCCGCTTACGTACTATTGTTAAAATCTATCAGTAAAACAACCAAATTGGCAACTTCTTTATAAGGTTGTCGGAAAGAGAAACGTCATTCGATTTGAATGATAAAGTATTTTAACCGGCAAACTCAATAAGGAGATATGCCATGGGAAATTGATCAGAAAGTACCGACCGAAAGGTGACGACAGCAGTATCGTCGTCACTGAGTAGGAGGATTTCTGAAAAATGACCCAAAAAAAGGAGGTAATGATGGACGGGGTATAGTTTTTTTTTGAAAATTCAAAATGTAACGTGTGAATTAATTTCACAAAAGGAGGTAATGATGGACGGCGTATGAATTAATTAAAAACCCAAACAGTGCTCCCTCGCATATAGCTATGCTTGGGAGTCTTTTTTTATAGCTTGAAATGCAATTTTGAAAATTGATTTTAGTGTTGTAGCAATGCTTTTGTTTTCAATAATAATCCCAATTTGATCCTCAAATGACGTGAGTCGCACTTTATCATCAAAAAAAGCGACATCCGCCAGAAACGGCCATTCTGTTTCATCTACCTTATAAGATTCGGACTTTTCCCTCGTCGGAAGTTGTCCATCTTTATATGTATAGAGCGTTTTTGCACCAATATTTCGTTTTAGCCTTCTCTTTCTCAACTTCAACATATCATCCTCATTGAGAATATTTTGCAATGAATCCACTGAAAATGCAAGATACATTTCTTTTTCTTCTATCACTTCGTACGTATTTGCCATGCGAAGTATACCCTCCTTACCTAAATAATACTTTACGATTGGCTTTTCAACACTCGCCCGATTAATACTATTCAGGTCATTGATAAGTCCTTGAATGCTTTGCTTTTTTTGTTCTAGTACTTGTTGCTGTTTAGTAATGATGTTTTCCAGCTGTGCAGGATCCTCTGGGACGAACATTTGTTTTTTTTCTTCATTTGATGCACTGACCAGGCCGATTTTCATCAAGTTTTCTAGTGTAAAATACGTCGTTGCACGATTTACACCAGACTTTTTAGCTATCTCTGCCGCACTTCCCTGTCCTAATTCCAATGTCGCAATATAAACTTTTGCCTCTTTTTCATTTAAACCGATTTCTTCCAATTTTGTCGCCAACATAAAAAGGTGTATAACAATTATAATATTGTATATAGCATACCACATATACACCAACTGAGAAATATCTCGATTATAAACTACTTTCGTACTAAAATCATCTTATGTAACGTTATTTTTTTTATATTGTCGTTAGTAAGTAAATTAAAAAACAGTAGAAAATTTCTACTGTTCTTATTTTCGGATATTGACGGTTTTTATGCCTGCTTGTTTAAATATTTCTGCATATTCATTCATCTGTATTTGTGAAATAGGTTTTTTCTTTTCAAATGTAGGATCCAATGTGACTCCTGGCCGAAATGTCTGGAGATATAATTTATCACTCCCACGTAGTAATGCTGCCATTCCATCTATTATTTCTCTTGAATGTATACCAGCAATCACAGTTGTGCGAAATTCATATGTCACATGTCCCTCTTTGAGAAATTGTATGCTTTCTATGATATTCTCCGGTTTAGCGAGATCACCTACCAACTCTTTATATCGATCAGGCATTGTCTTGACATCCATTGCGACATAATCCACCAATTTTTCGGTAACTAGTTTTTTTAATATGTGTGGCAAGTTGCCATTTGTGTCGAGTTTGATGAGAAATCCCATATCTCGTACTTTTTGGATAAACTGCATTAGATCAGGTTGTACAGTAGGCTCTCCCCCCGATATAACGAGCCCATCGAGCTTCCCAATTCGAGATGCGAGAAAATTTAAAACAGATTTTTCTGATATGAAGCTAGGAGTAATTTTTTTGATTTCATCTGGCAAAACAAATTCTTTATTGTGACAAAAACGGCAGCGCATATTACACCCAGGTGTAAATATGATCGCTGCCACTTTGCCCGGATAATCCAGAAGAGTAAATGGTTGTACACCACTAATCAGCATATTTCTCACTAAATGCATTATTTGCTGCTACACATTCTTGAAAATGCTTGCGAGAATAGTGCTCTGATTTTTTCCCCGTATTAAAGAATGATACTGGGCGAAAATACCCCATTACGCGTGTCCACACTTCACAGCGAGTGCGGTCTCCGTCTGTACATTGCAACTTTTGTGATGCCATATTTTTATTTTTTATTAATTACTTATTTATTAACTTATTCACTTATTTTTCAGGTATTACACTCTCATATCGTCCACGGAACTCGCTGTCAAAATAGCTTTTCTTGATGCCTAAATCTTGATCACACTTTGGACAAAAATCGTATTCTCCTTCGAGATAGCCATGCTTTGGGCATATCGAGAATGTCGGAGTAATCGTAATGTATGGGAGTCGATAATTTGTCAAAATCTTTTTAATCAATTGTGCACACACTTCACCAGAGCTGATCCTTTCACTCATATATCCATGGAATACCGTACCTCCCGTGTATTTTTTTTGTAATTCGTCTTGGAGATCCAATGCTTCAAAGATATCATCAGTGTATCCTACTGGAAGTTGTGAGGAGTTGGTGTAATATGGCGCGTCTTCTGTACCAGCTTGGATAATATCTGCATATTGTTTTTTGTCTTCTTTTGCAAAACGATATGTAGTTCCCTCTCCCGGTGTTGCCTCCAGATTATAGAGATTGCCCGTTTCCTCCTGAAATTCTGACATTTTCTCGCGAATTCTATCCAGCGTTTCTTTTGCAAATTCTTGACCAAAGCTAGTCGTGATATTTTCATTGTCTTCTGTGAAATTTCGTATTGCTTCATTCATGCCATTGATGCCGATTGTGGAGAAATGATTATTGAGTTTTCCGAGATATCTCTTTGTATATGGAAATAATCCCCGATCCATCCATTTTTCGATTACCTCCCTCTTGATTTCGAGCGATGTCTTTGCTGCTTCCATGAGGTATATTACGCGAGCAATGAATTTTTCCCTTTCTCCAGCGCAGGTTTTACCGATACGCGCCATATTGATTGTTACCACACCAATCGATCCCGTCATCTCCGCTGATCCAAATAAACCACCACCTCTCTTACGCAATTCTTTGAGATCTAATTGCAAACGACAACACATTGAGCGCACGTCACTCGGATTGAGATCTGAGTTAATGAAATTCTGAAAGTATGGTGTTCCATATTTTGCGGTCATTTCGAACAGTGGCAATACTTTTGGATCATTCCAGTCAAAATCCTTTGTAATGTTATATGTCGGGATTGGAAATGTAAATGTACGCCCCTTTGAATCACCTGCCATCATCACGTCGATAAAACACTTATTGATGAGATCCATTTCTTTTTGCAATTCACCAAATGTGTGTGTAAATGGCTTGCCTCCTAGAATTAGTGTCTTTTTTTTGAGATCATCCGGACATACCCAGTCAAGTGTGATATTGGTAAATGGTGTTTGTGTGCCCCATCTCGATGGAATGTTGAGATTGAATACAAATGATTGGATGTTTTGATATACAAAATTATAGAGCACTTCTACATAGTATTTTTCTTCCTTTTCGTGAGAAGGAAATGTCATACCATGTTTTTTGATCATTTCTCGTAATTCCATCTCCTTTTTCTTCACAAATGGCGCTAAATATGTATCAAAGCTCGAGAATGCTTGTGCGCCTGCCCACTCATTTTGTAATGTTCCGAGAAAATTGATCATTTGTGCAACTGCACTAGAGAGATGTTTAGGCGGTTTTGATTCTACCTTGTTTGAAACGCCGTTAAATCCCTCTTCGAGTAGTGTCCGGAGACTCCATCCTGCACAATATCCAGAGAACATATCGAGATCATGTATGTGTATATCAGCATTTCTATGCGCTTCACCGATCGCTTTTGGATAAATATGTGATAGCCAGTAGTTTGCAGTTACTTTTCCTGCTGTATTCAGTATCATGCCCCCGAGCGAATATCCCTGATTGGAATTCGCATTTACACGCCAATCTAGCTGATCAAGGTATTCACTCATGGTTTTTTCTACATCCACCATCACATTTTTGTCAGATCGTGCTTCTGTCCTCTTCTGTCTATATAAAATATAGTCTTTTGCAATCCGTGGATAGTTGAATTTTATGAGAGCCTCCTCGACCATATCCTGTACCTGTTCTACTGACGGAATTTCTTCTCCATAGTTTTCTGTCAGTCGTTTTTCAGCAAATTGTGCAATTTTATGTGCATTGAATTTTTTTTCTGGCTCAAAAGCCTGTGCTGCTTTTGTAATTGCCTTTTCGATCTTCAATATGTCAAAATCTACAATAGTACCGTTTCTTTTTTTTATTTTGTGTATTGCCATATCATGTCATTTTAGTAAAAGAAAAAAGCAAGAAATTTTTTCCTTACCCCTTCTAAATATGATTATACACTTATTTTTTTTTATTGCAAGGCCTCTTTATCCACAGAATTTGAATACATACTATATGTAGTGGTTTTTGTCAGTACCCACCACTAGTAGTTTTTTTCCTTTTTTTCTCACTTTGCTGTTATCGCTTATTTTTTTGATTGAATTTTCCGTTAGTTTATATCCGTATTAACAGTTCTTTGGTTATATTTATTCTTTTATTTTTTTCGTTTTTATTATTTTTCAATGGTTGTCGTTGTTATTATTCACGTGTCATTAAATTATGCATCATTAAAGAAATGTTCCACGTGGAACAATCAACTTTTTTTTAATTTTGTGATCTAAAAGTGTATTTTATCTATTATCATAATGCTCTGTTCCACGTGGAACATTTTTATGCATTAAATCTTCAATTTCTACCATCTATTTTCTCATGTATTAGTCAAAGTATAATAAATATGAGGATTTCTGTAAAATTTAATAATATTTTATATTAATTACATTTTTTAGTGGACACCTATGTTCCACGTGGAACACGTGTACTATATAACGCTGTCATTATTCGCCAATGATAAATATACTATACAAAAATGAGATTTCATTAAACTATGAATCAGAGATTTCGTTCGAAATTGAACGTAATATACATTTTTTGATCTAATTGTTCCACGTGGAACAATTAGATGTATATACTATACAACAAATGCAATCCGATTATAATATACAATGTTCCACGTGGAACAATTTGGGTAGTTTTTTACTTGTATCATTGATAAATTTGGTAAAACAACGAAATTCACGAGTAAATATCGCATTAATATCGCGAACTATTCTCAAAGCACTTTAGTATATAGTAACCTCGTAATGAAGAAATGCATATCAATAATGTTCCACGTGGAACATTATCCCATTGTATTATCAAAAAGCCTCTATAATATAACAGTTTTAACTAAATCTTGCGCAAGTAATAAATTCTCAAAGATGAACAAAGCAAAGATGTCTGTGAGTGCCAATTATATTGTTCCACGTGGAACAGGAAATTGATACGATAAATAATTATAATAATAATCCATCTATGATATACTATATGAGGAAGCATCCGCTACATGAAAATCCCCAATACTTGACATAATTACTATTTTATTGTGTTGTATCTTTTTTACTAGACATATCAATAATAATATAGTATAGTAAAAAATGCTCTTCAAATGACATATTTATATAAATGACATAATATGTATACACATTCACACTGTTCTCGTAGTTTAATGGATAAAACAAGTCACTCCTAAGGATTAGATGGAAGTTCGATTCTTCCCGAGGACACAATATCTCGTTTATAATGCAATTAAGTAATAAATCCACACAACATATGAGTGATCGCATACGCAAAGTCAATGCATTGATTCACAAAGAAATGTCACGCATCATGACAGAAAATCTCAGTCTAAAACCAGGATTATTTCTCACAATTTCAAAGATTGACACAACAGACGATCTACGATACACTCGTATATTCGTTCGCGTGTTTCCAGGGAAAGAAAGCGAGTATGGTATGAAAACACTTGAACACGAACGATTCACTCTTCAAAAGCAACTGCATAAAAAATTACAGATGAAAGTTTGTCCTAAAATTTCATTTGCTAACGACACGACAGGTGATGAGGTAGACGAGATTGAACGACTACTCAAAGAGTCTTAGGCAGTGAAGGGGAGTGTATATGAATAATATTTTCACGTTTATGCAGCAAAAAAATCTTTTTTACAAGGAATTTTGCACACTCCATTATATTTTAGATAATGCACGATCTGTATTGATTGTGCCACACGACAGTCCTGATCTCGATGCAGTCGGTAGCGCTGTTGCGCTTTCAGAATTCATCCAGTCAAACTATGCAGCAAAAACAACAATTTCCTGTCATGATATTTTACCTGAATCACTAAAAAATATCATGCCTGAGATTATTTTTCACCATCCAGACAAGATCGATCTACAAAATTATGATGTATTGATTGGTTGCGACAGCGTTGAAAGAGGATTTAATCGTATAATCACAGATATATCAGACGACTGTGTAACTATAACAATAGATCATCATCATGATATCAGTCTAACAACAGATCTTCAGATAATCGATTCACACTATGCAGCAACTTGTGAAATCATATTTCGATTTATCGAACACACTAATAAACCGTACTCAAAAAAAGTAGCAACTGCACTACTTGCGGGCATCATCGGAGATACAGGCGCGTTTCAACACGCGAACACTACTGCGGAAATTTTACAGATGTCTGCTGAACTGATCAAAAAAGGAGCCTCTATTACAAAAATCATGTCGACACTATATGCAAATCGTAAAATTGAAACACTAAATCTATGGGGGAAAGCCCTGGAACGTACTCGTTATTATAGTGATACAGGTCTCGCCGTTACAGCAATCACAGAAGATGGGATCAATAATCATGAAATCAACTCAGCTGAAATATCCAATATTGCATCAATGCTTACAACAGTACCTTCGATCAAAGCTGCACTTATCATCTATCAAGCAGAAAAAAATCTCATCAAGGGTAGTCTGCGAGCAGAAAAATATGCAAATATCGATGTGTCTGCAATCGCACATACGCTCGGTGGAGGTGGACACAAACTTGCGAGCGGATTTACCATTCCTGGACGTATTGAATCCACCACAGATGGCGGTTGGCGTGTGGTATAATACACAGTA
This sequence comes from Candidatus Moraniibacteriota bacterium, assembly GCA_038208115.1. Classification (GTDB taxonomy): domain Bacteria; phylum Patescibacteriota; class Minisyncoccia; order Moranbacterales. The sequence continues at coordinate 23,959 of JBBQZC010000003.1, forward strand.
TTATGGATACAAAACAACATGCACTCGAACAATTAAATATCACTATGCACGCACTCTGCGCATGCGAGCTGAAAAAAACAGCTCTTAACGTCGTTCCTGGAAAGGGAAGTGCTAATGCGAAGATCATATTTATCGGCGAAGCTCCTGGAAAAAAAGAGGATGAGCTCGGCGAACCTTTTGTGGGCGCTGCAGGTAAATTACTTAGTGAATTACTCGCAACGATAAATCTAAAAAGGGAAGATATCTATATCACAAACGTCGTCAAATATCGACCACCGGAAAATCGTGACCCTCTTCCAGAAGAAGTGACTGACTGCTGGTTGTGGCTACAGGAGCAGATCACATTGATAAATCCACAACTTATTATCCCCTTAGGACGACATGCCTTGGAACGCTTCGTGCCAGGGAGACGCATTTCCCTAGATCACGGCAAAGCGTTTCGGAGAAATATCACAGGACTCGGCGATCGCGTGTATTATGCACTCTATCATCCTGCAGCAGCTTTATATAATGGTAGTTTACGTGAAACTTTATTTGTAGACTTCAGAAAGATTCCTACACTTATCAAAAAAATTGAGACATCACACAAACAATAATTATATGACTTATGTGTAAATTGACGTAAGCGTTCTTCTTTGATATTCTAGAGCATGTAGTAGGTCGTGTGGCCGAGCGGTTAGGCAAGGGTCTGCAAAACCCTGTACCCCGGTTCAAATCCGGGCGCGACCTCAAATAAAAAACACCCTGCCTGGGTGGTGGAATTGGTAGACACGAAGGACTTAAAATCCTTTGAATGAATAATTCGTGCGAGTTCAAGTCTCGCCTCAGGCACACGTACAAAAATAGTCTGGTTATATATGCTCTTTAAAAATCAGATTTCTTCATTAACGATTACCTTCATAAGGAGGATTAGGAATGCCTTATAGTATCATAATTATTTTCACACTTTGTTTATTGGTACTTATATTTTTATTTCTCCGAAAACCATTAGCAAATTATAATCAATGGCGACACATTCACGGCCTCAAACACCAAACAACATCCTTTGATGCTGGAGAGGAACATGAATATACAGACAGCAATTGACTCATTCAGCAATGGACTAATTATGATGAAAATTTTTGTTGGTATTTCCGTCGCATTGACGATTATAGCCCTGGTAGTGGGAATTTATCCGCGCAGGAAGAAAAAGTGAAATGAAAAAAATACCCACCGCATTGTATTGCGATGGGTATTCTTATTTTTTTTCATTATATGACAACGTACGCAGTGAGGTTTTTACGACCAAAAGCAAATGCTTGGTCTTTTGTTTCCATATAGATGTCAAACTTATTTCCTTTAATCGCACCACCGCGATCTTGACATTCATAGGTACCCATGCCTTCGATATGAATTTTTGTACCAAATGCATAGTTTTTAGGACATGCAATTGTTTGATTTGCTTTCACTTTTTTACCAGAAGCTGTGATACCATCACTTTTACCACATTCATCAGCAGCAGCTGTATAAGCTGAAGCATTAATTGTAAATTTTTTTGGTTCTGGTTTTTTATATGTTGCTTTTTTGAATTCACCGCTTGTAATACCACATGCAATTCCGCCATTTTCTCCGTTCAAATAGGTATATTTTGCAGCACGTTCTTCCATTGACTCCTCTTGTGCATACACTGTAAGGGCATTTGCTGTAAATAATAGGGCTAATATCAGTATAAATCTCATTAAAGAGACTAAATTGTTAGCGTGTCTACAATACTTCACCGAAGCTTTTCTTGTAGTGAACACGGCTAATGAAAACTCTCTTTATTCATTAACCAAATATTATAGCATATAATTGTATATTTGTCAATCATTTCGACGACTCCTGATCTACACATATGATTCATAAACCTTTATAATAAGGCATTATTTGACATTCTTCTCGTAGACATTTCTCTGTATTATCTATATAATAGATATACTGAATCACATGCATACATTCACAATATTATGCAGATTACGCACAAACCCTTTGCACAATATAGTGTTATAAAAAATTATAAAATTTCCTATGAGCCGTAAACAAGATTGGAAAAGTCCAAAGATTGATATTCATTCCAGTCTAATTGAAGGAAAGGGTTTATTTGCGAATTCAAACGTAAACCGAGGAGAAAAAATCATTGTTTGGGGAGGGAATTACACCAATGCAGATGGGGCAGAATTGATGAAAAATAAAGGTAAACTTGTTATGCAATGGGACGACAATCTTTATAGCTACGAAGATACGGCTGAAGATGATGGGTATTTTATCAATCATTCCTGTGACTCTAATATGTGGATGGCTGACGCTTATACCTTAATAACGAATAGGGATATTAAATCGGGTGAAGAGTTAACTGTTGATTATGCACTCTTTGAAGCTAATGAGAAGTATATTTCAAAATGGAAGTGCACATGTGGTTCACCACTCTGTCGTGGCAAGGTCACGGGAGTTGATTGGAAAGAATCGTATTTGCAAAATCAATACAAAGAACATTTTTCACCTCTCCTCAACAAGCGGATTCAGAGATTGAACAATAATCTGTAGTTGAGAATTGAAATTTTTTAGCTCCAAATAATAGTTTATACCCAAATCCAGAAATGAGCCTCTATGAATTATATTAAAAAATGTAAATTTCTTCCACCCAAATTTTTATCTTTTATTATTAATAAAATATGATAAGAGAGCCTATCGCAAACATCGAGAAAAAGTGAAACAATATTTAATTTTTTTATTTTTCACACGTATGCTAAAAAAAGAAATATTAATTAAACATTTAGTAAAAAGATATAAGCCAGAAGTAATATTACTTGGTGGTTCTCGCGCGAAAAACACGCAGCGACCTGATAGTGATTGGGATATATATTTAGTTGGAAATTATAATATTGAAAATGAGCAATTTTCTGAACAGTTTTTAGGTGAACACTTAGACATAGCATTGTTCCCAAAATTTTTACTAGTTCATAATGTTTTGCGACTTTTTTATGGGCCTGTTAGCGATTTAGAAGCACTTCTGGATAATGAAACTAATCTTGGATCTCAGATAGTCAATGCTACAAGAGAAGCATACACACAAAAACCAGATCCATTGTCTTCAGCTCAAATTATAAATAAATTAAACTACCTGAACCGCATTTTAAGTAAAATGTATGGATTCAAAGAGAAGCCAGAAATATACTATTTTCACTTAGCACAATTTTATCAAACTATATTCCCTTATTGGTTTGAGTTTCAAGAAGAATGGTCTGTACCGATTCAATACGCAATGCCCATTATAAAATCGCGAGATTCACAATTTCACAAAATGCTTGATCCAATTATTAATAAATCTGACATTTCAAATCAAATATTAGCTTGTCAAAATATTGTAGATGACTTTAGAAAGAAATACCTCAATAATGCTATTTGATGTTAACAAAACTCATTTAGATAATTAGCAATCAAAAAACCATTTTTTCAGAAATGGTTTTTTGATTATGAAATATTCAATTATTTTCCTTTTGATTTACCTGTTACTGTTTTTATCAGTTCTTTTTTATATGTTGCGATCTCACGATCAATAATTTTATCTGCATCTTCGACAAAATGGTCTATGTAGAGGAGAATCTTATTTGGGTCATCTTTATTTTCATTGATTTTGTCGATGAACAATTCTTTCTTATCGTCTGTTGTTTTTTCGATTAATTTTGTGACAATGCGATGTGTCAAAAGTGCGTTGATCTCATCGAGGAGAAACAGTTTTTTTGATTCTGTAATATCTCCGAGATCAAGGTCACGAAAAAGTGCTGTTAATTTTTTTTTATTATGTGTGTGCATATTTGTTTTTTTATTCTCCTAACATTTTTTCATACAGCCGATCAATCTGGTCACTTGTCATTGACTTTTCAGTTTCGTCTACAATTTCTTCTTCTTTTTTTTGAGGTGCTTCCACTGTCCGTTCCACACTATATATCTTTTCTTTTGCAAGATGTATTCTATAAGCCTCCATCGCATCATTACTACAGAACTTTGTCGCATTAATAGCAATTTTGTCTTTTTCAGCAAAAATTTTCATCGGATTATCTATATGTGAATCTGACAATCTCCACCCCACATATTCAGAAACAGTATCATCATCAAACCCGTGAGCCCGTAATAATTGCTTTTGCTCACTCAAAAAATCTGACATAATCTTTTGTGACATTGTCTCTTTTAATCTTACTAATACATGCTGTGCTTGTTTCTCTGTAAGCTTTCTCTTTTCAATTGATTTTTGCGCGATTTCATCGATGTGAACATACTGTGAAAGATAGTGCATCACACCCTGATGCAAATCCACCATATCTTCAACCTCATCCAAGAGGTAATCCCTGTGATCTTTTACTTCTCCGTGTGAAGTTTTTTCTACTAGTGCTACCACTTCATGATTAACGATGTCTTCCACTACATCACTATTTTTTGCCACATCACGTTTTTGGTCAAAAATTGTAAAAATGTCTGGCAATTCACCTACGCCCATAATACTTAAATGATCTTCAAAATCGTGACGCTGTGACTTAAGCGCTTTATATAATTCATGCGCACTGCGCTCCTGCATGTTTTGAATTTTTTCTTGAGATCGTCCATTTGTATAGCCTTTATCTATTTGTGTTTCCATTGAATTTTCATTTTGCCATTACGTGCACATTATAGCACATAATTTTTACTTGTTGAATTAAATATAATTCACAATGTGAAATTGACTTTTTAGCTGAAAAGTGGCACACTAAAAACGTAATCAATAATCAATAATTTAAAAAACTGTACGCTATGAAAATACATATTTGTACCTCTTTATAAAGTGCTATACATATGTATGTTTATAGTCTCACAGTTTTTTGAGATCAATTTATGAGTGAGATAAAACAATGGTCACTCGAGGTCGCAGGACGCACCCTCGTAATCGAAACAGGCAAGCTCGCAAAGCAAGCAAGTGGTGCTGTAACAGTCCGTTATGGCGACACACAAGTTTTAGCTACAGCAGTTATGAGCAAAGGGAAGAGTAATATCACTGGCTATTTCCCATTGATGGTGGACTATGAAGAGCGCTATTATGCTGCAGGGAAGATTAAAGGATCACGATTTATCAAACGTGAAGGGCGACCAAGTGATGAAGCCGTCTTGGCAGGACGTGCTGTAGACCGTACAATTCGCCCACTTTTTGATATGCGCATGCGCAATGAAGTGCAAGTGGTCATTACTGTACAATCAATCGATGGTCAAAATGATCCTGACATTATATCAATTATTGCTGCATCAGCAGCGTTATCAATTTCTGATATCCCATGGAATGGCCCAGTAGGTGCTATAAAAGTCGGCATGGTTGATGGCTTATTTGTCATCAATCCCACAGTTGAACAGAAAGCAACAAGTGTGACAAACCTTACACTTTCCGGCACAGCTGAAAAAATCAACATGATCGAAGCAAATGCGCAAGAGACACCTGAGGATGAGATAGTAAAAGCATTTACTGAGGGTCATAAGGAGGTCACACGTATTGCTGAGTTTATCACAGCCATCAAAAACGAAGTTGGTAAAGAAAAGAGAGAAGCAACACGACTCGTTGGCAGCGAAACATTTGAAAAATTAATTGCAGATACTCTTACCAAAAATGGTATTGAAGCAGCACTATATGGCACAAAAGCAGAAATTGAGGAAAATACGTCACGCGTTAAAGACACAACAAAAGAGGAATTACACGCAGATATTACAGACGAAAATTCTGTGAATTTCAATGACATTTTTTCTCTTGTATGTGATGAGGTCTGTGATGCAATTGTCCACAAGAACATTATTACAAACAAAAAGAGACCAGATAGTCGTCTTCCGGAAGAAATTCGTCCGATCACATGTGAAGTAGGCATCTTGCCACGACCGCATGGCTCTGGATTATTTACTCGCGGTGAGACACAAGCGCTTACTATTACAACATTAGGAGCACCTGGCGATCAACAAATAATAGACACAATGGAAGTGGATGAGAAAAAAAGCTACATCCATCACTACAATTTTCCGCCATTTTCAGTCGGTGAGGTGCGGTTTATGCGAGGCCCAGGACGTCGTGAGATTGGACATGGTGCGCTTGCAGAAAAAGCTCTCATGCCAGTTCTTCCTCCTAAAGAAACATTTCCCTATACAATATTATTAGTTTCTGAAATTTTAGAATCAAATGGTTCATCATCCATGGCTGCAACTTGTGGCTCAACACTATCATTGATGCACGCTGGCGTACCAATCATTCGACCAGTAAGCGGTATTGCGATGGGTATGATGACGGATTTTACGACTGGCGCATACACAGTCCTTTCTGACATTCAAGGAGCAGAGGATCACTACGGGGATATGGATCTAAAAGTTGCCGGCACAGAAAAAGGTATTACTGCAGTTCAGATGGATGTAAAGATGTCCGGCATTGATACAGATATGTTCCGTGCAACTTTGATGCAAGCGCGTGAAGGACGCCTGCATATCCTTGGCAAAATGCTAGCTACGATTCCACAGCCAAATGCAGATCTCTCACAATATGCACCTCGCATTATCGTTATGCAGATCAATCCAGAAAAGATTCGTGATGTGATAGGCTCTGGCGGTAAAATTATCAATGAAATTATCAGCAAAACTGGTGTAAGCATTGATATTGAGGACGATGGAAGTGTATTTATTACAGCAACTGAAGCGGCAGGCGGACTCGAAGCGCAAAAAATCATCAATGACCTCACACGAGAAGTCCAAGCAGGTGAAATCTTTGAGGGAACGGTGGTACGCATTATGGACTTTGGTGCATTTGTGGAAATATTACCTGGAAAAGATGGCATGGTCCACATAAGTGAGCTCGCACATCATCGCGTGAATAAAGTGGATGACGTTGTGAAAATCGGTGACAAAGTCAATGTAAAAGTCAAAGAAATCGATGATAAGGGACGCATTAACCTATCCATGAAATCACTTCTTCCAAAAGAACCATCAGCACCGCAATCACTATAATACTATTATTTGAGTTTTGTGGTATAATAAAGGCATTACAAATTAGTAATGTCTTTGTTGCTTCTAAAAAAGGTTTATGGATAATAAAATAAATACAAATGATCACAGCGATGCAAGTGTTTTTGACGTGCACACAATGAAAAAAGATAATGAACTCCGGCTCAAAAGCGCTGAGCAAGATCTATCATTTTCTGACAATGAAAAAAACACACAGACAAATAAGAATGATTTAGCAAATCCTTTTTTAACACAAAATGATCCTTTGACACCTCTGGCAGATACGACACCTGTATCAAAGTCTAATCGCAGCATTGAACGATTAAATCAGTCAACCAAGGACATCGCCACCAACGCAATTCAAATTCCACAAAAAACTTTTTCTGAACCTCCCAAGAAAAACAAATCACTTTTACTCATTATGATTGTATTTGTATCAGTATTTTTGGTGGGAATAATCATTTTTATTGGATACATCCTCACTAATAAAAAAAGTGACACACCCAACGTGAAAGAACCCACAAGCGATGTTTTGACAACAGACACGACTGCGACAGATACAAAATCACCAGATATGACAACCGACCAGACTTATGCATTGGATTTGCCTAATTACATTTCATTTGATGTAGAGAGTCCGACAGCTAAAAATGAAATTAGAGATGAATTAAAAACAATAGTAAAAGCTGTAGCACAACAAGACCCACAGAAGCCTGTTTCATTTATCATTACGGACATTAATAATAATCCAGTTTCTTTTCACGTGTTTGCCCTATCATCTGGTATGAATGTATCACAAGAGATTTTATCTTCTCTTGAAGAGAATTTTGAATTATACGCATACAACGACCCTGCAAATGGTGTTCGATTCGGTCTTGTCATTGATGCAAAAAACATCACATCTCTCCAAGAAGCACTGAAAAAAAATGAGCTGAGTTTGACAGATAGCTTATCACTGTTTTTAAATGAAGTACTGATCGACAAAAAGAATCTCCTTTTTAAAGATAGTGCGTATAATACACACCCTATTCGATATGTGAATCTCGATCCACTTGAATCCTATTCCATTGATTATACAATTCACGAGCAAAAGCTTATTTTAGGAACGACTAAGAATACTCTTCGAGCCATTATTGATTCAATGAAGACAATTGCGCCTTCAAAAACAAGTACTGACGGCTTTTCTTACTAATTGTGATATTTAAAACTCATCTATTATAATACATAGTCGATGAGTTTTATTTTTGCATATTGATAAAATTTTGTATGATTATGAGATAAGCTATATGTATAACATGTGCATTTGTGTATAAGTAGTGGATAAATTAAAGAAATAAATAAAGAGATTTACTTTCCAAAATGGATTACAATACAAATACAATAATATTATGCGCAAGTATATTCAAATAACCTTTTATTAAAGAGGGAATTCGATTCGTAGCTTTGACCATCATCAAAAAACATGCTATAATTACTTTGTAATCAAGAGCGAAACAGTTATACACAGAACACACAAGTTAATTAAAAATTGAATATGACGGAGGAAGAATTTCCAATCACAATTTCCCCCTATTTGTGGTTGGAATCCTTCCCCTGTCCTACTGCATTAATATAATTATTGATGCACGCGGAGCATTTCAAACTTCCCACGCTTCGCATAATAAAATACAAAAATAAAAATAATTATTTTCGATTTATCGGAGATAATGTCCATAAAAAAAATAAAAAAATAAAATGGATCAGTTCTTTTAAACAAATAAGGGGAAATCCGTAGGATGGTGGAGGAACGACAATAGAAATAGGGAATATTGTCATCAGCTAGTATGTACAGAAAATACATGTACTCACGTAGGTCTATCGTATACATTCACCCGGTACGAAAAAACTTCAAGTTACATGTTCGTGCATGCGAACTATACCGGGCACCATGCCCATATATTTATTATTTCGGGCGACTTGGTGCCCGGTGAATCTATTTTAAGACACTTTTTGAGGAAAGTGAGATTCATCGGAAAATGTCTGACAAAAAACGCTTCATAAAAGCGTTTTTTGTTTTAGTGTTTGCTATTTAGATAAATGATGATAAAGTGAAATATCCATCTTTATATAAATATAATGATAAACATATTTAGTTTTGCTACCAATCAATTGTCTAAACCAATTGGTGAGATTGGGGAAGATGCGGCCACACTGTTCCTCAAGAAAAAAGGCTTTAAAATTCGTCATCGAAACTGGTACAATCCTCGGGGAAAGCGCCTAGGTGAAATTGACATTATAGCAGAGGATAAAAATGGTCACATAATATTTGTAGAAGTCAAAACACGCGTTATCACAGATGATAGTATAACACTGCCTGAAGAGCAGATTACTCTCCACAAATTATCCAGGATGCGACGTGTATCTGAATCATACATTGCGCACTTCGATCTTTGGAATCATTCGTGTCAGTATGATGCATTAGCTATTCAGATGAAAAATAAATCAATTTATGATATAAAACATATCGAGAATATGTTTATCTAGACTTTTTCATGAGATTTGATACACTAGATATACAATAAGTAAATACAATAACCCTATGACAATGGAACAATCATTATTGACCGAATTAAAAAACGCTCTCATTGCAGAAAAAAATCAACTCGAGGGAGAATTGCAACACATCGCAAAAAAATCAGGCACGCAAGGAGACTATGAAACAACTTTTCCTGAGAATCTCGGAGGTCATGATGAGGAAAATGCTACAGAAGTCGAGCAATATGCAGATAACCTCGCCGTCGAAGCATCATTGGAAACACAGCTGAAAGACGTTTTGGATGCATTGCAAAAAATGGATGCTGGTACATACGGCATTGATGAAAACACGGGAGATGCAATCACTATTGATCGTCTCAAAGCATATCCAGCCGCACGAGCGAACATAATCAAATAGAAATGTTTTTTTCTCTCAGTAAAAAATCTCGTGCAATAGCGTATGAGATTTTTACTATTTTAGGACTGATTCTTATTGATCAAATCGCAAAATACATTATAATTAATCATTCACATATTTTTTATGTATGCAATGAAGGAATTGCACTTAGCATCAAACTGCCAAGCATATTATTTGTTTTTTTGTGGATTAGCATAATTACTGCACTTTTATATTTGCGCACACGATTACATCACATATCAGTAACGGAGTATTATGGATTTACATTAATATTTGCAGGAGCTTTAAGCAATTGCATTGATAGATTTAATTACACTTGTGTGGTTGACTATATTCCTTTTTTTAATATCTCATTCTTCAATGTTGCAGATGCATACATCACATGTGGTGCTTTTTTACTTCTTTATATGAATTATTATGTACACGATAATTCTGATTGACTTTTGTCTCATCTCGCATTATGATGAAATATCCCATAATACTTAGTCTAATCATACATGTCATCAAAAATTTTATCTGCTGCAACAATAGGACTTTCAGGTGCGACTGTCGAGATAGAGGTTGACGTATTGAGTAGTGGACTACATAATTTTACACTCGTTGGACTACCTGATACCGCAGTCAAAGAATCTCGCGACCGCGTATCAAGTGCTATAAAAAATAGCGGTTTTAAACCAGCACATCAATGTGGCCGAATCACTGTTAATTTGGCTCCAGCAGATTTACAAAAATCCAGTCCAATTTATGATGTGCCAATCGCACTCGGATTACTGATTGCTACGGGTCAATTAAAGTGCCCTATGACGGATAAATTATTTATTGGAGAGCTCGCATTGGATGGAGGCGTACGAAGCATCAACGGCGTATTACCGATCACGCTCTATGCAAAAGAAATAGGCATCAAAGAAATTTATATTCCTTCACAAAATATATCTGAAGCTATCATAGTGGATGACATCGACATCATCCCGATATCACATCTTCGTGATCTCGTTTTGCATTTAAATGGAAATGTACTGATCGAAAAAGAGTCTTCTCATGCTTCACCTGCATCTGAAATAATTTTTGATCAATCACTTGATTTTAAACATATCAAAGGGCACGAGCATGCAAAACGCGCACTTGAGATCGCAGCTGCAGGTGGTCACAATGTCATATTTCATGGGCCGCCAGGATCTGGCAAAACACTATTGGCAAAAACATTCATATCCATACTGCCAAAACTTACCAAACAAGAGATCCTGGACATTACAAAAATCTATTCGATTGCAGGACATCTTTCTCGAGACAAGCAGCTTATTACGACACGACAATTCCGATCGCCACATCACAGCGCTTCAGCTGTGTCATTAATCGGCGGAGGATCAAATCCTAAGCCAGGTGAGATAACACTTGCACATCGTGGCGTTCTATTTCTTGATGAATTTGCAGAGTTTCCACGCTCAGTATTGGAAAATCTTCGCCAACCACTGGAAGATGGTCTCGTTACCATTGCGCGAGCTAAAAATTCACTTACTTTTCCTGCAAATTTCATTTTAATTGCTGCAATGAATCCCTGTCCATGTGGATTTTCTACAGATGCAACGCGAGAATGCACATGCACACCACAGCAAGTTGTACGTTATACGCAAAAGATTTCTGGCCCAATCTTGGATCGTATTGATATGCACATCGACGTTCCACGCGTTCACATCAATAAGCTCGACCAAGAATCAGATGGGGAATGCAGTATAAATATCAGAGATCGTGTTGAAAATGCAAGACAAATTCAGTATGTGCGTTATGCAAAATCCGGAAAAATCAACGCGGAAATGAATCAACGTGATATAAAAACGTATTGTCCACTTGATGATCGCTCCAAAAAAATATTACATGACGCTGCCGAAAAACTAGATTTGAGTGCGCGATCGTATTATCGTATGATTAAATTAGCACGAACAATCGCTGATTTAGAAAGCGCAGAACATATTACAGCTCAACATATTGCGGAGGCACTACAATATCGACCAAAAAAATAGAAATATGCATAAAAGAGTTCGAAGAAAAAAAATAAATAGAACAATTTTTTATTTGTGTTTAATGAGCATATTTACTATTATATTTATTGTTTTATATAAAAGTGACCATGTTTTTATAGCATCAAATCATATCGATCACTTATCTGTAGTCGATGATGGTATTGTAAGAAATTTTTATAATATTCAAGAATCAACTGTAAATGATTTTTTATTGTATTATGATTCAACAATATCTGAAAATGATTTTGTATTTCCGTCTCGAAATATACATTTGTTTAGTGATGATATGCTGACAATCGAGAGAACAAAGTCAGTCAGCATTTCTGCTGACGATACAATAAAAGAAATTACCACATATCGCAATACTATTGAGGATACGTTACGCCAAAATAACATTTTTCTCGATGCAAATGACATTGTCAAACCTCTCAAGCAAAGCATTATAACAGATAATATCTCAATAGATATCATCAGAGTTATCTTCAAGGAGGAAATAACCACAAAAAAAATTCCTTTTAAATTAATAGAAAAAACTGATGATGAAATGAATTTCTTAAAAAAAATTACTGAGCAAAAAGGAGAGAATGGTGTAAAGGAAATAATATATAAAGTCGCCTACCACAACAACACGGAGGTTAATCGTGTCATCTCGCAAGAACACATCTCTAAAGAGCCTGTCGATGAAACCATCGTTCAAGGCACAAAAGTAGTTGTAGGCAAAAAACACACAGGAGCATGCTCGTGGTATGCGCATACAGGCACTCTCAGTGCAGCAAATCCCTGGATGCCGATAGGCTCCTATGCACGTGTAACAAATCAAGAAAATGGCAAATCAGTAATTGTTCGAATTAATGATAGGGGACCATTTGTTCCTGGTCGCATCATCGATCTCGATAAAATTGCTTTTGAAAAAATTGCGTCACTTGAAGCTGGGGTAATCAATGTTAAAATGGAAGAAATCATTAACGACTAAAATATGGAAAAATTTACTCATAAAAAATCACTTGGACAAAACTTTCTGAAAAATGATACAATCATCAAAAAAATCATCGACATTGCAAATATAACATCTGATGATGTCATCCTTGAAATCGGTCCCGGAGAAGGTGTGCTCACACAGGATCTCGCAAAGCATGCAAAACGAGTTATCTCCATTGAGCTTGATGATAGGCTCATCCCGATTTTACAAGATCGCTTTCACTCACATAAAAATGTTGAAATCATACATGGTGATATTTTACATATGGATGTCAATACTATTATTGCAAATCACAAATTATCCACGATCAACTACAAGATTGTTGCAAATATCCCATATTACATCACTGCACCAATTATTAGATTGTTTCTAGAATGCGATAATAGACCACAAGAACTAGTCCTCATGGTACAAAAGGAAGTAGCTGAACGTCTGAGCGCAAAAAAAGGTCACATGAGTGTCTTGGGCATATGCGTGCAATACTATGCTGATGTATCGTATGAATTTACCGTGCCTCGGATAGAGTTTGACCCTGTGCCAAAAGTCGATAGCGCTATCATCAAACTCAAAATTAACAATAAAAACATTCAAAATGAAAACGAGAGAAATCAATTTTTTCGTACCGTAAAAATCGGTTTTAGTGCAAAACGTAAAACACTTAGTAATAACATATCAAACGGTTTTCATAAAACCAAAGACTTTGTTGAATTATTACTTATACAGAATGGTTTTACGAAAAATGTTCGTGCACAAGAACTTGGCGTTGATGACTGGAAAAACATTGCTAGAGATCTACATAAATAAAGAATTTGCTAATATACACGCATACAAAGCTACAACCACAAAAACAACGCGCAACGTACTATGTGCATCAAAAATAAATTTCTTACCTGTGCTACCCACAAGTGCCCAGAAACACAAAATGCCTGAAAATAAAGCAGGAATCAACAATGCTCTGTTATTCAACGCATAAATGCTAATCATAAATGATATAAAAATATTTATCGCAATAATGAGTCGCCCAACACGTTCGCCGCACAAAACAGGAATAGTATAGATTTTATTCTCTTTATCACCCTTAATATCTTTGAGATCTTTAATTGGTAGCGATATAGTGTAGACAATGATAAGAAGCGCTGCAATTGCTATTGGAAATCCATGGATGGAATGATCAGGGCTGTAAACGATGTATCCGGCAAGAACAATATGAAATGATGCTATAGCAGCCACAAATGTTGCAATAACAGGATACTTTTTTAATCGAAATGGCGGCGTATTATAAAGATATGACCAGCCATGATATGCAATAATGGCAATTGTAGCGTAAAAAGAAACAGCTGTTGTAATAATTATTGAATAAAATGTCAGTGCTATACCAATATTTCTATATGAAACAACATCTATAATACCAGTAATAAGAGGTCTGGTCGTATTACTAATTTTATCAATGTCTTGATCTACAATATCATTAAAAATAACAGTACTATACCATGCACACACGAGTGCTATACACAATATTACAAATGCATTAATCGAAAAGAAAGAAACATGAAATACCGCGTCAGCAAAAAGCACAGATAATCCCATGCCTATTATCAGCAACCCAAAATGATAGATCGTTTGAATAGGACGAACATTTTTACATAATTCAAAAAATAGTTTTCTTTTGACAAAAAACGTAATCATCATTATGAGAGCAGAAAAAAGTGTAATATAAATTTGAGACATTTTAATGTTGATCGCATTGATAGGATTTTCGATATGATTATTAAGGATTACTGTTGGTGAAGCAATAAATCCCGCAACAGTAGCTCCCACAGCATGAAAATGTACATCTGAAAAAATAAAAGTGATAAATGAAGGAAATGCACTAAGTAAAAAGAAGCTTGTATAAGAAAGCCAAATCATTAAGACAGTTCTCCAAATTGAGCTGGTATTGAGATACGTCAAAAATAACATTACGCCCAATACACATCCAATCATGATTCGCGTACCATATGTTATGCCATTTCTCGGCATATCACCAAAATAAGTCAGATAACTTTGCCAAAGACCAGAATATCCATCAAAAAGATAGTAACTCAAAAAATCATTATCGCCGAAAAAATAGTGAATAATAATGCGATCAAAAATTGGTGGAAAAATGATTAATATAAAACCGAATAGAAAAAGAATCAAACTACTTCTCAAATCTATCTGCGCAATCCACGTTGTCAAAAAAACACAAAGAAAATAAAGGATTGAAAAAAAGAAAAAGGTGTGTATGAACTCATAAAAATAGAATGCAAAGTCATGTGGAGCAAATGCTGTCATCCACGCTTCTATTCCTATGCGCGTAATAATAATTATAATAAACGTTATTATGCCTGTATGGAGAGGTATGTGAATATGAGCTAGTTTAGTATCAATTGCATTTTTCATACATTTATGATGGTGTATACCTAATAAACGACTTTTAACTTCTCCAATCATACCATATATAAGTAAAATGAATAATCTGTCCCGTGCGAAGCGTCTATGCTACAATAAATTAATATGAAAAATTTATTGAACGACTTAAATCCACAGCAAATCACTGCTGTTGAAGCATTTCAGGGTCCTTTTCTGGTAATTGCAGGCGCAGGATCAGGTAAAACAACTGCACTTACGAGACGCATTGCTTATTTAATTTGCAAACGTGGCATATCACCGCATAATATTCTTGCTGTTACGTTCACAAATAAAGCTGCGGCTGAAATGCGGCTGCGCATTTCACATCTAATCGATCTGAAATATGCTAAACCGCTCGTGGGTACATTTCACAGTGTATGTGCAAAAATTCTCCGTGATGAAATTCATCATATTGGTTATGATCAAAACTTTTCTATCTTAGATCAGCACGACCAATTGGTTTTAATCAAGAAAATTCTCAAAAACCTTGAATTATCCAATCAACAATTCACTCCTCGCAGTGTTTTAGAATCAATCTCGCGCGCAAAAAATGATTTATTATCAGTTGATGCTTTTATATCACAAACTGGGAGTTATTATGAAGAAAAAATTGGATTAATCTACGATCTTTATCAAAAAACACTTCGCGAAAATCACTGTTTAGATTTTGATGATATCATCCGCTTGACGATTGCCCTTTTTAATGAACACAAAATCATTCTTGAAAAATATCAAGAACGTTTTCATTATGTATTAGTAGATGAATATCAAGATACAAATCATGCACAATACACCTTGATCAAGATGCTAACAAAAAAACATCAAAATATTTTTGTTGTTGGAGATGATTGGCAATCCATCTATAAATGGCGAGGGGCGGATGTCAATAATATTTTACATTTTGACAAAGATTATCCTGGTACAACGGTCATCAAATTAGAGCAGAATTATCGTTCAACACAAAATATTCTCGACGCCGCATATCATATCATTAAAAATAATAATGAACGGAGTGAAAAAAGGATTTGGACAGAAGCAGAAGGAGGCACTCAATTGACACACTACGTAGCACATGACGAGCGCGATGAAGCTCAGTTTATTGTACAAAAAATTCAAGAGTTGAGTGCAAATGGTCTTTTTTTGAGTGATTTTGTTATTCTCTATCGAACGAACGCGCAGTCGCGAATAATTGAGGAATACTTTCTTAAAAATAGCATAGGATATCGCATTGTTGGTGGTACAAAATTCTATGAACGAAAGGAAATTAAAGACATTTTGGCATATCTTCGCCTCATAAACAACCCCGCAAACAGTATTTCTCTCGAAAGGGCATTGTCAACACCTCGGAGAGGTATCGGGTCAAAAACACTAGAACAATGGCTGGGCGGATCTCACATGTGCCAGATAGGGGTAATCGATTTTGGCATTAGCGCATTCAATTCTACATATATAAAAGCGCGTAGTAAACAAAAGGTCATTCATGATTTTTGTACTCTCATCAAAAACGCACAGGAATATGCAACAAATCATGATGTCACTGAAGTAATTACGTATATATATGAAAATAGTGGATTAAAAAAAATATTATTAGATGGTACTATCGAAGGTGAATCACGCCATGAAAATGTGCAAGAGCTACTTTCAGTTGCATCAAAGTACATCGATATGCCCAATGCATTACAACTTTTAATAGAAGAAATATCACTTGTCAGCGACACTGATCATATTGACCAAGAATCTCAGCTTGTACATCTTATGACACTTCACAGTGCAAAAGGACTTGAATTTCCCGTCGTATTTATTGTTGGTCTCGAAGAAGGCCTTATACCACATAATCGTGCAATGATAAATGAGGCGGAGATGGAGGAGGAAAGACGTCTTGCATATGTGGGTATTACACGAGCAAAAAGCGAGGTGTATTTGTTGTGCGCCCGACAACGACTATTATTTGGATCACTTCAGTCAAATAGTCCTTCACGATTTCTCGATGAAATACCAACACATCTTCTTAACAAAACAGGAAATACAACAACCCTACCACCATATCAAAAACACACTGACCAAAGGCCACAAAGCGTCTTTGATTCGCCCTGTGACACAAAAGTATTCTGCGACGGAGACAAAGTGCTTCACACAACATTTGGAAATGGCATCGTCGTAGGACAGACTGATACAATTGTTTTTATAGTATTTAAGAATTTTGGTCTTAAAAAATTAGCCAAAAGCATTGCACCTTTAACAAAAATTTCATAGTTTTTATCATAAATATGGTATACTTAATCATAGTAATTCAATAAATCAATTCTATGATCAATATTAGATTTGAATGGACACCTGATATGTCTGTTAATAACGACGTCATCGACTCACAGCATCAAGGATTATTTGACAATATCAACATCCTTCTCGAAGCGATGATTCAAGATCGCGCAGAAAGCGTCGTCGATGATATGATCAATTTTTTTAAAGTCTATATGGAAGAGCACCTCTTGTATGAAGAGAAATTTTTAAAGGAAATTAATTATCCAGAAATAGAAAATCACAAAAAGGAACATGAAAAATTTGTGCAAAAATATCATGAATTAAAAGGTCAACTTGCTGACGTTGAAGATAAAAATCATCTCGTAATGGAGATAGAAAATTTTATGGGCTCGTGGCTCACAAACCACATTCTCGTAGAAGATCAGAAGTACAAAAAATATGTTTAATATAAAATCTCCTATTTTTATTTTTTGACACTTATAAACAAAGTCATGATATATATTATGACTTTGTTTTATTGTGTTTTCCATGAAATTTCTCATGAATGCCTTTGAGGCTCTCATTCGTCACATGAGTATAAACTTGAGTTGTAGTAATATTTGCGTGACCCAACATTGCTTGCACGCTCCGTATATCTGCACCATTTTGCAAGAGATCTGTTGCAAATGTATGACGTAATGTGTGTGGATGTACATTTTTTATAATTCCTGCCTTAGTCGCATATTTTTTTACAATTCGCTGTATGCTACGAGCTGTCAGCCGAAATGTACCATCGATACTAATATTTTTTTGAGAAATTCTTTCGCGTATAAATAGAGCGGGATCTATATCTCGACGTTTAGAGAGATATCTTTGTAGAGCACTTTTGGCTGTTGTTGATACAAAAACGATGCGAATCTTTCTTCCTTTTCCGCGAATGCTAAATTCTTGCCGATCGAGATTTACATCATCCCTATTTAACTCAACCAACTCTGATACTCGCAACCCGGCAGAAAAAAGAAGTTCCATTAGTGCACGATCGCGGAGAGATGCAATGTTGTCGCCATGTGCAGCTTCCAGTAAACGCACAATCTCATTTTCATCTAAAAAATCAACATGTCGATCTGGATTTTTGCCCACTTCTAGCTTTTCTGGTGAAATAACAGAAATATCCCTTTTTGACAGATATTTGAGGAAATTTCTGATTGCAATGACATGATAATTTTGCGTAGATTGCTGAAAACTCTTTCCGCTCGCTGTTTCATAACGATGCAAATAAATGCGGTATTTACGAATCATATCGAGAGTAATTTTCTCTGGATGTGATATAAAAAATTGTTCATCAAGGTAAGAAATAAATCGGTCAAGATAATGATTATAATTTTCAATTGTTTTTTGACTGCGATTTAACTCAACCTCAAGATATTCCAAATAGTCAATCAATAAATCGTATAGATCTTCTTTCATAGCATCCTCTTAACAAATATATAACTTTTCACATTATATCACATACATACATCACTAAATCAAAATGGTGTTATAATATCAAAGGATTTACGTTTGAGATAATCTTTGACAAAATCTCAAAAATCCTTATACTATAGGAAGTTTTAAAAAGTAAGGCTCTCTCCGATGATGACAGTATTATTCTCCTCATCTTACGAGAAAAGCTAAAAAAGGGAACTCTTGCGTATCAAACGCCTCAAAAAACTCCATTTTTTATTGATCACGTTGATTGATAAAATTCAAAACCTCTTTTATACAATCGAAAGATTTGTAATCGTTTTTTTTCGAAAAAAATCTTTTTATGGATTAAGCAAATACATTAGACAAAATGGTAGCTTAACAGTATTAGTAAGTATAGGCACGATGATTATTGTTGGAAATATTTCAGCAAAAAGTAACGATGATTCTTTTCTCATTGGCCACTGGAAATCTCAAAAAATACAAAAAGTTTTAACTTATAGGGATGACAAAAGCATTATTCTTGACGGTTATTTTATTAACGATTCAACGTCTGAAATTGCTTCTTCGGAAGAAAAAAGAAGTGCAGGTGCAAGTAATCAGCTTGGTATGTTGGCAAATGCAGATGAAGAGTTGCTCGGTGACACTATAGCCATACCACCTAGACGAGATGGTGCTAGTGATCCGAGCAATGAGGGCGATGTTATCCTTTACACGGTTCAAGATGGAGACACATTTAGCACGATTGCGCAGAAACACAATATCACTACTTCGACATTATTTTGGGCTAATGAAATAGAAAATATTGACGATATCAAGCCAGGAGATACAATTTTTATTTTACCTGAGTCTGGTTTAAAGCATAAAATTAAATCTGGAGAAACAATAGAAAAGCTTGCAAAGGAATATAACGTAAATGAAAGCGAGATTATTTCTTACAACACACTTCCTGCAAATGGTGAACTGACAATTGATGCAGAAATATTTATACCTGGTGCTCAAAAGGAAATACCCAAGCCAAAACCAGATCCGCTCTTTGCTCCGCGAGATTATGTAGCCACTGGTAGTGGCAGCACAAATCTCGGAAGTTCTATTGTGAAAAATAATGCCAAGGCACGTCGTGCAGGAAATAGTTTTCCTTATGGGTACTGTACGTATTATGTTGCAAATAAAAGATCTGTCGCATGGCGAGGTAATGCTGGTGCGTGGCTATATAATGCAAAATCAGCTGGCTATGCAACTGGCAAAAAACCGCAAGCAGGAGCAATCGTTGTTACAACAGAGGACGCAAGATATGGCCACGTTGCTTACGTGGAGTCAGTTGGTGATGGTATTATTACCATATCAGAAATGAATTATAAAGGATGGGGTGTAGTTAACACACGCACATTAAGTCAAAATGCACGTGTGATCCGTGGATACATTTATTAATGACTCACTTTGGGTCAATTGCACCATAATAGTAATGATTACTGTCTATTGTGCTATTGACGAAAAGGGTAATATACCTTATGATAATGAAAGGTTTTAACAGGGGCGCAGTATGACTGCCATGCAGGCATTTTTTGATGTTTTGAATGTATCCATGTTTGAATTCCCACATTTATCTATTATTTAATTACATTACTATGCGAAATGAAGTCATAGAATTCAACAAGACACAGCGCCACGACGAAGTCGATCTTCGCGCTGGTGATGTTGTAAGAGTCTATCGAAAAATCAAAGAAGGAGAAAAAGAGCGTATACAGATCTTTGAAGGAATGATTATTGCGATCAAGGGACGACAAAGTAGTTCTCAAATGGTAACTGTCCGTAAAGTATCCAATGGCGTCGGCGTTGAAATAGTTGTGCCAATTTTTTCTCCAAATATCGACAAAATCGAATTGGTAAAACGTGCAAAAGTACGCAAATCAAAGCTCTATTATGTACGCGACAAAGCATCTAAGGCATTACGATTTAAATATACTGATGCTGATAAAATTGTAAAGAAAGAAAAGCCAGTAGAAAAAGTAGAAATTATAGAAGCTGTCGAAGAAACCCCTGAAGAAGTCGTGGAAACAAAAAAATAATTAGGAATGGATCATATCATTTGTATAAAAACAGTGATATGTATGCCCAGGTGGCGGAATTGGTATACGCACTAGGTTGAGGGCCTAGACTCCTCTGGGGTGTGCGGGTTCAAGTCCCGCCCTGGGCACAAGTGAACTATTGGAATGATCTAATAAATGTAGTATAGTATAAAATATGCACGCTTAGCTCAGCTGGTTAGAGCATCTCGTTTACACCGAGAGGGTCGGGGGTTCGAATCCCTCAGCGTGCACATCATCTTTGATATAAACATAAAGATGGGCCGAGGTAGCTCAGTGGTAGAGCAAAGGACTGAAAATCCTTGTGTCGAGAGTCCGATTCTCTCCCTCGGCACATATGATTGAGGGACTATAGCTCAGCGGTAGAGCGCGCGGCTCATAACCGCTTGGTCGCAGGTTCGAACCCTGCTAGTCCCACTGATTGTAGTAATATGTAAAGTTAAAAGGACAAAGTTTATAAAAATAACCCAACAACTACACTTTATAAGCTTTCATCTTTACAAATTTTACATAGACTGCGAGTGTCGTATAGTGGTTATTACACCACCTTGCCAAGGTAGAAATGGCGGTTCGATTCCGCTCACTCGCTCCAAGAAATTTAAAACCCTTTACAAAAAGGGTTTTAAATTTGTTTTGAATTTTGGGTAAGCAGAATCGAACAAGGAAAGGGGTCGGGAAAAACTAGGTTTTCCCGTGGCGGAAGTATTGAAACCTCTGGGTTTCAAAGAGCGAAGCGAGTGAGACTTTCTGCTTACCCGCTCAGGTAAAACAAGCTTTGTTTGAAGCTTGTTTTTGGTATTTAAGAGTGAGGTTAGAACTGTGATATACTAAAAGTATAAATTGATAAAATATGTGAATATGTTTGAACAAATGCCCATTCAAGAGAGCGTAGATAGAAAACAAAATAAATTAAAAAAAGAAATATCTTTTCCTCATGGAGAAAGTATTTTAAGATTATTTAGAGATAAATATAAGGATGAGTCAGAAAAGACGGAAATAATGGAAGATGTTCTCTATGAATTTTTTGAACAAGAATTGGCGAATATTGAAATTTATGAATCGGAAAAATTTGGAGCATCATTTCCCTGGACAGTTATAAAAACAAAAGAATTGTTTAAAAGAATTGTTGAAAAAAATTCAAAGCAAAATGAATTAGAAAAAGAATCAGATAAATCGGCGGAAAGCGAAGATGTAGTAAAACAAGAATTTATTTTTAGCTCTGGTAGTATGGTGCAAAGCGGTTATCCTTTTACTTTTGTTGAGGAAGCAATGCATCAGGCAATAGTTTCCCTGAAGGGTGACCTGCTTGCTCTGCAAGAAGGAAGAGAAATAAAAGGACAAGAAATTTATACAATCGGCTTACCGACTAATGAACTCGGAAAGGTTACTTCTGAGTTTTCGGAAAGGTTAAAGTCAAATCCATTTGGCGTGATGGGTGAATTGCAAGCTGAATTTGTCCAGGCTCGTATTCCAAAAAATGAAGGTGGTGCGCAAAGATTAAATGTAAAGCTCTATGGTATTTCCACTGGAGCAAGTCTTGCAGCAGCAACAGGAGAGAAATTATTGGCAGATGGAATTGTGTCTCAAGATATAGAAAATAAAGAAATAGGCATCCCTCGTCTTTCTGTTAGAATGGATTCGCCAGTTGGGTTGAGCGAATCAACAATAAAAAACTGGCAAATACCATTGGGATATGTAGCTGAATTTGCATATCAAACATTCAAGGATCCCAAATTTAGGCTGGCTGATCCAAAATTCATGAGTCAAGTTAAAGAAGTGTTAAGCAAAAGAGGAATAGAAAAAAACATGACAGATAGTGATAAACAAATGAAAACTGAATGTATTAGCGCAATTATTGGTAAATTGAAGAAAGGTGTCGAATTTGATAAAAGCCTTAAAGTTACTAAGGTTACAGGCATATTGGATCCTCTGACTTTTTTACTAAAAGAATACAAAGTTGAAAAAGAAAGGCAATCTGAAATAGTTGATGGCTTAGGTAAGAATATTTCTCCCAGATCCGAAGAAAATAGAAGAGAATTTATGATAAATCAAACACATACGCCTGCTTTTTTTAGAGATAGTGAGCTGAAAAGATACTATGAAACAGCAAGTCTCGTGCAGGAATTAAGAAAATAAACTTAAGCAATCTCTTTATTCATAAATCCAGTTCTAACTGCATGTACTAGCCAGCTCCAATTTAAAAACCCCTGATTTATTCAGGGGTTTTAACATTCCATTAGAGGAGACAGACTTTAACCAGAAAATTTGGGTTAAATATTCTCATCGACGCGATTATTCAAATCACGCGACTTAAAATGGTAATTAAGGAAAATAGTGATGTTCCACTTACCCAATCACTAAGCTAAAAACTCTACATGGGACTAGCTTAACTTGTATGGTAAAATTTACTTAAGAAGTCTCATTTTTAGTTGTATAAAAAAAGACATGTTAAATCCGTGGAAGTCTAAATGCAATATAGACAACTTAAACATTTTTTTATCCGCAAAAAGAAATGAATTATATCATGTTAGTGATAATGTAAAGCGTGGTTATTTATACAGAATAGAAGATTTTAAGGACGGCGTTTTTATATATCTATGGTTGGCAAGTAGTGGCTGTACCTGGGCAAAATCAGGTTATTGTTCATTTTGTTATTATGACAACTTCGCTCCTTTGTCAGAAAATGAAATAAATATTAATTGCAAAAAAGCAATACATGAAATAAAGTCATTAAACTTAAAAATCAATAGTATTTTTGTGTCGCCTTCAGGTTCTTTTTATAATTCTGCTGAATTATCCGAAAACAACAGAAAATGTATCTATGAATGCGTGAATGAATTAGATGCTAAAATGTTTCTTTTTGAAACGAGAGTGGAAACAATTAGTCCAGAATTATTAAAAGAAACAAAAATCTGTATCAAAAACAAACAAATTGAGGTTTCTATTGGCCTGGAATCATCCAATGATTACGTAAGAAATATTTTATATAACAAAGGACTAAATATAAAAAATTTTGAAAAAGCCATTAAAATGATAACTGAGGCGCATTTATTTTGCTCTGTCAATTTACTATTTGGTGCACCATTTTTATCCAAAGAAGACAGAATAATTGATATACTGAATAGCGTCAGGTATGTTTTATCTTATAATATTTGTACTCCAATAATTTTTCCAATCCATATCAGAAAAACTACAGGAATCAGAGCATTATATGAGGATGGCTTATTTGAGCCAGTCACTGTATGGGATTTTGTAGATATGCTAAATAATTTTTCCGACGAGGAGCTTGGACAAATTATCATCTCGTGGCATAAAGTTTACAGCAAAAACAGTGAAATAAATGCGGATATTGTAGATAGTTTTAGGACCTGTAATAAATGCTATGGAACAGTGTTATATAATTTGGATCAATTTAGAACATTTTCAAATCCTAAATACATTAGAGATCTAAATAATATACGATGTGAGTGTAGAGCTATCTTATAAAATATCACTTATATGTAAAATATCTATTCTCATCTTCATTAAATATACACGTCAAATCAATAAAAACAGTCATCATTGACTGTTTTTTTGCTATGAATTTATCATATTTTGTTATATACAACACTTAAAGCACTTACATCCATCTTTTTGTATCAAATCTTGAACATACTCAATACCATAGTCATACGTAAATTCCTCACCCTTTGTGATATCACGTATAGCATAGATCATAATGTGCTCATCATCTTCGATCACAGCCTCACAATTTGGATCACAGGCGTGATTAATATAGCGAGCTGTATGGTTTCTCCCCTTACCATCCAGAACGGTCTCTGCGTTCAATATAAAAAGATATCGACCTCCGCGACGATCTGCCTCATCGTGCGTAATAGATTCACCGGTATATTCTATTACATGATTGCCTTTTGTGATATTTTGTTCGGCAAATAAACCCAGTCCTGCTGATGAACGCTTTATTGTATATTTTTTTGCACGTATGTCCATTTTCTTTATAAATACGCATTAATTAACAATTTTTTGTATATCATTGTTGTACAAAGATGAATGATAAATACAGATTTTTTATATGAGATATGATGTGCACAATCTGATGTTTATATGATTTTACATTCACTTTTATCAGGAGTTTTCTGTTTTTTAGACAATAAACTTCTGAAGATGTTTCACAAAAGCCTTAAATCTGCCCGGATAATCAACCTCATACTTATAAACCTGTCCTTCATATGGTATTTCAATTTCTTTTGCATGAAGAAAAAATGTGTGTGTTTCATACTCCTTGGCAAAATTTAACCTCAATCGTTTTTCCGTCTTGGTATAGTAGCGCTGATCACCAACGAGAGGATGCCCGATATGAGCCATGTGTACGCGAATTTGATGTGTGCGACCGGTTTGCGGTCGTGCTTCAACTAGAGAAATGGTGTTTTCACCATTTATATCATATTCTTCCAATTGCGTATATTCTGTCTGCGCTTCCTTGGAATCACCCGTATATTTCCCAAAAGCGATTTTTTGTTTTGTGTACGACGTCGCACGAGCAATTGGTGCGTCTATTACGCCGGTTTTTTCTTCAAATGCGCCAAAAACAAGCGTGTGATAGGTTTTTTTGACTTTTCTATCTTGAAAAGCTTTCTTAAGTATATCAAAACCTTTTTGATTTTTAGCAACCACCATAAGACCTGTTGTATCCTTATCCAACCGATGTACAATACCTGGACGCTCTTCATCATCTCCCACACCCTCTATCTCAGGATACATTGCCAAAAGCACATTGACGAGTGTTTTATCTCTTTCTCTGTGGCTCGGATGGACCTGTAACCCTCTTTGCTTATTGATTACGATAAAATCAGGTTGATGATCAATAATTTCTAGCGATATATTGCGATTAGGGAGAATTTTCTTGGATTTATCTACAAATTCCCCCATAAATACATGCTCACCTCCTTTTAATGTATAGCTGGGTTTGGCAGTTTTGCCATTAATTTCTACAACACCTGACCTGATCATACGTATTATGTCTCCCCGCGTTTTATCTTCTCCAAGAGATTCTACGAGATATTTATCTATTCTTTTTCCTTTTTCTTCGTCTGCGATGATAAATTCCATATGGGTAACAATATAATATTTAAGGTAAATTCTATCATACACCATTTTAACAAATAACTCAACTATTCACTATAAAATAATTATAACGACCACAATTTATAATATAAATAAATGTGAATAATTATTCACCTATTATGCACAATTATCTATTTCGTCTTTAAATCTGTGTATAACTTGTGTAAAGCGTGTATAATTACTTGTGGATATTACTGTATAATTTCGTGGATAAAAAATCTCTTTTGTGGATAAGTATCTCACTTTATACCTCAAAAAAGTTATCCACATTCACACGCACATATACACATAGTTACCCACAGTCACTATTTTCATCTCTATAAAAAGGTTTTCAGGAATATCCACTTATACATATACTAATAGTAATAATTAATTATATAAATATAATATAATATAAATAGACTACAAATTCATCTACATTCAGATATCAAAGCATCAAATAAATACTTTCAAAACAATTTGTAAATAGTAAATTCATAAATAGAATTATTTTTTGTCTTTCTTACAAATTATGATATAATGCATTTGTTAAATTTGTATACAAAAAAGTGTTCAAAAAAAATATACATAAAAATTGTTATAGAATACTCGTTTTTAGTTTTTTCCTTTTTTCTTTTATTCAAATAAATTTTTTAGTAAATAATGATTTTGTGAATTATTGCTATGCTGTAAATCCAGAACCGAAAACTGAAAATTTAAACGAAGGTGCAAATGTTGAAATAAGTGGTAATCCATTTTTTCAAGTAGTTGCAGGTATTTTAATAGGTATAATAAGATTATTTGCTATTTTTATTACAACTGGTGTTGCATTGATTCAATTAACCTTGAAACCGGAATTTCAAACAATTATAGCAAATGATGCTATATTAGCTGGATGGAAAACAGTGCGAGATATCTTGAATATATTTTTTATATTTTTTCTCCTCTACTCCGCATTTTGCACAGTATTTCAAATATCAAAATATCATATTAAAAGTACATGGGTGATGATTGTAGTGATGGCTCTTTTGGTGAATTTTTCATGGCCAGTTACACGGGTAATGATCGATGTATCAAATGTTGCGATGCAATATATTATTGGAGATAAAGGTATAGATACAAGTAATAGTCTTTTTGCTAAATTTGGTAAAGAATCATCAGTACTACATCTTGTCATTTCAACAAGTGGGACTGATTCGAGTGATGAAAATATAGTTCAAATTAAAAATAAAGAAGGAGTTTTTACTAGTCTGCTTATGGGAATTGTTGCGAGCGCATTATTTGCGTTTACGATTTTTGCTGTAGCATTTATGCTTGTGGTACGTGTTATTGCTTTGGCTATTTATCTTGTATTTGCATCAGTAGGCTATACACTTGCAGCTTTTCCTGGGACATCATCTTATTCTAGTAAATGGTGGGATGGGTTTATGAAACAGTTGATAGTAGGTCCAATTCTCCTTTTTTCATTACTTTTAGCAGCTAATGTGCTTGATGCTTTAAAAAAATCCAGTTTTACAAGTGCTATGAGTGAGGCGGCAAAAGCAAATGGTGGAATGGCTAGTTTATTGCAATATTTAGTTGCGATTTTATTGATTTGGTCAAGTATTATTGCATCTCAAGAAGTAGGTGCACAGGGTTCGAGTATGGCTTTGGGTTTTGCACATAAAATGAGAGGAAAAGTTCAAGGAGTAGCAAAGGGTATTGGTAAAACTGCAGATTATGGAATGGCGAGAATGACGAATAGAATGGCGGGGTCACAAAATAAGGGTGCGGCATTTATAGGAAAAGGCATGGGATTAGTGAGAAGTGTGCCAGATAGAGTAGGAAATATGAAGAAGGAATCAAAGGAAAACTATGCAAAAGCATTAGAAACATCCAAAGCACATGGATTAGCTATAGGTGGTGATAAACTAGGTGGAGATAAAAATGCTGTTAATGCAAATATAGGAAAGCAAATTGAAGAAAAGAAGAAAAAATTAAAAGAAACACCGTTGAATACAGCAACAAATATTGAGGCAGAGGCAAAAGCACAGCTCCTTATTGATAAAAAAGATGGTATTAAGGAAGATGATATTAAAAACCTCATCAAATCCCTTGATAGCCTTGATGAAGACACAAAGAAGGCTGCCTTAAAAAAAGCAGGAAATGAAGGTTATGGCCATCTCACAGCGGCATATGAAGCAAATAAAGAGCATGAAGCAGAAGTTAAAAGTGAAAATCAAAGAAGAAACTTCCATAGTATGAGTGCATTAACACCTGCTGAAATACAAACAATGCGTGAAAATAAGATGAATGAGAAAATGAAATCTACATATGAAAATATGGACGGCAAAACAATGGCAAAACAAAAAATATTTACTACTTATAAGAAATCTAATATTAGTTCACCTGATCATGATGCGACGGAACGTGCATATGTAGTAGCAGACGAGCATATTAAACGTACACTAAGAGGAAGAAACTTATTAGATTTTAATTCTGCTGCAGGAGCAGCAAATAGAAATAATGATATAAGAGAAGCTGCTAATAACTATAGCTTACTACATGGAGGGACGCCTTAAAATATGATCTATTAATATATGAAAGACGAACAAAAATATTATCCCATGTTAGCGGGTATTAGTGAAAAAGACATATTTAGTGAAGAAAGTTCACTAATGTGGGAAAAATTTAACACAATGCCGATCAAAATACAAAAAATATTGAAATCTGATGAACTTACCGAATTTGTCTATAATATTGAAAAAAGATATCATTTTTCTGATAAACAAACAGAGGATTTTTCAGTTTTAGTAAGAAAATATTTCTTTAGGGAAATATCAGAAAATGAATTTGCACAAAAAGTATCCCAAATGTGTCATTCTACGACAGATGACGCGATTAAACTTTTTCGTGTAATTTTAGCAATTGAACCAAAAGAAGAATTAGAAGAAAACAAAGACGTTTCTTTAAAAAGAAATACGGTGCAAATTTCGTTTACCAACGCACTTGCTAATTATCCAAAGGTTAAGGAGCAGTTTATCACTGAACAACCAATCATCGCTAAACCATTTCTCCAACCACTCAAACCAACGCTCAAAAACTGGATTATGGTGTATGAAAAAATACTTGACGTCAGCCGTCACAATACAATTGAACGCGGTGATTTCGTATTTCGTGCAGAAGCAACAAATGGACTTACACACTCTGAACGTGCTGATCTGGCACACATATTACGTGCACGAGATGAAGATGGTCAGATAACGATAGATCGAGATACAAGTGAAATTGTCTTTGAGGAGCAAGGAGATGATATGCAAAACAAACCAGTTAATGAATCGCGAAATATTGTATCTGGAAGACAATCTATAATCGTACCAAGGGCAAATTTGCAACAAAAAATGACACAAGTAAGTAATGATTCAGAAAATATACCACAGAGAAATACAATGTCACAAACAGTATATAGTCAAAATTCAGTATCAAAAAGAATGGATATGCCTGCGCAACAAAAAGTAGCACAGAAACCAGTGGAAAGAAAAAATTTTGGTATAATTAATGAGTCATCGTCAATAAGTACGTCAAAAAAAGATCCAAATGAAAAGCAAAATCCAGTTTTTACTTCAGTCCAGGATGAAATCATCAAAAACCGTATGGAGATGCAGAAAAAAAATCAACCTACACAAGTGATGACCGTAGAAGAACCACAAGTAGTATCACAGGATGTCCGACCAATCGGTACTCCAATACAAGGTATATTAGTTCATAAAAAAGAAGATGTACAATCGGCGACAAATGCTCAGCCAATATCAAGTGTAACTACACCAACAAAAAAAGTTATTGATGAAAAACCATTATCGTTTGTAGCTGGAGAAATTAATTTTAGTTCAAATCATACATTACCATCAGAGATGCCACAAAAAAAACTATCAGCAAATTATCTCAACATATCACCTATTGGTGTAACGCATGTGATGAAAAAAAACAAAAAACAGAACAAATCAATGTAAAATTTATGACAGCAAGATATTATTATATCCACCTAATCTATCTAAAAGATGAGGAATTCTTATTTTCATATAAAAAAGGAAAATGAATAAAGAAGCATCTGTTAGATTTTTTTATTTTATCAAGTGCTTTATAAAAAATTGATTTAATGGTATGATAAAAAAGAAGAAAAAATAAAATAAAAATTATGCAGATTGTACCACAATATATTGATGTTGAAGATAAAATAGCAGGACCGCTCACGTGGAAACATATTGGTTGGATGTTTGCTGGTGGAGCAGTTTTATTGTTTGCATTCACTTTATTAGATACTACAACTTTTATTATTGCAGCAGTGCCGATTACTATATTTACGGGAGCGCTTATTTTTTATCGACCGAGTGGGGTGCCATTGGTACAATTCATCGGATTTGGATTTACATATCTTTTTCGTCCAAAAGTGTATACGTGGCAACGTGAAGACACGTTATACACACAGAAAAAAAAGAACAAAGTAATGCATATTGAGACTACGAGTGAAAAAAAACACTTAGGCGAGAATGATATGCATGCAATTGCACAAATGCTTGATACACGTGGAACGGAGCGCAGTGATCGTCTTCAACAGTTGATCAGAGAAAGTAAAAGAGAATCACAACATAAAAAATAATTTGATATTGATATGGACTTATTAGGATCAACTTCACAAAATAGTGGATTAAGCACACTGAAGTA
This sequence comes from Candidatus Moraniibacteriota bacterium, assembly GCA_038208115.1. Classification (GTDB taxonomy): domain Bacteria; phylum Patescibacteriota; class Minisyncoccia; order Moranbacterales. The sequence goes on from JBBQZC010000003.1 coordinate 54,928, forward strand.
TGTGGATATTAAAACAATTAAAGATGGAGTAGTTGTGCTTAAAAACGGTTCTTTAAGAGCTGTTTTACTTGTGTCATCGATTAATTTTGATCTTAAATCATCTGATGAACAAATAGCTATTGTTGGCGCATATCAAAACTTCCTTAATTCACTAGATTTTCCTATTCAAATATTGGTTAGTTCACGTAAATTGAATATTAGTGCATATCTAGATATGCTTAAAGAGAAGTCGAGAGAACAGCGCAATGAATTGTTGAAAATTCAAATTATTGAATATAGGGAATTTATTCAAAAACTCACAGAAGTGACAAATATTATGAGTAAATATTTTTATCTTGTCGTACCATTTGCACCAGTGGAAAATGAATCAGAAGGAATTCTCGGTAAAATCTCACATGTATTTAATCCTGAGGAAAATATTACAGAACATGAGGAGTTATTTGAAACGTACAAAAATCAACTATGGCAACGAGTAGATCATGTTGCGGCAGCTCTGGGAGGAACAGGATTACATTTCACAGCGTTGAATACGGAAGAGCTCATTGAAATGTATTATGGTATGTATAATCCATCAGAATATTCGCAGACGACAATAAAGAATGTTATAGAATCAGATGTGGAACAAATGTAAAAATAATTATTTGTAGGGATTGATATGTTATTCAACAAAAAAGCAAATACACAACAAAATAATGAGACTGTAGAGAATGATAAATTTTATCAAGAAGGTGTTGCTACGGTTCGAGGACTTATTGCTCCAAGCGCATTACAAATTCAAGCAGATCATTTACAAATTGGCGATGTGATGGCAACAACAGTTTTTGTGATGGCATACCCTCGCTTTTTAAGTGATAGTTGGTTCGCACCAATCATTAATATTGATTTTCCGATGGATATTTCAATGTTTATTCATCCTGAAGATTCACGCGATGTGCTTAAAACACTGAGAAAAAGTGCAGCGCATGTGCATTCACAGATTGATATTGAGTCGCGTAGTGGAAAGGTAACTGATCCAATGTTGGAAACGGCTATAGAAAACATTGAGACTCTTCGTGTGAGTTTGCAACAAGGAACAGAGAGATTTTTCCGTTTTGGCTTGTATATTACACTTTATGCTGATACAAAAGCAGTGTTGCAAAAAAGAAAAAGTGAGATTGAGGCAATTTTAGAAGCCCAGCTAATTTATTGTAAACCTGCTATATTACGAATGGAACATGGTTTTGCGTCGACAATTCCACTTGGGAATGATCGACTGAACGTAGGAACAAACCTCAATACAGCACCACTCTCGACAACCTTTCCTTTTGTGTCATCCAGCCTGTCATCCAACGAAGGAATTTTATATGGAATTAATCGTCATAACAATAGTCTGATATTATTTGATCGGTTCAATATGGAAAATGCTAATATGGTGGTTTTTGCAAAATCAGGTGGCGGAAAAAGCTATTTTGTAAAATTGGAAATATTACGATCCCTAATGATTGGCGTTAATGTAATAGTGATTGATCCAGAAAGTGAATATAAACATCTCTGTCAAACTGTCGGCGGTACATATATTCAAATATCACTTGGATCAAATGCACACATCAATCCATTTGAACTACCAGCAATACCTAAGGACGAAAAGCAAGTTGATGTATTTAGAAACACAATAGCGAGCTTGATCGGATTGATGCATATCATGCTGGGTAGTGTAACAGCGGAAGAAGATACGGTGCTCGAACGTGCCATTCGTGAAGCCTATGCAGTGCGCGATATCACAGAGGATAGTCATTTTGGAGGTATACCACATTCAGGATATCCGACAATGGCAGATCTCTATGAGGTACTGCGATCAATGGATGGTGGTGATTCATTAGGTAAGAGACTATCGAAATATACAGAGGGTATTTTTTCTGGATTTCTTAATAATCCAACGAATATTGAGGTAAATAACCAGATGATTGTATTTAATATTCGAGATTTGGAAGAGGAATTGCGACCAATTGCGATGTATATGGTTTTGCAGTTTATCTGGAATGAGATGCGTACAAATATGACACGCAGAATTGTAGCTGTGGATGAGGCGTGGGTCATGATGCAAAATGATGATGCGGCAGCCTTTTTATTTGGTATTGCAAAAAGATGTCGTAAATATTATACTGGCCTCACAACGATCACACAGGACGTAAGTGATTTTATGACAAGTCGCTATGGTAGACCAATTGTGACCAATTCATCTCTACAACTCCTTCTCCGTCAATCACCAGCCTCTGTGGATGTGATTGCGGAAACATTTTACCTGACAGATCATGAGAGATTTCTTCTGCTTGAAAGTAATGTGGGAGAGGGTATTTTATTTGCAGGACCTAAGCATGCAGCTATCAAAATCATATCTTCATACGCAGAAGATCAAATCATTACTTCTGATCCGAGACAGCTTGCTGAAATAGAGAAGGCAAAGGAAGAAATAGATAATGAAAAATAATATAACAAAAGAGGTTTGTAAAAACCTCTTTTTTAGTGTGTGATATTGCATGTGAAGTTGTATGTGTTTTGTAATAATAACAATCATATATGAAAAATGATAAAAATATTTGGGAATTAACTCCTAATCTCGTTATTACAAATTTTGTAATTGATTCATTGTCAAAAAGACATTCACAAGAAATACATTTAAGTAGTGTTTATTCACTGTATATCGAAATGTATTTATTAAAAAATGAAACAATCATAAAGAAACCTCGCAATTGTTAGTAGTTACGTGTATAATATAGAAAGAAATAATGAAAATATGAGCACATCAAGAGCATCAACAAATCCAGAAAACATTGCCATCTATGCGGAGAGAGCGCGCAATCTTCAGCGTGCTCGTCAGAAGAAAAATATCACGCAAGAGACGCAGTCACAGAAATATACAGAACAATTGAGTAAACAAATTCAAAGAAGCAGATATTTTCAAAATAGTGATACTCAGAATTTTGCAGATAAACCAGGTGGCGAAAGTAGTGATAGTCAGAAAAAAAATAACATACGATTAATTCAAAAAGATTTACATGGCGAAATACAGGATGATGAATTACATCAAATAACAGATGATGTGTCAGATGTTTTTACAAGTTCAAAAATAATGCTTCCAGTAAAAATAGCTCAACTAGCTGTGCATTCTCGCGCTGCATTGAAAGATTATACTAGCAAATGGTGGATTGTTGCGTTTGCATTTGCTATTTTTAAAGACCTCGCACTCGATCCAACAATCCATCAAATACCAGCATTAGGATGGTTTGTTGCATGCTGTTTTACGATTGGATTTATCATTTTTTTATTTGGAGGTGGATTTTTTAGGAAGTTAGGCAAAAAGATGATTGCAAAAATCATTTTTTCGATTATTATTGATATGATCCCATTTGTAAACATACTATTTCCTGGAACAACAATAGCTGTATTAGTACGATGGGATGGGTCAAAAAAAGATGCAAAAAAAGCAGAACAAAATGTGAAAAGAATTAGAGAAAAGTATGCAGAATATGATACAATGAATGAATAAGATGTGATATAATAATACATATAAAAAAAATAGTAAATATGAATCAAGAAATTATAAAACAATTAACACATTTTTGCTTTGCGCTTGCTTGTGTTGCTTTATTTTTTTTCTTCCCTGTGTCAGAATATCGATTTGAAGTTTTAGTTAGCGTCGTAACTTTTTTACTGGTGATGCCAGTAATTTATACAAAGGTCGTTTTGCATAAAGATTTGAGGGAGATGGGTTTTTGGTCTTTTCGGATAGAAAAAAAAGAAATTTTTATGTTGACGGCCTCAGTAATAATTGGTGGTTTATTGGGCTTTGTGATGATTGCGATGAAGTGGGGTGTGGCTTCATATGTTGGGATGTTACCTGGCGCTGTTTTATACAACTTTGGAGGATTTGTCGTCTATGAGTTAGTTTTTGTTTCAGCAATCCTCTTTCTTTTTACTGTGATTGTGTGGGGATTTGTGTTTAATTGCACATGGCATGATCATCGTATTGCGTTCATATCTGGAAGTGTCTTATTTATTGTTCTATTATATAGCTTTTATCAAAATATATTTATCATCATTCCCTTGCTCAGTCCTGTAGTTATATTATACAAAAAACGATTTACTTATAACATTATCTATCTTTTTTTAGCATTCTTTCTAATAAGTCTTATTATAGATACGATGATCGTGCGGTCATTATCATAATATAATTTAGACAATCGAGATGGAATTTTTAATAATAAAAACTGTGGCCATGAAAAAAATATTTCAAGCAACTGCAATAATTCAAATCATTTTTTTTATAATAAATCCTGTAACAGCATACGCTGTTACAAAAGAAGAGGTGGCTGATCCTGTGGGATCTTCCATTAAATCTAATGGATCCTCTGCTGTTTCAGGTCAAGTGCGCAAAGGTATAAATAGTTTCCTCGAGGACGATCTCAATATGAATGTAGAGGAGAGTTTAAAGCCCCTTACAGAGGGCATAAATAGTGTTGATCGCAAAGGAAAAATACCTCGTACAACTATAAGATTTTCTACACCAAACCCAAAACCGGGCGATATGCTTACAGCAAGTGCAGAAGTGGAAGGGATCGCAAATGCTGATAAAGCATACTACACATGGTTTTTGAAAAGAAGTAGCGATGAATCATATGATCCACCACAGCGTATGCATGAGAATGCCGTAAAAGCACAAGCATCAATCTATTATGATCCAGAAATGCGTGATCAGAGATTTAATCAAGGCATGCCAACAGAAGGAGATGAGGATACTTTCGATGCGCCATTGGGTGGTAAAGATACTGGATCAGAAGATAAATACTGTTATATTTATGATACAAAAGACGGAAAACAATATGAGATAGTCGGCGGAGATAGTTCTCCCGCAAATTTGGCTTGTGATGAGGGGTACATTCCGCGATGTATGATAGATAATAATGCGTTACAATGTCCTCTGATAATTGAGCCAATCACGGGAACAACGTCCAGCTCGTCATCAGGTTCAGGCTCAGGCTCGAGTACAAATACTCAAGCAGATACTAGTTCTTCATCATCTTCATCTGCAAGTACGACTCTCAGTGGTGGTGGTGGTGCACGTAATCAAGTCCGCACACGCTGTCTCGAAACAGAAGAAACACCATACTGTGATGAAAATTCAGGCACACTACAATGTGGGGAATCAGGACAATTATACAGTTATGAAGGTGAAATTACTATATCCACACCTTTTTGTGTACGCGTTATTGATACACGTTTGTGGTTGGATCCAAATGTGAACGGATGTAATATGGCAACAGATGAAAATGGTGAGTATATTTATCAAGGAGCTGGCTGTTTAAGTGAGCCTAATGCAGAAAACGTCAAAATACCAGCTAATAAATGTGATATTGCATCACAAGAAGAAACAGTCTGTAGTGAGGATGCAGGTGTATTTAGCAGAGAAGACACAAAAGACATGGGTCCTGCTGTTGAAGAGCGATATGGTCTCAATCCAGCAGATGATCGTACTACACCTCTCGCAGATAATGATGGGCAACTTATTGCAGGTGTAAATCAACAACAGTTCACGTGGCAGTATGAAGAAGGTGATGAAATCACCGTTGTTGTAGAAGGACAGGGTTCAGAGTCTACAAAACATGAAAATTCATCGTATCAAACGGTATTTGCAATGATAGAACCCGGTTGTCAGGAGATTTTGGAAGAAGACTCAGCGTCAAAATCTTCATACGAAGAAGCTGTAAAGGAAAAAGTAGTTACACACTTAACGGCAATTGTAAATCCTGTGGAGTGTATTTCTCCAAAAATGTACGTCAAGCCAGGCACAAGTGAGTACGACTCTCTCAAGGTAGACGTGTCACAAGGCTATAATGAGGAAGCATCAGTTGCAAGTGGATTGGGGCAGCCAATGCACGTCACGGCATCAGCAGGGCAGACGCAGGGCGGATCCATATCTTCTCCAACACATCTGTATTATGATTGGACAGTAACGTGTAATAATGGTAGTGAAGTGATAGATATCACGGATAAATTGGAGGGTCTTTCACAAACGTCAGGCATGAATATTCCAGCATTGGATTTTGTAGCCGATTTTCCTGATGGAACAGCAGATGAAAATGGTAATCCAACAGAAAACTGTTTTAATCCAACAGACGGATCTAGTAAAGTAGAGGTGACAGCAAAAATCAATGAGCCCCGCAAAGGAGGGGGAAGCAATTTTGGCAAATCAACACAGATTTTCACTATATACAATGCAGTTGAGAGTCAACTGGAGGCATATAAAACAACTGTAAATGCGGATGGCAAATATAGCCCTACAGCCACCTCGATTTGCATAGATGGTATCGACAAAACATTTTGTCGCGTTATGAACAACGAGGTGATTGCGCTGAGGGCTAAGGAAAGCAAAGATACAGGAGATTATGCAGAGCCAGGAATGCTATCATGGCAGGTAAATGATAAGACATATGTGTGTGATACAAACATATCAGAAGATTGCATAAATAGTGTTGGCACATCAAACACAAATACGGATACGATTCTTGTGCCAATGAATGGACGTGATGGAGATTTTATTACAGTTGCTGCTCAAGTCAATGAGGTAGATATTGATAAAAATGAATCAAAACAACTGATGCGTGTATTTCGGGTCACAGAGCCATCTGTGACAATCGAGCCAGTAACGAATGTTGTAAAAAAGGTGCTAGGCACATATACGAATCTCGATGAAAAAAAATTTCTAGATGAGTCAAATAATGTTTTTATTGCACAAAAAGGAAAAGAAATAACACTAAAGGCAATTCTGGAGCCAAGTTTTCTCAATACAGCGAACACAGGACCAAAGTTGACATATGAATGGTTGGTAGACGGTCAAATATATGATACGGATAATGAAATCACATTTATTCCTGAAAGTGAAACGACAATAACAGTAAAAGTGGCACAAGCACTTGAAAATGTGGACCGCAAAGCATTAAAAGAAGTTTTTAATGCAGGTATGAAAGACACACAGGTGCAATCATATAAAAAGACTGTAGAGATTGAGTTTAGTAAAGAAGACCTTATTGCGAATTCGGGAGTAACTGGTTTTTTTGCCACTGCATCACATAACGCACCAGAATATTTGATTTTTATCTTGAAGATGACGATGCTTATGGGTATTATGCTACTCATTCCATCACTCGTGCTCAGCGTAGGAAAAAGTGCATAAAGTATGATATACTAAGTGGAGAGAATAATAAAAATAAAGTCATGAAGATGAAGAAAAATCTAAGAGTGTTTATCTTTGCTTTTTTAATATGCATATGTTTTACGATAGCTTCACAAAAGGTTTTTGCTGCTGATGGTTATCAATTATTAGAGAGTATGCCAGGCGTAGGTGATGCAAAGAGTGCAGCTCCTCAATTTCCTGTGTATATTTCAAAAATGTATAATTTTTTTGTTGCTTTTGTAATCATAGCAGCTCTTCTCATGGTGACTATTGGTGGTTTTTCGTACATTCTTTCAGCGGGAAATCAAGCCCAGGCTGGTACAGCAAAAAAAATAATCACTGATGCTCTGATAGGTCTTGTAGTAGTATTTATATCATGGCTGGTATTAAACACTATCAACCCTGATTTACTAAATACAAATCCAAATATGAGCTCATTACAATCAGGAGCTAAAAGTACTGATAAAGCCGGTGACGATACGACGATTAACAATACAAGTACAGTTACGCATGATGGTAAAAATTATGCAACAAATGAGGAATGTAAAGCTCAAGCAAATATATCAAGTGATTGCACGCCATTGCAAAATTCATATGATAATTCTCAACATTATGTGCAGGATCCCGCAACTGGTAAGTGGCATGAAGCAACTGATCAGGAGTGTCTCAATAATCCATCAAACTGTAAATTAGGTAGTAATATAATAGCTGATGATTTTAATACACCTAAAACGTCAGGGAGTGTAGAAAGTGATTTGAGAAATGGTAATATCGTTCGTGCCGATCACAACAATACAAATGGAGATCAGCCAAGTGTGGAAGGATTGCCACCAGTTACGGTAAAGGCAGCAACGGATTTGATGGCAGAAACTGGATGTACAACTGCAGATACATGTCCAAAAATTGTCGGTGGGACAGAAAAATATGGAGACGGAGCAAATCGTATAGATGTAGATGAAAAAGCGACATTAGGTGGTCTTGGTGACTCGGATTTTCTCAATAGTGTACAAGACAATGCAGTCGAAACTGGTACGAGCACCAAAAAAAACGGAGCAAATACACTAAATATAACAACATATGTATATCCAGAAGGACACGCTCTTGCAGGCCAAAGAGTTGATTGGGTCAAAGAAACTGATGCTAGTGGCTCTAAGGTCAGAGAATATAACACAATATATGCGACAAAAGAAAACCCACCTGCAAAGCCAGTTACACCAGAGGTGCCTGAGTATAACTATAATGAAATAACGCTACAGATAAGAAAACATATAATTAACGTTTAACTATGATCATCAAAAAAGTCTTTATAATTTCAACTATCTTGCTTCTTGTCATTGTTGTTTTTTTTGGTATTTATGTTATTGCATTTAAACCAGAAGCTACACAGAAGGTTGTTGAAAATATTGGTAGTAGCGTAGATATTGCTGATGTTGTATCAGAGAAAATCACAAATATTACATCAGATTCAGTTGTTTCTGCGGCACTAGGACCAAATAACGATACAATTCAATATGTAGATGCTATAAGTGGACGTGTATGGACAATGACACTCCGGGGATCAAATAAGGAGGCGCGGGCTATTGAAGCAAAGGGTGTGCCACTAAGTGTGAAGTGGTCTCAAAAAGGAGATTCAGCCATAATGCAATATGCAGACAAAAGCACCTATGTGAATAATTTTGTAACAAATGGACAAAATCGTTTGCGAGATGGAATGGACGATGTTGTGTGGGCAAATATGGATGGCAAAATCCTTTATAAATACTATGATGAAAAAAACAAAGAGCGATCTCTTAACATTGCAAATGCAGATGGCACAAATTGGAAAAAAATTGCTGAGCTGCCTTTCCGAGAAACAATGTTTGCACAGGTGCCACTATCGATATTTGTCGCATATTGGCCAAAAGCACAGTCTAGTGTATCTACAGAGTTATTTACTGCTAACACTATTAGTGAGGGAGAAAGTAAAAAAATTTTTAGCGGTGTCTTTGGCGCTGACTTTCTTTTTGCACCAGATGGAAAGACTGTGCTTATTAGTTCTGTTAAGAGTGATAAAAAGTCTATTTCACTTGCAGTTATGGATAGTAATGGTCAAAATTATAATGACCTCCTCGTTCCAACATTTGTGCAAAAAGTCGTATGGTCAAAAGATGGAAAATCAATATACTACGCACAACCAACAGAAATACCGACTTCCAGTGTATTGCCAGAAGATTATCAGAATGGAAATTTTACAACCAAAGACACCTTTTATAAAATGGATATAACGACAGGCAAAAAACAGCGTATAATCGATTTGCCGGAAATAAAAGACAAAATGGACGCATATAATCTATTTTTATCACCAATGGAAGATACTCTCTATTTTATTAACAAAGAGGACCATTTGTTATATCGCATTACTATGTAAAAGTAAAAATCATATTAGAACGAGCAGGATACGTCGTATGCTCGTTTTTTGTTTTAGGATGATTTATTAATACGTTGGACATCATTCAAAATTGATGGAGATGTGAGTGAGAAGATGATCCAAAAAATAACAGAAAGATCATTTTTCCAGTATGGTGTATCAAATGTGCCGGTGATAAAAATAGTAATGATTGCAAATGCATAAATGATATATACTCTATTTTTTGACTGTAAATATGACAAACTAATTTTGTATAAAAGAAATGATATAAGTATTAAAAAAAATAATAAAGAAAAAAATCCTCCAGAAAAAAGAAGTGTGAGTAATAAATTGTGTGGTGTTGGCACTGCCCAGTCGAGATATGGTGTGAAATAGGGTTGTGAAGAAAGATAATTTATTTGAAAGCTGTCGATTTCATACCCATATAATGAAGACTTCTGTAAAAGAAAAAAAGTGGTATCAAAAATTGCTACGCGTGACACAATGGAACTTCGATGAAAATCAGGATTGCTATTCACGATTTTTTGATAACCAATAAGTCCAAAAATCACAAAAAAAATCATGATACTGCAAACTATTAATGAGCGTCTTTTTATAAAAAATAGTAAGCCAAAAAATGAAGTTACAAGAAATGCACATATGGACGTGAACGATTGTGTGAAAAAAAGTACGGTACAAAGAAGCATAAAAATAACAGTGATAAAGGTCCTTCTCGTAGGATCATTATAAATGAACCATGAGGTGAGAATAATGGTAAGGATTGGTGTAATAAACATTGCAAGATGATTTGGTGAAAGATAAATGAACGAAAGTCGACCATCGTAAGTGATGACATTAGAAAGGTAATAAGAAAGTGCAAAAAAAACGAAAAATAAAGAAAAAAAGACAAATGTGTTAATTAAAAATACGTGCGAACGTGGTGAATAATAAAAATGAATGGATAATAACAATCCTAAAATGGCAGGATAAAAAATCCATTCAAAGAAAACTCCGTAGGCGTGGATGCCGGGATGTAAAAACAGAGATGGTAAGAACGAACATACAAAACCAACAACTATTAGAAATAGTATTTTATTAGATTTCCAGAGTGGAATGATGTGATGATAGTGATAAATTAATAAAATAGCAGAAATAACAAAAATATAAATTGTAAGTATGCTGATGGAAATACCATAAAATGGTATTCGTATGGAATAGAGTGGAATAATAAAAATAAATATTCCTATCAAATAATCAATAAAATCGATTCTAGTAATTTTTTTTAAAAACTGAAACATTGCGATTAATGAATACAAAAAAATATTATTTAAAATTATATGTGAGATATACACGAAATACACATTGATTTCATATGCAAATTTTCATAATGAGCAGCTATTGCGAGAATGAGAAGTAAAATAGGAAGAATATGTACAGAATAAATAGGTGTGTCAAAAATAGCATGCGTAGAAAATATCACTATACTAATTATAGCAAAATATGAAAAAAGTGAATCTTTATTTCTCAAAAAAATATAAATCGCTATCAAAAATGAGCCAAAAAAAGTCATAAAACCAAGTAGTCCAAGTTCTGCAAAAATATCTAAATATATATTGTGAGCATAGATGGGAGTGCGATAATCAGCTTGTGGACTTACAATAAATGGATATGCGCCCAGTCCCGTGCCTAAAAAAGGATTTTGAGCGATAATTGCTAGTGCTTGTGACCATAGTTCAACACGTTGTGTCACAGATGCATCACTAGAGTCAAATGATGATAAAAATCTTTGACTGACAGGATTTTGTGGTATGCATAATATAAATATAAACGTAATACATAATAAAATAATGAAATGTCGAATTTTAGTATGAAGACGTGGCCAAAATAAAATCATCGCACATAAGGCTCCTGCAAGTAAGCCAAAATATCCTCCACGTGAGAATGTTAATAAATCAGCTATAATAATAAATATTGTCAAAAATAAAAAATGCCATTTATGTGTGTGGTAGTATAAACCTGCTGCAAATGGTGAAATAATACCAAAATAGAAGGAAGCGATGTGTGGATCAGGGAAGAAGGCAATGCCACGCATAAGATCTACATTACCAACATGAACGAGCCAACTATTATACATTGCTACTGATGATGCAAATGTATTTCCTAAAAAATATGGAGAAATATGTGACCAAATCATTAGAGTTGAATTGAGCGGGATAATGAATTGCAAAACAAATTGCATAATTGTTATCAAAGAAATGAAAAAAGATCCATATACAAGTGCTTTGATCATATGAAGAAGAAAATTCTTGTGAGCGTGTAAGAGAGCTGTTAAAACAATAAAAAGAGGAAAAAATGATGAAAAATATAAAACCTTGCGCAACGTCCAATCTGGAACAGGTGTAAAAAAGAACGAGAAATATATCCACATAAAAAAACAAAACAATAAAGATGCAATCCATCCTTTCGGAATAAATATGTATTTATTATATAGTGATATGGTTAAATATAGCCCGAATATGGTTAGGGACAATATACGAATAATTGCAACGTCAAAATTATCAGTAAGATTTAATGCAAACTGGAATGGTAAAAAAAAGTAAAATAGCAAAACAATGTGGCAAATAAATTTCATTATTTGTGAAATATGCGGAGGATCCGTAAGAGGAATAATTGAAAAACTCCAACATGTTTATTAAAAAATCGATCTTGTGAGATATAATAACACTTTTTCTGATTTTTGCTAGTTTTTTTACTACTTTGACCAGATGTGTGAACAAGTGAAATTTGTGGGACAAATTGTACTGATCCTCCAACTTGATGCGCGCGCTCACAGAGATCAACATCTTCAAAATAGAGAAAAAATGTTTCATCAAAGCCGTTCAGTTCGCGTAGAAATGCGGTTGTACTACAAAGAGCTGCACCGCTTACCCAGTGAACAGGAATCATTTTTTTAGATTGCCACGTTTTGGTATAAAAACCAAAATTATGTAAAATGGTTCTCCAAAGTGTAATTTTATTTCCATTTGACCATTTTTGGGGTTTTCGATTTTTTGAAAGAATGAGAGGAGAAACAATCGTCCTCGGTTGAATGTAATCGATAATAGAAAAAAAATTAAATGAAAAAGAATGTGTATCAGGATTTAGAAAGCATACAATTGGTGAGGAAACGTGCTTTAATCCGATATTATTAGCCGTGCTATAGCCGACATTATTATTAATCTCGACACATATTTGACGAAAAAAGGTGTATTGTGGTAGGTGAATTTTTTTTGTGTCATTGTTTACAATAATTACTTCGAAGAAATGTGCTTGTTTTAACGAAGAAAGATCACTTAAACATCGCAGCAAATCTGTGATGCTATTATAATTAACTATAACAAATGAGACATTAGCTTGAAAAGGATTCATAATCACAGAACGCTTTATAAACAGATTGTGCAAGGGGTAGTTTTTTGTTGCGGTCAAAATGATTTTTGATTTTTCTGAGATTAAATTGAAGCAAAAACCATAATTTGTACAGCCCGTGCGCGTGTTTTTGAAAAAATAATAATCCAGATAGAACGAGAAAATACGTCTTTGCATCTTTTGTGTTTTCACTTATCTCCTTATGAAATGCTTTTGCTGACGTGACGATGCCAAGTGTAAAATGTGCCTTTTTTGCACGCAGTGACAAATCAGCATCCTCATAATAAAGAAAAAAACGTTCATCAAATAATCCAATTTTTTTTAACACATCAGCATGCACTGTCATAACACATCCAGTAATATAATCGGTTGAATAATTAATTGAAGGTGCTATTTTTAAAGAGAAAGAATGAGTTGTGCGACATCGCAAAAAATCAATTTTTCCACTTGCAAACCATATAGTGGTATCATTTCTAAATATAAGAGGTGAAGCGATGCCAATATTTTTTTCCATGACTGAATGAATAAGTAGTGAGGCGCAATTTTCTGAAAGGACAGCATCAGGATTGCAAAAAGTGATTGTAGATGCATTGCGTTCCAATGCATAACGTGCACCGAGATTTGCTGCAGATGCAAATCCGATATTATGTGTATTATAAATGTAAATTAAACCAGGATATTTAAGACGACATTCTTCAAGGGAATTATCACGTGAAGCATTGTCAATAATAATGATATGCGGATGTATATCCCTAGATTGTAGAATGCTTTGAACAGACGAAAGAATATTGTTTCCGCTATTATAGTTTACAATAATAAAAAAATGTTTTAATAAATGCATAGTTATTATGATCTTTTGGGTAATATATGCATTATATCATTGTACGTAATTACTTGAAAGATAAATAGTAAAATCATGTATAAAACAACAGAAATGGCGATGGTGACGAAATGATTTACTGATAATGTAAGAATGGGAATAATCATGAGTGTGCCTGCAAGAATAATATAGGGTAATCTGATAGATTGAAGATGAAAGGTTGTGTGCTTTCTTGCAAGATACATAGTTGCAATGACTACAAACAATTCTGTAAGGACTGAAATGATCGCAGCTCCAAAATAAGAATAGTAATAGATGAAAATAATATTAAATATGATATTAAACGTTGCAGCAAAAATGAGTACGTGCATCAGCTTTTTTTGCTGAGAACCAGCTATAAGAATGTTCGTAAAAAGTTGTCCGAAAAAAATGCAGGCTAAAGCAAAAATGAGTATTTGTAATAAGGGAACTGCATTTAAAAATTCATCCCCTCCAACGATTGAAATAATTTCAGGAGCTAAAAAAACTGTTGAAACAATAAGGGGTATGAGGATGATCATGAATAGCTTAATGATTACAGCCACAATCTTATTAAATAATTGAGGTTCTGTAAATATATATCGCGAAAAAAGTGGAAAAACAAGGCCAACAATCATAGCAGGAAAGAAAGTGAGTGTTTCTATGACTTTGTATGCAATTCCATAAATTCCAACGTCGCTCTGTGTTTGCATGAAGGAAAGTAATATGGCATCACATTTAAAATACAAAAAAGTGATAATGGCACTCACGCCCATTGGAGCTGATTCTTTGAGGAATTTTTTCCAGTATTGGTAATCAAAAACAAGTGTAATTTTAGTGTAAAATCGGGATAATATAAATAATGCGATAAAATCCCATAACATCGTAACGAGCAATGATATTGCAACCATTGTGAATCCAAGATGAAGTTTGACCACGCAGATAATAATTGCAACCTGAATGATCTTTCCAGACAAATCTACAAGTGCGACTCGATCCATTGCAAGATATTTCTGAAAAAGACCATTTAAGAGCCCGTATCCAGAAGCGCTTATAAAAGCTGCAGCTGCGATTAGAATACTAAATTTAACGTCATTATCATAAGGTAAAAACCATACGAAAATCGTAGTTGATATGAATATTGCAATAGACAGTAGTAGTCGGAGTGTGAATACTCGACTGAGGATCCATTGTTCATTTGAGTTCTCTCGTGAGATTTCTCTCGTTGTTATTGCATAAAGACCAAAATCACCAACTGCAGAAAAGAATGCAAAAAAGGCAAGCATAGTAGTGTATTTGCCAAATCCCGCTGGACCCAAATATCGTGTAAGCATGCCAATAGCAATCAAAGCCAAGATTATAGAAATGATCTTGGCCATGCTATTAAAGATGATGTTATATGTGATTTTTTGTGCAATCATAGTGATTTCATGATACTCTGTGGTTTGATAACCACTTTTCGATCTTCTTTTTCGCCAATACTTTCTGTTTCTACACGAGAGTCGTTGCAGATAGTCATGTGAACAATGCGACGTTCATATGCGTTCATCGGTCGTAAAATGATTGGTTTTTTCTCGCGATGTGCTTGATCTGCAGCATCTTTTGCAATTTGCGTAATCATGCGATTTTTATCCTGCTTATAATCGTTGATATCAATGTTTACACGAACCGTATGACCATTTTTATAAAGGATTGATCGTATTAAATGCTCAAGAGCATAAAGATTTGTGCCGTGTTGACCAATGAGAAATCGTGAATCTTCCTTGGTTTTTATTGAACAGAGAAATATTTTAGCGTTTGAGTGCGTGTCTAACTCTTCCTTTAATGAACAAGTTGCATTAAAATCCATGAGATTAAGAATTTTTTCAATACTTTGTTCTATTGTTTCATAAATCGTTTGCATAGCCTGTATTAATTACAATATTATTATGAGAGCGATGGAATTTCCTTTTCTTTATGCGTAATGAACCATTGTTGTGCGATCATAAAAATTGTGGAAGAGAGCCAATACAACGAAAGCCCAGAAGGGAACTTTAATCCAATAAACAATGTCATAATTGGTACAATAAAAAGCATTTGTTTTTGCATAATACTTGCAAAGTCTGGATCAGATTTTTCTTCTTTTTCTTTGATTTTTGTAGCATTCGTGGAGTTTACATTTTTTGTTTGCATCATCTTCAATTGATAAAATTGTGCTGCCGCTGTGATAATTGCTAAAGCAGCATACGGTTTTGTAAGATCCATGAATCCTAAGAAGAAAATATTTATTGATTCAGGGAATGTGACAAATGAATATAGTTTTTCTGCATGAATAACTATATCGTTATTACTTGATAAATTAACGATTACGCGATACATGGTAATAAATATTACCATTTGAATAATTAGCGGTAGGCAACCTGCTGCTGGATTTACCTTATGTTCCTTATAGAGAGTCATTGTTTCTTTGGAAAGCTTCTCGCGATCACCCTTATATTTGGTTTGTAATTCTTTGATTTTTGGTTGCAAGTCTTGCATTTCCTTTTGGGACTCGATTTGTTTCCGTGATAGCGGAATTAGTACAAATTTGATTAATACTGTAATGATGATAATTGCTATGCCAAAGTCATTGCATAAATCATATAACCAGATTAATGCATTGTAGATTGGTTGATAAAAAATGAGACTAAAAAATTGCATAATGATTATTTTTTAAATAATTGATTTTTATTAAGGAGAGTATAAATCAATGATGAGGCCTCTTTATATGGTAGCATGTTACTGTGATTTGTATAGGATAAAACAACGTCAACTCCTGAAATGATGTGTGAATAATAATTTTGTAGAATACGGCGAAAGATTCGTTTTTGTGCATTTCTTTTTACTGATGATGTGGAAAATTTTTTGTTGATAACGACGCCGATGCGAGTGGTTTTAATATCATTTTTCACACATAACAATAACACGCCACTATTGGAGTGACGTTTTCCTTTTTTATATATCTTGATAAAATCGTTATTGTTGCAAAGTCGATATTCTTTTTTAAGCATAGTTATATCTAAGACTTGCGAAAATTTTGTGATTAAACGGTCACACGAACGCGTCCTTTTTGTCTACGCCTTTTCAGAACGAGTCTTCCTGCATGTGTTTGCATGCGTGCAAGAAACCCATGGACTTTTTTTCGCTTACCCTTTTTTGGTTGATATGTTCTTTTCATACACAGAGATAAAACAAAATTTAATATCCCAAGTATATTATCATGGCATGGTGAAAAAGTCAATAAAAAGGTATTAATTCCAATAAATGTATAGTTAGAGCATAAAAGTTATCCACAGTTTATTAACTAACTGTGGATAACTAAAAATATTTCACTAATTTCAGATAGATGCTATAATCTCTTTATTGAAAACATAATCAATATATACAAATGTTTGTGGATATTTTGTGGATAACGCAATAGAGATACAAATTTTTATTTGTTTTTGAAGGATTACTGGGGATGATTCTTTATACTATGGACTCTGTAGCAGTGTAATTAGTGAATTGAATTAAAAAAATGAATAATGTAGATTTGTGGAAATCAGTATTGGGAAGTATCGAACTATCCATATCAAAAGCGAACTTTAGCACATGGTTCAAAAACACAAAAATTCTTTCTATAGAAAATAATCACGTAGTAGTTGGCGTGCCAAATGGTTTTGCAAAAGAATGGCTGGAAAACAAGTATCAATCCTATATTTTGCAAGCATTGCGTGATGAAATGTCAGAAATCTATAGTATGAGTTGTGCGGTGTATAATCCGCAAGAAGGAGATCTAAACAGTGAACAAGGATCTACGACTGTTGAAAATTCTTTTGGTGTACAGCATAATTCACCTCGAAAAGATATTTTGTCCTCAGAGTCAAAAAAAGCACGAACATATGAATCCATCAATGAAAACTCATTACTTAGCGCAAATCATATCAATTTGAATAATCGTTATACTTTTGATAACTTTATAGTTGGTGAACATAATGAATTGGCGAAGGCTGCTTGCCATGCAGTTTGCGAGAACTTAGGACGAATCTATAACCCACTTTTTATTTATGGAAAGGTTGGATTAGGTAAAACACATTTATTACAAGCGATTGGAAACTATGTACGATCTAGTGATGAAGCAAAAAAAATTGTGTATACAACATCAGAGCGTTTTACGACAGAGCTTGTAAATGCAATAAAAAATAATAAGGCAGCAAAATTTAAAGAAGATTATCAAAAAGTTGACCTTCTCATCATTGATGATGTTCAGTTTTTAGCAGGAAAGGAAAAAACACAGCAAGAATTTTTTCATATATTTAATGCATTATACAACCTTAATAAGCAAATTGTTATTTCAAGTGACCGTCCTCCAAAAGCAATAAGCACACTTGAAGAACGTCTCAGATCACGATTTGAGGGCGGGATGATAGTTGATGTGAGTCAACCTGATTTGGAAACACGTATCGCAATTTTACGCACAAAAGCCATGGAAAAAGGTTTTTATCTAGATGATCATGTATTGCGATTTATGTCAGAAAACATCAAAAATAATATTCGTGAGCTAGAAGGCGCTCTTAATCGTGTGATAGCGATTTGTGATCTCCATAAAAAAGAACCAACACAACAATTGGTGGAGCAGGCTTTAGGTGAAATAATCCAGAGCAGTAAGAAAAAATGTGTTCAAAATAGGAATGTTATTGATGTAATATCGGAGTTTTATGAAATCGATAAGGACGAATTAATTAAAAAGGGACGGAAAAAAGAGGTTGTTTATCCAAGGCAAATCGCCATGTATCTATTGCGAAAAGAATTGAATATGTCATATCCAGGCATTGGTAAATATTTTAGTGGACGAGACCATACAACGGCATTGCATGCATATGAAAAAATTGATAGAGAGATGAAAATCAATGAAAGATTAAAGGAAGAGGTGAGTTTCTTACGTGAGAAGCTATATTCTGCATAGTTTTCTTAGTAATTTAAAAAGTAATATTTGATGACATGAAAGCAACGTGTACATATGAAAACTTAAAAAATGCGCTTCATGCAACAGAGTTTGCAACAAGCAAAAGTGCGACTCTTTCAATACTTAACAATATTCTTATTGAAACGGACGGAGGACAATTGTGTTTTTCTGCAACTAACTTGGAAATTGGAATCGTCAAAAGGATTCAGGCAAAAATAGATGCTCCAGGTAAAATTGTTGTTTCTGCAAGTCTATTAGGAAGTTTTTTGACTGCATTACGAGGAACTGATCATATAAATATCAGTGTGGATGGACGTATTATGACATTGCAGAGTGGCGCACATAAGGCAAGAATTAATGGATTTGATGTGGATGATTTTCCAATTATTCCACAAAGCAGTGCTCAAGAAAAAATGGAAATATCACTGATTAATTTTAAAAATAGTTTGGCAAAAGTGCTTCATTTTACATCAAAAACTGAGACGAGAATTGAATTGACGGGAGTTTTTATGTCGTTTGGAGAAGATGAAATATGTAGTGTGGCTACAGATAGTTTTCGTCTTGGTGAAGTGTGTATTGTACCAAAAGAATTTATAAAAAATGCACAAGAGTATCGAGTAATAACTGAAAATAATAAGCAAATTATTTTACCACAGCAGCTATGTACATATATAAATAAGCTCTCTGATGAAAATGATATTGCACAATGCAGTATAGAAGACAATCATTTGTTCTTTAATTGTGGCGATTTGAGTATAACTGCTCGATTAATTGACGGGTCATTTCCAGATTATAAACAAATCATTCCCCGAAGATCTGTTACTGAGATTCATATTAGAAAAGATGCCCTTATGGAAGCTATGAAGGTGACGACAGTTTTTACTGGTCGCGAAAGTGGTGAGATTCATTTTGATATTGATGAGAATATATTGCGTATTACAACAAAGCAGCAAGAGATTGGCGAAAATACTACGGAGCTTGATGTAGAGATGATTGGTGAATCACAGAGTATTGTTTTGAATCCGCGATTTGTAATTGATGGATTGAGTAGAATTGATGAGGATGATGTATGCGTAATGATCAATGGTAATTCTGCTCCAGTAATGTTTCGAGGATATAAAAATGGTGTGATTGTGGAAAAATATACATATATCGTGATGCCAGTTAAGAGCACGTAGAAATGAAAAACATAGCAAAATATATTCTTCAAAAGCAAAAAAAAGGGATTGAATCCAAAAATCAAGAAACGTCTTTTATTGATGATCGAACGATTATGCATTTATTTTCACGCATTATTCGAGATGAATATGGTAGGCAGGGCGAAAAAAATATTTTGCCAACATTTTATAAAAATGGAGTGATCTTTGTAAAGATCAATAATTCTATCTGGGCTCAGGAACTATGGATTAGGAGAAGTTTTTTTATAGAAGCGTTAAATACCAAGGTGGGCCGTGAAATTTTAAAAAATATAAAAATCGCCTCATAGGCGATTTTTATACAAAAAATGGATACGTGATTTTATTAGAATGCAACGGAAATCTCATCTTTTGCAGACGCAACTTTTCCAGCAGAATCAGTCATTTTGACTTCTATAGTGAGAGTTGAGTTATTTTGATCCGCTGGAATATGATATTCATATTTCTGATCTTTTGTCTCAGCTATTTTATTACCATTTGCTATATATTCGATTTTTTCAACATCATATTCTGTTTGGATATCAACTCCTATGGTTATAGTGTCTGTAGATGTTGATTTTGGTATGGATAAGGATATTGATGCGGTATAGCTATTAAAATATTTTTCTTCACAGTCTTTTGGCTCGTCATCAAAAATAACATCTTTTTCCTTTTCAGCATAATATTTTAAAATACCTTTTTCCCAGTTTTTGTACTGAGGATCTTTTTTTGGATCCTCAGGTTTGTCTCCTTGAGGATCGTTTTTCTGTACGTAATAAAGAATTGTATGGATATTTGCAAAAGCACGTTTTTTCTTTTTACTATCAGGACAGTATTTGTTTGCTAAGCAATATTTATTTTCTTTATCTGGAATTTCACATACTTCAATTTTTTCAAATTTTGGCATCTCACCATCTAGAACATCTTTTCCAGTTTTATACTTATCTTTGTCATATTCAGGAAATGTTTTTCCAGAAGGGTTGGGATAGGCTTGAGTGATAAAGTCACGAAATATTGGAGCTGCGACGATCGATCCATCACCTCGACCACTCATAGAAGAATTATCGTTGTTTCCACTCCACACACCGACTGCGACATCAGGTGTATAACCCATAGCCCAACCGTCGCGATTTTCATTGGTTGTTCCTGTTTTAATAGCAACAGGTCGATCATCAAATCGCAGTGCGTTGTTTTCTCCAAAAACGGGCGCACGATATTTATTTTCCGACAATATATGAGAAAGCATTGTGACGTATTTGTCTTCAATAATTCTTTCTCCCTCAGAATTTTCGGCTACAAAGATTTCTTCTCTATTTTTATTTTCAATCTTTAAAATAGCTCGTTTTTCATGTTTGATACCATTGTTTGCAAAGACAGAAAAAGCGGCTGTATGGTCGAGAAGTTTGACTTCACCTCCACCAAGAACGAGAGAAAGGCCATAACGTTTTGGATCAGTGAGGCTCGTAATGCCTAGTTGTTTCGCAAAAGTGATTACTTCTTCAGGGTTAGCAAGATAAAGGGTTTTGACTGCAGGAATATTGAGTGACATCGCAAGAGCATCTTTCATACGTAGAGGACCACGAAAAGTGCCATCATAGTTTTTGGGCGAATAATCTTCTGCGCCATCAGCACTAAATTTTGTTTCTACATCAAAGAGAATTGTCTCAGGCGTATAACCTTTTTTGAATGCATGAAGATAAGCATATGGCTTGAAAGATGAGCCTGGTTGACGATCGCGAATGGCAACATTTACCTGGCCATCAATTTCTTGATCAAAATAATCACGTGACCCAACCATGGAAAGAATATCGCCATTTGCAGGATCAATTGCGACAAGTGCAGAGTTTTCTGCATTATATTTCGTTTTGTTTTCAAAAGCACGATCATGTACAATTTTTTCTGCAATTTGTTCTTTGTCCCAGTCAAGAGTTGTAATTACTGTTAGACCTTCTTTTTCAAGAAAATCTGCTCCATATTGCTCTTCAAGGTAATCGCGCACATACATGACAAAATGTGGTGCTTTGATGTTCTCTGTGTTTTTTGCGATTTTTGAGAGCACATCAGCTTCTTTAGCACTTTTAGCAGACTCGGGACTAATGTACCCAAGTGACATCATTTGATCAAGAGCATATTCTTGGCGAATTTTGAGACGATCTGTATAAGAGCCATATGGAGAGTAGCGTGATGGCGCTTGCGGAAGTGATGCAAGCAATGTTGCTTCATCAAGAGTGAGATCTTTTGCATTTTTATTAAAAAAAGTTTGAGATGCTGCCTCAATCCCATAAGCGTTTGAGCCGTAAGGAATTTCATTGAGATACATGCTTAATATTTCATCTTTTGAAAAACGAAGCTCTATTTCAATGGCCAGAATTAATTCTTTAATTTTACGGGAGACGCTACGTTCATCAGTGAGGATGGAATTTTTCACAAACTGTTGTGTAATTGTAGATCCTCCGCGACCGCTACCAACTTTAAAAACATTTGATATGACAGCATTGACTACACCTTTTACATCGAAGCCAGGGTGATGATAAAAATTACGATCTTCTAGAGCAATTGTTGCTTGTTTGACGACAAGAGGAATTTCTTCTTTAGGAATGAGTGTGCGTTTCTCTTCGCCATGAATATCGTACAGTAATATAGCGCCAGTGCGATCATATATTTTGGTGCTTTCGTTGATGGATCGTGCATTTACTTTTCCTGGTTCTGGGAGATCTTTGGCAAAGTAAGCAAAAATACCAATGATGAATAATAATCCGAGCGCACACACTACACCGAAGCTTTTCAATAAAAATAGTATTCGCTTTTTTGATTTGTAATTTTTCTCACTTCGAGTCATATCTTGTTGTGAGGGATTATATGTATCATTTTCCTTTGAAAAAAAAGTAGTGATTTTTTTCAAGAATTTCTTCCAAAGCCCTGGGCGTTTTGCAGGATAGAATGATCGTTTTTGATAGGATTTATTTGAGTAGTTGTTGCGTGAATACATATTTTTCATATATTAACATCATACACTCTTCAAAGTAATCTGAAAAATGAAGTGCTCATAGTATAGAGGAAAAAACGCTTTTAGTAAAGGGTTGTGGATGAAATTATTGAGCTAATTTTTCAAGATCATTTTCAGTAATATTGAGTTGATCCAAAATCCAGATGTGACGGGGATTTGTAGGGTCATATTTACCAATTAGAAAACGAGCTTGTTCGGAATCATTATTATTTATCAGTGTGTGTATGCCAATGTTTCCCTCACGATATGCAATGTCCTTTGTAAAACACGCGCCAGGTGTGTGTCCTGTCGTTCCACGAAATGTGCGCATGCATAAATTCCATGCGAGAGAACTAGCTTTGTCAACATCTTTTCCAATTGCTATGTGATAGTCTTTTATTATATCGAAAACACCTATAAAATCTCGCTTGATGCCATCTAATCCTTTTGCGAGTGACGTAGTGAAATGTCCACCGAAACCAGCGTAGTCGCTTTCTCCCATGATTTGGCCTTCTCTGTAGGTTGCAAGTCCCTCTTCTCCTTTGGCGTATCGATCAAGACCAAGTCCTAATAGATGAATTTTTGTTCTGTCGCCCGCACTTCTCCTCTGTGCATGCGTAAAAATTTCATGTTCAATCAAGCTTTGTATCTTTAATCCAGATATCGTTTGATCGGTTGGTATTTTGATTTTTTTGTCGTCCTGAGAAGTTGATATTGCCTTGACGTGAGGATCAAGTAAAACATCCCATCCTTCAATTTTTTTGGAGTAAAGCGCATTTTCAAATGCCTTTTTAATATCATCAGAAGTGTATTGTTCTTGAGAAGAAATAAAATGAATGGGATCTGTTTTTTTATGTGGCACAATCGTAGATGGTGGAGCATTTTTTGTAAGATATATAATTCTTTGTGCCGCCGCGACTTGCTGAGTGGCGGAATCTTCTGAAGAGGAGATGATGTCATGCATTTTTTGCGCAATTTTCCACATCGTGTAATTGTGAATGTTTTTTTCTGGCGTGCCATATACGAAAGATGAGTAACGATCAAAATTTTTGTCATTACCATCCAAAGTCGCACGCATCATGCGAACCTCTGCAATTTTTTCATTAATTTTCCAGCGATACATTTGACGCACTGTAGAATCTGATTCTTCTGTGAGAATGTCTTTTTTGAGTTTTACAAGTTCCTGTTCTCGATAATCAAGTTCATTGTGATTTATCCGAGGATAGTCAAGTTGTGGATATTCGATTTCTCCATTAATAAAAAGTTTTTTCTGGTTTTCTCTATCTTGAGAGATATCATCAAAGTATGTATATGGCTGAAATCCTCCAACAAACTCAAATCGATCGTACCATTTTTTATCTAAATACTCATTTTTCTCTGAGATTGGGGATTTTTCAAATGTGTGCATATCTATTTTTTAATTACTACATGGACATGATCGCGAACAAAATAAAAATCCCGCATAAATTGATCCTTGTTGCTGTTTTTTATTATAATAACACATGTGGCTCGGTATCCATTTTTTGCCAATCCTATTAGTTCAGAAGGTGTTTTTTTAATAGAGTGATAATAGTAACTCTTAAGATTAAGAACATCAGTCATATTAGCAATTTTATCAAAAAACCCGTCGTTTTTTGGAAACAATTCGATGATTGCTGTAAAAATATGAGAAATTTCTTTTTGAATGATATCTACACCTAGTGCGTTCTTGACGAGAGCTTCGTTGAGATTCAAATTTTGAGATAATTGATAAAGACGTGTACGATACCCACCAATTCGTGGACCAACCTCTACCACTTTTGGTCCAGATTTTGTAAGAATTAATTCAACATGTCCTGGCGTGCTTGTAAGTCTAAGTGCCTTTGTCGCTTTGATGGCTATGTCATTTAGTTGATTTTTGTGTTTTTGAGAAAGAATTGAAGGAGAAATGCGGGCAAATATATGAGAATCATCGGTCTGGCGATATTGTGCATTGTATAGATCGATGGGATCTCCAAAGCATATGACGCTTCCATCGCTGTTTGCAAATGTTTGAACGGAATGGAGTGATCCGTTCAAAAATTCTTCTGCTAGTACACGTGGCTCTTGTGTGCGGTTTTCTTTTGTATAAATTGATGAAATGTTTTTTTCTATGAATGAGTATTGTTTTTGTACGTCTAATTTCGATTCGATTTTTGTAACTAATAAGCTTTTTTGTAAGTTTGCGGGCTTGATCATGAAAGGATATCCGAATTGATTTCCGAACTGAAACGCATCGTTCAAATTGTGTAATACTGTAAATGATGGGGAGATTTGTGGATCATAAGTTAAAAATGCATGCCGCATCAATATTTTATCAATTGATTTTTGAGCGCTATATTCTGAAATGGAAGGTATATAAAATAATTCACCAATCCATGCTCGTGCAATAATATAGCGCTCAAAAAAGGTAATAACAGCTGTTAGAGGAATCGAAATGTGAGAAAGTACACTTTCTTTAAGATTCTCTCGAGAAGAAATGTCAACAAAAACACAAGGAGCTAATTTGTGCATTTTTTCAAATTCTCGTTCAGTGGTTACGCATACCGTGAAATTGTATGAATTTTTTTTGAAATAATTAATTAAGTCTTTTGGCGCACTGCCAAACACAATAATCATACTTATTAATTTTAAAATACAGATTAGAAAGCGGTGATATTATTAATCATTATATCGCTTGCTATATCATTATACAAGAAGTAAAAGCAAGGAACATTATGAAAATTGAGGTATCTGGTTTATTTAGCACAGAATTCTGACATTGTTTCCACAAGACTTTTGATGAAATTTTTACTCGACGGCATATTTTCAGAGGGAAAGCCTATTTGATCATTGAGTTCAAAAACATATGCGCAACCATTTTCAATGCCCATATCTATGGAATAGAGAAGTGGCTGGCTGTATTTTTTAGCTATGGTTTTTTGCACGGCAGACACAGTTTTGATTACGCATAGGGGTAACGCTTCATTTGTGATGTCTCGTATTGTGCCGCCTTGAGCAACGTTTGCTAGGAGAGAACCATTTTTGGGTATTCTAACGGTTATCCATACAATTTTATCATTCAGTAGAACAACTCGAAGATCGTGGTGAGATTCTGTAATATGAGAAATTCCATGTGATGTGTCTATGAATTCTTGAAGAACATAGTCTTTGGCAGGTTCTAAGATTTGCTGTGCAAGCTCAGTCGCTGTGCCAAAAATAATACCTTTTCCACCGAGTCCGGTTGACGGTTTTAAAACGTATAAACGATCATTATTAATTGATGCACAAATTTTTTTGAGTCCCGATGTGCTCTTGATAAAAAAAGTTTTTGGCATAAAATCTGCTAAAAGTTTATACATGTTGATCTTACTTGCACAAAATAATTTGAAGTCAATGGGATTAAATACTTTAGTCATCTGTGGATTTGGAAAAACAAACGATGCACTTCTGTCGATAATATAGTCTGCATTTATAGATGTGTTATGATGAATAAATTTTGTGCCATCAAAAAAAAGTGTATTTTCAAAAGTGTAGCCACCTTTGTAGCCATCTAATCCATTTGCTAAAAACATTTCATAACCACGATTGTGTCCCATTTTAAAAAAATCATAATAGACCGATCTTTTTTGTTTGAAGTGAAAGAAAGGGTCGGGCATACTTCGTTGCTTTCCAAAGACCATTAAGAGTTTTTTGCTTTTGTCCATAAAGATAAATAGTGTGTTATAGAATTTAATTCATTAGAAATTTCCTCATTTAATGTAAATTGAGGTGCGGTATTTACTTCGAGCACGTAAGCGATTTTTGTTTTTGCGTCTACGACAACATCAACGCCTGCTATATCAACCCCCATTGCTTTAGATGCTTTTTCTGCGTTACGGAGAACATTTTTAGGAACAGTTGAAAGTGAAATGAATTTTTCTGTCGCACCCAAGGAAACATTGTTTCTAAATTCATTAGCTTGTCGTGTTTTTGTCTCTGCAATTGCTGCTTTTCCGCCTAATACAAGAATTCTATATTCAAAATCATTATTGACAAAATCTTGTAAAATAAATTGTATTTTCTTCAATGTGAGTTTTTTTATCTTAGCGCGGAGCTCTGTTGTAGTTCTTGCCATATCTACTCCTTTACCTTGAGATGAGCTAAGACTTTTGATGATAATTGGCATATTTAGCGTTAGCAATGCTTTATTTATAGAAGAATCATTCCATTCGCCAGCAGCAAATGTTTTTGGGAAAGGAATATTTTTCATTGCAAAAGTAGCACATTGATTCATTTTTGTTCGAGAGACAGTTGTGAGACGAAAACGAT
The DNA here is from genome assembly GCA_038208115.1 of Candidatus Moraniibacteriota bacterium. Taxonomy (GTDB): domain Bacteria; phylum Patescibacteriota; class Minisyncoccia; order Moranbacterales. The sequence goes on from JBBQZC010000003.1 coordinate 82,199, forward strand.
CTAAAAATCGCATATTATTATTTGAAGCATATTGACACATCAGATGTGCGAAATTTTTGAATGTACCCACTTTTCGAAAATATATTGCTGAATATGAACGTATGTTTTGTTCTTTAATAAAAATATCAAGAGTGTTCTTTTCCATTGTGATCGAGATATCTTCAAAATAACCTATACTGTTTTCAACGTGTTTTGATTTCAATTTTTTTGATATTAAAGCAAGTGTTTTTTTGGCGTGCAATTTTTGAGGTTTTGTGGATAAAATAAGTAGCATTGTAGAAATATTTAGTATATTAAAGAGGTGATATTTTTTTGATAGTATGGCATTATATTGTTTTGCTACGTGCAATTGTTTTTAGAAAATTTATTTTTTTTGATTCAATCACTATTTACTGACGTCCACAAGAAATTTTCCAAGATTCCTTTTCCCAATAATCATATCATATTTTAATTCTGCTCGATCAACGATATTTACTTTTGTTGTGATTGTTTTTTTGTCCATAATAAAGGTAATTTGAACAATTGGCCTGATCGTTACCCCACTTGATGACCAGGTTACAGATGTTTCAATAAGATGGGGTATTGATTTTCCATATTTTTCCTCAATTTTTTTTCCAATTCCCATGCCTTTTTGAGTAATTTCTCCAAATTCACTAAGATTGATTTTGTCAAATGCATCAATTGTTGCACTAAATCCGAGTGTGCGTGCAAGTCTAACATCAATAGATGTTGAGTATGCACCAGTATCTATCTTTGCCTCAATCGATGTCTTTTCACCGTTAATTCCGATTAATTCCACTTTTTCTACTGAGCCTATTACGCTTTTGCCTGATACGCTTTCCAATTCCTCCTCGATTTCTCCGCCAAAAAGATTTTTACCTACGAGTGCACCGCGTGAAATTGTTTTAATCTTGAGACCCTCTACGCGCTCCAAACGTCTTTTCAGTCCTGCCATATTAGCAACTTGAATAGAAAGTCCAGGTCGCGCATTGAGTTCGAGAATTACTGGTCCATTGTCACGATCAATTGCAATGTCTGCACCGAGATAACCAAGTCCTGACGCAATTTGTGCTGTGATCGCGAGACGCAACATATCATCCCAATAAGGAATTTTGATACCAGAAAGGAGGAGTCGTGTACCAGGCACATATTCTACAATGCGTGATTTTCCTTGTACAGCTGTAGTCGTAACGCCACGTGCCATATCAATTCCGACACCAATCCCACCTTGCTGGAGATTTGCCTTACCATCAGACTCTCGTGTGGGCAAGCGGAGCATAGCCATGACAGGAACTTTATTATATACAATAATACGAATGTCAGGAATGCCTTTATACGCATATGGACGAAATTCTTTAGATAATTTCAGTCTTTCTTCAAAAAAAGCAATATCAGGTGTGTTTGAGAGGGAATATTCTCCATCAAGAATGTGTTCAATGTGCGTTTTCAGATCGACAATAGTGAGGATGCTTCCATTTGATTTGATCCATACATCATTTTTACCCTTTTTGCGTCCATAAACGACGATGATTCCATCACCACCAAGTCCACGATTAGGTTTGAGTACGAAGCTTGATGGGAGGATATTCCAATCAAAATTTTCTAACGTTCGCCGTGAAGAGATTTGAGCGATTAAGCGAGGTACGGGCACACCTGCCTTACTAAGCATTTTTTTTGATAAGATCTTTTCATCAGCGAGTCTTTTTGCACGTTTGAGGTTATTAGGACGAATATACGTGAGATTTCGTGCGTTCATACCGAGAATTTTTTGACTCGATGTAAAAAGTGTAAACATGAAATTATTGTATTTTCTTAATTACATGGCGAAAACGGAAGTATTCGTTTAAGCGCAATCCCGTCCACTTACCAATAAATATATTAATTGGTAATATGAGTAATACGATTGCTGGATGAGCAAGTGTGAAGCTAATAATATCTTCGCCCACAAATGTTGTTGGAGAAAGAATAGTGTATCCAATTAATGCAATAAAAAGCGTTTCTATGGCAAGGATCATTGCAGTGCGGGAACCTTTTTCGATTTGTACAGTTACAAATTTTTCCACAAGCGTAATAATGACAAGGATTGGAAAAATAGGCGCAGACGCAAAGCCTGTGCGCCCAAAATATCCGGCGATAGCAAGTAGTGCGAGAACTGAAAATGAAACAACTGTGAGAGTAATCGCAACGCGTGGAAGGTAGAGAAGTCGAAGTTTTTTCAATACATAACGCATCATCATGCCAACAAATATGACAGTGACGTAAATCATGATGGCATATTTGATGTCTAGCCAGCGTTCTCTGCCGATGAAGACAAATGCAAGAGTAATAATGGATGGTGTATAAATACCAAATGCTTTAATGCCAACTACCTGACGTAATATCACTACAATTGTTACAACAACAGGAAAGAGTAGCAATAAAATGATCGTATCAAGATTGATTTGTTGGTCAAGAAGAAAGTTAATAAGCGGACTAAATTGATTGATCATATGGTTGATTGATTAATTGAGAAAACTTTCGAGAACTGCTGTGACACAGGGCAATTGCGAGAGCGTCGGCTGTGTCATCAGGTTGTGGTGCATTTTTTAATTTTAGCATATTTTTGACCATTTCTTGCATTTGAAATTTGCTCGCACGTCCATACCCTGTCAGCGATTGCTTGACTTGTAATGGTGTGTATTCAGCAACCGATAGTTTATTGTGATAGCAGGTGTGCATAATGACACCACGCGCTTGAGCAACACTGATAATTGTTTTTTCGTTTTTGAAAAAAAATAATTCCTCGATAGCTACTTCTTGAGGAGAATACGATGCAATAATTTCAACAATGCTTGTATATATTTCCGCAAGTCGTGCGCTCATATGGAAATCTTTTTTTGTTTCGATGTGACCATATGCTATTGTGGTGTTTTTATGTGTGCTGGGATCATGATCAATGATTCCCCAACCAACAATTGCTGTGCCAGGATCAATGCCGAGTATGCGTATCATATTTATTTTTGAATTGTGTATTATAGCAGAATTAAGCGACATTGTCAAAGATCTCGACAACATCATCTAGTCCATCAATAATATCATAAAGAGTATCGTATTTTACTTGATCAGAATCACTTAATGTAATTGTTTGCGTTGGTATATAAACAAGTCGCACCTCGTTGATCTCATCAGGGATTTCTTTGAGAACAGTATGAAGTTCTTGTGGTTTTGTGATAATGATAAGGTTATCATCTTCTATAAAAACATCTTCAGCGCCTGACTCAATTGCAATAAGCTCGGACGTTTCTGGAACTTTTGGTGATGTAGAAATGTATCCTACATAATCAAATTGAAAACTTATGCTTCCACTTGGAACGAATTTACCATCATTTTTTTTTAAGGCAGTTTTAACATCCGTCAATATGCGATTAGTATTATCTGATGCGCATGTGATAATCATCGCGACGTTTCCAGGTCCCATTGCTTCGTATATTACTTCTTCAATGCGCAAATCATTTTCACTACCGCCACGCTTGACGGCACGATCAATATTATCTTTAGGCATGTTTGCTTTACGCGCTTGATCTATTGCGAGACGAAGTGAACTGTTGGTTTCGATATCAGCACCGCCATTTTGCACTGCTACAGCAATTGCTTTTGCAATGCGAGTAAAAATTTTAGAACGTTTGGTATCCTGTGCTTCCTTGCGATGTTTGATACCTGACCATTTATTGTGTCCTGACATATCACGTTGAAATTTAAAAGGTAACGTTTTTGAAAACAATTATATCATCACATTATTTTACTTTTTTTGCAATAATAAGATTTATAACAATAAATTTAAATAATGTAACTGTTACTGATAATTTTACTGGTTGATAGGTGTTTATTGTGTAAAAAATCGTTATATATTTCAAAGACAAAAAGAAATATTTTTAAGATATTTTTTTGATAATAGAGGGATACTATTATCGCAAGTATTGATTGACGTATGCGATACATAAAAAGGGAATGGGGAATATATCTTTTCAGTTTTGTCAAATTTATAAAATAATTTACTATTTTTTAAAATTAATAATGTTGAATAGTGATTGAATGTGAAGTAGATATTTTCGATTGTAAATTTTTTGGGTAAAAAGTCATTTTCATTATTTTTAGAAATTTGAGGAGAATGAATGAGAGTATATGCAATCATTTTTTCTTTTTCTTGCTGAAGTAACTCCTGTTCATTTTTTACAGCATTTGCTATGATGTCCTGTGATTTTTTAATTTTATCTTGATCTATAGGTATAATCCATTGCCATTGTTCCTCATTTTTTTCATAAGATGCATTTTCTTCGACAGATTTTTGTAATGACTTGTATGTGAGTGTATCAACTACCGTACCATCAGGCGAACGTAATTCAATTTGACCCTGTGTATTTGGCAGTGTGATTGATGCATATTTTTTTGAGATATTCAGTGAGCTATCTTTTTTGATATTAATACTTTTTGTGATTGGATGATTGACGAGAGTTTTTGACGATGTGCCAGTTGCTATACTCCAATTGATGAGATTAACTTTCTTTTTGTCTGTATTTTTGATTGTAATATATTCTGTACCGGTGTCTTTGCCAGCTGGATTTGGAAAGACCTTTGTGATAGTGAGTTTTGTGCGAGGATATTTTGTGATAGTAATGGTAAATGGATATATGATTTCCTCACTACCATCTTGTATGCGGAGAGATCCATGGTAGATGCCATTTTTGAGATATTTATGACGTGTTTTCCAGAGGTAGCTGTTGTGGCCGTCGCCAAAATCCCATCGCACTTTCATTTTTTCATGATCGGCATCTTTTGCTTTTGCAGAAAACGACGCATAAGTGTTTTTATATCCGACAGTATCAATATTTTTTTTGGTAATTTCTGGTATATTATTAAATACGTTTTCTTTTTGTGGTGTGAGTATTTTGCTCCATCGCCATAAATTTTTGAGTAAATCAAAGTTATAAGACACGTTTTCTTTGGCTGTTGTGTTATAAGATGCTGTGCTAGTCGTTTTTTGATTTGGAGCGATAAGCAAAACTTTCTCATTACTATTATTGAGTGCAAATTTAAACACAGAACGATAAATCACTAAATAGTGAAATGGATCAATTTTTTCATTTTGAGGAAACGTATAACAACTTGTCATTGTTTTATCACAGAGCATCCAATCGGTCAGATCAACTAAAAAATTATGTGGATTATATATTTCTATGTATTCACCGACTGATTCATCACCAATTGGATTTGGTAGTATTTCTGTAATTAGTAGAGAGGGGTAGTTTACATTTTGTGGATTGATTGTATTTAAAGTATTGGGTGTGGGGTTTGCATAATACCATGGGGTATCACGATTGAATGATTTTCCTTCAATTGTATAATTATAAAATATTGTGGACATAATGATATTGTTTGGTGAAGTGAGGGATATCGTTTCAAGTCCCGTATTATTTAATGCAAATTTAAAGCTTGATCTATAAATCGTAAAATAATCATGAGCAGGAATGGTTCCATTTTTGATAATATATTTGCCAGTCTGTGATGCATCAGAAATTATCCAATTTACTAAAGAAACAGGAATACTTGTAGGATTGTAAATTTCGATAAATTCATTATCTTCTTCAGCATCCTTTGGATTAGGAAAAACCTCATTGATCAAGAGTGGTGGATATATAATATTTTCAGGTGGATCTAATGGTGAAACGTCACAAATATCTTTATGTGGAGATGGACACGTGTTTGTGCTAAAGTCAGCATTGTTATTATCAGTGTCAATCAACATGGAGTCGATTTTTTTACGTATGATACTTTGATTTGTATCGGGATTTGTGGCAGGAGTCCCTTCTGCTACAGTCGCTTCACCAAAACCGACTAAATCGCGTATTATGCCGTTCGAATCATATAATATGACAGTATTATCCTTTGCGATGCTGTATGATGCGCTGGAATAGCTAATGTTTGCATTGATTTCAGTAGCAAAGTTTGGATGTGCAATCACAAAATATCCCTTTGCGGGAATTGTTCCGATAAATTTTGTAGATGTCACTAAAGAGCTTTCATTACCAGATTTTGTACGTTTTGTAAGTTTATATCCTGTGAGTGAAATGGATTCATCAGTTTGATTGTATAATTCAACAAATTCTTCCAATGAAGATGTTGTAGAGCTAATTTGTATTTCACTAATCACAATAGGTGACGAATTATTCAACCCTGTCGATTGTGGCTCAAATGATGATTGTATTGTGGATTCAGCTGCATCAAGAGGGGTAATAGGTAAAATAAGAGTTTCTTTTTTTTGTAAAATAGTTGATGATATTGTCGTGTCATCATCAGATGTGTGATTAGATTCTTGAAAATTCACATTTTTATCAGAAGCAATATCAGCGGTTTCTTTTAATGCTGGGACTTCTGCTTCGAGCGTTTCGGATGAATCAGTCGAAGTAGGTGTAATTTCTTCGGGTAGGGGTTCAGCATCTAATACTTCAAGTGGCTCTCCAATTTTTTGTGCTGATTCTGAGAGAACGTCTTCAATAGCGATAGTAAAAGTTGGGGTAAAAATATATATAATCGAAAAAAAGCCAATAAATATCTTTCTCATAGTGAATGTTATATAACACAAGTCAGATCTTTGTTTTGGCTTTTTGTATAGTTCGTTATTTTATCAAAATAATAGATAAATTGTCAATATAAGAAATTTTTATATTTGTGGTGGCATATCGTGACCCTCGGCAAGTCTTCGTTTTTGTTGCGTCATAATCTCTGCTTTGATTGCATAGGGATTACCAACGGAAAGAAACGTAAAATGAGATTGTTCGGCTGCGGTTTGCACGTTGATATCGCCAAAATTGAGTATTGTAGGGAAAAAACCTTTTACACTTGTGGAAACATCTTGAATGTGGCCATATTTCAATTCACTTACTTTTCTGGAAAAAAGACCTTTCTGCTCTACGTTGACCACACGTTCTGTGGTGATGATCCAAACGTCAAGATAGTAATCAAACCAGATCACAAATCCATAAATCCACATAAGAAGGAGAAAGAGTGATTGGAGAAAATAAAATAGTATGCGAGCACTATCATTTGAAAAATCAGAAAATATATATGGATAAAATATAATACTGAGGATCATGGCGCTCAATAGTCCAAAAACAGGAATATATTGCACGAGAATATTAAACCAGTGTCGGTGAATGAGGGATATGATTTTTTCGTTTGGATTTTGTGATGAAAAATAATAATCAAGTGGTTTCATATTTAAAAATAAATATTATTAAAAAAAATCTCTTCAAAAGGAACTTGAAAGAATAAGGAAAAATTGATGATAATAAGAAATATAGTAATTGTGATAAAAATAATAATCAAGGGTTTTGTGAATGTTGGATTGATTGAATATTCTTGTAGTCGTGTGACCATAAAAAAACTAACAATCGAAACAGTGAGAATAAATAAGATATAGAGAATACTTAAGATTGCAAACATAAATATAGAATAATAATTAATTTTCTTTTATATGAGCATAACCATGATCAGTCACAACTCTTCCGCGTGGTGACCGTGCGAGAAATCCTTGTTGCATCAAATATGGTTCGTAGACATCTTCTATTGTCTGAACTTCTTCGGATAGAGCGTTCGCAATCGTCTGTACGCCGACCGGTCCACCATCAAATTTATCTATGATGAGACGCAAAAATGCACGATCAGTTGGTTCTAAACCGTTATGATCAATATCAAGCATGTCCAGTGTTTGTTGAGTCACATGATCATTAATTACTGGGATTTCATAGACATCCGCCCAGTCACGAGCTCGCTTAAGAAGTCTATTTGCGACGCGAGGTGTTTGTCGTGATGCACGCGCAAGGCGTGTGGCACCTGCATCCTCAATTTTACATGACAAAATGGATGCGCTTCGCTTTAAAATTCTTTCGATATCTTCTTGATTATAAAATTCAAGTCTATGGATTACGCCAAAACGATCTCGTAGTGGTCCTGTGAGATTTCCCATGCGTGTTGTTGCGCCAATTAACGTAAACTTGGGTAAATCAATCTGTAAAGCCTGTGCACTAGGTCCTTTACCAACAACGAGGTCAAGCTTGTGATCCTCCATTGCGGGATAGAGTACTTCCTCGACGGATTTGTTAAGACGATGGATTTCATCGATAAAAAGTACATCACCATCTTGCATATTGGTGAGAATTGAGCCAAGATCGCCGACACGTTCAATGGCAGGTCCAGAGGTTGTCTTGATGTTCACATTCATTTCTCTTGCGATGATATTTGCAAGAGTAGTCTTCCCTAATCCTGGAGGGCCATATAGAAGAATGTGTTCTAATGGTTCTTTGCGCTTTTTAGCAGCATCAAGAAAAATGCGGAGCTGTTTTTTGATTTTATCTTGACCGACATAGTCATCCAAGACTTGCGGACGAAGTGTATAATCAATAGTGAATTCGGGAGTTTTGACAGTGTCTGCTATGGTATCATCGATTTCTGCGATGTGATCATGTGTGATCAAAGTCATACAGTTGAGAGATAATAATGAAAGGGAAAAGCGTATCTTTACGTAGTACATTGTAACACTACTTGACAGTATTTCAAAGGTGTGCTAGTATTAAAAGTCCTGTTAGGAGAATGTTAAAAATTTGATATTTTTGTATCTGTAGGCATATATATGGGCTTTTCTATCTTTTAAGCTCATACGGAAGTTGTTTAGTCCAGATCGGGTTCTTGTGGTTTCGGCTGCGGCTCTCCTCGACACTTCTTCTCCCCGCACGTTGTCATTGACCGTGCGGGCATGCTGCCTACGGTTTATCAAGGAGGTAGTAAATGTTTACAGGTACAAAAATAGCAACAAAACTAACTAAAGAAACAGCCGCATAAAGCGGCTGTTTTGTATATTTGAAGGAATGTGAGATATTGTAGGTAATATAAATCCAAAAAAGATTATGTAAAAACATCTGTGTGAGACAGATGTTTTTATCGTTGAGATTTTACAATGTTGTGACGCGCTTTGCTTCTTCAAGAGTGGTGATGCCTTCAAGGACTTTGAGTATTGCATCTTGCTCCATTGTGAGCATGCCATTTTCTACTGCTTTCTTTTTGATTTCTGGTATAAGTGCTCCATGGGCTATGAGTCCGCGCAGGTCATCGTCCATAATGAAAACTTCTGATACGATCGTGCGACCCTTATAACCGATATTGCTACATTTTTCACAACCACCTTGTATATACATTTTTTCTGCTTGTGGTCGTGGAATTGTGACGAGTGGAGAGATACTATCAAGATGTTTAGCGATGAGTGCTTTGTCTTCCTCAGTGAGAATTATTTCTTTTTTGCAGTCGCAAAGGACGCGGACAAGGCGTTGTGCGATAAATGCATTTGCTGCAGTAGTGATATCATCGGTTCCCACACCGAGACGTAGAAGACGTTGAATTGCTCCTACAGCGTCATTGGTGTGAAGTGATGAAATGAGGAGGTGTCCTGTAAGAGCAGCATTTATTGCTGTTTCAGCAGTTTCCTCATCGCGAATTTCACCTACGAGAAGCACATCTGGATCCTGACGGAGGAGAGCTCGGAGTGCAGAGGCAAATGTATAACCACTCTTTTTATCAATCTGTGTTTGGAGGATTCCGTCCAGTTGATATTCAATCGGATCTTCAATTGTGATGATTTTTATATCTGGATTACTAATCTCATTGAGAACGCTATATAATGTGGTGGTTTTACCAGATCCGGTAGGTCCAGTATTTAAGACTACGCCGTATGGTTTAGACACTTGTGTCATGATGCGATCTAAATTGTATTCTCTGAGTCCGATTGCATGTACGTCGAGATGAACATTTTCTTTGTTGAGGAGGCGGAGCACAATCGTTTCTCCATAGCCGCCGACGATAATTGAAACACGGACATCTACTTGCAATTCAGTCATATCTTCATTTTCATACATGATGCGAAAACGACTGTCAGACACACCTTGTCGAATAGTTGTAGGGATATTGCTAATTACTTTGATCTTACTTAAGAGAAGGGGATAACTCATAATTGGCATGTGTGCAATAGATTGCAATACACCATCTACGCGCATGCGAATATCGACATATTCTTCTTGAGGCTCTATATGGATATCACTTGATTTGAGTTGTTTGCCATAAGATAAAATAGTAGGCAGTACGTCATTGTCATCGGAACCGTTGATCAGAGCGTCCATTGCTGTAAAGTCTTGCGCATGTGTGGAGACACTTTTTTGGGTTACATTTTTGACAAAAATTCCACGAGATAACGACTGTGACATCAAGTCTTCGTAAAGTTGTTCGATTAAATCACCTTCAGTAGTCACGCGCATTACTTCTTCAATCGTCGTGATGCCTTGGAGTGCTTTTAAAATACCATCTTGTGTCATGGTAACCATGCCTTCTTCGATTGCAACTTTTAATATATCGGTTTCACTTGCCATATCGAGGATCATCTGTTCAATTGTATTTGACATCGCAAGAATCTCGAAAATGCCGATACGTCCTTTGTAACCAGTGTTATGACATTTTTCACATCCAACTTGACGAAAGATTTTTGTGATATTCTTTGGGACGTCAATTTTTGCCTTAGGAGAAATAAGAGCTACCATTCGTGAAAACTGATCAAGTGTTTCTTTTGCAGGCACATATTCTTCTTTGCAATTAGTACAAAGCGTGCGGACAAGGCGTTGTGCCATAAAGAGATTGGTTGCAGTTGGAATCAGTGTAGGTTTGACGCCGAGCTCCATAAAGCGGGGAATTGTTGCAACGGCATTATTTGTATGAAGTGTTGACAATACGAGATGGCCTGTGAGAGCTGCATTGATAGCAACGTCAGCTGTCTCATCATCGCGGATTTCACCGACGAGGATAACATCTGGATCCTGACGTACAATTGCTCGAAGACCTTTTGCAAATGTAAAACCTCTGTCTTTAGAAATTTGTGTTTGTGATATACCATCAATTTGATATTCGATTGGATCCTCAATTGTGATAATTTTTGTTTCAGGACTTTTTATGTGATTGATGAGAGTATAAAGTGTTGTGGTTTTGCCAGAGCCAGTTGGACCAGTGGTAAGGATCATCCCAGCATTTTTTACCATGTTTTTTTGGAGATCTTCGTACGCTTTGCCCGTAAGTCCGAGACTATCGATATCGACGGTCACGCTATCGCTCTTTAGAAGCCGCATAACAATACCTTCAAATGTTTTTCCAGGGATTGTGGATACACGCACATCGATATGCATCGTTTCATCTATATCGAACGAAAAATGTCCATCCTGAGCCATATCTCGAACGTTGATCATCATTTTGCTCATGAGCTTAATGCGATTTACGATCAGCTTGTATGTGTGATTTGGGATGCTGACAATACTTTGTAATACCCCGTCTATACGATAGCGAATTTGTATGTTTTCTTTTTGTGGCTCGAGATGAATATCACTAGCAAGTAATTTGACAGCACCAGAAAAAATAATACTTAACACTTCTGTTGTTGGCAAGGCCTCAAGATTGTCCTTGAGTTTAAGAAGTTGGCCGATGCCTTTTTCAAACTCCTCGAGATCTTCACCAGAAAGCGTTAGGCGCATTGTATCGATTGCATCGATAAAATAAGAGTTTTTATATTGACGGAGAAGCTTATTTAAAGAATCGAGAGAAATTACATAGATTTTTACCTCCCAACCCATTTTGTCTTGCATTTCTTGAATATATTCCATCAGTTCAGGATTTTCAGGATTTGGTGTGCCAATTTTGACAGATTTTCCTGTGCTATGAAAAACGGCAGCGCTATATTTAATAGCGTCAGCTTCGCTAATAATAGCCACATCATCACTTGCAATTGGGGTAATGTTGAGGTCGATGTATGGGAGGTCTAATTTTCTTGCTACATAGGAGGCATACTCTTCTTGACTTTTGGTTTGTAATTGACTAAGAGTACGCTCAGTTTCGCGTTCATGTCTACTTTCTACGAGTTTATCTTCATGTAATATTATAACCATATTTTTGCTATTGATTTGTCTTTATTCTAACAGTTTTTTCTGATAAATAAAAGCATGAGAAATACCCCATCAATCAAGAGAAGAAATATATGGAGAAAAAAGAGAGCAAAGCTCCTCACTTGTTTCATCAAATGTGTGTGCAGAAAAAAATACTTCATAGGAATGATCGGTAAGCATTGTGATATGATCTAAATTTTGATCAAGCTCAATATTCGCATTTTTTGTGTCTATGAGTGCAACAAATTGGTTCACATTCTTTTCATAGAGGAGAATGAATATTTTTCCTGACGGGTAATTTTGTTTCATTTTTTGAAGAATGATGTGTAATTGTTTTTTTTCTGCACGCGTTTGGGTAAGGTCATGCTGTGTAATAGATGTAATTACGATTTTTTTGTGGCACGGAAGTGTTGTGAGTTTTTTCATTGCACGTCCCCAGAGTTGTAAAAGTGAAAAAGTTTGATTTCGATAAAGATTTTTTATAACTGCTTGTTGATCGGCCCCATATTCGATTAAGCGACTGGATAGCGTTAGTGCGTGTGGCGTTGTGTTGTGATTTTGAAAGCTATTTGTCGTACTGATTATTCCTGTGAGGAGGCATTGAGCACATTCAGCAGAAAGTTTTATTTTCAAAATTTGTTCAAATAAATCTCCGATTACTTCGGACACGGATGACGCTACTGCATTGATGATATTTAATTGTCCAAATTGTTCATTGGAGCTTTTGTTATCAATATTGATAATGGGAATTTCGTAAAATACGTCAGGTACTTCATCATAGATCTTGCCCATAGATTCTTTGTCGATAGCACCGATTGTGACGATGAGGTCATAAGGAAACTTGTCCGGAAGAAATGAAAAATCACGTGAGTCAATCATGCCTTTTTCTGGCGTAATAATGATATTGAAATGATCTTCAGTGCGTTCCATGCGTGTGTTGATGATGTCATTGTACTTTGTGTTAAATGACAATATTAGATCTCGTGAACCAGAAATAGAATGAATGATCTTTGAGTGAGCTGCATGTGGAAGAAAATTTAATGAAGATGTTTCCTCATAGGGATCATAAAATGCCAATGATGTTATGATGGTTTTAGTTTCACAAAAATGTGTCAATGCGAGAGCAGAACAAAAAAAATCATTTTGCGGACTTTCCGGTAATAATATGAGAATGTGTGAACTTTGGTTGATTAGTTTGTCGAATTGTAATGCAAGACTTTTAGACATGCGAGTTTTTCTCTGATTACAGGTGATAGTACAGATTATCAGCGGATGCGTGCTTTGTCAATTTTTGATAATTTCTCAATTTTCATGCGCTTTTTTGATGAGAGATGATTGCTTTTCATATATACTTGTCGTATGCTGTAATATATGAAAACGATCATCACAGAGTCAGTTGAGGAAACGTATGAATGCGCCAGAGTTTTCGCGAAAGAAAATGTAAGGGGTGGGCGTATTTTATGTTTGCAAGGAGATCTTGGCGGTGGCAAGACAACATTTGCACAAGGTGTTTTACAAACGTGTGGTGCACAAGGTCCGTATACCAGTCCAACTTTTACGATTATGAAGGAATATATCATTTCAACTCAGGAAGTAAACAAGATTTATCATATAGACGCATATCGCATCGATGCAGATGATATGGTAGAATTGGGATGGTATGATATTATATCAGATGAAAAAGTGTTTGTGATTGTCGAATGGCCAGAAAAGATACAAAACATTATCCCTGATCGTGCGATGTACATCTTTTGTGACTGGATTAGTTCTTCAAAACACAAATATACAAGTGATAATTTGTAAATAAATATATATGAACAAAAAACTAGTAACGTATACAGTGTGTGCTGTGTGCATATTGGCTGCAGGATGTCAACAAAATGAATCAGCGGCAAATAAAGCAGTAAAGGAAAACGAAAAAGCAAAAGGATATGTTGAAACGCTGGTAGATACTAATAAAAAAGCACAAGACAATATTACAAAAGCAACGAATGAGGAAAATAAAAAATTAGATGAAGCAATGTCAGTGTTAAAAGACGAACCACAACAAACAAATAATAATTCACAAACAACTATGAAAAACATACCAAGTGAGATTGATATGACGCTTGCTCAAACATGCAAAGAAGCAAAAATTACAACAAATAAAGGTGATATAACCATTTCATTTTTGAATAATGATGCTCCAGTTACAGTTGCAAACTTCTGCACACTTGCAAAAAAAGGATTTTATAAAGACGTGATTTTTCATCGTGTAATCAAAGATTTTATGATCCAAGGTGGGGATCCGACAGGCACTGGCACAGGAGGTCCTGGCTATAAATTTGATGACGAAATTACCACAAATAACCGAAATGACGTTGGTACAATCGCCATGGCAAATGCTGGTCCAGGTACCAATGGAAGTCAATTCTTTATCAATACAAAAGCAAATAATTTTTTAGATACAAAACATACGGTATTTGGAAAAGTGACATCAGGCATGGAGGTGGTAACGGTGATAGAGGATGTTGAAAAAAATACACAAGATAAACCTCTCGAAGACGTGGTTATTAAAAGTATCACTGTAACTGTGCAATAATATGATTTTTTCTGAAGAAAAAAGGGAAGTTGTAAAATTCAGAGACCCAGAAATGTTTCCAAGTATGGAGCGTGCACATGCTAAGGCTGAGGATGTGTATGAAGATCGTATTGATTATGCGGATTTTAGCGAGGAAAATGGAGGTCCTTATGCGGAAGATCGTATTGCAAAAAATTGTGCATATGTTGAGAAGATGAAGCGACAGTTTAATGTGCAAAATATAGAGAGTAAAGAATCACATAGTTTTGGGTGGGAAACGAAGAGTAAATTAGGAAAAATATTTGAGGCAATGGTACTTGATGGTATTGATATGAATGCCTGGTTTGGTGACAATGCTCAAATCATCATTCCGACAGAGTATGATGATATCGCAAATGGAATTGATGGAGTGGTGGAGTTTCATGCAGAAAATTCTTTTGTAGGTCACTTGGCACTTGGTATAGATGTGGCAACAAGTTTGGAGGGTGTTGGTAAAAAATTGCAAAAGATAAAAGAAAGTATCGATAGAGGACAATTGTCCAAAATGGACTATTTTCATTCTGAAACACAAGGTATAAAGGGGCAAAAAAATAATATTCCTCAAATTATATTATCAGCAGATCGACAAACTATACGTGAGCTGATGGATTTGTGGGTTGAGGGTGAGCAAAAAAAACTTGCGTCGCACTATATACAGTTTCAAATATTAGAAGAGGCAATGATTCAGCTAAAGACTTTTCAAAAATATGCTCAAGCAAAAGGCCTGCATAATCTTTCAGAATTATATCAAAATGACATTAATTGCGTACAAAACGTTATGATGGGGAAAAAGAGTGCCTTTTCCACAGAAGAATTAGGGCAGGCAATTGAAGAAATGAAATTAGATATGGGTTATCAACAAATCAAGAAAGATTTGAGAATATTTGAACCATAAAAATTTCGAGTGACAATTTTTCAAAAATATAGCAAAAAGTCATATATCACTAGTGATATATGACTTTATAAATTAGTGTGCTTTGTCAAAGACAGTAAAGCAGGATATGATGAATATACAATTTTTTATATATTTTTATGACAAAAAAAGATGAATTTTCTTCCACAAAAGTTATGATAAAAAAAAGAAAAACGCTATTGCTATTAGATGGTAACGCGATTGTGCATCGGGCATATCACGCCATTCCACCACTTTCAACTGATGATGGTATACAGACCAATGCGGTGTATGGTTTTACGGCGACGTTACTCACTGTTTTAGAAAAGTTTCAGCCAGATTATATCATTGCATCTTTTGATCTCCCAGGGAAAAATTTTCGACATGATATGTTTCCAGAATACAAGGCAAAACGCAAGGAGACACCAGAGGATTTGATACCTCAATTTGAACTTGTGAAAGATGTTGTGAGGTCATTAGGTATCACGATTATTGAAAAAGATGGTTTTGAGGCAGATGATGTAATTGGCACAATAGCACAACAAGCAACAAAAGATGGTGTAGAAACAGTTATTGTGACAGGTGATAAAGACACATTTCAATTGGTCAACGATCATGTGCGTGTTTTCACGATGTCGCGAGGCATTCATGACATGATGTTATATGACGAAGAAATGGTAAAAGAAAAAATGGGAGTTTCCGTGGATCAGGTGATTGATTATAAAGGTTTGCGAGGAGATACAAGCGACAATATACCTGGTGTTATGGGGATAGGGGAAAAAACAGCGATTGATCTATTATCGCAATACAAAGATTTGGATGAAATATATTTACATTTAGATGATATAAAGGAAAATGTGAGAAAAAAATTGGAAAAAGATAGAGAAAAAGCATATCTATCGCGGACACTTGGCACAATTGTATTGCATGTGCCAATTGACGCAATTGTTTATGGTAAAATTATTGCAAAAAATATTACATTTGACCATGCGCGTGCAACATTTCACAAATTGGGTTTTCTGAGTTTAATGAAAAGATTGCCCAAAGAAGCAAACGTCGAAAAAGTGGAGGAGGTATACAAGATTGTGTATGTTGATGTAAAAGATGTGCAGGATATTTTAAAAAAAATCTCACAAAAAAAATGTGCGATCACATGGGATACGAATAATGATCATATATATGGGATTGCAAGTTATATGGAAGGAACGGTATACTACATTTCTTATACGCAGGATACAAAAGAAGTATGTGATCACTATTTGAATTCGTCTACAAGTTTAAAAATTGTTTTTGATGTAAAAAGCGTTTTAAAAACGTTGGAACAAAACGATATTATATTAAATGGTGTAGAGACAGATGTATTATTACAAGCATATGTCGTTCAACAAAATAAAAAACTCTCTTTTGATGCGTTGGCTTTCGATATTTTTGGAATTAATATCGAAAAACAGAAAAAAAGTAATCAAATGTCTCTCATGTTACGCGATGATCAGGAAGAAAAAAATGATGTATGTATGCGAGCTTATTATACGTCGGTCATCTATCTGCATTTTGAAAAGATCATACAATCTCTTATCGCTACACAAAAAAAAGATGCAAATATTAATTTTGTATTACACAAAATTGAAATGCCATTGATTCAGATTTTGTATAAAATGGAGAAAGCGGGGATTATGATAGACATAGCGCGATTTAAGGACATCGCAAAAAAGATTGATGAAGAGATTGATATTTTGACACAAAAAATCTATCAACTTGCTGGAGAGGTCTTTAATATTAACTCAACACAACAATTGCGTGTTATTCTTTTTGGAAAATTACAGATTAGCACGAAAGATATTAAAAAAACAAAGACAGGTTATTCAACAGCATCAAGTGAATTACAGAAGATTCATGCGGAGCATAGGATCATTGCGCATATAGAGCGATATCGTGAATTGTTTAAGCTCAAGACGACATATGTGGATGTCTTGCCACGATTAGCCGACACAAAAAAACGTATTCATACTACATTTAATCAAGCAGTGGCATCAACTGGACGATTGTCATCTTCGGATCCAAATGTGCAAAATATCCCAATTCGCACCGAAGACGGTAGGCGATTACGTGAAGGGTTTGTGGCCGAAAAAGGTCATAAGCTAGTCAGTGTGGATTATTCTCAAATCGATCTGCGATGCGTTGCTCATGTAAGTGGTGACGTAGCGATGATCGAAGCATTTCAAAACAATATGGATATACATACGTATACGGCAGCTCACGTTTTAGAGATTCCAGAATTAGAGGTGACAAAAGATCAGAGACGTAACGCGAAAGAGCTTAATTTCGGCTTGATTTATGGCATGGGGCAGTTTGGTTTTGCACGTGCAGCAGGTATCGACACGAAGCAGGCTAAAGTTTTTATTACGACATATTTTGAAAAATTTTCTGGTGTGAAAAAATATATTGATGACACAAAACAACAAGCTATGAAAGATGGATATGTGGAAACAGTGTTTGGTCGTCGTCGCTATGTCAAAGAGATTCAATCAAAAAATTTCCAATTACGAAGCGCAGGCGAGCGAGCTGCGATTAATATGCCGATCCAAGGACTTGCCGCAGATATTATGAAACTTGCAATGATTGCGGCAGATCATCATATTGATACAAATTATGATTATGATGGAGTAAATGCTATATTGCAAATTCATGATGAAATCATATTTGAGGTGCGAGAGGATCTTGTAAACGATTTTTCAAGTAAAATTGTAAATATTATGGAAAATGTCTGCATGCTTGCAGTACCGCTGAAAGTAGATGTTTCAATAGGGGATCGATGGAGTGAATTATAGGTGAAGAGTGGCACGTATATAGGATTGTGATATACTTGATAAGTTACATTAAATAGAATAATTATGAACAAAAAGTTTGTTGTTAGTGTGGGCCTTGGATGTATAGCGTTGGTTATATTGGCTGGATTTGGATGTAAAAAAAAGGATTCAAAGGAGATTATCAATGAAGGAGAAAAAACGGCTGATGTGGTACCTTATGAAAAACCAGTAAATGCGAGTCCTATAACAGGTTTGGCTTGTGATAATTTCAATAAGAGGCTATTCGGTGTAATGTATTCAGGAGATATTGAGACGCGACCATATTTTTCCAATATTACACAGGCAGACATGGTCGTGGAGATGCCACATCGTGCGATTCATGATGGGACTCGGGTAATGGGAGTTTTTGGATGCAATGCGCCGACACAGATTGGACCGATGAGGTCAGGGCGAGTAGATTTCATGAACGTTGCAAATTCTATTGATGCAGTCTTTGTATTGTGGGGTGGTGATAGTGTAACAAAAAATCTTTTGGACAATAAGATCATGAATAGTCTCACATGTGCGGACGGAGGTGTAAATGCAGGAAATGCGGCATGTTATCGCTTAGGTACGAATATTGTGCCTCTTGATATGGAGGACAGGGCTTTTACATCGATGCCAGAACTCATCAAATCTGCGGGTGAATATGGATATTCCAATCAAAATACGTTTAAGGGATTTGAACATCAGGGTGAAATACCCAAAGATCAAAGATTGGCATATGGTGATTTGACAGTCGGATATGATAATCCATTTCGTGTTCATTATGAATACAATCCAGAGACAAATGCATACGAGCGAGTATTTAATGGCAATGAAGAATTTGATTTTGTTACAAAAGAACGTGTTTCGCCAAAAAATGTAGTTGTCATTCAAACAAAAAAAGATGCATTTTATACAGATACTGACTATACAAGTCAGGGTTTGCGTGATCCATGGGCTGGCATAGATGATGCACATAAAAAGAATGATACAGGACAATATCCAAATTTTCAGTTGGGAGATCCATGGTTTGATACAAAAAACGAAGGGGAGGCACGATTTTATATGAATGGTAAAGAGATAATTGGAACATGGAAAAAAGTTCGAGGCGATAAGGAACCTTTTCAGTTTTTTGATGCAAAGGGACAGGTGATCCATTTTGTGCCAGGACAAATTTGGATTCAAGTTGTTTCAAACGGTAAGACAATCAAATGGAATGAGGGAACAGCAGAGGATCGTATAAAGGAAAAAAAAGATAGAGAGGAGAAAAAGAATGCTCCAGCTGCAAGTACTGGAACAGAAGCGCGAATAACAGAATAAACTTTATGAAATCTAAGAACATCCGTTTTCATGATACAATATGATAAACGGGTGTTTTTTATTATCAAAATATGATCGAATTTTATTATGGTGAAGATTCTTTCCAATCTTCCCAAAAAGTGCGAATGGCACAAATACAATTTCATAAACAACATCCACAAAGTAATGTGTTGGTTTTTGATTGTGATGACAAATGTGATATCACAGCAATAACGCAATCATTGGATAGCCAAAGTCTTTTTTCACAAAAAAAAATGGTTATTGTGAAAAATTTTTTTTCGCATACAAAAGCGCCAGAGCAAAAAATTATACAAGAATATCTTGTGAAAAAAAATGATGATACGATTATTTTTCATGAAATAGGTTTACCGAGAAAAAACGCATCATTTTTTTTATGGTTGCATAATAATGCTATACACACCGCAGAATATAAATTTCTTCTCGGCAGTGATTTGGAGAAATGGATCAGTAAAAAAGTTCAAGACAGTGGATCTGAGATTGACAATCACGCAATTAGGAGTCTCGTATTGTGTGCAGGAAATGATCTTTGGTTACTGGAAAAAGAGATTGAAAAACTGATTTGTTTTGCAAATGAAAAAATGATCGCGGTGTCACATGTTGAGCAAATCGTGCAAGGAAATACAGTGGCGAATATGTTTGAAACGATCGAAGCAATCGTCAAAAAAGATAAAGCGAGAGCATTGCTCTTATTGAAAAAGCAAATAGCTACGGGAGACAGTCCTTTTCATATTTTTAGTATGTATGTATATCAATTGCGATCAATGCTTTTAGTAGGAGGTGCTGTACAAGATGGATTGACTGACCGTCACGTTATCGCGCAAGTCCTGAAAATACATCCATTTGTCGTACAAAAAACCTTAACTTTGGTTAATCAGATAGCATACCAACAGATTAAAAAAATGTATCATGCAATGACAATACTTGATCATGATGTCAAGACTGGCAAGCAGAATATTGAGACGGGGCTTGATCTTTTTGTTTCTGGTATATAATTGATTTTTTTGATAGACTATGAGTAGCATGTTTTGATATTTATATGAAATCCAATGAGCTTTTTCACGTCACTAATAATGGTGAAAATGTGCATTGGATTTGATAATTTAAGGTTGTATTTTGGTTTTTTAAAATGATAATAAAAATAGAGAGAGGGCATATGAAATGGATAGAATTTAAACCGCTCTATATGGAGCGTGTGTGGGGAGGCAATCATCTCGCCAGAATATTCGGACGAAACTTATCTGGTCAATCTCATATTGGCGAGAGTTGGGAGATTGTTGATCGTCCAGAAGCACAATCAGTAGGTACACTAAAGGGAAAAATCATGACACTACGTGAAATGATTCTTTCTGACAGTGCTTATATTATGGGTCCAAAATGGGATTCTTATGAGCAATTTCCAATCCTGGTAAAATTATTGGATTGCAATGAAAGACTGAGTTTGCAAGTGCATCCAACTGAAAAAATGGCCGTGCGATTTGGGGGAGAATCAAAGGATGAAGTGTGGTATATTATGGATATCACAAGACCGGATGCACAGCTATATGTCGGATTAAAAAGAAATGTTACACGAGAACAATTTGAAGATGCTCTAAAAAACAAAGCTCTTGAAAAATGTTTGTTTGCTGCACACAGTAGTGTTGGACAATCAATTCCTGTGCAAAGTGGAAGATTACACGCAATCGATGCTGGTAATATTATTTTGGAAATTCAAAAAAATTCTGATACGACATATCGAGTATATGATTGGGATCGGCTTGGTTTGGATGGAAGGCCACGACAATTGCATGTTGAACAATCATTAGACAGTATAGATTTTGGAGATTATGAACCGCAAATGACATCACAGAAAGCTACGGGTAACATAGCAAACTGTGTGTCTTTTGATGTTGTTGTGTATAATTTGTCACAGGGCGAAGCGTTGCATTTTCAGGGAAAACAATGTACGCGACTGCTTCATGTTGTGGAAGGGACTGTATATGATGATTGTGATAGTACATTGTCACGAGGATGCAGTGTCATTTTGCCGTTTGCTGAAAGCTTTGATCTCAAAGGATCTTCTGGAGCGAAAATCCTGATCACAAATATTCATTAAAGAAATAATACCGCTTATCATATAATATGATTAGCGGTATTAATTTTTATAGAAATTGTATAAAAATGATACATAACTGAACTTTTTCATTAAAATCACAAATGAGATTTGCAAAAAAAAATCATGGTAGATTTACGATAATGCATAATAAAGGTGTCTTACTAAATAAAAAAGCGTCACATTTTTTGTGACGCTTTGATATATAAGTTTATTTTTTTGTTGCAACAACTTTTTTATTGAGTCGTGATTTTGTGCGAGCTGCGGTATTTTTTTTGAGAACCTTTTTTTGCACAGCCTTATCAAGCATTTTTTGTGATAAAGTAAAAAATTTTTCAATATCTTTTTGATCGTTTTTTTGAATTGCTGTTTCAAGATTTTTGATTGCTGAGCGGTATGCACCACGTGTTTTACGATTTTCTTCGGTTTTTTTTGCTGTGATTTTCACATATTTTTTTGCTGAATCTTTGATTGGCATACGTTTAGTGTATTAATGAGTAGTTAAAAGTGTGAAGCAATTTGTTTACACACGTAATGTTTGAGCATAAATTGACTGTATTTACGAAACTGAGAAATTCACAAAAAACAATCGTCTTTCTTTTATAGCATAGATTATCGATTTTGGCAACAATTGGGATTTGACATATAGATTCTTAGACATAGAGGAAAGACATTTGTTAATATTTATAATAAAATATGTTTTTTGCGTATATCTATATAAGAGTGTTAAACTAAATATAGATTGAACAATTACTGATATCACGATAGATCTTGGTTATGATTTTGTTTAACGTTCTAATATACTAAAATATTATTATCTATGATTGGCTTTATAAAAGGAAATGTTATTATACGACAAAAAGATGCTCTCATTATTGATGTGCATGGTGTCGGATATCGTGTCTTGTTGTCAGCGTATGCGATTGAACAATGCGCGGATCATTCAGTGGAATTATTTATTCATACGCATGTGCGAGAACAGGAAATTTCATTATATGGCTTCACGACGGAGGCAGAGCAGAGCATGTTTGAATTACTTATTGGTATCTCTGGAATTGGACCAAAAGCGGCATTGAATATTCTTTCAATAGCAGATGTTGCCACGTTATCGACGGCCATTGCGCATAAGGACATATCGATTTTGACAAAGGTATCAGGTATTGGTAAAAAAACTGCAGAAAAAGTCATATTAGAACTTTCTGGAAAAGTCATAGCACCAGTTGATATGGCTGTAAATGATGCAATATTACATTCTGATGCAATTGATGCACTTCGATCAATGGGATATAGTGTTGTCGAAGCGAGGGAGGCGCTGAATGGAATTCCAAAAGATGTGCAAAATATGGGAGAATGTGTGCGGCTTGCTCTTAAATATTTAGGAAAATAGATATGGAAAATCAATCAGGTGATTTGTATATTGTGGGAACGCCAATCGGAAATATGTCAGACATGACTTTTCGTGCAGTGGAGACATTAAAAGTTGTGGATATGATTGCTTGTGAAGATACACGCGTGACGCGTAAATTGCTTCAGCGTTATGAGATTTCGACGAAAACCACGTCGTATCATCAACACTCAAAAGATGATAAATCACAATATATTATCGATGAAATTAAAAAAGGAAAAAATGTGGCAGTTGTTACTGATGCAGGCACGCCGGGTGTGAGTGATCCAGGCAATAAATTAGTTGCATTGGCACAAGAAAATGATATTCGTATTATTCCAATTCCAGGTGCATCAGCATTAGGAACCATAATCTCTGTTGCTGGGATTGATTTGCAAAAATTTTGTTTTCTTGCATATCCACCGCATAAAAAGGGACGTCAAACTTTTTTTCAGCACGTTGTTACCTCAAATGTGCCTGTAATCTATTATGACAGTGTGCATAGAGTGATCAAAAACTTGGTGTTGTTGCAAGAGTTATCTGAAAATAATATGCACATAATCATCGGACGAGAGTTAACAAAAATGCACGAACAAATTGTTCGAGGAACTGTCCAGGATGCAGTCACTTATTTTGCAGAACATCCTGATAAAGTGCGTGGTGAATTTGTCGTCGTAGCATATAGATAATTACTATAGCAAATTTTGAATAACAAAAAAAATTCTCAGAAGTCTGAGAATCTTTTTTGTTATTCAGCAGTATTTTTTTCCTCTTTCACAAGATCCTCGGCTTGTTTGATGATGAATGCATCAAATGCATCACCAGATTCTTTTTCGATAGCATCAAGGTCTGTGCAATTTTTATCAATTTCAGAAACGGACTGTGTAACCCCCGCTTCAATCTCAGTCATTTTTTGATTAATATCTGTATTGTCACTCGTTACTTTATCATGGAGTACATCCAATTCATTTAAAATATCATCGATTTGTTTTTGATTTTCTGCAGGCATTGATGTGTCATCGGCTCGGTTTTGAGTTGTCATAAAATTTTATAATAAAAATTATGTTTTTAGCTTATTAACCTTCAGTTTTATTTGGATCATCTTTTTTTGGAGGAGCTTCTTTTTGATCTTCGGGTTTTGATGCGTCTACTTCTGCTTCATTTTTTTTAGAATCAGTTGTTTTTGTTGTTGTATTCTTATCTACAGTAGCTTTCGTGTTTGTAGTAGTTGCAACAGGTTCCTCTGAACTAGTAACTTTTATCTCTGGTGCAGACGAATTAGTTGAGGTTTCTGAATTTTTTACTTTTGTGGAAGTATCAGTCACATTTTTTGAGGCTGCGGGCCTGGTTGCATCTAGAGATTTTTGTCGCTGAACATTTCTTGCTGCAGTTGTTCGATTTTCTCGCGATTTTGATGATGCCTCTGCGCTATTCTTTTTGGATTCTTTTTCTGTAGCAGTTTTTTTTGCATCTTCCAATTTTTGTGCTTTTTCTTTTGCTTCTCGCGCAGCTATTTCTGCAATGTTTGGGTTAAATGTTTCATTGAATTTTGTTATATTCAACTTAAACTGCTCAGGAGAATAGCCTTTAAATCGATAATAGTGCGTAATCATTTTATGAAAATCTCTATAATTTATTGCTGCATGCAAGTCATATCCGATAAGACGTAACATCTCTGTTTGATCAATGATTTCGGGTTTTGCATTCGCTCCAGATTGTTTTATAACGAATGTATTCCAATCATTGATATATTTGGAAACAGGTAAACGGTCAAAAACTTTTTTCATGCCTACATTCTCTGGAATAGATGTGCTAATGAGTGATTCCCATGTTGTTGTACTTGCAGCAGCCTTCTCCTCCCCTGTAGGCGTCTTCTCATACGTATTCCTCTCCTTGATCCGTGCAAACTTATCCATCTTTCTTTGATATGGTGCTGCTTTCTCTTGTGCTTTCCCGATCATTTGTGTGATCGCATGATGACGCAGTGTGATTTTTGCTTTTTCATCTGTGATGACCTTTTGTTCCTGTGCAATACGATCATTGAGTTCTTTGAGCACACTAAAATCCTGGATC
>JBBQZC010000004.1:0-82951 GCA_038208115.1 Candidatus Moraniibacteriota bacterium
TTCATTGAGTTTTTGTGTGATGGGTTTGTACAAAAAAACACTTGCAACGAGTACAAATGTGATGATCGCGAATGAGACGATCAAAAGAGTTTTGTTTTTTTGGTTCATAGAGTTATTATTTTTATTTATGGGTTTATTATACCATGGATCAAATGATACGTAAAAAGCAGACATATATGTCTGCTTCTCATACCAAAAAAATTACATAGTCCTCATGCCACGGTCTACTTTTTCAACTCGTCTACAAACTCCGTATAAATACTTTCGAGCAATTTCAAAGGTGGTTGATTATCTGCTGCCATGAGTTCCATACGCAAACGTATAATACGTGATTTAGCTTCATCCACCTCATCAAATGCCTTTTCGCCACTGAGAGAGTGTGCAAAAACCAATAACGCATCCCTGACATACATAATAAATTCTTTACATTCTATATAATGTGGTATGTCTTCAGTATATTTATCCATCAATTTCTTAGCAATAATTTGAATTTTTTCTACATCATGACTTGCATGAGTAAACTCTTCATAGATCGCTAAAAAAACCATCTCATCCACGCCTGATATTTGAGATAAAAGATAAATTTCACTCTTGATCATTTCACTCTCTGTTTTTTCTACGCTCCATTTTTCATTTGCAGCATGAGCAAAAACTTCTTCGATCGATTTCAAGAAACGCACAAATTCTTTTGTCTCTTTATAATCGTCATATTTATTCTCCAATTGTTCTGTAACAATATGAATACGTTCAAGATGCTCTTGCATCGAGACAACCTTTTTGTAATACGCATCAAAATTTTCTTCTCGTTTTTCTCGACTCTCCGTATCTGGATTTTGTGTTTGTGTGTTAGACATATTATTTTATATTATCGATTACACGTCAAGATTTTGAACTGTCTTGGCATGTGTTTGGATAAATTTTTTGCGAGGTGCCACATCACTTCCCATAAGAAGATCAAAGACATGATCTGCTGCTTCTGCATCATCGATGGTTACTTGCATCATTTTTCTTTTCTCTGGGTTCATTGTCGTTTCCCACAATTGTTCTGGATTCATCTCTCCAAGCCCCTTATATCGCTGGATTGAGACACCGAGATTTTTTTGCGCGTCATCATTTTCATCGATGTCACTCACACCCATTTTTTTCAATAGAGCATGCTTCTGTTCATCTGTATACACATAATGTACACTTTTCCCTTTCTTGATCTGATAAAGCGGTGGTTGTGCAATATAAATGAATCCTTGTTTTACCAATTCTTCAAAATATCGATAAAAAAATGTGAGGAGTAGCGTACGAATATGAGAACCATCCACATCAGCATCAGCCATGATGATAATCTTATGATAACGGAGTTTGCCAATATCTACAGCATCACCGATACCAGCTCCAAGCGCAATGATGATCGGCTTTAAAGTGTCAGATTTTACGATCTTATCAAGACTCGTCTTTTCTACATTTACCAATTTTCCTCGAAGCGGCAAAATTGCCTGAAACATACGATCTCGCCCTTGCTTCGCACTACCTCCAGCAGAATCGCCCTCTACAATGTATAATTCAGAATCTTCTGCTTTTCGTGTTGTACAATCGGCCAATTTACCAGGCAACGTCATACCGTCCAATGCACCCTTACGCAGTACAGCATCTTTTGCTACACGTGCAGCATTTCTTGCCCGCGCAGTAAGGAGACATTTATCGATGATTGCTCGTGCGTCTTTGGGATTTTTTTCTAAATACTCTGTCAATTCTTCTTGTACTACGCTTTGCACAACACCCTTCACCTCAGGATTACCAAGCTTTTCTTTTGTTTGACCTTCAAACTGGGGATTTGGTAATTTTACACTAATGACACACGTCAAACCCTCTTGCATGTCTTCTGTCGTCAGATTTTTATCTTTCTCTCTCAGGAGGTTATTTGTACGAGCATAGTTATTGAGACATCGCGTGAGTGCTGTACGAAAACCAACAACATGCGTACCTCCTTCAGGATTTAAAATATTATTAGCAAATGCATGCAATCTCTCTTTGAAAGAATTTGTGTATTGCATAGACACTTCCACGTAGATATCACCTTCTTGCTTATTGATATATACTGGCACCACATTTTTGATTTCTTTGTCACGATTGATGAATCGTACAAAAGATACAATGCCTGAATCAAAATAAAAACTGTGTCGTCTTGCCTTATATGCGTCATTCTTTCCTTTCACTTCTCGGACGTCTTCTATATCAATGCGAATACCTTTTGTCAGATATGCTTGATTACGCAAATGTTTGACGACGCGATCAAAATTAAATGTTGTTTCTGTGAATATCGTTCGATCTGGCTTAAAGGTTATTGTCGTACCTGTTTCACCTTTTTTTACTTTGCCTACAGCTTTGACATCTCCTTGTGATTTGCCACATGCGAATTCTTGTACCCATAATTTTCCGTCAAGTTTTACTTCCGCTTTAGTCCATTCAGAAAGCGCATTTACTACTGACACACCCACACCATGGAGTCCACCAGAGACTTTATAACCACTTTCATCACCGCCGAATTTTCCTCCCGCATGTAAAACGGTCAATACCGTTTCCAATGTCGACTTTTTCGTCTTGGGATGAATATCCACAGGAATACCTCGTCCATTGTCTGTTATTTCGATAATATCATTTGGCAACATCCGCACACGGCACCATGTCGCATACCCTGCCATCGCTTCATCAATACTGTTATCTACCACCTCCCAGATCAAATGATGTAACCCATCAATACCTGTTCCGCCGATATACATGCCAGGCCTCTTACGTACTGGTTCCAAACCTTCTAGCACTTGGATTGACGATGCATCATATGCTTTTTTACTTTCTTTTTTTTGTTCTGCCATAATGTCATTTATACTACTTATTTATCTCAGGATCTCAATTCGATGATTGTCGGGTCAAAAAATATAATTCTACTAAAAAAACAACTCCCATAACGATCAATGCATCCCACCACAACAAAATCTTCATTTGTTGCATACCGACAATAATCGTAATGGATATGCTGAGCAACATCCCTTGCCGAACAGCCATGCCCACTTCGCCCAAAGTCACAACATCTTTCGCCATTTTATGCCACAACCACGTGAGTAATAATACACTCATGCCTGAAATTGTGAGAAAAAATGTTACATAAAATAATATGAATGCAACATAACCAATATCGATAGGATCCGTCAAAAATATAACGGCACAAAACGCTCCAAAACTAATGAGCGTACCTATTCGCAATCCCCATACATACGATCGTAATGTCATAAATTGTATTTTTCTTTAATTTTATGTGTAGATATTATACCTTCCATTATATCGTGAATACCTTTATTTGACAAGCAAATTGTGCTTTTTTTGCGCTTGACTTTCGTAAATATATATGTTTATAATAAACATGAGAAGTCTTCAGAATAGGACGCTGAATAACCATATATTCTCGTAATATATGGAGCATGAAACCCACCTGGATTGCAGGGAAAAAATTTATTTTTTTCCGTTATGTTTTTTCGAAGGGATTCATATGCGTTCTTGCATTGAGGACTTTTCGTTTTTATACTGAAATATACCAAAAATCACCTCACTTTATGTGAGGTGATTTTTTCTTCCGATCCTTGTTTATCGTTCAAAAAATGTCAATGCATATCCGATTGATGATCCGCGACCTGTTCGCCCGATACGATGGATATAGTCTTCATAATTTTCTGGTAAGTCATAGTTGATCACATGCGTGATACCGTCGATATCAATGCCGCGCGCCACGACGTCTGTTGCAACCAATACATTCAAATGATCATTACGAAAAGCTGTAAGTGCACGTTGTCTCTGTCCTTGGGATAGATCACCATGAATTGCGTCAGCACGTAATCCACGCTGATGTAATTTTTGTGCTAATCTTTTTGCACCCATTTTTGTACGACTGAACACAAGCGCCTTATCACATTCTTTCTTTTGCAATAGCGTATGCAATTTATCCAACTTGTCATCTCCGTCCGTAACAAAAATAACGTCTTGATGTACATTTTCTGATGTTGGTCGTGAAGCGATCTCGATCGTCACAGGTTGGTGTGAATAATTCAACGTTAATTTCGCAATCTTTGTATCCATTGTTGCAGAAAAAAACAACGACTGACGATCTTTTTTTACCATCGACAATAATAGCGTAATATCATCAATAAATCCCATGTCTAACATACGATCTACTTCATCTAATACAATATTATTTACCTGAGATAATTGCAATGCTTTACGTTGCATGAGATCCTTCGTGCGTCCTGGTGTACCGATAATGATATGTGCTTTTCTACGTACACTACGCAATTGCTTTTGCATCGATGTTCCTCCAATACATACAATTGTCTGGATTTGCATATTCTTCGTAAATAGCTGACATTCTTCATCGATCTGTAAAGCTAATTCACGCGTTGGTGCCAAGATCAAAACTTGTTGTGTTGGATCATTACAAATCTTATGGATCAGTGGCAATAAGAACGCAGCTGTTTTTCCTGTGCCCGTATTTGCTATGCCGATCACATCACGACCTGTCATAATAGGAAGAATCGCCTGATCTTGAATTGCTGTTGGATTCACATATCCACGTGATGTAATATTTCTTTGCAATTTTTCATGAAATTTAAAATCTGCAAAATGGTGTTTTACAATATATGGTTTGGTATTTTCATTTTGTATCGTCGCTTCTTTGATAAATTGTCGATGATCATACACTGGCTTCTTCCGATTATTGCGACCACGACCACCTTGTTGTCGTGAAGAAGAATTTCTGCCACCGCCTGATCGGGAAGATGTGTTTTTTGTATATGATTTTTTATAGTCACCTTTCTCTGCACGATCAAAAGGACGTCGTGTTGCTCGTGCATCACTTCCTCCTGCGTATTCTTTCTTACGACCATATGATCCTTCTGCAGAACTTGTGCGTGTACGTGGAGAACTACTCCCTACTGCATCAGAGCGTCTTGCAAAGCCTGAGCGACTTGGTGTACGACTATCTGTTGTGCCACCAGCTCGTTTCCATGTGCTTTCACCAGCTCTTTTTGGCGTACGACTAACACTACGACCATCAGTTTTTCGTGCTGATGGTTTTTGATTACCACGTTTATTAACCTTGTACATAATTGTTCCTTGTTTACATTAATTACTCACAAACCCAAACACGAATTTTCCCAAATGATCTATGAGTAAAAAATGTTCAGATCTAGACATGTGCTTACAAAAACACACTATTCGAGATCATTTCAAAAAAGTTTTGCCATTGCAATAAGATGCAATATGTGACTCGAAATAAAACTATAACACAAATGTCCAAAAATTGCAAGCATTGACAGAAAATCACAAAAGATGATAGTATGCACAGTTATCATTTAATCGATAATTCCTACTATTGGGCACAATAGTAAAATTGCACGTTAAAAAAGGAGCTCCCTGTGAATAATAAACTTTATTGGACAGAAATTCAGTCTGGGCTAAGCCGTACTGGATTAAAGGCATCTGTCGTACTCGGTAATGGCATTTGGGGTGGACACATTGATGAAAAACCTTTCGCAATGACAATCTCTCCAAAAAATGAATCATATGGACTGCGTGACTACATGATCATTTCACTTTACGGACAAGATATAGAAATCGTAATCCCACTTTTGGCACAGTTTATGGAATACGAGCCATTCTGTAAATATCTCAGCAAAACGAATACGATGTCTTCCATTACATATGAATGGGATAACCAGGATCCACAATCCCGATTAAAAGAATTACAGGAAGACAACGACATTTACAGTTTGCAGTTATTGGAAAAAGATTTCCAAGTGCATCATGTTAAGAGTGTCGAAAAATTCTTCCAGCAATTCACGCCTGAACTCGTAGCTCAATGGACAGCATGTGTTCAGGAGAATCCAAGTTTCAACATCAATGGATCTTTAGTGAGTGATCTCCTCCCATTTATGGCAAAGACGCTTCCTCGTTTTGCGTTAAATCAGAGCCTTTTTGGTTTCAGCATAATTTCTCTGGACAGCAAATTAGCAAACGAAAAAAATATCATTCATTATGGTCTAGATCCTCTTTTGAAGGCAGCTATACTAACATCAAAAGACATCATGCAAATCACCAAATGGTATTCACAAACAAAACCCTCATGGCATGTAGGAGAGGATCTCATTCCTTTGAAAAAAGATTCCACATAGAGGGCAAAAATTACAAGCTCTCTACTGACTCATACAGAAACTGCCGCGACCTAAATCTGCACATATTACGATGAACATGACCCATATCCTATGAAACTCATTTAAAAAACGAGAATACTCATAGGATTTTTTTATTTTTTTCTCAGCAAAACGATATTGTCCGATGAGATCTTTTGCAATTTTTTGACTGAATCTCGTTCAAAAAATCCCAAAAAATCAAATTTACCACTCTTTTCTACTAATAATTTCAATTCTTCTGGCGATATAATTTTCACATCATCTTTGTCGACAAATGTCATTTTTTTACCATGATCATCGACATCTATCGTGAGTACTTGTGTCACAGATTGCGTCACAAGATCTTTTGGTATCATCTGATATACAGTCTTTACTACGATCCCATCTTGCTTCATCGTCCATTTTTGTGGCCTCCAAAATTTTGGATCAGCCCAATTGATCGTGAGATTTTCGATAAGATATAATCCTCCCGTATGCAAACAATCGGCGACTGCATTGAGATGAGAGAGGAACAAGGTATTATTTTTTGTATAAATAATAGATCCCATCATGATATACGCAAAATCCACTTTTTGCTTTAATGTAAAATGATTCATATCGGCTTTGATCGTTTCTATTTTCAATCCATTTTGTGCAAATTTTTCTCTCACATATCCGAGCATTTGTGCGCTATTATCGAGTCCAATCGTCTCATATCCTCTTCTCGAAATCTCCTCGAGCTGCAAAGCAGTTCCGCATGCAACATCTAAAACAGCTGTAACTTTTACATTACTAAATTTTTTGATGAATCTCTCAAACAAATCAACTTGACTCTTTGGATCAATAAAACTAAAGGCAATTTCATAATATTTAGCTTGCGTATAAATCTGTGATCTCATATTTTTTTACATTATCTAGTTATACAACGTGAAGATTATTTACAGGATCACATAAAATACGACATATCAATTGTCTTATAATACGTGCATTATATCATAAAAAAAACGCAATACTCTCAAAAAACAAAAAAAACGCCACATAGACGCTTTGATATTTTGCGGGAACGACCGGGCTCGAACCGGCGACCTTCTGCGTGACAGGCAGACGCTCTAACCAGCTGAGCTACGCCCCCAAATATATTATTTTTTCACTTTTTAACTGTACACTTTTTTCTTTATTTGTACCAGAGGTGAGGATCGAACTCACGACCTTGGGCTTATGAGTCCCACGCTCTAACCGACTGAGCTACCCTGGCATCATACCCAGTTTATAAAGTAAAAAGTCAAAAGTGCAGAGTGTATACTTTATAAACTATCAACTTTTAACTTTAAACTAAGCGCGTGTTGCGAGGGCAGGATTTTCACGTCGCCGTGCGGCTCCTACAAAACCCACTGTTTCGTAAACTTCCTCCAACTGGGAAAATATTTTTCCCCGACCCCCTTTATCGTTCAACTCCTTCACGAAAATTATAGAGATAAACGAACAGGAAACATCTTTGTATTATTATAAAAAACTTTTCCTTGTTGCGGGGGCAGGATTTGAACCTGCGACTTCCTGGTTATGAGCCAGACGAGCTGCCAGACTGCTCTACCCCGCTTCGTTTGAGTGCTTCTTTACCACACCCAGATTTCCAATATTTTTCTCTTATTCGCGCATCTGTACGGGTCACACATAATTCAATTATTTTGACTGTGACTATGCCGCGATTTTTTGTTGATCGCGTTTTACCGTTTTTATGATCGCGAATGCGATGATTTAAATTACTGGTCATGCCCACATAGATACGTCCATTCTCGAAGTATAATGCATATATTGTGTACATGATAGGAAACTTAAATGTGTTTGGTTACCTGCCTGCCGGCAGGTGAGCCAGACGAGCTGCGTGTCAGCCTGTCCACCGTAGGCGGAACTGCTCTACTCCGCTATATAATTTCAATTTCCATTCGAAAAAATACACAAAACGTGTACAGGGGAAATTGTATCACTTCCTAATCACATTGTCAAACAAACAATCATATTTTCACGTTCAACGCCAAAATTAGACCTAATTCATGTCCTCAGAAAAGTCTCTTTTACAGAAAATCAATATTTTTAAGGAATTTTTCATACACACCTAGTGCATTTCTTGTTTGTTCCTCCGTTATTGTGATAGCACCTTTTTGGATAATCATATTGCTGAGCGCGTGCACATCTTGTACCGCAGGCAATGACGAAAAACTTCCCACTGGAATCTGCGCCAG
The DNA here is from genome assembly GCA_038208115.1 of Candidatus Moraniibacteriota bacterium. Taxonomy (GTDB): domain Bacteria; phylum Patescibacteriota; class Minisyncoccia; order Moranbacterales. The sequence continues at coordinate 8,447 of JBBQZC010000004.1, forward strand.
TCTTTCAGAAAAATTACTTCCACTGTAGCCGTGAACCTCCAAAGCCCTATAAACAAATCGATCAGCTTCCAGTATTGCTGCCAAATATTGCTGCTCATCGTGTGATGTGAGACGATTCATGATTGCTTGCCATTCACGCACATCTGTACTCTTTGTCGTTTTCTTTGCCGATGTACCCATGCGCATACTACGCAATTGTTTACGCACATTACCCAAATGCACAAGCAGGATCACATCAACTATAAGTACAGTAGAATAAATAACGAGAAATATTTTGATTACGAGAAAAAAAGTGCTATGTGTAAATATGTGAAAATAGTTCCGTGCAATTTCTCCGACGATCACAATATTTTCTAATAATTCCATATATATTTATGCTCTAAGCATTAATTTCAAATGTATATCCTGCATTGAGGATACCCTCTTCATCAAACCACTTGCCAATTATTTGTCCTCCAACGGGTAAATCAATTTTTTCTTCCTGCACAGTACCAATCGGGATAGATAATGCTGGTACGCCTGCGAGATTTGCAGTTACAGTGTAAATATCAGATAAGTACATTTTTATCGGGTCATCACCTTTTGCTCCAAATTTAAACGCGACTTCAGGTGTAGTTGGTGTAAATATATAATCAACGGTTTCAAATGCATTTTCAAAATCTTTTTTGATCAGCGCACGTACCTTTTGTGCCTTCTTATAATATGCATCATAATACCCCGCTGATAACGTATATGTCCCGAGCATAATCCGTCTCTTGATTTCCGGACCAAAACCTTTTCCCCGCGTTTCCAAATATTGATCAAGTACTGTTTGTGGATCGATCCCATCGACACCTCCAAAGCGGATACCGTCAAAGCGAGCGAGATTTGAGCTGAGTTCTGATGGCATGATGATATAATATGTCGCAAGCGCGTATTCCGTGTGTGGTAAATGGACATCTACGATTTCCGCACCGAGTGATTTATACTTTTCGACTGCACGCATATATACTTCTTTGACACGCTCGTCCAAACCTTCTCCGAGATATTCAGTAGGGATACCAATCTTTGCTCCGGCGATATCTCCGACACAGTATGCCTCATATTTTTTATCACTACTATGTGCACTTGTTGCATCTCGTTCATCTTGCCCTGCGATACGACTCAAAACAATCGCTGCATCCTCTACTGTTTGTGTAATCGGACCGACCTGATCCAAACTTGATCCCATCGCAATCACGCCATAACGTGATACACGACCATAGGTTGGCTTGAGACCGACAACACCACAAAAGCTAGCTGGTTGACGAATAGATCCTCCAGTATCTGTGCCGAGCGCCCACACAACTTCATCACTGGCTACCGCCACAGCACTACCACCGCTTGAACCCCCTGGTACACGACGAGGATCGACAGGATTTTTGCTCGGACCGTATGCACTATTTTCTGTACTTCCCCCACACGCAAATTCATCCATGTTTGTCTTACCGACGACGACTGCATCACAATTTTGTATACGCTCTGCGACAGTTGCATCATATGGGGCAATATAATTCTCAAGCATCTTTGAAGCAGCGGTTGTTTTGGTTCCTGTAATACAGATGTTATCCTTGACCGCACATGGGATACCAGCCAAAAGATCGACTGACTCACCCTTTTGGATCCTCTCATCGACTGCAGCTGCACGCAGCATCGCAGATTCTCTCGTCAATGATAAAAAAGCATGTAATTCTGGATCTTTTGTATCAATCGTTGCAAAAGATTTTTCTGCGAGTGCTACAGCTGTCGTTTCACCATTTACTAATTTTTCATGTAGATCTCTGATCATAGCATTTAATTCAAATATCTTTACAATACACTTTTAACTTTGATATAACCATTATGTTGTTCTCGTACATTTTGCATGATTGCTTCTCGTTCATGTACGGATGTCTCCACCGCCTGATCGTCACGATAGACATTATCTATGCCCGTGATATGTCCGATTTCCTCTATGCCATCAGTATTCACCTGCTGGAGTTTTTCAAAATATTGCAAGACGGACGAGAGGTCTTTTTGATATGATGTCACTTCTGCATCTGTGATCCCGATGCGCGCAAGTGTAGCGATATCCCTGATATCATCATTTGTCAATTCCATAAATTCATTATTATACACATTATACTTATTCACTATACGAAAAATTCATGACAAGAGCAACCCTTTCACGACACCTGGTCAACAGACGCCTCATCTCCTCGTATACTGTTTTGTGGAATGATAATATCATCACTCACATCATCGACATCTCGCTCTTCGACGTGCTCCGCACCATTTTCTGTGTCCGTAGACACATCGCCATCACGTGTTACAGCCAATACGACAAAAAAGAGAACGAGCGCCGCTATACACATAATCACTGTGATCAAAAAAACATAGAATCCGTATATAATTCCGACAACGATCTTACGAGGACCCTCATTGGTGTACACCACAACTGATTGACTGATGAGATCATGGACGCCTTGTTTTTTTGTAGTAAAACCGATCATAATATATCCGATACCCAGCATGATACCCGCCACAAATCTGCCAACTGTTTCTCTCAGAATAATCTTACCCAAAGTCAGATTTTGTCCATCTTCCGCTTGCACGCGCGCACCGATAGCCATTTTGCCCAATGTCGCCTGATATTTGTGCGTCATAAAAATATAATATGACCATCCCACAGCCATACTTATGACAGATACGACAACCTGCAAAATAAACTCCAAAAATTTGAACTCTGTCGCCGCTAAACCGACACTAAAAATGACATAAATAGGAATGAGTACAATCATCGATATGATCGAGAGTATAAACCCATCGATGATATGTGCAGCACCGCGCACCCAAAACCCTCCATAACGCACAGATGTCTGTACGTCTTTTTTTATTTCCACATCCATATATTATGATACAACTTTATAAATATATATTTATCCACACGTCCATTCATTTAGTATACCATATTTCTCAATTCATCTTCAGTTATAATCGCTACATCCAATATTTTTGCTTTCGTAATCTTTGACCCTGCCTTGTCGCCAGCTACGACATAATCAGTAGACTTGCTAACACTAGCTGCGATCTTTCCGCCATTTTTACGGATTAGATCCTTAGCCTCATCACGTGTCATTGTCGCGAGAGACCCTGTCAATACAAAAGTTTTATTTGCCATGATATCATTGTGCACACCTGTCTGCGTAACTAAAAATTCTACACCATACTCTGTCATCTGCGTCAAAAGATCATGATGTGATTTGTCTGTGAACCAGGCGACGAGACTCGCCGCTGATCGATCACCGATGCCATCGATCTGCATCCATTTTTCCAGCGTCACTGATCCGAAAGCATCAATCAAGTCTCTCGGTGTCATGATTTTTTGTGATGTAATATATGATAGATGACGTACGATGAGCACCGTCGTCTCTTCACCGACATATCGAATACCGAGAGCAAAAAGAAATTTCTCCAATGCAACTTTTTTTGCATCATGAATAGCTGTAATCACATTTTCGGCAGATTTATCTGCGAATCGGTCGAGTTGATCGAGGTCTCCGATTGTCAATTCAAAAATATCGCCAGCGTTTGTGATGAGACCCTCATTCATGAGTTGCTCGATGATCTTTTCACCCAGACCTTCGATATTCATCCCTTTTTTTGATACAAAATGACGCAATTTTTCTTTTTGGATCGCAAATGAATTTTTATCTTTGCAATAATATGCTGCACTCTCTGTCTCACTCTTCACGCCGATTGCTTCTCTGACAATCGGACCGCCACAGATCAATTCACACGCACGACGCATATCAAAATCCTGTTCATGACCTGTGCGCATATTTGTGAGTACTTCTATGACCTCTGGGATGATATCTCCCGCTTTTTGGATCACGACTGTGTCACCGATCTTGAGTCCCAATCGCATGATTTCATCTTCATTGTGCAATGTCGCACGACTCACAGTCGATCCAGCAACAGACACAGGTCGCAGATGTGCCACAGGTGTGAGCACCCCTGTGCGACCCACTTGTACAGAAATATTCTCGACTATAGTTGTCGTACGTTCTGCAGGAAACTTATACGCAATCGCAAATCGTGGTGCTTTCCCTGTATACCCGAGTTTCTCTTGAACGATACGGTCATTGATTTTGATTACGATTCCATCGATCGCATATTCTTGTGCATGCCTTTTATCGATCCATGATTGATATACATGCTCCACATCGTGGATCGTTTTACATAACACATGATGCGGATTGACCTTGAATCCTAATCGCTGTAATAATTCCAGCTCTGCGATCTGTGTCATTGGCATCTCAACTTTCTCATTTTGCTGATCGAGCCAATCGATATCATACACATACATCTGCAATCGACGACTCCCTGCAACCATCGGGTCCAACTGACGGATCGACCCAGCTGCCGCATTACGTGCATTAGCAAAAAGTTGTTCACCCTTTTCTGCACGTTCACTATTAATACGTTGTAATTCTTTTTCTGGGAGCCATACTTCACCGACAACCACGATGTCGATCGGCTGTGTGAGTGCGAGTGGCACGCTGTGGATTGTACGAATATTGTGTGTCACATCTTCTCCGACGACTCCATCACCACGTGTTGCACCACGAACAAATACACCTTTTTCATACGTGAGGATCACCTTGAGTCCATCGATCTTGATTTCTGTACAATAATCGATCGGCGTATCATGCATGTTTTCCTTTGCGACCATACGCAAAACTTTTTCTTCCCATTTGACCAATCCTCCATGATCAAACAAATCATCAAATGACCATTGTGGCATCTGATGTGTTGTTTTTTTGAATTTATCAAGTGGCTTGCCTCCGATGCGTTGTGTCGGACTCACTGGACTTTTTAATTCTGGATAGATGCTTTCCAGTCCTCTGAGCTCATCCATTAGTGATGAATACACCACATCATCCGCAGTCGGATCATCCACGACATGATACAAAATACGTAATCGATCAATCTCCATCATCAATTTCTCCATACGCTCCTGTGCTTGTTTTTTGGTCAATTTTAAAACCATAAATTTGTAGTATATTAGTACGTTAGTAGATTAGTATATTAGTTGTTAGATTAACAGAACACTCCTTTCCCGTGTCATTTCGAGCTTGTCGAGCCTGCCTGCCGGTAGACAGGAAATCTAACGCTTTCCAAAAAAACTGTAAATATCACCAAATCTCTTTATTTTATTATTTATCTATGTATCTCATTCTACACCACAAAATCAAAAATCAAAAAAACCTCTCGCAAGGAGAGGCTTAACGTGCATATTCATTATGGCAGCGGAAAACAATCACCGTCTTTACTAGAGTTATTCCATGCACTAACACATAATCGATTGATTTCCTCATCTGTGATCGCGCGATCCCAGATACGCACATCATCAATCGCACCTTTGAAATAACTTGTAGGACCTTTTGCTGCACCGATGTAAAGCAATTCAGCACTCACATCACTAATATTCGTACTCAATGGATTTCCTTTTTTAATATTTTTATCCACAATAATTTCCAAATTACCTGTATCAGACTTTGTCCATCTCCCTACTACATGATGCCAGTCTGTATCATTGATAGCGGTATCTGAACAGATTGTTTTATCTTGCACATGAAAACACACCTTTCCAGCATTAAGATATATTTCATATCCTTTATTATTACTCACTCGAGAAATCAAGCTCCCACTAGATTTAACCACATTTTGTTTGATCCATAATGAGATTGCGATACCATCTGTCGGATTCAATTTATCTTCTTTTTTATTTTTATCAACACAATTAAATTCCTCATCCTCACAACTGCCATTCACCCACATCGCCAAATAATCATTTCCATCAAAGTAGAGAGCTTCTTTCGCATCAGACCCGAGCGGAGCAGACGGATCCACTTCTGCAGAGACGATACCCTCCACCCATGCGCCATCTGGATTTTCTCCATCATCAGAGCCTTTTTTTTGTGGAATCATAAAAATAGCATTATCATCTGCACAACCTGTAAAAGATTTAATTTTGCCGATTGTTTCACCAGCCTCATCCTTAATATCGCTCGATGCAGATTTTAGCTGGCATAGAGTCAATACCTGATCATTCTTGGATGAGTCTTGTGCGATTAATGATATCTTATCATCAGGCTCAGATGCAAGTCGTGCCACTTGTGCTCGATCTTCAAAAGACCAATGTGCGAGGAGCCCTCGCGTCAAGCTGTCACGCAATTTCACAAAAACGGCACGCACAGCGTTATTATAATTTCCTGCAACCTTAAATCGGGACACATTTGCCAACTTTTCATTACACTGTGTAATAGGGATCGTTGTCGTCCACCCAGATCCTGTATCTCCTGGCGCACCCTCTTTATATGCAGAGATAATAAATCGTGTATCCGTATTACCGATCGTTGCCGCGACGTTGGGATTATTACTGTTTACACAAGGGTACTGCTCAGGATTATAAATACTAGTTAGCGCTGATGCCATCGCATCTAGATCATCACTTTGATCCAAATCCTTGTATAATTGTTGCAAAAATTCCTCCATGCCCTTATCTGCATTTTGAAAAGCCGTCGTGGAATTGACAGAGATATCAGCACTGCGCCTCTCGATCAAGGTCACGCCCGCGACAGAAAAAGCCGCAATGAGAATGAAAGAAAGCACAATGAGTGCAAAAACGAGTATGGAACCTTTTTGTTTTTTTATCCTATGCATATTTAAAATATCTAAAAACTAAGATCAGGTGGATAATCTCTGAGCGATGTCGATGTTTGAATATAGATTGGATGATCTTTTTTGTCTTCATACAATGCATCGGTTTTCGCTGGTCGTACCGTCATACTCATTGTTACGCGACCAATCGTTTTTGTTTTCCTCTCTCCTGTGGAGTCATCATAGCGTGTCGGCGCAACCCAAAAAGTACCCATCACATCACCGCTCGTCAACCGTTGATATTTGGTAATGGCATTACTACTGTATGTAGTATCTAATAGACATTTTTCGATCTCATCGAACTGTATACCCTCTGTAGATTCTACCCATAAAGCAGAGTCTCCTGGATAAGGGTGAGATTGCTCGCCAAGATGAAATGAAAATCGCATACACAATTCTTGTGAAAAATCATATAAAACCAACTTATGTGTAGTTTCGATTTCTTGTAAAATAAAATCATCTTCATTAAACTGCGTCGGATCTCGCAAATCTGATCCATCTTCACCCAAAACGGTTGCCGTACGCAATGTTTTGGAGATATAATTCATAGCAAATTGTGCATTTTCTAGATCACTTTGTGACACACGCGCATACCGGTATGCACTGATCTGTTGTGCAAAAATCTGTACAATCGCTACCATGATGATGAGGAAAATGAAAACCGACACCATGAGTTCTACAAGTGTGAATCCTTTTTTGATAGTGTCACCTCCATTAGATTTGCCTTTCATTCTTCATTTTTAATGCTTAATTAATATATCAGTCACCATAATTGATCCACGACGTCAAACGGGTTTGTGCAAAAACACAATTTTGTGAAATTTTACAATCACGTTCCACATTGTCCGCACTCGGAAAATTATTTTGTCCACCAAAGATCACCACGCTAGTCACTTTTGCTAAGACATCGTTTGGCGGGTCAACATTTGTTTTAGAATATTGTATGTAAATACGTCGTCGCAAATGTGAATCTTCATAGAGAGTCCCTCCTCCTGAATGTGAATACATACCAGTCTCTGTATTGAGATACAACTTATCATCAGGGCTTACGCCGCTACAAACTAATCGTGAGGATGCACCTGATGTTGCATAATCTATCGTGCACGATGTGAAAGTGGAAACATTGTATGATGGCCAATTATAATCAGATTCTGGATCAAAAGCTGTACACCTTTCTGTTCCAGTACCACATGTTTCTTGTGTCACATTATTATCTCGCACATTTCGCACGAGTTCCACGCCTTCTTGTGCCAGAAGTGTCGCTATCACTGCATCGCGACTCCCTTTCATATTATCTATGCTACGCACAGTCAAAAAAACCGCATCTACAATGCCCACAAGCAATATGAACATCGCGACCATCACTTCTCCGATTGAAAAACCCTTTTTATTCCTCATATATTATCTTAAAATACACACGCTACATCCGCATCATTGAAGCCAAGCTCTTCAATCAATCCCGTCGCATGCACACAAATATGAAATTTCCTCCCATCATTTAATATCAAGACTAGATCAGTCCCAATCGATGTTTCTTGACCATCAAAATATTTCCCATACGGCACACCAAACGCCACAAAATTTGTGGAGACACGAGTACTTCCATTTGTTGCACTTGTAAACATTTCAATTGCAATCTTTTTTTGTGATAAATTTTCATCGAGCAGTTTCTCCGTATATGACTGTGGATCATTATCATCAGCACACACCTCCTGTAACGCCCGATATGAACCTTTAATCTGATATGTGTCTCCATCACTTGTAAAAATAAAACCGCATGGCAACATATCACTTGCACGCTGCTTCCCTGTCAATGCATTATTTTGTGTCTCACGAATTGCCGCAGCAACTTCACGCCCAACTGCTTCGAGTTTTTTCTTGTCACGATCTTTGAATGAGACGACAAACATCGTCAATGTCATAATCGTGATAATCGCGACGATGATAATCATCTCAAGAAATGAAAAACCTTTTTTAGTCTGATATATTTTTTTTGTTTTTTGTACAATATTTTTCATAGATATATTATATCACAAGTTTTTCACATCATCTATAGTAAAGCCGAGACATACTCTGGATACATATATGTGATCAAAAAAGCGAGGAATAATCCCGTTATGAGAAATGGTCCGAATGGCACTTCTGATTTCATCGTTTTTTGCCTGAGGAGCATCAGTACGATGCCATATACCGCACCGATACAAAAAGCCAATAATAATGCGACAAACGTCCCGATCGGACCCAGAAGCAATCCAACTGCAATCGCGACAAATGCATCGCCATACCCCATCCATGTCTCATCAGAATAATAACTCAACCCAAAGAAAAAACAAAAAGCTGTCAATGCGCTCATGCCATGCAAAAAAGAGGTGCTACTCCATATATCAGTCAGAGGCGGTACATGGTATATGTCTGTAACAATATTTGCAATAACGAGGATGCCAATCGCAAACCACATGACATTCATGGGTATCTCCATATATTTTGCGTCATAGACCAATATCACGACCAGACTCGCAAAGACAAATACATATAAAACCGCGACAAGCAGAGAGCTAATCGTATGTGTCACAAAAAGATACCCGACACATCCGAAGACACCACTGACTAAAATCTCCACCAATGGATATTGCCATGAGATCTTCTTCGTGCAGTTACGACATTTACCACGTAAAATCGCAAAACTTATGACAGGGATATTATCATACCAGAGAATTGGTTTACTACACTTGGGACAATGCGACCTCTCCAATATCATCCCCTCACCTGTCCGTAAACGACTAATCACCACATTACAAAAACTGCCGATTAAAAGTCCGTATACTACAAAAAAAATTATATAAAGCATATATCTATTACAACTCAATCCTATTTTTCACTACATAACCGAAAATCTCAGGAAGTTTTTTTAATTCTTAACTATCATTTAGCATCCATCACTACTCACAAAACCAGTTTCACTATACGTTGCACTTATACAGCTCCCTGCATTGAGCAATCCCGGCGTTGCCACGATCACAAAATGTCCATTATAATTACACTGATCTGTCACTGATATTGTGCCGATATTATCATCCCCAGGATACACCGCTTCGACTGAGTCCGCATCACTACAGATATTTATAGCAGATCCAGCTCCACTCAATTTATCTTGGATCTCTTCATTATCATCACAGCACACGATTCCTGCCTTATAGACACTTGACGCACTCGCCTTGAAAGACGCGTCTTTTGCCTTATTGCGGGCAAAATTCAGAGCAGTCAAAACGATTGTTGCCAAAATACCGATAATCGCTATCGTAACGAGTAATTCGATAAGCGTAAACGCTTTTTTCGTTTGCATAATGGAAAGACCAAATAGTTACCTCTCCCCTTTGTAATCATCATACCATATTCATGAAAAATTTACAGTATTTTGAAAAAAATTTATCATTTTTTATACAAATGCAAGTACGTAATTTGACTGATTTATATTTACTGAAGACTTGTTAAAGTCACGGCTAATAATCGTTGAAAAATTGAAATAAAGAGTAATATTGGAATTGAAGAGATTGAATCAAATTATTTTTTTGAGAATAAAAAATCTATGATATGCATTAAGCGGATGAGTGAATTCTCTCTCTAAATAAAAAAACTTACTAAGCAATATTCTAAAATCTTTTAAAGAATAACCTTCTTTACCTAATTCCCAGTAATGTGCACCATCGAATTTATGTTTTTTTTTCAAAAATGGAATATCAAAATACAATACATATTTTGGTAAAAAACTCACTTCAGCCCATAAGGTAAAGGAAAAGCGATATTGTGGCAAAGATACTAATAGATAATTCTCTGTAATTTCCGAAAATTGTTTCAAAACATTTTCTACATCCCTATATCGTATATGTTCCAAAACCTCAAAACATGAAATAATATCAAACTTGTCTTCAACAACATCCTGTATATGAGTAATATCACCTATATAATCAGGATTTAATTCATCTGTATTATCAAAAGTTTTGATATCATAACCGCGTTGCTTTAAATATTCACTTATCAAGCCATTCCCTTTTCCAACTTCAAGTATTTTTGTGTGCTCTTTATCTTTTTTTGCAATATCAATAATAATTTTTTTTTGATTATAATAACTCACAAAACGTGACAACGAATCATAAAATTCATCTTCATAAATCTCCTTTGGAAATTGTTCAACATATTTTGACATAATAATTTACTAAAAAATAACATTTCTATTTAACAAATCTCTTAACCACACCTTTTGCAATCATCAAAGTACCGAGACAATCCAAAACTAATCCCACAAGTATCAAATCAATAGAAACAATATCATAATATACCAAAGCCATATAATAACAAATCAAAACAAAAACCCGTGGAACAAATAAGAGTAATGTATACCCATAAACGCGATTAGAGTATGTGTTGATTACAGGACTATATAATGAACAAAAGATTGTCAAAATACCATAAAATGAAAATGAAACATTATACCAAAAATTATATTCATATTGCTTTCCAAAAAACAAAATTGCTATAGAGCTCAGTATAAATAAAAGAAAAAATGATGGAATAAAGCCTTTTTTAAAAAGTTTATCTATTTTATACACTAAAAGTAATTTATTGTCATGTTGTGCTGCATGCACAAAAAGTACATTCCCTATAATAGCTACAGCTAGACCTGCAATTGTCACAGATACCATTGCATACACTGAATAGATACCAAGTGCATCTTGTCCTAAATATCTACCTATTATAAAACGATCAGATAAAAGTGCAAAAGAAGAAATTAGAGAACTGCTAGCAAATAAAATGCCTGACTTCATAATCTTGTATGAAATTTTACCACTAACATATTTTAAGCTGAAATAAGACATAAAACTTTTGCCATATAAAATTATGACAAAAAAACTACTCCCTGCAATTGAAAGAATAAAATATTCAAAACTTGTCTTCAAAAAAATTAAAAGAAAAACAGTGCAAAAAATAAATGCCACAATAGATTCTAACGCTCTATAAAATGCTTGTTTTTTAAAAAGCGAAACACCGCGTGCAAGACCTTCAAGAAAAAATTTAAAACTATAAATAATAATGAGACCAAAAGTAATCCACACAAGAGTTTTATGAAATTCATTAAAATATCCAACAAATTTTAAAACTATAAACAAACTCAATCCACAAAAAAATAAACTTAATAACATCACGGCAAGTGCTGAAGATACATAGCTTTTCCGTTTATTTGGATTTGCACGAGCGAGCTCTTTGGTTAGTGACATATCAATGCCACTAGCACAAAATGTGCGTAGTGTATTTGCAGCAAGAAAAACAAAACTAGCAATACCATACTGTTCAGGACCCATCATTCTGCCAGAAACTACATGTACAAAAAACATCACAACACTTGCAAATAAAACACCCACGGAAGACCATTTTAGATTTTTTTTTAATTGAGGATTCACCAAATTTCCTCCTCTATTTTTTAATAGTAAATAGTACTTTGAAAATATCATACGATTATGCATTTTTTTTCATAATAAGCATATATCCAGTTTTTTTAGGATTATTTATACCAAAACGATGCAATACGTTAAAAATAACATAGAACGCCCATAATACTGTCTCAGCTGAATATGCAAATAATTGCTGCCGTCGATATACTAACGCAATTTTTTTATATGAAATCCTCATATCATCATACGTTCTTTGTGCTCCATCAGATTCTAAATAATGCAAAATGGCCTCCGGGTGATACGGTTTGACATGTGTAAAATCATTATAAAACCCATTGTGCAGCATAGGAGTTCTCAAACAAAATATGCCCCCAGGTTTCAAAACTCTATCAATTTCCTTTATTATGGCATATGCTTCTTTTGGAAGTAAATGTTCAATAACATGTGCACAATGCACTGCGTCAAACTGCTGATCTTTAAAAGGTAATTGCGTAACATCACCTGAGATAACATGGTATCCTTTCTGTTGACAAATCTTCAAACTTTTTTCATTTTGATCAATGCCCTCAATTCTTTTAGGATCATTACTAATAAATCTCCCTTCTCCACACCCAACATCTAAGATTTTTTTACAATTTATCATATATTTCAAAGCAATTTTATCCCGATCTGCTTTTTGATTATAAATCATTTTTTTTCTATATTTTTCTAAAAAAATATTCATATTGATCTGATACTTAGATTACAACTTTCTTATAAAACTATAGCATAAATAAAAATACTTCGCACCAAAAAATTGTGCTATAATATTCAAACCATAAGAAGATATAAAAAATGTAAATGTCTGCTAGAAAAATCCAAAAAAAATCCAATATTGTCGTCTATACAGCCATATTTGGAAATTATGATGTGCTAAACAAAGTGCCTCACAATATTAATTGTGATTTTGTCTGTTTTACTGATAATTCTCAATTAAAATCAAAAAAATTTGATATTAGACTTGTAGAGTCAACACATTCCGATTCCACACGAAATGCTCGCATGTATAAAGTTTTGCCACACAAATTTTTATCAGAATATAAATATTCAATATGGATTGACGCTTCTATGAAATTGAAAAAAAACTTTGATCCAGAAAAAATGATTGAGAAATATTTAAAAAATGAAAAGTTTGCAATTTTTAAACATGATGAGAGAGATTGCGTTTATGATGAATTTGAAATATGCATTAAACATAAAAGAGATAACGTCGTCGTCATGCAAAAACAGAGAGATTTTTATAAAGAGTCAAACTATCCGAAGCACACTGGGTTAGTTTCTTCAGGATTTATAATTCGTGAGCACAATGATCCACATATCTCAAACTTTGATGACATGTGGTGGAAAGAAATTTGTAAATTTAGCAAAAGAGATCAATTAAGTTTTAATTATGTTGCACACAAAATTAATTTACACTACACAAAAATAGAAGGTAATATTTTTAATAACAAAAATTTCTTTTATGTTGGTCATAATGGATTTACACCAAGATACCGTGCTTTTATGAAACACGCACTGACATTTCTCAATAAAATCAATCCTCTAAAATAAAGTTATTTCTTTGATGCAATAAAACCAATGCCGAATTTTTCGAACCACATGGCAAAATCCGAATTTACCCTTCGTTTTTGAATATATCTTCTTTTTTTGAGTATTATAAACATATTATACACCACATCTGTAAATCCTTTCACTGTCACGATAAGCAAATCCCAAGTGCCGACATTGTTTTGAAAACGATTTACTATGCCCTTTCCTCTGAGTGCCAGCACGAGCAAATACGGATACCGTAGTACAGAATAAAACAACGCTTTGAGGCAATATATATGAGGATAATTTTTGATGATATTGTAATAAAGATTTCTATTGGTATGAAATGCGATAAATTTGGAGTATCCACCTGATGTCGCATTTTTGTGATGATATACTACCGATAGTGGGTTGTAAACGCACTGCCATCCACGCAACCGTGCACGCCACCCCATATCCAGATCCTCGAGATAATATGCGTAGCTCTCATCAAAATACATCCCATCTTGTTTAATATCGTTTAATAATTCCACACTAAAAGCAGCCGCAGCTCCAGCAGGACAAAAAACTTCACATCGCTCATTACCCTTGTCAGATGACTCATGTAACAATCGATTGACAGCCAAACCGTCTTTTGTGATGATGAGTCCTGCCGAATCAAACTGATCCCTATGCGTGTGAAAAAGGATCTTTGGTGCGACCATGCCAATTTTTTTTTCTACATTAATTTCAGCAACTATCTCTCGGATAAAATGTTCATCCACTTCCGTATCATTGTTGAGCAAGATGACATTTTCACATCCATCATCGATTGCACGCTGTATCCCGACGTTATTTGCCTTACAAAAACCAGAATTATACCCCATCTCGATCAATATCACATTATCATATGCATCACGGACAAGTTCGATCGATCCATCTGTAGATCCATTATCCACCACAAAGATTACATGCTCACACGGCTCTGCATCACGCAATGACCGTAGACATTTATTCAAAAGGTCTTTTCTATTATAGTTGACGATTATTATTGCGTTTTTCATGAATTGAATTTTTCCTGTGTAAAAAATGCCGATATCTTTTTTTGCATCGGACCACGTGCATACAGTTCTGATTCTGCGAGGGCCCCACGCACCAATGTTGCTAATTGCACTTGGGCATTTGCACCATATAATACATCATACACCTTATCAGAGAGATCGTGCACATCTGTACAGACAAATCCATTGATATCGTTTTTTACCAATTCCGCAGATGCATTATCTGGATACGCGATTACAAAAACCGGCAACCCACATGCATTCGCCTCGACTACGGTAATCCCAAATCCTTCACGTTCTGATGGCTGGATCATAACTTTGGCTGATTTGATATGTGTAATCAATGCCACATAATCATCGACAAAATCGATGAGATCGATATTTTCATGCAATTTTTTAATCGTGATTAGATCGCTAATGCGTCCTCTATCTGGACCATCTCCGATGATAAGTGCTCGCAGAGGCGTGTCCAGTGACAGAGATTTTTCCACCACTTCCACGATATGCTCGACATGCTTATGCGCGATGATCCGTCCATAATAGATGATATCGTATTTTTTTTCTTGCAGTGGCACACTGTTTATCGTTTCAGCATCGATATATGTCGGTGGCAGGATCGTGATCTTTTTTGCAGTTGATCCAAATGCGTGTACAATCTTTTTTTGCGTAAAATATGAAATCGCGAGGATGTGGTCAACAGCCATATAACTCAATTTCTCCAAAAAAACACCCAACCACCAGTAGTATGGATAGTATTTTTTCCAGTAATCTTTCCCCCAATATTCTGCCCAATTACCGATGATGACTGGTTTTTTCTTTTTAAAAAATACTGCCACACGTGCAAAGATTAATGGAAAATACGGGAAAACATTGATAAACAAGATATCCTCATCACAGCGCAAAACCCAAAAAAAAGTTGTGATACCAAACCACAGACTCACCATGCTGTTTCTTTTGTTGTTTTTTTTATAAATTGGTAATTTTGCACAAATACCCACATAAGTGATATCATCTTTAATCATGGTCGTCGCACCATCCCACTGCGTCATAGTAATGATTTTGACGACATTTTCTTGTGCGACGATTGTGGCATAATCATAGATCATCTTCTCCTGCCCACCATAAAAATATGGATAAACACTCTCTGTGATGAAAGCGATCTTTTTCATAGATGTATTATTTAATTCTATTGAGCAAAACGACCAACTCATCATGTCGACGCTTGATAGAACTCAAGATCAAACCAGAAATACCACTGATCAGTCCTGCGATGAAAAGAAAGCCAGAAACGATAAGTGACGGTATCCGCGTCACGAGTCCTGTCGCAAAATACTCTGCAGTACCTACCCAACCCAATACCGCTCCACTCAAGAAACACGCTCCTGCCAGAAAAGTAAAAAATTGTAACGGCTTGTAATCCCGAAAAAGTGATACGAGCGTATAGAGAGCGATCGTGCCATCCCGCACAGCGTTGATCTTGGAGTGACTCCCCTTGGGTCGTGGAGCAAGTGCTATCGACACTTCTTTGACGACCATCCCTTTTTCGACAGCTTGAATCGTCAATTCTGGCTCAATCGAAAATCCCCCAGCCAATAGCGCAGTAGAATTCATAAATCGCTTGTTCATCACGCGCAAGCCCGATTGCATATCGTTAAACCGCGTACGAAAGAACATATTGAGCACTGCATTGAGAAATTTATTACCAAACCAATGACTTGTACTAAATGCCGTGCGATTGGTTGTGACCATTCGATTTCCCACCGCCATATCTGCGATGTCTTTTACAATCAGGTCAATCAGTATGTGCACATCGATTGCCCGATATGTATCATCCCCATCCACAAGCACGAAGATGTCCTCGCGAAATTCCTCGAGTGATCTTTGTACCGCATGTCCTTTACCTTGTTTTTTTTCAAAAACGACCTCTGCGCCTGCTTTACGTGCTTTGATTTGCGTTTTGTCAGTAGAATTATTATCCACCACGAGGATGCGTGCATGTGGCAATTCTTTTTTGAAATCTCTGACGACTTTTTCGATTGTTTTTTCTTCGTTGTAACACGGGATCACGACAATGATTTTTTCATTCATACTATTATTTTAACTTAAATACAGTATAAGACATATAGTCCCCCTTAAATTTATCAGACCAGACTTCATAATAATCTTCGATCAATTCTGGGCTCATAGCAATCGTACGGCTCAATTCTTCTGAATTTGAGAGGATTATGCGTGCACCGAAGTCGTTTTTGATCGAATTAATGACCTTTTCACTATTTTCTTTCCGAAAAGCATTTCTTGTTTCTGCATCTGTTCTCTTGACCATCAATTCATCGTACAATTCATCTCTACATGCCTTTGGTAACTCACAATAATATTTGGTTGCAAAAATATTATAATACTTCCAATACAATGATTCATCATATGCTTTAAGCGCCAGAGGCTCGATCCCCATAGAGTATCGATTATGTGAATTTTCAAAAAACATCAAACTGAAATAACTCCAGTTATGCAGATACACCTTCTCCCCATCCTCTGAATGTTCATCGATCCATTGTGCTGCTAATCGTGCTGGCTGATAGTCAAATGTATTGGACTTTGTATAGATCACCATCAATGACTGTGCACACAAAGCCAATACAATGAGCCACATGAAGATCACAAATCCTTTGCCCGCAAAAAATCGTTGTGGGATTAATTGTGTATCGAGTAACGCTGTAATCGTAAAGCCCATCAAAAGCACCAGAGACGGTGCAACAAAATCGAGAAGTCGCCCCGTGACCATATACGAGCCTCCGATCATACAGAGTAAAAAGATTGTCAAACAACACAACCAGTGCATCTGACGTGTACGTAATGATCCATTGATCACATGATCTTCTTTTTTATAGAGATAATACATATATCCCACTGCCATCGTACAAAAGATCACTGCAACGCCCGTAATTGCTTGAGTAAACGTATAGGACATCAGATTTGACGTGGCCATCTCATTACCTCCGAGAGATCCATTTGCATTATCGACGCTATTTTGTCGTATCGCAAAAATCCATAGTAGCCATGCATACAATGATTTTGGAAATCCTGGGAAAAATATCATCCCACATACGATGCCACCGAGAGCGATCAGGAAATTTTTTATATCAATCTTCTTCTCAACGAGATATCGAGATACCTCTACTACACCCACAATGACAAGTGGCAAAAAATACGTCGATTGATGCCAGAGGACATGCACAAGAACTACAAAAAAGAGTGGTACATACTTCTTACGGATCGCAAAATACATCTCTAAGAAAACGAGTCCAATCATCAGGACAAGTGCTCGTCCGAGCAAAATCCTCGACAAAAAAAATATCGATCCTATGAGGAGTAGTGCAAAAAAAAGCGGATGACGCACCCTCTCTTTGCGCATGATGAAATATAACAGAGCAACCACGACACTCCCATAAAACGCATCCGCCACATGTAACCCAAAAAGCCAATCGGTAAAATACGTAAATGGGATCAGTGACACTTGGAAAAGACTGACTGTATAACGACTACCCCCATCAGCACCATGCCCAGAAAGATAAATCCAATCAAAATGATTTACGGCATCCAATCCCTCAGTGCGCAATAAATATGCGTACTTGAAGTGAAAGTAATGATCGTCAAAGATCGGATCACCCTCCGCAAGAGCATAAATTGTCGTCAATGTGCCAAAAAACACGAGAAAGAATATCCCCGATGCAATGAGTGGATTATCCCATATTTTTTTGACAAAAAAAGCACATCGATCGCACAAACGATACAGGATATGCTGAGATTGATCATCACGTGTAGTACTCTTTGTCTTTTTTTTACGCTTCTTTTTCATATAATCATTTTAACTTAAATACGGTAAAAGACATATGTGGTCCACTGAATTTTTCCGAATCAACGTGATACCAGGTGTCGATGAGCTCAGGGCTCGCCAAGATGACATCATCAAATTTTTGCGAATCAGATACGATAAATTTTGCATCAAAATCATTCCTGATGGAATTGATGACTTTTTTACTGTTGTTTTTTGAAAATTTTTCTTTATATGACGGATCTTTATTTTCCATCTGCACCATCGCCTTATCCAATACATCACCGCAATCGCCTTCTCCTTCACAATACGCACTATGTGCAAGCATATTATAATATTTCCAATACAATGTCTTGTCATAACCTTTGAGTGCTGCTGGTTCAATACCTGTAGAATAGACATTTTTTGTATTACCAAAAAACATCAAACTAAAATTGCCCCAATTGTGCAGATAGACTTTTTCCCGTCCATCAGAATGATCACTGATCCACTGCGCTGCTGCTCGCGCAGGTGTATAATCGTACGTGTTAGATTTTGCATACATGTAGATCATCGTGTTAGCACACAAGACGAGTAACCACATCCAACAGATTGCAACAATCCATTTATGAAATTGCACATTGATCGTAAACATGCCAGACTCACGCAATATCGTCACGACAAAAGCAAAAAGTAATACAAGTGTCAGTAAAACAAAGTCAAAAAATCGTCCACTCACAGCAGTTGCGCCATATGTAACAACTAATAAAAAGATGAACAACGTATACAGCCATTGAAATCGATGTGCATCTTTTACGTGCACAAGGACACCATCTTTTTTTCGTGCGATATAAATAAATATTACAGAAGTCACACACACAACAAAAACAAAGAAAACAAATTCCTGACCGACAAAATACGTCATAAAATCCTTTGTGGCTAACTCCGCACCACTCAGTGAGCCACTTGTTGCACTTGCGTCGCCACCTTGGATGACGAAGATCCACTGCAGCCAACTAAAAAGTGACCCAGGAAAACCGGGGAAAAACATCATACCGACGACCGTTGCACCAGCAGTTGTCATGATCGTTTTACCATCACATTTCTCATGTGCCACATATCGTGCGATCTCTGCGATTCCGACGATAATCAGTGGTAAAAAAAACGTGGTTTGATGCCACAAGACATGTAATAATGCGACAAAAAACAATGGAACATACTTCCGATGGATTGCACAATACATCTCGAGAAATATCAACCCGGTCATCAATACAAAAGATCGTCCGAGGAGAAATCGTGCAATAAAATACGATGATGTGAGGAGGAGTAACGTAAAAAATAACGGATTTTGTACACGCTCTTTGCGCAAAATATAATACACGATGGCGATCACCAGACTCATATAAAAAGCAATTGCCACATGCATGCCAAAAAGTTGATCATCAAAATACGTAAATGGGATCAGTGATACATGATAAAGATTGACAGCATAGCGAATGCCATCTTCTCCACTAGACGTGAGATAAATCCAATCAAATTTTTGTACGACATTCCACCCCTGTGTACGCAATAGCTCTGCATATCTGAAGTGGAAATATTCATCATCAGGCACAGGATCACCATCAGAAATCCCAAAAATCGTGACAAAAAAAGAAAATATCACTACAAAAAAAATCGTTGACGCAATAAGCGGACGACCCCAGTATGTGTGAAAATTTCGTATTATTGTGTTTTTTTCCATATCCATCGATCAAATCAGCATTATCTTTCTCAAAAAACTCTCTATACTTGCCGTTTATCATTAAACAGCAAGTATAAGAATTTTCTACTAACAACCTGTGTCGTTAAAAGTACATCCTACTTGCGTGCATATTGCTCTAGCGCATTCAGCTGCACCGAAACTTGCTGTATACTTAAAGTCACCACTTCCATCAGCTAAAGTCACGTCAGTTGCTCCTGTCCAGTTTCCAGATGGATCCAAAAGTGGCCATTGTGCCTCACTACCTGCACACATTGAGCTTCTCACCGTTGCTGATGAAGGGGTCACAAGGTTCAGATTATCATCCATACACAGAATTGCTCCTGGAACTGTTGATGAAATTGATGACTTCACAGATGCATCCTTAGCTTTTTGTCGTGCACTGTTCAACGATACCAAAACAATAGATGCTAAGATACCGATGATCGCGATCACGATCAAAAGTTCAATTAATGTAAAACCTTTTTTCATTTACATTTCACCTCCATTCCATTTTTGTTTTTATCTTTACTCATACAGTATATATCATAACTACAAAAAATGTAATATTATTGTCCACAGTTTATCCACTCTTGCCAAAACTGAAATCGTCTCACCTGAATTCTTCATTCTCCAATTTTTAACTTTTCACTTTCAACTTTCACTTTTTATAATTGTCCTGCGATATTATAAATCGGTAGCAAAACGGAAAACACCAACACACCGACACCCAGACCGAGAATTACGATCAAGATTGGCTCAATGATTGATGACAAGTTTCGTGTGATTTGATCCACTTCTGACGTATAAAATCGTGCGATGTCTTCCAGGATATCACTCATACGCCCTGTTTCTTCTCCGATCTTAATCATGCTGGATACCATCGGAGGTATTTCTTCATGTTTGAAAAATTCTTTATTGATCTCACCACCCACTTTTACATCTTGCGCAGATTTCAAAATAATATTTTTATAGACGATATTATCCACGACATCAGCTACGACGATGAGCGCACGCACAATCGGGATACCACCCTTGAGAAGTACAGAGAGGTTTTCTGCAAAACGCGTAATGTAGACATAGCGAAATAATTGTCCGACAACGGGAATACGCAACTTGATACGATCCCATTCTCTACTCCCTTCTTCAGATCGCGCATAGTAGATCATCGATGCAATCACACCAACGATAACGACCAACACAGCCCACCAATACACCTGCATGAAATCCCCTATTTTGATCATCAAATTTGTATACCATGGGATCTCCACATTGAGATCTTTGATCACTTGTGTCAATTTCGGTAATATCCATGTCATCGTCAAAAATCCGATCACAGATGCTACACTGATCACAAAAATCGGATACATCAGTGCTCCACGCACTTTACTTTTCAATTGATAATTTTGTTCTGCGCTTTCCGCGACAAAATCGATTGCTCCTTGCAAATTACCAGAAACTTCTCCAGCTCTGATCATGCTCACGGCAAGTGTCGTAAATATATTTTCATGTTTTGCAAAGCTCTCCGAGATCGACATACCATCCTCCACATCTGCAGCTACCTCAGTAACCACGATCCGCAACTGTGCATTTTCTGTCTGTGCATGGATCGTACGTAATGATGGTGCGATCGGAATCTTTGCACCCACAAGTGTCGATAACTGTCGATAAAAAAGCAAGAGATCTTTTTGCGTCACTGATGCTGTCAATCTTTCGATTGCAGACACTATCGATGTGCCCTGCTTGAATTCTTTTAATTCAATTGGGATGAGATCATTTTTTTGCAACAGCTTGGTCGCTGTTTCTTTGTCAATTGCCTCGATCTTTCCGCGCTTCACTTCGCCAGTTTGTGTCTGCGCCTTAAATTTAAATTGCATAAAAAATAGTTTATAAAGTTAAAAGTTTATAAAGTTTGAAATGTGTAAAATTCATATTTTTTCGTATTATAAGTATTATAATTTTTTGTAATGATCTATGAAATGTGCACCTTTAACATTATGAACTGCTTTCCTCTCTATTCATCAATATGGATTTGTTCACCACGACCGACTAACATACGGACATAATCACGATTTTTTGCATATGTCATAGCTTGCTCCAATGTGATATGACCCGCCTGCAATAATTCCGCGAGAGATTTGTCCAGTGAAATCATACCGTCTTTTGAACTGGTTTCAATGACTGTGTCAATCTGATATGTTTTATCTTCACGTATCAAGTTTTCGATTGCGTGATTTTTGATCATGATCTCCACCGCCGGAATACGACCGCCATTTGTATGCGGGATCAAACGTTGTGACATGACACCTAAAAGTACATTTGATAACTGTGAACGGATCTGATTTTGCTGATGTGATGGAAATGTATCGACGATACGATCGATCGTTTGTGCTGAATCATTTGTATGCAATGTTGCAAAAATCAGATGGCCCGTCTCAGCTGCAGTGATCGCCGTACCGATTGTCTCGAGATCGCGCATCTCACCGATGAGAATCACATTCGTATCTTCACGAAGTGCCGCACGCAAAGCGCCTGAAAATGTCTGTGAATCCTGTCCGATTTCACGCTGATTGATAATACAGAGATCTTGCTCATACATATATTCGATCGGATCCTCAATCGTGATAATATGGTTTTTCTTATTATGATTGATATAATCCACCAACGCAGCGAGCGTCGTCGACTTTCCATGACCGACTGGTCCTGTGACGAGGAAGAGTCCCTGAGAGAAATTTGCAAACTCATATACGAGTTGTGGCACACCCAATTCATCGAGTTGTCGGATTTTGCTGTTGATCACACGCATAACGATTCCCACATACCCTCTTTGATAAAAGACATTTGTACGAAAACGGACTTTATCTTCTAGGCTATATGAAAAATCGATCTCTCCGTTCTGTAGAAATTTTTCTTTATGATGTGCATTCATGAAATAATCTGCAAATGCCTTTGTGTCCTCTGGAAGCAAAGCTGCCTCCTGTTCCAATGGGATCAATTTCCCGTCAATACGCAAGGTCGGATGTCGACCGACGGCAAAATGCAAATCTGATGCATTTTGTTGTGCACCGAGTCGCAATAAATTTTTCAACCGCTGTTCTACATGTAATGAGCTCATAATTTTTTGTATTTATCAATTTTTCTATAGCATGTATTTTTGCACTTTTGCCAAAACTTCTGATGGTGTAAAATGTGATTTGATCAAAAAATCCTTTGCACCCAGTGCCATGCCACGATCCACATCTTCCTTTTGTGATAAATTCGTCAAAAGCACAACTGGAATTCCTTTCCACTCTTCACGATGACTGATGGCTTCCAAAACATCGAATCCATCCATGTATGGCATCACAATATCCAAGAGCATAATGTGTGGTCGCACACCTGCTTCCAATTTTTCGATCGCATCTCTACCATTATTTGCCAAAACGACATTGTATCCAGCATCTTTCAATTTCACTTCATAAATATCCCCGATAAATGCATCATCTTCAGCGATCATGATCGTCTTTTTTTCTTGCTGTAATTCTTCTTGTGTCATATGCGTATTCTATAATTATTATTCTTCTTCCTTATGAATCTTTTTTTGCTTTTTGATATCCTCCAGCATTTGTTCTTCATCTGTGATCTCATCCAGCTTCCCTCCGATGCTCATATCACCTTCTGTCACACGTTCCAATTCTGATAGGGTTGTCAGTCCTAACAACATTTTCAACATACCATCCTGCTTAAGAGTGATGAATCCTTTTGTCCGCGCGAGCTTTTCGATTTTGACGATATTTCCATCTTCTTCGACAATCATATTTTGCATCTCATTATCAAGCTCAATTGCCTCATACAATGCTAATCGACCCTTCAATCCCAACTGACCACATTTTTCGCAACCTTTCCCATGATGTAATTTGATACCATCTGAGAGATCCACTCCATATTTTTTGATCTCTTCTTCTGGGACACTTGCAATTTCATTTTCTATCCGTTTAATGATATTTTCTGGCACCTGCATTTCCTCTTTGCAGTTTTCACAAATGCTACGCACGAGCCTCTGTGCAGCAATCACGCGCACGGAAGATGCAATAAGAAATGGCTCCACGCCGAGATCAATAAGTCGAGGTAGCGCACCGATCGCATTATTTGTATGTACTGTAGAAAAAACGAGATGTCCAGTAAGCGCAGCATGCACAGCGAGTTCTGCTGTCTCACCATCGCGGATCTCCCCAACCATGATCACATTTGGATCTTGACGCAAGATACTACGAAGTCCACTCGCAAATGAATATCCGATTTCTGGTTTTACTTGTGATTGGTTGATCCCTGGCACAAAATATTCTACTGGATCTTCAAGTGTGATGATATTGCGCTCCTCACCATTCAATATTTTTAAAAAAGCATACAGCGTGGTCGATTTTCCAGATCCTGTCGGACCAGTCATGAGGATCATCCCAAACGGATCTCTGATTCTTTTGAGAAACATCTCGTGTTGCGTCCCCATCATACCCAGTTCCGTCAGATCAAATGTCTGACGATCTTTTTCCAAAACACGCATTACGATCTTTTCTCCTTCCACTACAGGTAAGCTCGATACACGAAAATCAACATCATCTCCCTTATCATTGATCCGGAAACGCCCATCCTGTGGCTTGCGCTTTTCATCGATCTTCAAATTTGAAAGAATTTTGATACGAGATATCACAGCCTTACCCACTTCCTCTGGAAATGTGAGAGATGCATGCAAAACACCATCCTGACGAAAGCGTACACGATATGTTTTATCGATTGGCTCGATATGAATATCTGACGCTTTGCCATCCAATGCATGTTTGATAATCACGTGTACCAATTTTGCGACAGGCGCATCTTGAATACTATCTCGATCGCCCGCATTTGATTGATCAGATTTTACTTCACCTTCAATTTCAAATGATTGCACGACATCCTCAACAGCTTTTTCTGCGCTACCATACAAGGCAAAGAATTTTTCTAAAAGAATATCTGAAATGAGATACACAGCGATATTCATACGATCCTTTTGCGCAATAAACCGTAAAACGTTGAGTGCATCAACACTTTGCACATCCACCATCGCAACGTGTAGTGTATTTGATGCAACATCCTTATCAAATATCACCATGTGATTTTTACGCGCAATGTCTTCTGCAAGTGATTGAATCGACTCTCGACTAGATCGTGAGGGAACACTTAACAAAGCCTCCACACCCAGCTCTTTTGCGCGAGCGACGATTGCATCATCGGAATCATTTTCGTCTGTCTTTGCCTGCGGTGTATCTTGCGGTAGATCTTGCGGTGCATTTTCAGTCACGTCAGATTGTGTAATCTGCACGTCATTATCACCATCTTCTTCTATCACAATTTTTTCTTCTATTGTGTTATTATTATCTTCTTGCATCATTTTGTTTTATGGTAAAAATGGATTTACACGCTGTTTTGGCTCTGTGACCAATTTATCCGTCTCCGCGCTTGAATTCATCACCGTATCGATTAGATCATAATCTACAACCTGATTAAAATACGTGGGATCAATTTTTTCTTCTCCAGGAATATATCCATACGCAAACGTGATCACACCACTCAATAATTGTTCTTGAGGAACAGCATCTTCCTCTCCTTCTTTTGCATCTTTCTTTTCAACTTTTGTAAGCTCAAATGTCTTAAATGCATACAGTCTCTTCAAATGAAACAATTCATTCGAAAATTTCTTCACACTCTCATAGGTTCCACTGACAAGCATCTTTCCCTCGATCAAATATGACGCTTGATCAGTTGCTGCACTTGATTTCACATCCTGACGACCCTCAGCAAATCCCATAGAAAAAAGACTAACACCTGTTTTTTCTGCAAGCTGTGATACATCACTGAGCAATATTTCCTCACGCTGATCATTAGGTACAAAGTCATTCACAAAGTCCACTTCTGTTGAATGACTTTTGACACTTTGCACGAACGACTTAACACTGTTCAATTTGCTATTTGCAGCAGCAAGAGATTCTTCTTTTTGTATTATTAGTTGTTTTTCTGCTGATACTGATTTCCAAATTGGCACAACTTGTCCAATAACAAAATACATGACAAGTAGCAGTATTACAGGAAACATGAGTATTCTTATGATCATATTTTTATTTTATTTTATAAAAACCACTTATTAATATAATTACTGATTCACTTTTACTGAAGTATTTTCGGACTGCGTCGTATCAACTTGCACACTCGAACCGTCAGATTGTGCATCGACTTGCACACGGGATCCATCCGATTGCACATCGACCCCATTTGAGCCTGATGTATCACTTTGCGTCTGATTCATACCTGCATCTCCATTTTTTTCAAATGGCATCTTTTTATAACCATTTACATCCATCGTCAATGTAAATATGATCCGACCAGACTCGTCGCGATCTGTAGTCCCTACTTCGACATTGTCAAAAAAAGTACTCTTCTTGAACATTGCAATTTGCTGTGCCATTACATCAAATGAATCTGCATCTGCAGAAATCGTGATATTGCCTCTTCCTGTAATGACAGCACTCGCTGTCCCTACTGTCTTTTTTTCCTTAGCACCGGAATTATGTTGAAATGATTTCAATACGACACGATTTCCAGAATTATCAGATTCTTTCAATATCATAATTTTTTCAATCTCTTGCAATATATCATTTGTATCATAGCCACGATATATCTCTTTTTCCATCGCATCCGCACGCACAGCAAAATCAGACACATCATCTGACATTGCGTTCTGTATTTGATCATTTACATCAAGTGTTTCTTGTTCCAAATCTGCAGAATGAGCCTTGAGAGAGCTATCCCACATTTTAAGTGCACCCCATACAATAAGCACTACAACGAGAGTGCCAAAAGCGACTAATAAACCACGTGAAACCATTTTTTTCCGTGGAGCACCATCGAAATTGTCATCAGATGTGCTTTTAAAGCCTGTACCTGAAACCATAATCTTTTATTTTAATGATTTAATTTATATATATTTATTTATCTTTTTGATCTTCGATCTCACGAAGTGCTAACCCAATCGCAACAGAAAATGATAATCCCAAATTCTTGATATCACCAGATGCTTTTTCATCATACACAATATGACTGAGCGGATTACCGATCGTCACTTTCAATCCCGTTAACTGCGTCAGGTATTCTGGTAAACCGACAAGACGTGCGCTCCCCCCACACAACACCAAAGACTCTACGACATCGCTTTTTTGAGTATCCAAAACACGCTTCACCTCATTTGCCACAAAATTCAATGAAGGAAAACCCACCTTGGTCGGACCAGTAAAAAAATCTTCACCACCCTCTTTGAGTGCTACAGCTCTTTCTCGTGAAATATTTAATCCTTGCATAATCGCATTTGTCATGTCTGCACCTCCGATGTCAACACTACGACTGACATGTACAATGCCATTTTCAATAAGCACAATATTTGTGGTCTTGGCGCCAATATCAACTAAAATAAACCGTCCCTTTGTACTACCGATAACCGATCGTGCCAGAGAAAATGATTCTAATTCCAAAGAATCGATCGCAATATTCACATCCTTGAAAAGTCCGTCGTAATATTGCACTTCACTTTTTGGTGCAGCGACTAACAGAACTTTCATTGTTGGTTTTTCTTTATCTTTTTCATCTTCACTCAAGATCTCCCAGCTGACATTCACTTCATCAAGAGAGGCTGGTATGTATCGCCGAGATTCAAATTTGATCGCAGCAGCGACGTCTTTTTCGCTCATGCGAGGAAAATCAACGATCAACACGAGACCATTAAAACTCGGGATTGCCACAATCGCCTTACGTGCCGTTGGTTTCATTTGTACGAAAAGTTCCTTTAAAGCATCGCTTAAACGTTTTGCATAATCGTTATCATATGCATCAGGTACTTCTTTGATATTGGTGACATTAACCCATCCATAATTCGTGAGATATGGTTTTCCCTTGGACAACTTTAATTCAACAGCTTTGATCGATTGCGTCCCAAAATCAACGCCAAGATAATATTCGGAATGTGATGAAAACAATGACATAAATATTTTTGAATTTTATATTTGCTTTTTACAGTATACCATACATAAGTAAATTATCACAACAAGATCTTGTCTATACTATTTCCTTTGCATCCACCGGTTCATCTGACACATCTCTCCCTGCATCCATATCTGCATGGTCTTTTTTCAATATGTCTTTTACAAATGCATGGACTTCTTTGACGATCTGCTCACGCAATTTTTTATCCAATCGCAACATCGCTTTTGCACTTTCCCGACCCACGCCGAGCTTTACATCTTTATAGCTGTATGAATTACCCTTTTTTGTAATGATCTCATGCAGTGAACCCACATCTAGCACATCACCCGCAAGCGAGATGCCTTCATTATACATAATATCAAATTCTGCAATCTTGAAGGGAGCTGCTACCTTATTTTTTACAACTTTCACTTTTACACGATTACCCACGACGTCATCGCCCTTTTTGATCTGAGCAGCGCGACGCACATCCATACGCATTGATGAATAAAATTTCAGAGCATTTCCGCCAGTAGTTGTCTCAGGATTACCAAATACTATGCCGATCTTCATACGAATCTGATTGATAAATATCACGACACAGTTGGATTTTGCGATGATCGATGTCAATTTACGAAGTGCTTGGCTCATGAGACGTGCTTGACGACCCATGTGTTGATCCCCCATTTCACCGTCGATCTCTGCTTGAGGTGTCAATGCAGCAACTGAGTCAATCACGATAACATCCACAGCATCAGATCGCACCAATGTCTCTACAATATCCAACGCCTGTTCACCTGCGTCTGGTTGTGATACTAGTAATTCATCAATATTCACACCGATATTTCTCGCATATTCAGGATCGAGTGCATGTTCAGCATCCACAAAAGCCGCTACACCACCATCTCGCTGTGCATTTGCCACAATATGTAATGCCAAAGTCGTCTTACCCGATGACTCTGGTCCGTAGATCTCGATGATGCGACCGCGTGGCACACCACCAATACCTGTTGCAATATCAAGAGATAACGAACCTGTCGAAATTACTGCCACATCAACTCTGGGGACATCTCCCAATTTCATCAACATTCCATCACCAAATTTTGTCCGAATTTCTTTCACGACAGCATCTATGCTTTTACTCCCTTCACTCTTATCACCTTTCTTTTTAGCCATTTTTTTGAATAAACGAATTACATCATTTTCCCCCATTGCCTCCTCCACTAAAACATCATTTTATCTAAAACTATAAGCATAGATATTATATCAAAACTCCTGAAAATGTCACGGGGTAACGTTTTTATCATCACCCTTATCCAAATCATCGTTTTTTACTTCCTGTGCGT
The DNA here is from genome assembly GCA_038208115.1 of Candidatus Moraniibacteriota bacterium. Taxonomy (GTDB): domain Bacteria; phylum Patescibacteriota; class Minisyncoccia; order Moranbacterales. The sequence goes on from JBBQZC010000004.1 coordinate 38,143, forward strand.
AAACCTTATCTTTTACTATTTCATCTTTCTTGCTTATCTGATCATATGTCTCACCATCCAAACTTACCAGAGTATCACTTCCGCTACTTGATGTGATTTTAAATTCACGTAGCGCATTGAATTCTTTAACATCGCCTACGCGAATAGTATCATTGAATACATCCACATCATCTGCTGTAACACTGAGCCATATGGGATTTTTTTCCGTTTTGATAAATAAATGAATTGGCTCCAACATTAGCTCTTCCTTTTGTTCTTGTTCTACGACATATTGTGCATCAATAATAAGATTCTCAACAGTTTCTTTGTCAAATTTATTCACACTTTTAACTTGCACAGTATTAATACCTTGTGCCAAACCAACATCATCCACAAATAATCCATCTATATCAACAAATACTTGCTGTCCATTGATAAAAACGCGTGAATTATTACGCGTCTTCCCTTGGACACGGACAGAATCACTCATCACAACACTATCATGGGCTGGACTATCCACGATTAACCATGGGGATGATATGAAATTATCCACACTAAAATACAAATACATTCCCACAGCGCTCAAAATCAAAAGACCAAACCCAACTACCAAAATGCGTGGTGTGAACACAAATCGTGGTACTTTTGGCAACTTACTAAATGTTTCCTCCTCATCTGTATTATTGATGTTATGATACACACTATATTCTCTCTCAAATAGATTCAATAAAACCTTCTCAGGAACACCAAAAAAACGTGCCTGAGATTGCACAAAGCCCTTCACATACACTTTCGTTGGCAAAATATTATATTGTCCTTTTTCCAACGCATCCAGATATTGCTCTTTGACATTGATTTTTCGTGAAAGATCATGTATTCGCATGCGACGATCTTCACGAAGTTGTCGTAACTTTTCTCCAAGTGTCAAAGAACCTACCTTTTTACGTACAAAACTTCGATCATTCATAACACATAAATATCACTTTTCCACTATTTTACATCTACTACAATATCCGATCAATCCATTTATTCTTCAAAGCTTTCATCTGCTGTTTCTTGCGAAATCAATACACGCCGTGGCTTTTGTCCATCTGGAGCGCCAATTACACCTCTTTCCTCCAATTCATCCATAAGTCGCGCAGCACGAGAATATCCTACACGCAGTCGTCTTTGAATATACGATGTGGAAGCCTTTCCAGCTTCGATCACAAGAGCCTTGGCTTCCTCATACACAGGATCTTCACCACCAACACTTTTTGCCACACTATCAAAATCCACCATTGTCCCTGCATGAGAACTGGGATGTGTTACATCATTGCCGCTGAAATCCTCACTGATATCGTACGCACCTATGATCTCTGCTTGTCGTTTGATAAATTCAACAACCTGCTTTACTTCTTCTTCTTCAACATATGCACTCTGCAATCGATGGGGATTGGAACTTTGTGGCCCGAGAAACAACATATCACCATTACCCACTAGCTTCTCCGCACCTGGGACATCAAGGATCGTACGAGAGTCAATATTTGTAGCAACGCGAAGTGCGATGCGCGTTGGGAGGTTTGCCTTGATCAATCCTGTGATCACCTCTACGCTTGGACGTTGTGTAGAAATAATGAGATGAATACCAATTGCACGAGACATTTGCGCGATACGTACAATCACACCTTCAACTTCTTTGCCGTGTGATGACATCAAATCTGATAATTCATCAATGACGATTACAATTGCTGGGAGATTTTCTATTGGCTCATGGCACTTCTTTCCAGTATCTGGATCGATAAATATATGTTGTTCACCTGCATCACGTTTTTTATTATATGACTCAATATCACGTGATCCTGTTTCTTGAAGCAATTTATATCGCCGTTCCATTTCTGACACAGACCATTTGAGCGCATTGATCACTTTACCATTATCTACGATCACGTCAGAAAGCAAATGTGGTATACCACTATATAATGTCAGTTCCACACGCTTTGGATCCACTAAAATCAACTTCAGATCTTCAGGAGAATTTTTATATAAAAGAGAAAGCAGAATACAGTTGATCGTAACAGATTTTCCTGATCCCGTTGTCCCTGCCACAAGCAAATGTGGCATTTTTGCTAAATTCTCGAAAACATAATCACCATTTACATCTTCACCAAGAGCCAATAATAATTTCTTTTCTGATTTACTAAATGCATCTGTCATCACAAGATCTCGCATTCGCACAGTTGCTGGTGTTTTATTAGGGACTTCAATACCCACCAAAGATTTTCCAGGGATTGGAGCTTCGATACGGATCGGATGTGCAGCTAATGCAAGCGCCAAATCTGCGTTTAGTGTCGTGATACGAGACAATTTCACACCACTTTGTGGACGAAAACTGTATTGCGTCACTGTCGGTCCAGTGACCACAGCCTCTAGTTCCATCATGATACCAAAATTTGCAAATGTTTCTTGGATCCGCAACGCATCACGCTTTACATCACCACCCTTAGCTTTACCAGATCCACTTTTTAATAATTTTAATGGTGGTAATTCCCACTCAACATCAGCACGCTGTTGATTCTTTTTATGATGCAATACGCTACGTTCTACAATTTCTTCCACTCTTTGTTCATTTTTTTGATATTGCTCAAGCACATTGTCCTGTGGCACTTCAATCTCCAATTCTTGTTCATCATCATAATCATCGTAATCCTCATGTGCATCAGAAATTTTCACTTGTTGATTCACTGTCTCTTGTTCACCATCTTCATCATCACTAACGTCTGCATCAGATAGATCTTTTTTCCTTCGTACAAAAAATGACAATGGTGCATCAAACCATGCAAAACGGTCACTCATACCAACCAGTGACATATTAAATGCAACAATAAGTCCCGTCAAAATAACTGCACTCAAAATAATTGTCCCCGCAATTTTTCCGGTAAATGTCACTAAAACGCCTGCAAGAGAATATCCTAAATATCCACCGCCCACGCCTTCTTTCGCCATAAGCGCATATTGATCCGCAGAAAATGGTAATAAATGTAATAATGCCAAAAAACCCCAAAAAGCAATAGCAATCCCAACAATTTTACTTATATAAAAATGTGCATCAACTTTTTTCCGCAATAAAATATATCCTGCAAAAGCAAAAACAAATGGCGCAATATATTTACCCCATCCAAATATCATGCCAACTCCCGTATTCATCTTGATCCCAGCAGGACCTGCAGCATTAAAAAAACCTAATACAAATATCGCAGCAATCACAAACAAAAATATCGCAGCAATCGAACGTTTTGCATGACCACTTAAATGAAGTGCGACAAAATCTTGACCATCACCCTCAGCAGCATCTTCTTCTTTCTTATTTTTTTTTGCAGACATAAATTCCAGTTTTTTTATTCATAATCATCATATTTTATTCTAACACGAAAAATCAGTTTACTACAATAATGGTACATTTTTCCTATAAAAAATCGGCTTTCGAAAAAGCCGATTTTACAATTATATATTATATGATGTGAAGTTGACGTGCAATTTCTTGAGCCTCTTCCCATCGCCCATCTTTTCGTAAATCTTGCATTTCTCGCATGAGGTCAAACTTTTCTCTTGTATTTATGACATCAGCCATTCTCGTGCCTACTATGGCCGTTTGATACGCATCCCAATCCCCCGCAGCCACTATATCTTTAATCTCTGATTGATTTCTTATTTTATGTGGCATATTTTCAGAACGTTCTATACCAGCATTTTCCAAAACCTCTCGTGCCTTCTCAAAATCACCCATTTTGCGGAAATTATGAGCCACGTGAATCGCATCAAACGTTTTAGATGTGGAAAAATCTATTAATCGATGTTGGTTTTCGTGTAATTTTTCTTTTTCTACGACACGGTGAACTGCATCACGTCGTAAATTTTTATTATTATGGAATGATGCTTGTGCAACACCCACACCAATCGATCCGGCAGCAACAACTGTCACCAAAGAACTTATAAATATTCTCTTATTATTCTTCATAATGCATGCATGTGCTAAATGATTATTACCCTTGCACATTCCTTTACGCATATCAATTGTAAATTCTTTCATAACAAAAACACTCTTCATTGAAAAGAAAAGAGTGTCTTTCTTGCGATATGATCTATCGCACTACGATCTGTACTTTTTTAATACCACTGTTGCCTGCTTTATCATATGCACGCACTTCTAATGTGTATGTGCCCCGCGGTGTATTTTTTGGGATATTGAAATGGCTATTTGATGTTTTTTCCTTTATGCCTCGAAAATAGTACTTGTAATTTTTTATTTCACTATTATCTTTTGCTTTCCACCAGACCTTTTCACCGGGATATTTACTCAATCGCGACGGAAGATCAGTAAATTCAGGATCCTCAGTATCAACTTTGATCTTATACTTATCTGAGTCGGCTTTATTACCATTTTTATCATAATAATCGATAGTCACTGTCCACGTTTTATTATCATCAAAATCAATTTTTTGGAACCATGTGCCATCTTTTGCAATGACTATTTTACGATCCTCACCATTTTTTACTGAAATAATAATCCGTCCACCAGCGAGTTCTGGAATTTTCCCTTCGAAAGAGATTTTTTTATCATTTACATATAGTTTCTTCCCTGTAATAAATTCAAAGCCTTTTTGTTTACCTTTGAAATCGATGTCTGTATTGATGTGAACTGCATAAACATTCTGAAAAGATCCTCCCGCCAATACAAAAATCAAAATAATAAAGATTATAAATTGTGTACGTTTTCTATTATTTGGTATTCTAAGCCACATATTTTTATTCTTCTAATTCTTCTACTATAACACAAAATCACAGTTGTCTCAATTAATCATGTTTATCGAACAGTATGAAAAAACTAGCATTATCTCTCTAATCGCCACCGTATATCATTACATGGATTTATAAGAGCTGCACGCATCTGATTCAATTGCTGTCTGATCATCTCATAATGCTTTTCTCTCAAAAGCAATCGCTCATCATTATCATCATCAAAATCAAATGATACTACTTGCATACCATTTATACTACGCATCTTCACGTCACATGCAATAAAAACACCTTTTTCGTTCGTGTTTCCTAAAAATATCGCATGATCACTCCCTTGTAAATCTGCATATTTTTGCGTTGGAATATTATCAACTGCAATCACCCATAATGTGCCATCTGTCGACATGAGCTCAACAATATTATCGTTCCGTCGTACAATTTGACCCATTAAAATACCTCTTTCTGGCAAATCAAAACTCACTGCACGTCTTTTATTTACATTGTAATAATAGCGCATATGCGAACCGAGCATATCATCAACATAACAACTGATACCTTTTGCATATAAAAACACACCAACGATAATACTCAGCCCAATATGAATACTGATAATAATATACAGAGGGTAAATATAGCCTCGATCAGTATGTCGCACGCTGACATCGCATAAAATGACAAAAACTCCCGTAAGAAATATCCATAAAAATATCATACACAAAGTAATATATGATATGAAATACCCATAAATCTCTCGATGAAGATCCATGTCACTATTTACAACCGTATATATAATCACACTCACAAAAAGCGCGCCCACCAAGATGCTTGCACCACCAAAGATCCACATTAAAATATTTTTCACCACAAAAAACCAACGAGGTTTTTGCTTAACTTCCCCTTTCAGAATTCTTTCCAATGCTTTTTGCGATGGCTTACTTTCCGTCATACGTTACGAATTAAAATTAACGTTAAGTTCTTTGGTCAAATCACGAAATTGTTTTTTTGCTCGATTAATATGTGTTGCTACAGTACCTGCTGGTTTTTTCAAAATATCTGATATCTCTTGATAACTCTTATCTTCAATAAACTTGAGAACGAGAATCTCACGATATCGATCATCCATTTTTTCTAAAACTTTTTGTACAATATCCTTGAGATGATCGTGATCGATATCAGTGATTATATTTTCCGTACCAGCAATTCTCTCCAAGAAATCTTCATCAACATATATAGAGTTCCCATGTGGACGAATCTTCTTTTTTCGCCAATAACTAATCGTTTCATTATGCACAATGCGATATAGCCATGACGAGAAAGACAGATCATCATCAAAACTTTGTAGATTTTGATACGCTTTCAAAAAACTTTCCTGTAAAATATCCTCTGCTTCTTCCATTGCTACAGCGCTGATCCGCTTAATATACAGCAACATCCTCTGTTCATAGCGATCCATCAAAACACCATAAAAAGACGGGTTATCCATAGTTAACGCCACAAGTTCTTGATCAGATCTTTTTTCATTATGCTCTTGCATCATAACTATCTTTTGGATATGCTACTTATCACTTACGCACATACACTGTAATTTCTTTCAATAAAAATCATCTTTTTTTACAAAGCCACATATTCGCGCACCGAAATATACACAATCATCAAAAGCACATGCAGACCTATCAGCGAATGAATCCTTTGCACATCGATATCGTGACACACGGATATGTTTTGCATGTATAAACTGAGCGAACAGGCCATCAGTGAGATATTTATCACCAATTGTCACGATTGGAGTCATGGCATGTTCTATATAGTTAAGGATTTTTTTATGCGGTTTTTTGTATGGCGATTCAATATATGGTAATTGCAACTGCTTTGCAATCATACGACTACGTTGTCCATTAAAATTATTTGAAAATACATATACTGTATTTTTTTGTTGCAAAAGTTTGATGACATCCTTCACTGATTGATCCACAATTTTGCTGGAACTACACATGATTGTTCCATCAATATCTAAAACAATAATAGAACCCTCAATTGATTCTACGTGCAATTCATGAAAAAAATGTCTTTTGCTTCGTTTCACTTATTTTTTGAGTAAATCACGAATCTCCTCGAGAAGCTGGACTTCTTTATTTGGTTTTGTTTCTTTCTTCTTTTTTTTCACAACAATACTCATTGCTTTGACTACTAAGAATATACAGAATGCAATGATGATGAAGTCGATAATTGATTGAACAAAATTTCCATACGTAAGTGTAACTTCACCCACTTTTATGCTTAATTTTGTCAGATCAATGCCACCTGATATCATCCCAATTGTCGGCATGATCACGTCATTAACGAGAGACGTAACGATCTTGCTGAATGCACCTCCTACGACAACAGCTACAGCGAGATCTACCACATTACCTTTTACTGCAAATTCCTTAAATTCCTTAAGAAAATTTTTCATTATACCATTTCATTATGTCAATTACCCCTATAATTAAGCCTACTACAAAAATGTAATTATTTCAAATGTAATTATTTTTATGGGACTAGATCCATCAACTACCCGATTATAATATCCTCCAAATTTTTTATACATTTCTGCATCTGATAAAAATTTTTCATGACCTTCCCAATCTGCTTCTATAAGAGTGTCGAGAGTTTTATGATGTATTTCTACCAACTGTGCGTGTGCAAAAACTATTTTATCTTCCCACACGACAAAAGAAACTTCTTCACCAGCACAAAGATCTTTATCATCAAAAAGTCGCCAGGTTTTTGTTTTTCTGCCCGAAATAATCATATCTGCAAGTTCACGTCGAAATTTTATCGTTTTCATTTTTATGTAAGAAATTGCAATCCTTTTTGTACAAGCCGCGTAATCTTTTTTTTCTTTAGTTCTGCAGATCCTCTTGCTCCCCCAAGTGGGAAACTTCTCGTTTTTATGCCACAAAAAGTGAGGACATCTTTTTTTAAAACTTTTACTGCACGATCACTGGTAAAAAACCTCGTATATATCCGTGGACCACCCGCCGATGTAAATATAATAGCCCTGCGCCCCTTAAGGAGTCCTATCGGAAGATTATGCACATATTTAAAAGCAAATCTCGATGTAAAGACGCGATCAATAAAACCCTTTAAAATTGCAGGCATGTTTTGCCACCATGTTGGATATATAAAAATAAGATTTTTTGCATCCGTGATTACCTTTTGAAAATGTTTATTTTCTTCAGAAACTACGTACCCACCAGACGTATAGTGCTCCTCATTTTTTAACGCAGGATCATATCCGATAGCATATAAATCAATGATTACATGATCACACTGCAACTCTTTCAATTGCGTGATACATTGGGCAAGAAATTCCCCACAAAAACCACTTTTGTTTGGATGGGAATAAATGATCACTGTTTTTTCCATATGATTCACACTACTTATTATTTTTATTGATATTTCTATTATCGCACGATTATGTCATTTTTCATATAAAAATGCCGATTGTAGTTTCTACAACCGGCACATATGATTCAGATCAGATTACCATATCCCAATTGTTGCAAAAGTGCAACAGCCTTCTTTATGTCTTCAACATGATCACGATTCGATATCAATGTGACATCTTTTGTCTGTACGACGATTACGCCCTTTAACCCAAGCGTAACAATCACACGATCTTCATCTCCATATAAAAGACATTCCTCTGTTTTGACAGCGACAACCTGTCCACGCGTAATATTACGAAGTGATCCACCATTGCAATGATGGTCATGCAACGATTTCCAGTTGCCCACATCACTCCAAAATCTGAGCGAAGCTGGAACTACAAAACATTCCTGCGATGAAAGTTTTTCCAAAACGACAGTATCAATCGGACGAGATTGTAATGCAGCAAATTGCTCGCAAACGAATTTTTTATCATCAAAATGATTTTGAAACAATGTAAATGCTACACGAATATCCTTGGCGTGTGCCTTGATACATTCAAGCATTGTTTCCGCATAGAAGATAAAATACGCAGCATTCCACAGATATGCAAGATCGAACATATATTCTTTCGCAATATGCTGATTCGGCTTTTCCTTGAATGCATCAACTTCACACACATGCTGTTCAAATCGATCGTTCCGCAATTCACTCCCAACTTTAATATAGCCTAATGCGGTACTCGGTTCAGTTACTTTGACACCAATAAGTCCGATGCGCTCTGGATATACATCCACAGCCACGAAACCTGTTTCCACTGCACGAATAAAATTCACATTATCCTTCATCGTATGATCTGATGGTATGGTCAGAATAACTGCCTCACTATCCTCTTGCGCAATGACAAATGACACATACGCTAAAGCTGGCGCAGTATCACGACTACATGGCTCTATAATAATGTTTTTTTCTGGCAATTGTGGCAATTGTTCGTGAACGATACCAACGTACTCAGCGATTGTTGATACATAGACGTGATTCACTGAAACAAGTGGCATAATGCGTTCAAAAGTTTCTTGTAGCAAAGATTGCTTCTCTGATACAATGCGTTGAAATTGTTTTGGTCTGTGTTGCCGTGACTCTGGCCATAACCTTTTGCCAGAGCCACCGGCCATGATTACAACATAACGATGCTCTCCTTGCTGATGTGATCCAATCTGTGTTTGCACAAAAACCTCCTTAATGGTATATGCAATTTTTATAAAACAACAAAAATGTATACTACCCAATATATATGATAGGATTTTTAAGTCAATAGAAGACACATCTGTTTTTATGCATTATTTCTTTCCACTGCAAAGAAAATCTACACCTCTATAGGTTTTTTGTGCATAATCATCTTATATATTTCAAACCACAGGACACCGAAAAATGCTGCACTCATACTGAGTAGCAGATCCTCTACGTGTAATATATCAAAATGAAAAACACTTCTCAAAAACGGCGTATATATTAACATCAACAAACCAAAAAAAGTACCACTAAGAATATAGCCTAATGCTTTGTTGCCATTTCGCAAAGTCTGCGTAAAGTTATTTTTTTGCGAAAGATTGGTAATGATTAACATAAGATTACCAAAAACGAGAGTTGTGAAAGTGATGGATCTGGTTTTTTCTTCTGAAAATCCCCAATGTAAAGCCAAACCATATACGCCCAATACAACAATGAGAATACTCGCACCCTGCAATAAACTGATAAAAAAAGTTTTTTTACTGAACAATGATTCTGTAAGATTACGCGGTGGACGGTTCATGATACCTTTTTCCGATTTTTCAGATTCATAGACGATAGAGCATGCTGGATCAATAATGAGCTCTAAAAATGCAATGTGTGCTGGAAATAAAACGATCGGCCAGTGAAAAATAACTGGGATCAAAGCGACTCCAGCAATCGGTATGTGCACAGAAAAAATATACGCAATCGCTTTTTTGAGATTATCAAAAATGCGCCGACCCATTTGCACTGCTTTTACAATTGACGAAAAGTTGTCATCCAAGAGAACGAGGTCTGAAGCTTCTCGCGCCACATCCGTTCCTCGCCGACCCATGGCCACACCAATATGAGCTGACTTAAGTGCCGGTGCATCATTCACGCCGTCACCAGTCATCACAACGATCTCACCATTTGCTTTAAGTGCATTCACAATTGCCAATTTCTGTTCTGGCACAACGCGCGTAAAGATATTTACATCTTTGATACGACTACACAATTCTGCATGATCGTATTGTGTTAATTCAGATCCGGTAATATATACATCGGCTTTTTTCAAGCCAATCTTCCGTGCAACAAATTGTGCTGTGCCAGGATAATCACCTGTGATCATAATAATTCTCATACCTGCTTGATAACATTCTGCCACTGCATCGGATACAGATGGTCGCACGGGATCCAAAAATCCAAGCAATCCCACAAATTCATATGTATAATCATGTTGTATATTGGCTTCGTCTGGACAATCTACAACTGCTTTTGCTACGCCTAATATGCGCAATCCTTTTTCAGACATAATCCGCACTTTTTCCATCATATTATCTTTACTCTCATCATCAAAGTGACAGAGATCAGCGATTGCTTCTGGCGCTCCTTTGGCAGCAGCAATACAACTCATTTTATCTGGAGATATCCACACATGAGACAGCGCTAATAATTCTTTGGATAATGGAAACTCACGTGATAGCTCCCAATGTGTACACATACGATCTCGCTCACTCAAAAATGCATCACATGTTGTCCATATTTCTTTCTCAATTGGATCAAATGGATCGCGCTGACTTGCTAGCAAAGAATAATTTAACAGTTCGAAATATTTTTCTGGAATTTTTTTTGCAACATGAGACGTGATATCTACAAATTCATTATCTGCCATAATGCAATTCAATTGCATGCTATTTAATGTCAAAGTACCCGTTTTGTCCACACAAAGTACTGTCGCTGCTCCCAATGTTTCAACAGCAGTCGACCTTCTCACTAGAACATGTTTCGCAGACATGCGCCAAGCGCCAAGCGCCAAAAATATCACTAAAATAACTGAAAATTCTTCTGGAAGCATTGTCATGCTCAAAGATAATCCTGATAGCGTCCCTTGTATCCAATCACCATATAGTAATCCATATATAATCAAAACACCTGTGCACAATATTAATCCTACAATTGCAAACATACGGACTAATCGACCTGTTTCTTTTTTGAGCAACATTTCCTCTTCTTCTATTGATTGCAATGATACACCAATTTTGCCAATTTCAGTATCGAGACCAATATGTGTCACTCGAACCATTGCATGTCCCTGTATGACCATTGTGCCAGAAAAAACAAAAGGTAAATCATCACCACCTGGCTGTGTCAATTGCACGTGACCATCCCAATCATTTTTTCTCACAGGCATGGATTCCCCTGTCAAAAGCGATTCATCAACACTCAAATTTGTCGATGAAATTACCGTTGCATCAGCAGGAACACGCACACCCTCGCGAAGAACCACAATATCTTCACGCACCACTTCTCTCCCTGCAATCGTCTGTTGCATACCATCTCGCACAACAAATGCCCGTGGACTAGAAAGATCTTTCAATGCTTCAAGTGCCCTTTCCGTTTTTTTTTCTTGATAAAATGTAATGCCTACTACAACAAAAACAAAAGTTAACAGCAGTAATGCATCCTGCGCCTCACCGAGCACCAGATAAATTGCACCAGCAGCAATTAATAGAAAAAGCATAGGATCCCTCACTACACTAAGGAAAATTGAAATAGCACTTCGTTTTTTTTGTGAAGGTAATTCATTAAAACCTTCTTGTTCTAAACGAATTTTTGCCTCATGTGCAGTTAGTCCATTTATTTCTTTCATCATGAAATATTATTTTACTTTTATATATAAATACATACACCTATTGCGTAATAGTAATTTTATCATAAAAGAATCACTTCACATATTGATTGCTCTTTTAAAAAAAGATTATGCTATCAGTGATGTGTTTTTACGTTCAAGTTTACCCCATCCGACGAATATGCCTTTGATTGCGACAAATACGGTTTTCATTGCAACATAATACATCAATTGACGATAAAAAAATCGTTGAAAAATAATCCAAATGAGTAAAGACCAGTCTTCACGTTCTCGTTCAAGTGTAAATGCAATGATCGATGAAAAAATGTCAATCATCAAAAACAATATGTAATATACAAATATATAGCGAAATGTGTACATAAGAGAATAATCCATCTGATGTATATGCTGTTGCCACAGTGCCCAGCTCACTGAAATGATCAACGCAAGATCAACAATTGGTGCAATAATCTGAAAAAATAATTGAAATACAAAAATGTTTGGCAAAGCAAAAAATCCCAATGCACCATATCGTGGACGGAAAAAAACCGCTTTATGTTTCCATGCTGTTTGCAGTGTGCCATACATCCATCGAAACCGCTGTTTGACGAAGCCAGCAATGGTATCAGGCGCTTCCGTATATGCAATCGCTTCATCATCATACACAACTTTATATCCATTTTTGATGATTGAAAATGTAAGATCAGCATCTTCTGCTAAAGTATCACTCGAAAACCCTCCTACAGACACAACCACCTCTCGACGCCATGCGCCAACCGCACCAGGCACAACTGAAATCGCATTGATAATATCGACAGCACGTCTCTCTAAATTTTGACTTGTGATGTATTCCAATGCTTGTAATTTTGTTAATATATTTACTTTATTTCCCACTTTGGTATTTCCCGCGACCGCGCCCACACGTGAGTCAGCTAAATCACGAATGAGCATTTTAATTGTATCTTTTGTAAAAAGTGTATCCGCATCGAGCGCTACAAAAAATTCAGAAGATGATTGTGTAATCCCAAAATTCAATGCGCTTGCTTTTCCTCCATTCTCTTTGGTGAATATACTCACTTTATCATTTGCACAATATTTGTGATTAAGTAAATAATATGTATTGTCAGTAGAACCATCATCAACAATAATAATGCGAAAATTTCCATAATCTGAGTCAAGGAGAGAGTCTATGGTTCGTATTATCACATCCTCTTCATTCCATGCAGGAACGATTACATCAACAGATGGTTCAAATTCCGTTTGATATACACATGTCTTGCCATAACGACATCTGCCAGATTGTATAAGTGCTAGAACTATGATGAATAGTAGTCTCCCTATCCCCAAAAATATGCCAACTGTAAAAATGAAATAAAAAATATTCATTAAAATATATGTCAACGAGAATGTTATATCGTTGATTCGCATAGCCAATTGATCTTGTGAAACAACAGGTGGCATAATTGTATCGTGTGACACACCGACTAATTCTGAAATTGTCACAAACTCATAGCCTTTTTGTTTGAGTGTATCAATAATTATTGGAAGTGCATCCACAGTTTGATCGCGATTTCCTCCAGAGTCATGTAATAACACAATATTACCCTCTCCACTTTCAGCTCCATTTACAACATTCGACACAATTTCTTCAGTACCGGGTTGTGCCCAATCCGTCGGATCTATATGCATACCGACCGTATAATATCCTTGATTATTCGCAAATAGTAATGATCCAATCTGTTCTAAAGTTTCAGGCTCGACATCTTCTGCATATGGCGGTCGAAACAAAATTGTTTGTCTTCCGATCATTCCTTCCAACATTTTTTGAAATCCATTGAGTTCAAGAAAAAATTGTTTTTTGGAAATATTATTAATATTTGGATGTGTAAATGTATGGCTACCAATCTCATGCCCTTCCGCATTGATCCGCTTTATAATACGAGGGTATTTATCCGCACTCAATCCGATTGTAAAAAAAGTTGCATGAATATTCTTTTGGTTTAAGATATCTAAAATCAGATCAGTATATTTTGCATCAGGACCATCGTCAAAAGTAAGTGCTATTTTTTTACTGTCCTCACCACCAAATCTCTCAATTCTATACGATGACGGATATTTCACAATTGACGCATCCGTGATAACTCCATTGACATCATCGTATATCACATTTCGCACACCATCTATCGGCGTATGTTTGATTTTAAGCACTTCTCCCACACCATCATAAGTTACCACATCCCCATGAGGAATTACTGTGATCATATCAGCAACAAATTTGTCGAGATGATCTCGATACGCCATCACATGCCACAAAGAAGAGTCTTCTCCACCCATGCGCCACAACGCATATCCCAGAGGTCGATATTGTCTCACTGCAGCGATTTGATCAAAAACAGTCACCGCATCTAAAAACCACACATGGTGGATAATATTTTTTTCATCGCGATACGAAAATGTTTCGTTTTGACTTTGATGATCCATTTGCAAAGTTACACGTGCATCTATAGCAGTCATTAGTGCCTCTTGTGTAGTGATGCTCATTCCGTTCATAGTATCTTCTATCCAATCATAACCGTAGTTACCATACGCGATCACGATTTTTTGTGGTGGAACTTGTGAGAATCGTTGTGTAATACCCGCGACAAACCAATCGCGTGATGCGATTGGTCCAGAAGCAGTAGCCTGAACCGTATGCTCATCATACGCCATCAAAACCAAAAAATCGACATATTGGGCCAATATGCGTGCATCAAATGAATCATCAATTAGCGGTATGCTTTGAGAAACTTCCAGTCCTTCCTGTGAAAAAACTGCATATAGCTCTTTCATATATAAAATAAGATTTGCTTGACTCGTATCTGGGATAGATTCATAATCGATGTTTACACCATCAAACCCATTTGTCTTTACGTAATCCAAAATACTTTGAATATTATGACTCCGCGCAGTCTGATCTTGAAGCATATTTACCACCATTTCACTATCCCAATTTTGCGTGGTTGAATTGTAATTATTGATAAGTGGCGCAATTTTGAGTGGACTTCCATTACTGCGTATAAAATCCAATGCTTTTTTTTGTGCTTCTTCATCGTCAAGTATTATCGATCCATCTGCTCCTGATAAATGTAACCACTCAGGCATCAATTCATCGATCGATCGAATATTATTTTGCAAAGAGTTAAAACTCTCATCATCCCAATTTACATAAAATGCGATTGATTGCGAACGATACGTTCCAATAGAATCCACAGATTGTATAGGTGTCTTTTGTGATCCAATCTGTACATCTGATGCAACCTGGATTGGCGTCACATTTGAATTTTCTGATATTGGTTGCAATTTCTGTGGCAAAACAATCGGTGGTTCCCCCAGTAATTGTGTCTCATGGTAAACAGTTTTCACTGTAAAGCCAAAAAAACCGACTACTATAAGAATAATTATTATAGTCGGCCACTTAACCCACAACCATCTTTTCTTAGTTGCATCATAAAATATCGGTGTTTGCGTCATGGTATCATCAATATCACATTTTAACGTCTTCTGTATTTTTGTATTTATCCAGATACATACACGTACGCAAAAAAAGGCTGTTGATGCATTTTCTCATGTCTCCCAAAGGTACTACAAACGCACATATTTGACAATACGAGCTTGTTTTCATAGCATCTCTCACAAAATTAGGCATTTTTCCAACATACACCAGACGTTGTCACAGTTTTTTTCCACGGTCCATCAGGTACATCTTTTGCATCGACAAATCGCCAATCGACAACATCGACATCTTCCAGTTTCAAATAATCATTGACAGCTGGAGAGAGATCGAGTCCTGCGTGATCATTGGTTTTACTTTTTGGTTTTGCGGTACCAAAAACATATCCTGAATCATCTTCACCAAAAGGTCCAACATCCTCCCACTGCGCATAAGCCACTTCATCATCATGCACTATCTGAATCCATCTGTTTTTACATATAGATTCTTCTTTTTTTAATGAAACTTCTTTTGCCCATGGCACTATTTTTTTTACCTCACCTTTTAAATTACCCTCATCATTTAAATCATTATATGGAAGCGCAAAATAAAATGAATTTTCATCTGGCACAAAAGAGGATGGCACATATCCATTTCGCTTTTTAGGATTATCCACACCACCAAAATGATCAACCCAACTCTCATCCCATGCACTCGGCAAATTGGAAATATGTTTATTATCATCACCCGCCTTTTCACCAATCCAAAAAAGTGTTGTTGTAACATTTTGATGCAAGATGTACTGCGTATTCGATTCGTTAGGCATCACATCATTTGTGATGTCATTTTGTTGTGATAATTTTTCTACTATTGAATCCACCAAAGATTTTTGCTCATCATTTTGCTTTTGTACTGGACTTATTTGTATAGGATTATTCATATCAATGTATGCCAAAATGGATTCTGACTCATTTTGAACAGTGTCAATAATCTTCTTTCGACTACTTGCATACATTGCCAAAAAAAACCCACTTGCAATGATCAAAAAGATGAAAAAATAAACAAAAAATTTCTTTATTGTCATAAGATTATGTCATTAGTACTAATATATACGCATGCACAGCAAAAGACCTTTCACACGATCATCAATTTGTTATTACATTTATATAGATTTCATTTTCTGCCAAAACAGGATAAAAATGTTATATTGATAACAATTTTCTAAAAATTAGCTCATTTTTTCCAAAACACCCCAGATGTCGTTATAATGTCTTTCCATGGTCCCTTTGGCACATCACGCGCATCGATAAATTGCCACTCCACAGTATCCAAGCCATTCAACGCCAAATAATCATTAACAGCTGGCGACAAATCCAATCCTGCACTGTCATTTGTATTACTATGCGGCTGTTTATCACCAAACACATATCCTGAATCATTTTCACTGAACGGCCCGACGTCTTCCCACTGTGCATAAGCTATTTTGTCACCGTGTATGATCTTGATCCACATATTTTTGCATAGTGATTCCGTCTTTACCGGCGAACGATTTTTTGCCCATGGCACAAGTGTTTGCACGTCATTTTTTTGCACACCATTTTTATCAAGGTCATTATATGGAAGTGCAAAGTAAAACGGATTTTCGTGTGGCATAAAATTTGCAGGGAAATATCCATTGCGTTTTTTAGGATCATCTACACCGCCAAAATGATCAACCCAACTTTCATCCCATGCACTTGATACATTAGAAATTTGCTTATTGCTTTCATTTGCATTCTCACCAATCCAAAATAGCGTTGCTGTAATGTTCTTATGTACGGGATATTGTATAACACCTTTGTCTGCATTATTTACAAATCCTGATTTCGTTTGATTTGAGCCGTTTTTACTAAATCCTCGCGTCATTACAAACAGCAAAAAAACACATGCAACAATTAGACTTATGCTAGCTATAATAAGAATTGCTTGTTTTATCATATTATTTTAATAATATCATACTTAGAAAAACCATACCATCACACAGGGACAACATAACATAAATCATTATCAATAAAATTTGGCAGATTTATTAATGACGTTTTTCAAATTTCATTTTTTTAAAAAAATGAACCCTCAAATACTGCTGTATTTGAGGGTGCTCCATTTGTATTACAAAAGATTCATACTCCGCAAGACTGTCACAATCTTCTGACGATTGTCTGTCCCAATCTGGCTCAATGGCAATCGACAATCCTCTTGTGTCAAACCCATCAGTGCAAGAGCAGCTTTGACCGGGATTGGGTTCGTTTCAACGAAAAGAATCTGATTAAGAGACCATAAATCATAATGCTCCTTCCGTGCTTTAAGAATATCTCCATCATTCCATGCGTGCCACAAACGTACAACACGATCAGGCACAACGTTTGAAGTAACAGAAATTGCACCCTTTCCTCCGAGAGCATAAATCGGCAAGTTTGACGAATCATCTCCAGAAAGTACAGTGAAATCATCACTGCATAAACGCACAATTTCATTCACCCGTTTCATGTCCCCATTTGCTTCCTTGATACCTACAATATTGGAACACGTTGCAGCTAAACGTGCTACAGTGACAGGCTCAATATTGATACCTGTGCGACCAAACACATTATAAAGTATGACTGGAAGATCTGCGGACTGTGCAACGTTCATATAATGCTGATAGAGACCTTCTTGTGGTGGCTTATTATAATACGGCGTGATAACAAGTACTCCGTTTGCGCCAAGACGCTTTGCCACTTGCATATTACGACATGTCTCCGCTGTACTATTTGATCCAACACCCGCAATAACTGGCACACGCCCGTTTACGATAGAAATCGCAATCTCAATCACACGATAATGTTCTTCATATGTGAGTGTCGCGGATTCACCTGTTGTACCGACTGGTACAATACCAGAGATGCCTGCACTAATTTGACGCTCAATCAATGTGGCAAATACAGTCTCTTCAATCTTTCCATCTTTAAATGGTGTAACAATTGCTGTAAAAATTCCCTCAAACATGATGTCCTCCGTTGAAATAATGTTGATGTATTACATCTTTTTTTACACATTTTATTAAATAACTCCCTATTTGTACTTTACAGAGGAAAAATAAGGTTGTACATTAAAAATACAAAATTATTGATTTATACTATTTTTTGTTATATTTAAAACATTTATTATGCACAAAATATCCATAGCACTCACTGAGATCATCGATACCAATCCACTTCTCAAACTGGGACTCTATCATCGCATACTCAATCTCACACAACTCTCCAAATTATTAAAACCACTCATTGAGATCCGCACAAAAAAAGAATTACAAAGTTCAAGTGCTTTGATTATGGCACTCTCCCGTCTCCAACTGGAATACACAAAGAAAATTTTGCCTATAGAAAAGTTTTCGATTACTAACATAACCGTATATTCCAATCTATACACCGCCACCTATTTTAAAAATCAAAAATTTTTGCAACACATTGCGAAAGTATATCACGACATCCAGGAGCAAAACGGGTACATCACCCTCAGTCAAGGCACAAATGAAATCACAATCATCATCGACGAAAAATCTGTCCCTATCATAAAAAAGATTATCACAAGCAAACCCATCAATGCAACAGATCATATATCTGCACTGAGTATCAAATTTGATCAAAAACACTATGACACACCAGGACTTCTCTATTATTTTCTCCAACAGACATCTCTTCAGGGCATCAACATCCGCGAGATATCCTCAACATTTACTGAAATAATTGTCTATGTAGATGAAAAAGACATCACTCTTCTTTTTGATACGATCCACACACAATTTAATATAAAAGAAAAAAGCATTTTTTAACTTCACAAATCCAATGCTTTTTGATTATCAAAAATAGTGAGCGTGAAAACATCTCTTTAAAACAACCGTAGTAGGAATTTTGGATAATTTTCTCTTAGACATAATATGTTAGATGTGAATTTTTCACAGCAATAATGGATATATTTATATGAATCAATCTTTTGCTAGGTGAACTATTTTTATATGAATCTTTTTTTTAGAAATTATATATCCAATGCATCACATACTTTATCATATGCTTGTATCATATGTCCTTCAGTCATACCACGACCATCATCATGGTCACTATGATATATAGTCATCAAATGCCCAAAATCCCCAGCAATAAAAAATATCTTTTCATACCACTCTTCCATATGCACGATTGGGAAGCCCATTTTCAGAATGTTTTTATCACTAATTTTTTTCGCGATACCATTCCCCACAGAATCTATCACAATAATTTGCTGTGCCTGCATCATGACACTTTCATACACTTTCTCAAATTCACGATATCCATGCCCCCAATATATACCCTCATCGTATGATAATTCTTCATTTGCCGCAAAAACGTATAGTGTGTGTTTTAATGATTTGGGATGTTCTTTTATAAGATGCATCATGATAGAAACTCCAGAAGCATTATCGACTGCACCCATTTTAATGCTATCGTAATGTGCAAAACAAATTTTCGTAGGGTTGATTACGTTTCCCACAAGAATATGCACTGATCGATGTTTTATGCGCTCTACATCAACCTGCCCCTGTACATGATCTGCGTCAATAATCTTATGCATTGACGTAGGTGTTACTGCAATAGATGGTACATGATAATATACCGGTAATGAGATTGCAGTACATTGCGGGTTAAAATTGATGTGTGCAGATTGATCTAGTTTTGCGTCAAAATACAATGAACTAATGATATGATCCTTGCCACTTATCTTTCCACTTACGAAACAACTTCCTTCACATACCATCGATTCTTCATCGACAATAAGTGATGCCTGTTTTACCAAGGGAATATCCACAGTAAATTCTTCTGTAAAAAATGGGATGCCTGCATCACGCAAAAATGTGATGAGATATTCCGCTGTTTTCTGTTCACCCTCCAATTGTCTTGGCGAAAAAGAAATAATCTCTTGTACTGTTTCGATAAAATTTTTCATACTGTGTATTAATACGTATTTAAAAAGAAATATGTACTATATTATTCAACATAACACATAGTTCTTTTTGAACAAGTTGTGGAGATATTACATCATATGTAATATCTCCACGTCTTCATACTATTGCTCCAAAGATTGCATCGCAGTCGATCACATGATGATTGTGATGACCATCCTGTGGAAAATACTGCATTCCATCAACCCAGGGTAATGGCACGATTAGTGGTGCAATACCCAGTTCTGTGACAATGCGCTGCCAAGCCGGATCAAAGACGTCATGCGTAAACGCAAGGTCACTTTTCTTTGCGGCACCATTGTGATAATTATCCGAATGAAAATCATCCACTAATACACCATGCACAAGAAACATCGACAGAAATGGATAATAATAATCATGACTGCTACCAAGAGATTTCAAGTATACGGACAAATCTTGTCGAATCGGATCGATAAGAAAAATATCCTGCAGATCATGATGATAATCAACCAATGATTGACCATCCTTCAAACAAATCGCCGACATCGGCTTACCATCAATCTTGCTAACATCAATCCCATTACTCTTAGTGAGCTTCCAACCACCCTTACGACCTTTACCAGCACAATGAAACTGATGTACCAGGCTGCGTTTATACGGTGATGCAGCCACAAATCGATCCTCCGTAAATTCGATCCATACAGGTATCAAATCTGCGGAGTGTGCAATGTTTTGAAAAACGATATCCTCATAACGACACGTTGCGATCTGCCTCGCAAAAAATGCCAATGGGCCACTTACACAGAATTCTGGCAAAATAATTTTATTCTCATTGCGCCATACATCGATTTGGGCAATGAGATCACGATCATTTTGCCGTCTCACTAACTCCTTTTGTGCCTCTTGCGCTGTAAAATACATTTGTACCATCTCATTCTCCTGTTTTTGTGTGATGAACAGTGATGCCTCAATTAAAGAACTAAAAAACCGATCTACACGGAGACCGGTTTATTTTTGCTAACTTCTTTTTTTATCACTTATCAGAATTTCGCAAAAACAAAACGATCTCCACTTATAAAGTAGAACGTAAACAGAATCATATACCACATTGTGTTTCTGCTGTTTTGCATGATTGTGCATTTAAAAAATAAACTGCGATAATGTCCTCTCAAAAGAACAAAAAACGGTCCTTGACGAGACCGATTCATTCTTGCTTACTAAAAATATTTTATATTATCAGAATTTTGCAAAAACAAAACGATCTCTACTTATAAAGTAGAACGTAAACAGAATCATATACCACATTGTGTTTCTGCTGTTTTGCATGATTGCAAATTTATACTATAAACATTTTCATTATAAATTATTCATTTAATTTGTCAATACATAAAGCAATACGTATAAAAAAGATAATGGGATTATTTTTGGCTTTATATAATTTAGATACTAATTGCAAAAGAATGTCGTTAATATAGTTTCATGACAATTGGTGCAACTCTTTTTACAATGATTTCATAACCTGCGTTATTGGGATGAACTGCATCTGACATATATTGCCTTTTCCCGAAGACATCCTGCAAAATATCCGAAACATATAGAGAGCCTGTTTTTTGTGCGAGGCTTTGATAATCATCTCCACGACCATCCCCGACCACACCACTTCGCACACCGACAAGGATAACAGCTGAACCATTTTCTTGAAAAAGTTTTATCATTGTCTCCAAATTGTGAAATGTGTCATCTTTCGGAATTTTTTTGAGCACATCATTACCGCCAAGGATAATCATAACGATTCCAGATTTTTCGCTCAAAGCGTGCGGAACTCGATCCACGGCATCTTGCGTGGTGTCACCGCTTCTTCCATAATTCAAAACAACTTTTCCCGTTTTTTCTGCAATCAAACTCGAAATATCATTTCCTTCCGTAGCACCAACGCCTTGTGCCAAACTATCACCAAAAACAACAATTGTATCATTTTTTGGCGGAGCATTTTTTATATTTATTTTTCTCCCAAATAAAAAATAACCACTCAAAAAAAGTAGAAAAATAGCCACTGAAATAAGTATGATTTTTTTCATATTATATATATTATTTAATATCATAACATAAACTATTCATTGTGCTCCAATCATATAATTATAAAACACCACAATCTCTCCATGAGCTGTGGTGTTATGTATTGATCTCCTATATTTCAAATCCGCGCAAACAGGTACACGTTCCTCGTGTATGGTCTCCGAGATTTTCTGTTTCAAATTCCGCGATCTTTTTTTGAGCGATTTCATCACAAAACTTACTGCAGTAATACATATTTTGTTTATGTGCGTGTTCACCAACTAGATCATGCAAAAGGAAAATGCACTGAGTTGCTCTTCCGATATGACACGCATTTCTCATGCGCACATACTCCAATCGACAAAGTCCCTGCGCATTAAGATATAATCCAACAGAATTTGGATCACTTAGCTTTTTTGCATGGCACACATAGTCACCGCTCTTCAAAATAAATCTGGAAAGATCTGATTGCGACTGCGCCATCGTACCATTAAGATGTGTAGAAAATGCAGTAAACCATTCTACAATTTTTTGTAAGTATGGATCATGTACATTACCAGTTTTGATAAATTCTTTCACATACTCATCATTAAGAGGCACTCCTGCACCATCATGATTATTACGTCGTTTCAAAAAAACGTGTCCATATCCCGCATACACGCGAACACATTTCATATGTGCCAACACATGACAAAAAACTTGCCATAGATCATTTTTTGTACCAGATGCATTTATGAGAATCCATTTTTTATCTGGTCCCATGCCATTAAATCGCATTACCCCTCTCTTGAGACCGATCATGGATTACCCCCTGTTTTAAAATGGTATTTTTTACTGTTAAACAACAATTAATTGCAAAGCATACCACATACATGTCTACACAGTCAACCAAAACCTCTACATTTGAAAAGAAAATCTTATAGAATAAATCAGTTTGATTTTTTGATAATGACAGATTTTTGCATCGCGCCATCGACTGTTTCAATAGTCTTAAATAAATCAGAAGGGTCAAATCCAATCAACCAGATACTTTTAGTTTCAGATCCACCAACCAGAAAGCACGGACTTATACCTTCTGCGCATGTTGGATTCTCTATTCTTATATTTTGACTGTTTTCAATCTCATACATTGGGCTACTTTCTGTTTCAATCTGAATATTATTCAAAAAAACATTTCTCGCATTTTTGATACTCACTGCTCGCGCAGATGAGACAAACGAGATGTCTTCGATGTGGATGTCTTCCATTACAGAATTTTTTAACCCATCCATATTGATAACTAATCGCTCACTCCCGCTCCCATATATATCCTTTATATAAATATTTTTGAGAATTGGCTTACTGGAAATAACTCCCTGGAGTTCAGTGGTGTATGCAAGATTAATGTCGATAGCATCGCCAGTCATATTTTCCATCGCGATATTTTCTACATATATATTTTCGATAAATCCTCCACGACTCCTCGTTGATTTGATTCGAAAACCATGTCGCGTATTTTGGAAGATACTATCACGAATATCAACATCTCTCACTCCCCCGGACATCTCACTGCCTATGGAAACGCCACTACTTCCTTTTACAACAGTGATATTTCGTATATGAATGTTTTCTGAAGGTTTTGCCACCCTCCAGCCATCTTCGTCCAATCCAGATTTGATCGAAATAGCATCGTCCCCAGTAGAAAAAAAGCTATTTTCAATAACGACATTTTTTGTTGAATCGATGACAATTCCGTCAGTATTTCCACTCCATGTATCGATGGTCAAATTTCGCGCTGTAAAATTCTCTGAATAGATTGGATGAATTGTCCAAATCGGCCCATTCTCTACTGTAAAACCATCCAAGGTAATATCCTTGCAATTCACAAATTGAATAAACGATGGGCGAATTCCAGGCTCCACATCACCAAAGATTCTTTTTTCTGGAGGCGTTCCTTCTCGAGACATTGTATATAATTTCTGTCGTGCTATTTCAAAATTTCCTTCACCAGTCCAATTTGCACGAGCATCTCCATTGCCAATCAACTTACCATTGCCTGTAATGGCAACATTTTGGCTATCTTTGGCATAAATGAGAGGAGAAAAATTATAAAATTCTATGCCTTGAAATCGCGTAAAGACGACAGGTAAATAATCCTGTAAATCTGTACTGAAAATGATTTCTGCGCCATCATCCAAAAAGAAATTAATATTGCTTTGTAATGTGATTGCCCCAGAAAACCACGTTCCCGCTGGAACAAAGACCAGACCACCTCCCTTGCTGGAGCAATCATCGATAGCAGCATTTATTGCAATCGTCGACTGTGATCCAGTCTGTGCTAATGCACCATAATCTCGGATATCACACACGATGTCAGGGATGCCGGGAACGATAACCGCATCGGAAATTGCAGAGATTGATGTGAATGACTCTTGCCGCACATCACTTACATTTTGTCCTTTAATAAAAATTTTTGGAAAAAAAATAAATGTAGAAACACCACAAAAAACAACGATGCCCGTACTCACCAAAATAATAGATGTTTTTTTCATAGATTTTATTCTATAATTTTAGCATATCCATTCTTTACACAGCTTCCATTAAAAATACCAGAATCACCATTTCCATTGTGAAACTTCTTTTTTTCTATATTAATTCTTTCCATAAAAAATGATAATTATATTTTAATGATATCACAAAAAATCACACATCTAATTAATGTGTGATTTTATTCCCGAAGAGAGTAAAAATATGATAGCACTTTTTATGACTGATATATTTAATCATTAGCAAATCTTTTTTTCAACCATCTCAAAACCAGATTGGATAGCTCATATTCTTTATTAACATACATATGATTCGCCCCATCTAAAATTGATAGATCAAAGTCAGTGCAACTAGTCGCTTTTTGTTTGATAAGATTCAGATCATCTTTTAATGATCGAATAATAATATCATCATGCTCTCCCATAAATGCAAAAATTGGAATATGGATTTGTGACAATTCCTCAAAAACATCAGGATTTCTCAATAATGGCAGATTATCAGCAAAGCTGCCATCTACACATAAATCAAGAAATGTCTGCGAACTGATAAAATACCATTCCCAAAGCATTGAATGTAAAATCTTTCTGCAATCTCCATTTTCCACATTTTTTCGAGCCTCTATCAACATTTCATCATAATTTGGTTGGTATTTTTGTAATTTAGAAAGTCCCACCATATCAGGAGGTGACGCTAATATTATGCCAGATACATTGTTTTGATTATGTACTAAATAATGAATTATTTTATTACAACCCAAACTGTGTCCCATGAGTATGATCTCTTCATACCCAATATTTTTTGCTTGATTAATCCATAAATCAATATCATAAGAGCATTCCTGAAATCGTTCGTAAATTTGACCAATTCTCACTGTCTTGTCACCTTCCATATCCAACGTTCTGATGTCATTTATATGTCCAAACCCCCTATTATGTCCAAAGATAAAACCATAGCCACTCTCAGATAATTGGTCCCCAAGAATTTCTGCAAAATAATTTTCGATAATATTTTCAGACATGCCATGTATCAATATCACACATGTTTTTTTCAATGCAGATTCCCAATGAAATCCCTGCAAATTAAGATTGTCTTTCGTGTAACCATGTAAAATTTTAACATGTGTCATAGGAATACTAATTATATTTATATGAGCAAATCATATCACAAAAAGTTATCCATCTCTACCTTCCTATGCAAAAATTGACTATTCAGAACAGTCCTAGCTACATACTTTTGAACATAAAAAATGTCACAATATAAACAAAAAACACACATTAAATGTGTTTTTTTGCATTCGCGGAGAGGGTGGGACGATGTTGGAACGTTTTTAGAAGAGAATAAAGAATTCTATTACATTACATTATAAAGTTTCATTACATTTTTCTGAAAAAACACATCCGTTTTTAGTACATCTCAAATTTTCCATTCCACTACATTCAGGATAATTTTTACAGTCCAAAGTATAACTCCATTCACCATCATTATAATCAACAATCCATTTTGCATCACTTTGAACTTTTCCGCAAGAATCTCCGCCTATAAAAGGCCAACTCATCGGACTATATCCCGGACAAATAAACCCCAATCCATTTTCTGTTCCCTTTATGATACCTCCATTCCCGTCACACTCTTTAGTATACTGTAATGCATTTTTAACTGATTTTTTTATTGTGGATACCTGAGAAAATCTTTGTGACCTAACATGAGTCGTATCGCCATTGGTAACTTCTTCTTGAAGTATCTCTTGATATCTTTCATATTCGCTTATTTCCCTATTTTGCAATTCAGAATTTTGCACATCACTGTGACTAATTTTTTCAGCATCCCTTCTTTTTAGTTCATCTTCACAATCACTCCTTTTTTTGCCCCATGGCATTTTATGACACCTGCTCTGATTAACCTCCTCATAACACTCTACTCTTATGTTCTCATTTTTTACTAGGTCGTCACAAATACTCTTATTCACCTTTTCTTCCGCAAAATCAACATAACAATATTCTCTATCAGTTTCATTGAGAATACCATCACATTGAGTCGCATTAACGTAATTTTCCTCTTCATAATCAAAAATAACACTCTCATAGCACATTTTTTTATCATACTGTGATTTTATTTTTGCACATATATTTTCATCTCTATATCTGTAAGCTTTATTATCGTAACAAGCATCCTTCTCATCATTAGCAAAATAATCGCAGTTATCCAATCTAATAGCTATAGATCCCATAATAATGAAATTCAATATGAATAAAATGAAAAAGGTACCAGCAATAATTTTATACCTGCTAATATTGTATTTAGATTTAACAGCTCTTCCTATATAAGAACCAGCGATAACACTACCAATAATGCCAGGAAATACTAAAATTAAAAAGAAAGGTATTAGCATTACTACTAAAGATGCGGCAAGACCAATAGAGATAATAATACTACGTATATATTTTTCAGTTGCCAGTGCAGACAAAAAGCCAAGTTGTAAAAAGATTACATAGAAATATGACTGGTATCTATTAATACCCATTACGCCATAAAAATGATTAAATATAGCAATACTTGCTCCATAAGAAAAAAGGATCAGAAGTATTAAATAAATATCTAGATTTCTTATTAAATGGCGTCCTGCCGCATTATTAAAATACTGCATATTACTTTTCATTTTTATATAACTATAAATAAATTATATCATAAATTTTTACACAAAAAATCATATATGGGTTGTGTGATCTTGTTGGCGGTGTTTCTTGGACGAAGTTGGAACTTTTTTGATGAATTTTGATATTATTACTTAGCTACTAATTTTTCATGTACCAACTGAATTTGTTCTACCATATCAGCCACCACAGCATCTTCCATATTATTTACCAGTGGCACTAATGACATAAATAGTACATCGCCTTCCACTACAAGATCAATACCTAATTGTAATGCGATTTCTTTGCATTTCAATTGAAAATTGCTGGAAATTTTCCAACTGTCTCCATCAATTTCTTGAACTAAAAGCCAAAATGGTGTGTTTGCATTTTTGCCCATAGATCCATTTTCATACAAACTGCAAATCCTATATTTTCTATGCCAAAATATCTATGATAACCACCATATCTCTGAGCTGTTCTATTCAGCATATGCATATCACCCCCTAATTGATTATTCAATTCATCCACCACATTATCCACAATATCATAATAAGAGTGAATTTGTTTTGGGATATCTTGTGATAAATCTTTATCCATAATTGGTTTAAATGAATTATTATCTATTATATCGCAGAAGCCTATTATTTGATTAACGTCAGAAATCAAAAATGGATCGTTCTCATATGTCATTTTTGATTTGATTTGATTGAGAACTTTATTCCAACTTTTAAACAAAATGTATTGATTAGTCGATACAATTCTTATTTTTCTTTTTTTTGCATCAACTTCAATACCTGAATATTCTTTTTGTATTTTTTGTAAAACTTCATCAAAAACAGCTCTTATTCTTAAGGTTGGCACTAAAAAAATCAGAACTGTATCATTATCCAATCTCTCCAAATATCCACTTGGTTGATTGTGTGTCAAAGATGCCCAAAACTTAGCTTCAATTAAAACTACTTCTTTACCATCCTCATCTACCCCACTTATATCAGGTCGTTCTAAATTATCACCAGAACTTTGATTCTTATATAGCAATTTAGGAAAAGTAAGATCCGTATTTGAACTAATAATTTCATTAA
The DNA here is from genome assembly GCA_038208115.1 of Candidatus Moraniibacteriota bacterium. Taxonomy (GTDB): domain Bacteria; phylum Patescibacteriota; class Minisyncoccia; order Moranbacterales. The sequence continues at coordinate 66,932 of JBBQZC010000004.1, forward strand.
TCACATTTCCAGATTCAATTGAATTATTTAAAATATAAGCCAAACCCTCAGATGCGATATCCTCTTGAGAACCTTTGATTTTATTATAAAATAATCCTAATAATGATTGCATGTCTATCTACTTTTTATCTGGTAAAATATTGTGTAATTTCTTGTATGCATATGTATTTTCTTCAGTACACCGATTAATAATATCACCCATATGCCAATATGTTAATCCATCATATTTGAAATATTTTTGTTTTGTATCATAAAAAAAATCATCATATCCGTAAACATCAATATGATTTGCAAGGTCTAAAAATAATTCATTATCAACATTCTCCTGGACAATGTATTCATGAGGCCATGTATCTGCATAGGTTTTGGCAAATATCCATTCCTGATCTTCAATGAATTCCTTTATTTTTTTTGATAATTCTTTTTTCATTTCATCGTATATTAATATAATCATCATACCACAAAAAGTTCTAGCGTCCCTACCTCCCTATTCAAAAAAGCCCATTAAAATGGGCTTAATTTCTTCGCGGAGAGGGAGGGATTCGAACCCTCGGACCGGTTTGACCCAGTCAACTGATTTCGAGTCAGTCCCATTCGACCTCTCTGGCACCTCTCCATTTATTCAATATTTTTAACTTGTTCGTGTAATCTTTTTAATCAATTTTTGAAATGCCGAATACTCTTTTGTATATACGGTTTTTTCTTCTTTTTGATCTGAATCATCGACTATATCGCTATAATCATCTTGTGTTATCTCCTCAGAATCACTTTTTTGACCCTTATCATGTGTATTCATAATATCGACAATGGTATCACAATAATCTGAAATTGTCTTGCTTGCTACCCAAAAGTCATAAAATTTGCACTTTCATATCGTTTCACAGATTTGTGGAAAAAATAGAGAGCAAACACAAGCCATGCAGAAGTGATTGCACATAAGGTAATCGCATTTTGCAAAGATGCGGATTTGAGAATTTCTGCAGGCAATGCTCCGATGACAAGTGATGGGATAAGAAATGTATACACAAACCGCATAACGCCGTGAAAAATGCCTCCGTGAAAAAGCGTCGGACTCATAAAAAGATCGAAGAATCCATATGTCACAGAAAACGCATCGGTAAAATAAAAACTCATCGAATAAATTATGACGCTCGCAGCAAAAAACATCACAATCGCATTGCCTGCGAGCAATATCACCATGAGTAGCTGAACCAATGAAATTCCAGCCATGGCAAAATATACGCCAAAACAAATAATACCAAACAACACATCCCCAACTGCCGATGCGTGGAACACCGACGTTGCCACTCGCACAAGTACATTTTTAGGAGAAAGTAAGAAACGATCAAAAGAACCCTCTGCAACATATTGAGGTAATCGTCGCACACCCGAAAAAAAGGAAAACATAATTCCATAAGAAAATGCGACAAATCCATTCATCCCCACGATATCAACGACTCGCCAACCATTAATCTCACCAACTGATTGCACAAAAATTATCCACGTTGCAATGAACGCACCATTATTGATGGCCATGCCGATTACCGTCAGAGTAAAGCTCGTACGAAGCTCAATACCATTTTGAATATTTTTTTTAATTGCATAGAATGCAAATTTCAATTCTTTGAACATATATTATTAACCACCATTTATAGATATTCTTCTTTGTGCAAATCGATTTACAACATAAAGCGTAACCCCACCTATACCAATCCATACAAATTGGATGCCTACATGCATAAGCCACTCTGATTGCCACCATGAATCATTCACTGTATGTGTAATAAATTGTGACGCACCAAAAGGGCTCCACAAAGACATTTTATACAAAAAAGGTGGAAATAAAGCGACAGGCAGGTATGCGCCACCCAAGATCATGACTGTCTTATCCACGAGCCAAAACAGTGGATTAATATCCTCTATCCAAAAAGCGATGAAACCCACTAGCCCATATAAAATAAGCGACAATATAACTGAACCCACAAAAACAAGTAAAAAAGAAGGGATAAAAATACCGACCATCATCGAATCAGGAATTCCTACCAAAAAAAATAAAAGTATACTACCAAATAGTGATACTACGATGAAGGAACTGAAGCCATTTCCCATTTGCCAAATCATACGGTAAAAAATGTATGATACCGGTTTTGTAAGAATTGTTTCAACTGTACCTGACTGTACATCCTGCATAATCATTCGCGCAATCTCTCTCAGACGGAGAGTGGAGAAAGCAAAATAAAAGAAAATACTCCATGCCACAGCAGAATAAGTCGTCCCATGGATTATCCCATTTTTCAATTCAAATACATATGCATATAGAATGAGCAAAACGCCACATCGCACGAACATGAGCACTAAATCCATGACTAGCCGTCCCGAATAATGCCAGTGATCCTTGATAAGCGTTCCAATGATCTTACGTGCAAATCTGATCTCTTTCATATAAATGTCTTATTACAGTTTCAAGGTCTGCATCATACACGTCTATATCCCGCACATCAAAATCCGCAAGGATCTTTGTAAGTGCGTGCGTAACACTTATTTTATGAATATCAACAGTAACCGATATTTTTTCAGGACTTTTCGTCAAATAACACACCCCTTCTGGAAGTGCTGGAAAAATATCAAATTTTTTTTGAGGTATAAGATCAATATATTTTTCAAAAACAAACGTATGTGCAAGCTTTCGCGTCGACATATCCTTGATCACTCGTCCATTATTGATGACGATTGTGCGATCACATAAAAGCTCGATATCCCCCACATCATGAGAAGTAAGAAAAATTGTTGTTCCTTGTTCCGCATTAATTTTCAGCAAAAGTTCACGCAACATTTTTTTTGCCACAACATCCAATCCAATTGTTGGCTCATCCAAAAGAATAATCTGTGGCCGATGCATTAGAGATGCAGCTACTTCTGCACGCATACGCTGTCCGAGAGATAATTTACGCACAGGCTGATCGATGAATTCTCTGAGACCAAACAACTCAACCAGTTCCGCAATGCGATCCGCAATATATGCATCACTCAGATCGTACATCACCCCAAAAAATTCCAATGAATCAGTCAAAGGGAGATTCGGCAATAATTGCGATCTCTGTCCAAATACTGTTCCAATATGGTATGCAAGCTTTTTTCTTTCTTTCGTAGGATCAAAACCTAATATATTGATCGAACCCGACGTCGGAAATAAGATTCCCGTCATCATTTTGATCGTTGTAGATTTTCCTGCACCATTTGGACCGATGAAGGCAACACGCTCTCCACGACCAATCGTAAATGAAATCCTATCCACAGCATTCACTGTACGTTTTTTTGGTGACAAAATATTTCTTACCCATCCGAGGGATTTATCCTTGATTGGAAAAGTAAAATTTTTTGATAAGTTTTTTACAACAACATCTTGTGGCATAATTTCAGATCAATGTACTATCTATTCTTTGTAAGTCAACCATAACACACGCGTAACAAAAATTCAAATTGTTCTATAGCTCTTTTTTATTCACTCTAATCCTAATATTTTTTGGAGTTGTGGCCAATAGGAAACCTGCAAGCACTATGCCTATCAATCCTAAAATGCTAAATGCTGCAGAGATATTAAGCACTTCTGCAAGAACACCTGCTAAAATAGGTCCCACGACATATCCTGAATTAAAAGAAAAATCTTCTATACCTTCTATTTCACTATCAACTTGTGGTGCTTCTGAAATATAATCTGCATACGCTGCATTGATCGCTGGCAAGGCAACACTAATGAAACACGACGATACAAATACTGTCACAATCGCAATAACTGGATCTGACACATGCACAAATGTGACTAATATCGTTGAACCAATTAACATACCAAGAAGTGCTATTCGTTTCTTTCCAAAACGACGCGTCAGATTTCCGACAAGCCACCCTACAAAAAGAGCGGGAAGAATATATGCAGTCAGAAACAAACCACTAAATTTACCAAAATCCATTGACTCCACATAAAGAGGCGCCAAGGTCCAAAAAAAAGCATCTACTAGGGCAAGAAAAAATGTTACGCATAAAACCGGCGTCATTGCTTTACTCAATTTTTTCCACAAACGAACCTCTACTAGTAAATTTTTCCGACGTTGCACATGTTGATGTCCACTATTCACCACATGATATTTACGCATCAAAAATAAAAGTATGACAAAGAATGCAAAACCGATCCCCAGAAATAACCAGCTCATCGCAAATATGCGCCAATCAATTGCTACAGCAATAACCAGACCTGCAAGCAAAGGTGCCAACACACCGCCCATCGATCTAAAAATCTGGACTATACCAAAACTCGTTGCATGATCTTCTTTTTTTGTATAACGTCCGACAAAGTTAAAAATACCGAAACCATTGAGATCATAATAAATACCCCACACTGACATCGCAAAGAGAAAAAGCCAGACAGAATTTGCATGTGATAAAATCAATGGATAAAAAAGACATAGAGCAAACATGACAAGAAATATTCTTCTAAAGTCCGAGCTCTTAAAAATTTTACAAATCAAAAAATCAAAAAATGCTCCACTTATTGACGACGTGCCGATAATCAACCCGATGATACCAACAGAGAAGCCATGCTCTTCCATAAGCAATGGCGTAACATACGTTAAGATATTATCAAAGAGCGTCCAAAAAAATACAACAAGTGCAAACAAAAAAATTGAAGGCAAATACTCTTTTTGTTTTCCAAATTTTTCCGTTATATTTATTAGCATAAACAATCTATCTGTAAAAATTAACCACATACACTTTTATTAAAGCATATTTTTTATCATCGTAAAACAAAAATCGTTATCGATAAATTGCAATGAGCTGTCTAATAATGAGCTCATCTGGCGCAATATATTCTCCAGTAAAATCAAACCACACACGCATAAAAACTTCTTTTTCCATTTTTCTCATTTTGCCTATTTCTGGATCTTGAAGATAAATGTATTTATCATCTAATCCCGTCACCACAGAATAATGTCCATCTGCCGATGCAATTTCCTCGTCGTAATCATCTCTTCCTCGCGTAAACCAGTCCACAATAACTGGCACGTTCTGAGTAATCCATTTTTCAATATCAGAAAAATCACAATAATCCCTGACTTCAACTTTGAACCCTAATTTTTCAGCTGCCAATTTTATTTGTTCATCAGATGTGCCGAGACTTCTGTCAGTTTCAGTTAATATCGCGAGATCCTCCTCAGATTTGTGTACATTATAATAATCCAAAACAATCTTCAAAGATGCTGGTCCACACATACTTGCATTTAATGTTTCTTGAAATGGTTTAACATCCAATTGTATATTCATGTGTCCATTAATAAAAATTTACTTTTTTTTCAAATTCAAAATACGATTACATATAACTAATCTCACACCAATCAACTCCAATCCAAAAATGATAAGCCATGAACCTGGTGTGAGTGGAGTCACAAGAGCTACAAACCCGATAATAATCAAAATGATACCAGATACCATCTTGATATATGGATGATCATGTAGATAATCTTTGTATGTTATAAAAACACCTGTAATTCTTTCGCATTTTTTCATACCATATTATAACATCTCAATAACCGATTTCACAAAAAACGCATCCACCGTTATAGCAGGATGCGTTTCTTGCTTGGTTTGAAAGAACTATCTTTTATGAAAGATCCTTCTTTTTTTCTTCAAACTCAGCTTTGTCAATCTCTCCCTTTGCATATCGCTCTTTTAAAATATTCAAAGCAGAGTTGTTTATGCCCACTTTATTATGGCCACAATAGCCTGATGAATGTTGCATAACTGCATATACGATTGCGCCAATAATCAATAACCAAAATATAAACATAAAAAATTCGCCCATAAATCCATACCCAAAACCATAAAACATATGATTTCCCCACATGCCACTACTATATGCATATGCGGAACTGATAAAGGGATGTAGCAGACTCATAGTTACGATATTAGTAAATAAAAAGAGAAAATTAAAGCATCTCTGACTATTAGTACGCATTAAAATTACGGTTACTTTCACTGCATAAAGCACTTTTACACTTATCAATTCTTCAATCATGCTATCAGAATTCTTGAATATTATTGGTGTGTGTCCTATAAAACAGCTCCTATTCTCCAAGTACTTACGCATATCATCGATGCATTTCAATCCCTTCGATTCAACACAAGATCTCTGAAATCCTGTATCGTACAAAAACACACGGGGCACCAACACAGGGAATGTTGATGCTCCGTTTTATGAAGACAATTAGCAAAGCATATTACCCCACCATAGAATGAATGGCGATGCGATTACCTTCTGAATCTTCAATAAACGCAACAAATCCATTTTCTCCAATATTCATCTTTGGCAAAATAATCTTTATACCGTGCTCTTGTGCCTTAGCAAGACCTTTTTCCACACTTCCTTCTGGTGCTGCAAAATACACTATAGAACCATTGTATGACGGTACATAACTAGGACCCTTCATAAGAGTTCCCGCTGATCCATATCCCTCCATATCCATAGGAAACCAACTCATCGTAAAACCATTCATTTCTGATTGCCTCTGAAACTCAAATCCAAAATATTCTTTGTAAAATTTTTCTGCGCGATCCAGATCTGTTACTGGGATTTCCACCCAGCCGATAGGATTTTTTTGCATATATGTATTGATTAATGGATTAAATCGTTAAGTGAAAAGCATTGCTTGCATCTACGTCAACCTCTCAAAAAAGAAATCATGGAGATCCATGTCGCATCACATGCACAGATCGTTCGTGAATTACATTATTTTTTACAAGTCTAACCTCATATGTAAATTGCTCACCATATATACGATCGATCACCTTCTTTATTTGCTCATCGTGTTTTGAGCGTGAAAGTTCATGTACCGGCTTAACATTATCCACAAATATAACGACGTGTTCATTTTTGGAGACAATGTCCACAACATTACTGTAAAAAATGTCTTGCGTTCGTTTATGCGTAATGAGTTGCATAAATTTTTTAATCGAATGTTTCATAGAAAGTGCTGTTAAGATTTAAAATATCAAATCTACACAAAACCAAATAAATTCTCATTCTTTTACTAGTAATAGTAATACAGCGAGATTTTGTTTTTTCTTTCACATCATAAAATATCTCATTGTTTGCAAGACTATTTATATAGCAAATAACCTACGCGCCTATCTGGAAAATAAAAAAATATAATGAAAAAAATATAAGCAGCACGCCAAAAAGTATTTTTACCATAGATGATTTGGTGCGCATATCCACTTTTGCACCGATGTACGCCATAGGCACAACACCTATGCCCATAGCAGCACTTATACCGAGATCGATATGTCCCAACTGATAATGAATAATACACGAAGGAATAATGAGTACTGCTATCGTCAAAAGCGACGTAGCGATAGCTTCTTTTATCCGCATATCAAAAAGCATTACAAACGCTGCAATAAAAAACAACCCACCTCCGTTTGCGAGGATACCAGATATAATACCGATGATTGACGATACGCCAAAAATATATAGCGCTGGAATCATGTTTTGTCTTTTTTGAAGAGATGCTTTTTTCTTTTCATGAATACTATCACGTATAAAATTCCATCCAATAAAAAACAATACTATAGCTGTCAATAACATGAGAAATCTCCCTGAAAAATATCGAGACACATACGAACCAATCATAATGCACGGCAATCCACCGAGAATACTATACGTAAAAACATGAAGGTTGATTAGGTGATTTTTCCAATAGACACCAAGAGCAATCAGAATTGTCAAAACTGAAACTGGCAAGGGCGTACCCAAAGCAATATACGGTGGTAGATCGAGAAAAATGCGCAGAAGCGGCGTATCAATGCTACTGCCGCCAATGCCAAAAAAAGCTGAAATAAATCCAGTAATGCACCCAATGATGATTGCTTCTACAGTCATTATTTTTTTAACACATGATGAATATCTCACATATTATCACATTAAACATGCCTCACAAAAAAATACTATTCAATCTGATGAATTCACGTAATGAAATAGATATAAAAAAGCCCGCAGATATAAAATATCTACGGGGGTATTCGCTGCGACTTTACGCAAAAAACGTCTGTTCACGATCTGGCCCGACGCCGATCATAACAATTTCAGCATCCGCATACTCTTCAATAACATTCAGATAGTTTCTCGCATTATCTGGAAGATCATGAAGTGATCGGATACCGGTGATGTCCTCTTCCCAACCGTCCATATGTTCATATATTGGGCGACAATATTTCAAGATTTCATCTTCTGGGATCATCACATCAATCTCCTGACCATATACAAGGGGTATTGCAGGATTATCCGGACCCTCATAGCAATAGCTGACGCAAATCGGTAGATTCTTGATGCCAGTCAAAACATCAAGTTTAGTGATGACAATCTTCGGACCGTTGATTTGTATGGCACGTCGCAAAGCAGGTAAATCCAACCACCCCACTCGTCGCGGACGACCAGTCGTCGCACCGACCTCATTACCCATCATACCGATTGCACCGCCTTGAACGACCTCCTTATCACTGTTCATCTGCTCAAGAAGTGATCCTGACACAATGTTCAACGATATCAATTCCCGATATTCATTAACGGCATTATATCCGCCGATTTCCGTAGGAAATGAGCCTTCACCGACACGAGTTACATAAGCCTTGACAGTACACAATGCCTCCGTGATATCATTCTCGCTGAGACCTGCGCCTTGTGCAAGACCCGCAATCGTACATCGTGACGACGTCACGAAAGGATAACTGCCTTCATCGATATCGAGTAATGCTCCCTGAGCACCCTCAAATACAATCGTATCTTCGCCAAGACGTGATCTGAGATACGCCTCAGCATCACAGATATTTCGACGGAAAAACTCACCGTGTTCATAGTACCGTTTCACGATTGCATCTACATCCAGGATATGTTCCGGGTGATAGAAGAGTCCGTTCTCCAATCGATCATGTTGCAAGATCTGTATCACAAGATCTCGATCTATGGTTTTAAGGAATGCAATTTTATCACGGAGGATGCGACGTAACTTCGTACGCATATTTTCTGGATTCAGTAAATCCATAACCGTAAGACCAGTCCTCGCAACATGATCCTGAAAAACAGGTCCAACGCCACGACCAGTCGTACCGATCTTTGCCACCTTATTTACCCTGCTTTCTGAAAGCATGTCAAGCAAAATATGATGCGGAAGGATCAGTTTTGCACGAAATGAGATTTTGAGATTTTTGGACGTTACTCCAGTTTCAGCAAATTTCTCAAGTTCCAACCGTGCAGTCAAAGGATTGAACGCTACACCGCGGGCAATGATGGACACTTTTCCCTGCGAATCAAAGATGATGCCAGATGGTATCATGTGAGTTACATACTTCACACCATTTGACTCATTGGTATGTCCGCAGTTATCAGCGCCACCGGCACGGACACAGATGTCGGCTATAAACATAAATCGATCGACGATCGCGCCCTTACCTGTATCACCCCACTGATTGCATCCTATCGCGATCAGGGCTCCCTTATCATATCTCTTGACCATCACATCTCGAAACGAAGTTCCTACACTCATGAGAATACTCCCTCTTACGTTAAGTTTTATCTTGACATCGCATCTAATCATTTGAGATTTTCTTGTGAAAATTTTGAAAGGACAACTTGTATTTATAGCACACAGCCAACCGATTGTCAAAGTTAGCATGACACTTTGTTCCGTTATATAAATCTATTTTTTTTAGTGGAAATTATTAAAAAAATTATAAAATAACAATTGACTTTCATAAAAAAACATGCTATCATTTTAAGTCACAGTTCTTAATATTTAGTCAATCAATAAACAATTTTGGGAAGGAGATATTCATTCATGCATCAATTAAAAAGAAAAACTGATGACTTAGCAAATAACTTAATCACGTACATCCTTAATTGCATCAAACGTAGCCCATGTACGTGCTGCAGTTTCACAGATGATGCCATCAATCAACATTGCCATGCGCTGTATGAAATCGGAGTAATTTTCCTGATTGACGATCGACTCACAGAGCATGAAGCTGCCGAAAAATTTCTCACGACAGTTTTGCAAAGATCAGATTTTCACGATAACTTCAAGTCCATTGCACTTCATTTTTTGCAACATCACAAAGCATTTATCTGCAACAAAACCCAAAAGATCATCACAAAATTTGTAGCAGATCCTCAAAACAATGAAATCACTGAGAAAACGAAAAAACTTTTAGCACATCAATAATAGAGATTTCTCTCTGCAACTGATATAATGAAGGATTTACTACATAGAGTAAATCCTTTTAATTTTTCTTAATTGCATTTATAGGCCACTTCATGATCATGATCATTAAGTATATTTTATGTGGAAATACTGTTTTCTGCCAAAAAATGATCAGTTCTAATTAAAATTAGATCATACTCATAAGAAGCCACACAGTAATTCCGCCAATATACCCTAGTAAAGCAGGAAAAGATGCTTTTCTGAAATAATATCCAAAGTTAAGATCTTTAACTTGACCCATCGCAGCTACACCGGCCGCTGACCCAATAACCAATAAAGATCCTCCTGTACCTGCAGTAAATGCAAGTAATATCCAAATTTCATGTGTGACTGCAGCGGGAAACATTTTAATAGCTGCAGCGACCAAAGGTACATTATCCAAAATTGCAGATACCAATCCCAATATACCGCTACCAATAACCAAGCGAACTTCATTTAATTCATGCCCAAATATAAAATCATTTAGTACGGTAAGTAATCCTGTATGAGAAAGCGCTCCAACAGCTAATAAAATACCAATGAAAAATTTTAATGTTGCAAGATCTGTTTTTTGAATTATTTGGATAATTCTACCTTCTTCTGGGCTTTGCTCATCATTTTTGAACTTCAAATCAATAAAAACCCACAAAAGACCAACGCCCATCAAAAGACCAAGAAACGGCGGCAACCCCATCAGATTGAACATGACGGGAAACGTGAATGAAAATAAACCGATGATCACTATTGACCAGTATGGCTGCACCATCTTTTCATCAATAATATCAAAATCCTTGTGTGCTTTTTCCGCCTTTTCATGTTTCTTAATTTGTTGACCTATTAAAAATTGCGGAATCGCCCATGCAACAAGCGATGGGAGAATACCACCCATCATGATTTGCACTGCTGAAAACTTGTTTGCCAACCACAACATAATCGTGGTCACATCTCCAATCGGACTAGCAGCACCCCCCGCATTTGCTGCAATCACAGTATTTGCGACAAATAATAAAAAGTTCTTTTTATCTTTATAAATATTTCGCCCAATCTGAATCATAATCAATGTCGTGGTCAAATTATCCAAAACCGCCGACATAAAAAAGGTGATTGCTCCCAAAAACCACCATAATTTCATTTGACTAAAACGCTTCTTCATAATCAATTCCTGTATCCAATCAAAGAATTTGTAATGTACCAATACTTCTACAATTGTCATGGCAGCAAGCAAAAATACCACAATACTAAAAATTTCTTGTGTTTCATGCATAATAGCCTCTCCATTTTCTTTGGAAAAACCAGTAAAAAAACTCACAACCAACCAAAGGATCACACCTAAAATGATTGCTGTACCACTTTTGTTTATTTTGAGCTGATGCTCCAAAGCAATTACCGCATATCCCGCTACAAACAGCGCTCCGAGGACAAAATATAAAACGTGATGTTCCATATCGTTTGATGTAATATAATTAAAAACTAAAAAAAATAGGCTCATGCGCAAAAACGCATTCAGACCATATTCATAGTACAAAACTCTTTCAAAAAAAGCAATCACAGTATTATCTTCATGTATCTGAATACAAAAATCTTCTTTCACATCATGTGAAAGAAGATTTCCTGATAATCCTCAAAAAATTAAAAAAGGGCATTTCAGCCCATTTTTAATTTGATTCATAATTATTGCATGTGATCACAAATTCCATCCTTGTTATTATCGATGAAATTTCCATCGCGATTTTGACCTCTCTGCCCTCCATTTTTCATGCCACGACCATGACCCATGCCCAATTCTTGACGAATCGTATTTGCCTCATCTGTCTTTCCTTCAAGCATTAGTTTATGCATTTCAGTAAACCTTGCAAAATTTTCTTGTGTCACCATTCTGCGTGCACCAGTATTCCCCATAAGATTCTTCCATGCAGTGTAATCATTGTTAGCAAACGCCTCAGTCATCTGCGTATGACGTTCAGGGGAGTAATTACGACCAAATACACCCATGTTGCCATTTGACGCAAGTGCATTACCTGCAAATATTGCACCACTAAGTGCTACGAGACCTAACACACCAATTGTAATACCTTTATTCATAATTTATTTAAATTAATTTGTTAATTGCTGCCAGCACTATATAAAACGGATGTTAATTAAAAAGTTTTCATTTATTTATTGTCCTCTCATCTTGCCTCCGCCAGAGCCATTCATCATTCTATTTCCACGATCCTGCCCCACATTCGAATTTAACATACCATGACCCCTCCACGGACGAATTTCCACCGCGTGAAAATTTTCCGCATCTTTTTTAGAACCTATAACCTTAATCTTCTCTCCCGGTTCGATTACTGCAGCTGACTTTATAAGAGTCTTTTCATCCAAAATGATATTCCATGCCTTTCCATTCAAATCAATCATTTCCAAATTATGAGTATACACAGTTGTCAGTGATCCTGAAAGAAATCCTTTATCCGGTTGCATCCATTGTGATTCTTTGGTCATCATCATATGCTGTCCATAATATGGCACATCTTTTGCAATACGTGCATGCAATTGTCCACCTACTCCCAACCAAGTAAAAAGAAGTCCAGTCATTATCATAATACCAATCGGCATCAATAACATCTTGAGTAATCCGTATTTATATCCATTATCAGTTTTTCTCAAGTCAAAAAATGATAACACGAGGAATATAACTATCACAGCAATCCAGAAATACGGCAACAAGGAAAGTGCATATACAAAAGCATTCTGGTGGGCAAACCGATATAAATCCCAATCTAATTGTCTAAGCATGTCAAAAGCAACTGAAAAAGAAATGGATCCCAAGAGAACAATCAAAAAGAAAATACTCCAAATACCATATTTTTTCATCAAATACTTCCAACGTGGAACAGGTACAATGCCTTGTAACTTTATTTTCGCGATAGTACCATCGATGATATTTTTCATATATTTAAAAGCAATTAATATTTTCTTCTTTCAATCTTTTGATGAGAATACTTTTTCCGCGAGCAATCAGCGTTGCGACAGAACCCTTTGGCTTTTTGAGGATATCCATTATTTCCTCATATTCTTTTTCTTCAATAAATCTCAGGATCAAAACCTCTTTGTATTTGATCGGAAGCTGAGCGATAATAACTTTGATTTTTTCCACACAATCTCTATTTATAATTTCGTTTTCGACATGAACGCTAGCAGCGATAAGTCTCTCCCATTCTTCATCATCGAGAGCATTGATTTTTGGTCTCGCATTAATCTTACGAAAATGATCGATGACATGATTATGTGCAATACGGTATGCCCAACTCGAAAACTTTAACTCTTCGCCGTATTCATTTAATTTCTGATAAATTTTTATAAAAACTTCTTGTAAAAGATCTTGCACATCCTCCTCAGACAGTTGTCCTATTCTGCGAATATAGTGAAAAAGCGGACCCTGGTACCGCTCCATCAAAAGCCCGAAATCTTCAGGATTTTTTTTGGATAGTTCAATGAGATCAGCATCAGTCTGCATCTCTATTTCATTCATATTTTCATCATAACACAAAAAATTGCATAAATTCTACCGTTTTAGTAGGTGTCTCGTCTTCATTTTTGACTTTACATTTTATACCACTATCTCTCATCGTTATTAACGTCAAACAATGTATTTCTCGAAATATCTACTCTGTAAAGAATATAACGGATTTAAAAATAATAGTTTTCACAAAAATATCCCTAGTCCCAAAAATTCTCAAATCAAAAACCCTGTGGTAAGCCGACAGAGTATGAATTGCGAGCTTTTTTGACAAAACTTTCTTTCGCAGCCACAAATTGGACGCTGCATGTATTTCTACTATTGATGTGGCGTCATCTTCAATAACTGGAAGACTGCTTTTTTTAAGATAATTTCTGTTTTATATTCAAAATCATTATCAACGTAAACACCTTCAGGTTCAAAATATTTTTCTATTTCAATGATCAGTCCCGCCGAAGCAAATGCGCTATGGTACTGTTCTGCAGACTGCACCAAATTTTCAACTACTATTTTTTGATTACCACCACCAAGCACAACTGGCACAGCAGATCCTTTTAACTTCTCCCGCAAATTATGATCGCTTATGTGAATAATGTTCGTAGAAATATATAACCGTCCACCATTTTTTAATATTTTGCTTATTTTACAAACCACTTCTTCTAAATTTGTAAAATACATTAAACTAAATGTGGAAAACGCGATATCAAACAATGAATCTTCTATGAGTAAATTTTGGATATCAGCTCGAACAATTTCTACATTCTCTAAAGATTTTTTTGTAACTCTTTGAAGAGCCAAATCCACCATGTCCTGACTAATATCGACACCTAAAACTTTTTTAGCTCCAAGCATACTTAAATATTCAGACCAGCGACCATCACCACAACCAAGATCAAGAACTGTTTTATCCCTGAGATCACGAGGAAGAATTTTTTTCAGATATTCAAAAACATTTGCATCTATACCATATTCGTCATTAACATCTCCCCGTACAACATCGTAATATTTTTTTACTTTTGCTCCTTCGTACTTCCCGATTTTTTGCTTCATATTTACATTTTTTTCAATAACACTATATCCATCATCATACATCATTATAAAAAATATTCCCATTTCATAAAGCAATAAGAAGATTTCCTATTGGCAGGAAGTGCAGGTCGATATTCAAACCTGCTTCTTCTTTACATTCTCTCATCACGGCATCAAATTATTGATTCTTCTCCATTTTATGTCCCGTTAACTATATTCCATTATACTTCTGCATTACTGGAAATTTCTTTTTCAATAAAGCTTTATGTTCAGAATTTCTAACCACAATACCAAATTTTAGCTTTATATCCATATCTAAAAAATATAAAAAATACTATCCAGTGGGAATATCACAAAAAGTTTCAGACCCCTACCCCCTTATACAAAAAACACGCAATAGCTTGCGTGTTTTCCATCGCGGTGTTTTTTGAACGAAGTTCGAACATTTTTTGAGCAAAACCCCCAATAAGGAAGCCAGCCCCGCCACAATTTGATTTCGTAAAGAAAAAGCGGAATTCCCCCCAAACCCCCCTTCCGCTTTTTCTTTTCTTAAACGAAACGGGAATGGCAAGCACGAGCGGGCAAAAATTCCTTCCCCCCAACCCCCTTCCTTTTTGCCCGTCTGCTTGGGCTTCGCCCCCAAAACTTTTCGGCGGGACGGCGGGACTACGAAACTAAATTCTTTTCCAAAATTTCAAAATGCTTCGGATCTGATCCTTTCACAATATTCAATAAAATCTTGATTGCGTCTTTGCTTTCGCTTTTGTCTTTATGCTCGATTGTGCTTGTCGAAATCTAGGACTTCAAGAAAGCAATTATTTCATTCAAATCTTCGGCTTTTAGTGGATTTTCACTTGAGTTTTGCGTTGTGTGAGTGCCCCGATCGCTCAAAGCATTCCAGTAGCTCTCTAACTTTTTAATTTCCCCTTCTTTCTTATCAATTTTTTTAAGATTTTCCCAAGGTATCCCAACTTTACGAAGACGATCTTTCATCAGTCCTGTTTTTAACAAAATTTTCTCATCAATATAATGCTCAATTGCTGATTTTAAGTAACCTGAGACACCACTCAATGAATAATCACACTTCATCTCATTTTCTGCTTTTTCAATAAAATAACTGCATGATTCATTTTGCGCTTCAAATATTCTTCCCGTTTTATCTTTTGCTTCTCTATCTACTTTATAGGTGTACACATGGCATCC
>JBBQZC010000005.1:0-69915 GCA_038208115.1 Candidatus Moraniibacteriota bacterium
AAACAAAAAAGAACCAAACGAAAAAAGTCTGCCTCTTGTAGAATATAGTTTTATGGAATTAGATGTTTTCATTTTTTTTATTTTGATTTTTGAACACATACCTTGTATGTATGAATCATACAATAAGTAGGTAACTTACACAAGGTGATTTATTCACAGTCCATCATTTAAATTGAAATTTACAAACTTTCTCCTTAAAGCACCCCCGTCGCCGTATACGTCACAGAGCCGGTGTAAATTCCTGATGCTTGTGTAGAGAGGACATTGATACGATAACAAATCCCGATATCTGTGGCATCGTGTGCGTATTGTGTATTAGATGTGATTGTGGTGTTTGAGTCAGGGAATGCTGCGTAATTGTTATCTGTGTCATGACACGAGTTTCCTGTGCCCCATTTGGATTCTTTTTGTGGAGCATCATAGATGCTGAAAGCGAGTCCTTCTCCTATGTAGGGTGTAGGTGTGTTTACTGGACTTGCGTAGTCAGGGATGCTGTATGATCCATTTCTCATGACATTGCCTGACGTGAAATCATTTATTACAGAGAAGTCGTAACCGTCTTCATCGTTTGTTGTTACTGTGCATGTGGAGTGTGCTGATTCTGGATTTCCTGCTGTGAGTCCTGGAGTTCCTTCATCTATTGTGATGTCTCCGTTACAGGAGAGGGTGAGGTTTTCGTTGATTGTGAGGTTTATTGTGTTGTTATCTGTGATTGGTGTTAATTGGGTTGTGAAAGATGTTTCGTTTCCATGTGCTGTACCACCAGTATTTGAGACTTTTGTGCGTATGTAATATGTTGTGTTTGGAGTGAGGGGTGTAAGTGGACAAGAATATACACCTATTCCACCTGTGCCTGCTGTGCAAGAATGAGTATACACACCAGATAGTGTGCCCCATTCAATTTCTCTTTCTGGATCTTCGCCTCCTGTATCTGTGACTTCTCCGTTACCTGTGGCTGTAGTGTCTGAGATGTTTGATGCGGGTGGCGTTGATGATGGGGTGGATGGAGGATTTATCGTAATTACATCCAATGTGCTAAACGACCCCTCGAACCCCGGAAAATATGTGTAATGGCTACCTCCATAGGTATTAGAATAATCATACGCATATATAACAGGTTGAAAAAAATAAACAGTATTAGGATTTAAACCGGTGATGTCACAAGAATACTCTCCAATACCTCCTTGACCAGAATAGCATCTCACTGTGTACACACCAGTAGAAACACCATAATCGAAAAGTCCTTCGAGATTTACTGCGCTACAAGCACCAAATGTTCCAATAAAATTAACACTCAATGTTGCAGAATGATCTGTAATATTAGTTGCTGTTAGTGAATCAAAAGCAGCTCCACAAAATGCATACGCTGAATTAGATATCAAGAAAGAAACACTAAAAAATAATGTAAAAAATATTATTTTTATATAATGCGATTGTTTATACAATTTTAAATTTTTCATTATTTTTCATTATTTTTTATATTTGTATACATAATATCATTTTTCTCATTCTTGTACAATTTCTGTACTGTTGCATAGTCAAGGTTACTTTTTGAGGCAAATGCATTTAAAGAGTCTCTGTTGCTTGTACTATTAAAACCAGTACGACAATATATCATACACTCTCTCATCTAAAAACCTGTTCAGAAATGACTTTTTACATTCACATTTATCACTGAAAATCATTCACACTTTTGTAGACACAAATACTTTAAGAACTTTTAATCACTCAAATTTAACGACGTTTTTTCTTGCGTTCTACTTTAAATAGGCTGCTAAATATCAATTTTACGATGATGATACCGAGTAGACCACTACCGATAATGGCCAATCCTTTCCATGGGATGATATAGAATGTCGTTTCTCCATCAAGTTTGATGGCGTCGTTTTCAGAATGCATCGCGAGTTTTGCTGTGTATTTCCCAAAATCCCACATGCCATATTCCAGCACTTCCCGATATTTATTATTGATTTCTGGATAGAGGATGCGTGACTTCATCTCAACTGTGTGAAATTTTTTGCCAAATCTCGTAATCTCGATCGTGCCAAACATCGGATAATGCACATTTCCCGTACTCTGCACCATCGCATTCATTATAATTGGCTTTTCAAAGTTCCATTTTTTTTCTACTGTGAAACTGCTCAAATCTGCACCGATACGCATCGGCTCATCACCTTGTACTGCGATAATCACAAGTGATCCAATCCTATAGCTCAAACCGATCCGTGACCCATCTCCTGATAAATCACCGCCCGTTGTGAAGAAAACGCTGCCATAATAACCGCTCGTAGGACTATCTGCTGGGACACGCACAGTAAAATCCACCACCTTAGCCTCATCTGGCCCGAGATTAAAATCCTCTGGAAGATCAAACCAATCGATAATATCATGTGCTTTAAGGGGATGTTCAGTATCTGGGATAAAAAATTGCGGTTCAGTACC
Organism: Candidatus Moraniibacteriota bacterium; assembly: GCA_038208115.1. Classification (GTDB taxonomy): domain Bacteria; phylum Patescibacteriota; class Minisyncoccia; order Moranbacterales. The sequence continues at coordinate 2,443 of JBBQZC010000005.1, forward strand.
ATCATCTCCGACAAAAAAGTCTTCGACACCCATGTGGACAAATAAATCTTTATCAGAATAATTTTTTACAACTATTTTACTTGTGCGCTCCTCTCCGCTGTTTAGCGTCCAGACAAATTTAATCGGTGAAATTTGTAAACCGCCCTCAGGAGGTAGATACTCCCCCGAATTAGCTTCTCCACTCTTCGTCTGTGCATATGCCGTATGAGATAGTCCACATATCAAAAAAACGGCTATACTAGCCATCAAAAAAAAATACCTTATTTTATTGATAAAAATATCTTTCATAAAATACCGAAAATCATACTAATTATATAATGAATCTATATTCTCCTCAAACAGACTACTACGAGCTGTTTGAGGAGAAAAAGATGCATTATGCAATACGAACTTTTAATTGCATTTTTACATTAGGCAAAATTATGCACCATATGACTTTGCATCTGTTGTTGCTGTATATGTCACTTGACCTGTGTAAAATCCAGATTGCTGTGTAGGAAGGACATCTACTTTGAAACATGTGTCTACAGTAGAAGTGCCAGATACATAATCAGAATATGCCATCACAGTTTGTGCACTATCAGGGATACCTGAGAATTTGTTTGCATTTACTCCTGTTGTACATGCACCATTTGTATCTGTCCAGACGTTAGTATTGATTGTGCTTCCTCCTTTATTAGGAAATTCAGTCATACTAAAGCCTAGGCCTGTACCAGTCCATGCAGCTGTTTGTATATTTGTTTGATCATATGCTGTTTTGTCAGGAATTTGATATCCTTCTACGTGCTTCAATACGTTACCTGTAGCGGATGTATTGTGTAAACGGAGGAAAAATCCATCTTGATCATTTGTGATAACAGTACATTGTGCTTCTCCAACTGCTGGCACGCCAGCTGCTACTATGCCAAGACCTGCTGCACCGGTCAATGCGATAACAGTATCTCCTGTTGCAGTTGATTTGTCATAGCAGTCCAATTGCAATGTGCTTTGCACTTCAACTTCGAGGTTGACATCACTTGTTATTGTTTGATCTGCAAATGCTACAGATGTCATCGATAGAGAAAGTGCAATCGCACTTGTTCCAGCGATAATTTGTTTAAATTTCATCATAATGATTTTTATAATTATTACTTATTTATTTTTGTTTTTACTTACGACCAGAGTAAAAATCTCCTTAGGAATATTATATCACACATTCTGAAAATTTGTGCAAGTGATAGTTATGCACAGTCTATGCACACTAAAATCATTTATTTATAACCTTTTTTCAAAATTCATACAAATGATAAAATTGCAAGTTTTTTATAAAATTACGTATTGAGATTTACTTTGCATTTTTTTTAAATTTCACTATGTACATTTTATAGAAATAATCTAATTAATAAAATTAACTACTTTCCATATGAGACACCAGTACAAAAATCAAAAAGCGGACAAAAATCCGCTTTTAAAATAATCCAAATCACTATTCACTGCCTATTTCCTTTTAGATTTTTTCCAGTCGATGATAACAAATTTTTTGATGAATATGCGTATCGCGATCACAAGTACGATTACACCGCCAATCATCGCTGATGATTTCCATGGTATGACGAAAAAAGGCTCTGTCTCACCAGTAATTTGTACAGTCCCCTCTTCTGAGCGCATCGTCAGAGTAGCCTTATACATCCCAAAATCCCACATACCAAAATCAATCTTATCCGTAAATAAACGGATACGCTCAGGATAGAGGTTTTCTGATTTCATTTCGACAGTTGCGAATTTTTTGTCAAATTTTGTGATTGTAATCTCTCCATCCACTTGATAGTGTACATTTGCAGTACTTTTGACACGCGTCGTGAGCTCAATCGGTTTATCCCAGAAAACTTTTTTCGCAACTGAAAATTCTTCCAATTGTCCTGCAATCCGCATCGGCTCATCACCTTGTACCTGTAGGAGGACGAGTGTCCCTACACGATAATGCACTTTGATCTTTGCACTGCCACCATCTGCATCATTTACATCAGCATCATCTGTTCGTGTTTTAAAAAATATACTTCCGTAATAACTATTAGTTGGCTGTCCTTCTGGTATTTGCACATGAAATTCTACTTCACGTGATTCTCCTGGAGCCATTGTGAACCCTTCTGGCACATCGATCCAATCAATCACATCATATGCTTTGAGTGGATGCTTTTCATCAGGTACAAAAAACTGTGGCTTGATCCCATCATCTGACACATAGAAATCTTCTACACTGATCTCAACGCCTTGTGGTACATCGGAATAATTGTGCAGTGAAATCTTCTCACTTTTTGCAGCACCATCTTCCATCTTCCAGTCCACGCGCAAGGGTGACACTTGCACACCTTCAGTAGGTGATTCTGCAGCATATACAGGCACAACACATAGTAGCAACAAAAAAAATCCATAGGCAATGGACATGTACGGTTTATTCATTTTTTTATCATTAATACACATAAATACTCTTATATCACGCGGAAAATATCACATATTCATTTCATACGAATCTTTATGTTCTTTGAGAGGAAAAATGAATCCTCTCAAAGAATAAAAAACCCTTAAAGAATTCCTGTCGCCGTATACGTCACAGAACCTTCATAAAGACCTGATGCTTGTGTCGATGGTACATCTACACGATAGCAAATACCCACTGTTGTAGCTGTCGATGAGTAATCAGGCGTAGATGTGATCGTCGTATCAGCATCTGGGACTGCAGCATATGTATTGGCTGCATCATGGCATGCTGTACCTGCACCCCATTTTGCTTCTTTATCTGGAGCACTATAGACACTAAAACCAAATCCTGTGCCAGTCCATGTTGTCGGTGCAGCGATTGTACCCGCATAGTCAGCGATTTCAAAGTTGACCCCGGTACCATTTGCATTACGCAACACTGTACCTGTTGCAAAATCATTTACTACTGAAAGATCATAACCATCTTCATCATTTGTTGTAATCGTACAGGTTGTACTCGCTGATTCTGGTGTCGCTGCTGTAATACCTGGAGTACCTTCATCGATAGTGACATCTGCACCACACGCAAGCGTCATGTTCTCATTGACAGTCACTTGGAGATTTACTTGATCACTCGCTGTTGCAGCAAATGCAACTGGCGACAAAGACAATGATAGCGCAATTGCACTTAGGCCCGCAATAATTCTTTTAAATTTCATCATATATATTTTTATTACTTTTTATTACTTTTTATTACTTTTTTGTTTTATTCTCGACCCAGAAAAAAATTTACTTTATATTTTTCATTATACTACATCCATCAATTTTTCCAAAATACAAGTTATCCACACTTCACTAAATTTCCCCTTTCTACTCTTACAACACCCCCGTCGCCGTATACGTCACAGAGCCGGTGTATGTGCCTGATGCTTGTGTAGAGAGGACATTGATACGATAACAGATCCCGATGTCTGTAGCATCGTGTGTGTATTGTGTATTAGATGTGATTGTGGTGTTTGAGTCAGGAAAAGCTGCATAGTTATTATCTGTGTCATGACACGAGTTTCCTGTACCCCATTTGGATTCTTTTTGTGGTGCATCATAGATACTGAAAGCGAGTCCTTCTCCTGTGTAACTTGTTGGTGTGTCTATTGGACTTGTGTAATCAGGGATACTGTATGATTCATTTCTTAAGACATTGCCTGACGTGAAATCATTTATTACTGAGAAGTCGTAACCGTCTTCATCGTTTGTGGTTATAGTACATGTAGAATTTGCTGATTCTGGTGTACCTGCTGTGAGACCAGGAGTTCCTTCATCTATTGTAATGTCTCCGTTACAGGAGAGTGTGAGGTTTTCGTTGATTGTGAGGTTGATATTATTGTTATAGGTTATTGGAGTTATACTGGTTGTGAAAGATGTTTCGTTTCCATGCGTTGTACCTGCTGAGTTGGTTGCGTATGCTCTGAGATAATATTGTGTATTTGGTGTGAGAGAGGTTAATTGACAGGAGTAGTCTCCGACTCCTCCTACTCCTGCAGTGCAGGAGTTTGTATAGGATCCACTTGCTGTACCCCACTCGATGAAACGTTCTGGGTTTTCGCTTCCTGTATTACTGATGTTACCGTTTCCTGTGGCTGTGGTGTCTGAAATGTTTGATGGAGAGGTTGATGTGAGGGATGGAGCAATTACTGCTGGCTCATCAAAATAAAATTCAATTTTTGTGATACTGAGGTTTCCCCAATTCAAATATAGCCGTCCGATATCTTCATTGCTTGGATAAGATAAATTTATTTCCTGAAGATTGACATAATCATTCGCAATACCGAGCACAACAGTTCATCCAACATTTCTTATGGAAAATTGTGGGGCAGGTCCTCCAGAAAAAGTCAACCTTGCTTTTGTTGGCCGCTCACCAGCCAATCTCGATCCCTGTAAAACGCCATTATTGTCTCCAGGATCTGAGTGAATAACAATTTCTGCAGGACAACAATAATTCCATTTACTTCCATCCCACCATCCATGTGTAGCTACAGGCCACCACGTAGGATTTGTACGATCTTCCCATGCAGCAGAAACTTGCTGAAAAAACGACATGCCAAAAATTACACAAAAAATCAACAACAGTGCATTATTAGATTTCATAATATTTTTATTTTTATCTTACTTAAATAGTATACCACATACCCAGAACATCTGTAAAGTCATCGTTATAATACTATGTCATTATTACTGTTTATACATATTTGATAAATAATTTCATATTTTTTGTTGTTTAATTAGTCTGACTACCCACATAGCTTTCCACATCTATCATATTCCCCCATTTTTAATTTTCATCAATTCTATTGGTTCTGTAAAATATATATTTTCTTTTATTACCTCAACCTCTCGATATTTTGCACCGCCTGCGACAAATTGTGCAACAATCTCTTGCACCTTATACTCCGGCGCACTTGCACCTGCTGTGATACCGACCTTTTTCACGCCACTAAACCATTCTTTTTTAATCTCTTCCGCTGAATCAATTAAGTATGTCAGACAACCTTTCTGCTGTGCAACTTCTTGCAAACGTTTTGAATTTGAAGATGTTTGAGAGCCTACCACAAGAACGATATCAACTTCCTCTGCTAAAGCACGAATTGCCTGCTGACGATTCGTTGTTGCATAACAAATATCTTGTGCTGGCGCTTCTATAATCATAGGAAATTTTTTATGAAGCGCTTTCATAAGATCTCTTGTCTCATCAATACTTAGTGTTGTCTGCGTGAGCATCGCAATCTTCTCTTCTGCCCCGTATGGTAATCGCTCTATATCGTCAACACTTTCAATCACAGGAATTTCCTGTCCATATTGTTGTGCTTCACCGATCACACCAAGTCCTTCCACATGTCCCTTATGACCAATATATACAACACGATATCCGTCTTTCAAAAATTTATGCATTTCAATATGCACTTTAGCAACCAGCGGACACGTCGCGTCAATCACACGAATTTCTCGATCTCGTGCTTCTGCATAATGTGCAGGTGGTGAACCGTGTGCGCTAAATATTGCTATGGAACCTCTAGGAATATCAGAGACAGATTCCACGGTAACTGCACCTTTTTCTTCTAAATCATGCACTACCGTCTTATTATGGACGATTGCATGCTTAATATACACTGGCGCACCAAATATGCGCAAACAATCTTCTACAACTTTGACAGACCGTGCGACGCCTGCACAAAATCCTCGTGGACTGATGACAACTACTTCTTCGATCATATAGAAAAATTGAGAAAAAATTATATTATTATCGTAACATCCATAAACCTTTTTTGCACGAAGTAAGACCTTCTTCCTGTAATCGCAAAAGTATTTCATGGCACCACGCTTGATCCTCTCTTTCATGCCAATCTTTTTTGACTTTTTGACCAATCTCATCCTCTGCATAATTACCTTGACGCAGGAGCTCTATGATACGCCCGCGATAGATCCTTCGTGGCACATGTTTTCCTTTTTCACTACGACCAATCTCTTTGCGCTTATGTATGACCTGGTCGTCGGGACACGGAAATGAATTACATATCATATTTATGGGGCAAAATGCACATCGCGGAGAACGCTTCGTACATATCAGTGATGCAAAATCCATCAATGCATTATGCCAATCTCGTGATCTTTTTTGTGGAAGTGCATCTGCAACCAATATATCCATCTGTTGCATATCAATATTATTTATCCCCAATATACGTCGAAAAATTCGTACAATATTCACATCATACGTTGCTATATTATGATTACGTGCAAATATAAGAATTGACCGACTCGTATATGGACCAATACCCGGAAGTTCTTTCAGAGATTCTGCATTTTCTGGAAATTGCCCTTGATGATGATCAACGATTAATTGTGCCATGCGATGCACATATAATGCCCGACGATTATATCCGAGCCCTTGCCACATCAAAACGACCTCTTTCTGTTGTGCTTTCGCCAATTTTTCAATTGATGGGAAAACACGAATAAATTCACAAAATTTATCGATCACTTTTGGCACATTTGTCTGCTGTAACATAATCTCTGCTACTGCAACATGATAAATGTCATCAGTTGCACGCCAGGGCAAGTCATGTCGTCCAGCTTTTTTGTACCATGCAAAAATTTTACGATGCATGATTTTTACATGTTCATCTCTCATTTTCATATCTATTGCGACCATAAACCTCTTTTGTTATTGCGCGCTTCTTGCTCCGCTTGCTTAAAACTTTCTACATGCATGACATCTGGCGGAAATGTCACAAACCGTGCATAGCCATCGATAACCATCTGTTTATTAATCCATAGATCACCAATGTATACGTGACGCAAAAGTCGTCCATAACGATCTTTTTCTGATACATCTTTTTGCAAAGTTACATCTTTATCATCTATCAGACTCTTGAGTTGAGCTGTTGCCTCAGCATAGTATACCTTACCCCGCTCTGGCGTATCCATACCAATCATACGCACACGCTCACCAGTCTCTATATCAAATGTGTCACCATCTACTATATGTGTAACATGATGCACATCCGATGATATATCTACAATTTTCTGTGACTGTGGCAAGTCTGTTACATCTATCACATAAAAAATTATCACAGCAATGATGATCGGGATTATTTTTTTTAGTAATTTTTTTGCTATAATTGACATTTTATTTAAATTATAATGTAATGTAATTTTGAATAAAAAGTGCATCAAAACGAAACCCTTAACCTACAGTGATTGTGAATTATTCTAACATAATGACTACATCCCTGCAGATAAATTTCATTTCCGTTGAAATGATGTGTATACATCATAACGCAACCTTCAGATTCAGATTAACTTCAAAAAACCATTGCGTTTTACAAAAAACCTCCGACAAGCGATTTCATCTTTAAGAATATCTCGGTTTTAGTTTTTAATCACAATCACATTCTTTTCCGTACTCATAATATCCGCTTTATTTCCTGTTTTATAATCTCGAATTGCATTAAATAACGTACTATCCTTATATTTATAACCCCGCCCGAGACGTGTGCCGGGATCATTCGTTATGAACTCTCCATTTTTTTTATCATATCCTAGCACAACAAGCATATGTCGATCTGGTCCTCCATCAGTAAAGTTTGGATTTTTAAGAAACTTTCCATTTGTTGGTGCAATAATAATAGAGTCATCTTGCGCCAAAATAGTATACAGATCATCCATTGAAACATTTTTCCTAACTTCTACTGCATGATTATAATATTTTTCAAAGATCAATGCAGTATCGGCAATCGATGTGTCCAGGACATCACCAAATTGCTCTTTTTCAAATACGAAGAGCTTCTCAATCTGCTCCTCAGCATCATTCTTTGAAATATTACTGTCATTATTTAACCATCCATGTGCCATGACCATTGATGCTTCCTCACACGCATCTTGATAGCGTGGATCGGTCCACTGGGCATGTGGTGCTTGTACCATAAACGGTACAGATTGCTTGATATTTTCATCAATCTCCACCACTACATCTTTATTTTTAAGTGGCTCGACTTCCCTTTTTTCATTTTTTTCTTGATTTGACTGTATTACTCTTGGGGATATCTGACCAGATGTACGTGATGAACCCTGTGCGAAAAATCGATCTGGAATCATATACCATGTAATAATCACAATACCCAACACAATTACTATGGTCAATCGAATTAATACACTCCACATATGTATAAATCACTAATTATGAAAAAAATTCATTGTTGTACTATTGTAACACTTTTTTGAACATGATAGAATAGCACCATTGCATTAAAATGAAATTTATGAAGAAAATTGTTCTCGACATTGAAACAAAAAATACCTTTCAAGAAGTGGGTTCCAACGATCCTGCAAAACTAGATATCTCCCTCCTTGTTATTTATGATTATGAACTGCAAGAATATATGACATTTATGGAAAATAACCTGAATAGCCTATGGCCTATTCTAGAAAAAACCGATCTTATCATTGGATATAATTCCAACCACTTCGACATCCCTCTTCTTAATAAATATTATCCTGGCAATCTTACTGCCGTTGGAAGCCTTGATTTACTCACAGAAATCAAAAATGTCGTTGGAAGAAGCATCCGTCTCGACAATATTGCAGAAGCGACCTTAGGGAAAGGTAAGAGTGGACATGGTTTGCAAGCAATCGAATGGTGGAAGGAAGGACGAATCGACAAAATCGAAAAATATTGTCGTGAAGACGTAAAAATCACAAAAGACATCTATGAATATGCATTAAAAAACAGGAAGTTAAAATATAAAGACCTTCTTGATACTATTGCTTTTGACATCAATACGGAGAATTGGGATAAAAAGACCAGTCAAGCAATTAACTATACCCTACCTCTCTAGTCACATACCTTTTAATGTCACCCAAAAGAGATTCTTTTTAAAAATGCTCATAATAAAAATATGAGTTCTACTTATAACCCATGTGACTGCTTATTGGCAACATGCTGTTCAAATGTGGTAGAAAAAACTGTCTCGCCAGTTTCAGCATTGTTAAGAAAATACATATATTCTGTTTTTGTAGGATTAATTGCAACATCAATAGCTGCAATGGATGGATTATTAATCGGACCTATCGGCAAGCCTACATATTTATATGTATTGTATGGTGAGTCAATTTCTATATCAACTAAAGAATGCTTGATCTCTGCTACACCTTTGATGTAATCAATTGTTGCATCACTTTGCAAAGCCATCCCAATATCCAATCGATTTTGAAATATACCTGCCACGATACCGCGATCGCCATTAAGAGGCACTTCTCCTTCAATAATACTTGCAAAAATAATAACATCATGAAGATTTTTTCCTTTTGACACAATTTCTTCTCTCCGCGCAGTATCAACTCTCTTCTCAAAATTACTCAACATTTTTTGAATAATCATATCTGCAGTTATATCTGGAGAAAATAGATATGTATCAGGAAATAAATACCCTTCCAATGAAGCGCCTTCTTTTAAAAATTCATATTTTTGATAGTACATATCTGACGGTTTATTTGCAATTGCCATAAATTCATCACCTGGCAATTGATTTGCATTAAGACGATCTTTCATCTTTTCTATAGACCACCCTTCAGGAAATAAGATGCTGATATCTTTTTCTCTTTGAATTTCCGCTTGTCCAGGTGTAGTTAATTTATACACAATTTGTGCAATTGTACTCTTTGCAGCAATATTATACCTCCCTTCGTGAAACTTTCCGCGTAATTTGTTTTTCCATGCATAATAATAAAAATATATTCTATTTGCGATCAAATTTTCGTCTTCTAGCTTCTTACCGATCAAAACAATGTCATCTCCTTGCGCAACTGAAAAAATAACATCGGACTGGTTTGCCGAAATACTATTATACGAACGATTATGCACAAAAAAACCTACTATGCACACACAAATGATTACTCCAAAAATAATTTTTTTCATATTTTATACTAAACCGGTAAAAAGCGCATACTATCAAATCGTTCTTCCACATTTTCATCATCGCTTCCGCGATTGTTGAAATAATAGATGATATTATCAATTGGAGCAACCATTACTCCATCCATTTTTAAGAGGCTATTAAAATTGTATAATGACCACATATCTGGATTGATCACTATAATGCGATCATATTTCTCTTGAAATAATATACTCGATGTGTCCACTACAAGCTCTAACGTAACAATATTGTCACGAGCAATGAAATTATATTTATTGATATTAGTTTCTGTTTCTTTTTTCATCTCTTCAAGTGTATCAATAGCCGTAACATGCCCCTCGGCACCAGTGATATAGCTCAATATCGCAATCACCCAACCACCCCCAAATCCAACAACTAAAATATTATGACCTCGACCAGGACGAAGTAGCTCCAACATAAAAGAAATAACCGATGGCTCAGGCAAAATTTGACCATGCCCAATTGAAAGCGGTATATCAGATGCTGCAGCTATGCGGAATTTATCAGGAACAAATTCTGCACGATTAATCTCAGATAATGCATCAATAATAGCATCTGTTTTCAGATATCCTCTATGAATCAATTTATTTACAATTTCACTCATAATCAAAAAAGTTATCCATGAACAACCACTATTGCATCGCGATCGCGAGCACCATCGTAATCCACCGCCATAATACTTTGCACATCAGAAAGCATCAATTTCCCTTCTTCGAGCGGGATTGATACATGCACCCCCGTCAATAAAGCCTTGCAATGAGAATGTCCATTGCTGCGGCCATCTGTTTTGTTATTTTTTCGCAATTCAAACATATCATGTGAATATCTCTCATCCTGTGGCGCAAGACGATACAATACTCTCATGAAGTCTTGTATAAGCATTGACTCATTATGATTGATTACTATACCCATCGTTGTGTGTTGCACAAAAACCATTACATATCCTTCTCGAATACCACTTGTTTCAACTACTCGCTGCACAGCATCTGTTATGTCCATAAATTCCACTTCAGAGGTGCTTTTAAAGACAATTTTCTCCTTATAAAACTTCATATGTTCTTTTTATGATATTAATCACTCTAAATTTTATTATATCATTTTTTTGCGCTATGCACCAAGCCGACGAGACCTTCGCACATATTCTTGAATCGTTTTTTCAAACTCATTTCCACCAAAATCGGGGAAAAGAAGATCTGAAAAAAATAATTGCGCGTTTGCGATGTCCCACATCATAAAACCAGCACTCAAATGTGGATCACCACCTGTTCTAATCAAGTAATCAACCGGGGGAAGATCTCGTGTAAACAAATGATTTTTTATTGTTTCTTTTGTGATCTCTGCACCACTGTCAAATGTATCTACAATCTCTTGAATTGCAAAAAGCATTTCCTCATCACCGCTATACATTAAGAAAAAATTAATATAATAATTCTGATGATATTTTGTTTTTTCAATTCCCTCATTAAGGATTCGCACTAACTTTTCGGGAAAATATTCTCGCCATTGTCCAATGATATTTATACGAACTTGATCAGTCATCAAACTCTTATCATTGATAAGTTTAGTAAAGTATTTTTCATAGATTTTAATCAGTCCGCGACGCTCTTGCAATGATCTCTTCGTCATGTTTTCTCTTGATGATCCCCAAAACGACAAATACTGCACACCCATGTCGCGCCCCTTATTGCATATCGCTTCAATCATTTTTGCACCAGCCTCATGTCCTTCCCATGGTTTCTTATCGTGTAATTTTGCCCATCGACGATTGCCGTCAGGAATAATGACAACATGTCGTGGTATTTGAATATTATTTATCATCTTATTTATCTCTATTACTTAGATACTCCGTCAGCGCAAAAAGAAATTCTTTTGCCTCTTGAGATAACGTCATCTCTTGAAGCGCGGATCGCGCTTCATCAATTAATTTTTGCATATATGTATCAACATCATCTTTTGCGCCAGTGTCAATCATCAATTGTTGAAAAGCCTCAACTTCATATGCACCAATTTTTTTATTACCCAACAATCGATCCAGTTCTTTTTTTTGTTTTTGTGATGCATGATCGTATGCACTTCGTACGAGTAATGTCATTTTTCCTTCAGCAATATCTGAACCAACTGGCTTACCTGTTTTTTTCATTGATCCAAATACACCAAGCATATCATCACGAATTTGAAATGCAATTCCGAGAGGCACTGCAAATTTACTCATCTTTACACACAGTTCATCATCTGCACCAGCAAGAATAGCACCCAATTTCAATGGACCATCAAAAGTATATCGTGCCGTCTTATTCTCATACATTTGCATAATTTTTTCTCTCGTTGCCTTTTTGCCATACTCCATATAAATGTCCTGTATTTCTCCTACGCATGTAAGACCTACAATATCTTGCATTTTATTTAATGCACGAATAATTATTGCTGGCTCAAATTGTGAAGCAAATAAAACATGATTTCCCAAGGAGTATAAATAATCTCCTGAGATAATTGCAATAGACTCTCCAAAATGAACAGCATCATCACCAAGAAAAAAATGCTCGTAATGCTCCTTATACTTCGCATGCATGGTTTTTTTGCCATGACGAATATCATCACGATCAACAATATCATCATGCATTAACAAAAAGGCATGAATGAGTTCAATACTCACAGAAGCTTTAATAATCTCGCTCCGATCTTTACCACCCGCGCCAATGTATCCCCAATACATCATAATTGGACGAATTCTCTTACCTCCTGCCAAAATCGTTTTTTTAAAATACTTAATTGCAGATTTTATAAAAACATCTTTATATGGCGTTTCTGAGATAACGCGATCCAGGTATATTGCAATTTCATAATCAACCTCTTTTTTCAGCAATGCCAGCTCTCTTTGAATATCCATATGATTTTTTTTCATCAAGAATAATTGTTGTTTATTGTACTGTATTTTGACTTAAAAGCAAATAATGTTTCATTTCTTGTTTTTGCATTTTTTTTTGAAAAATACTATCCATGCTCAATTCAATTGCATAAAAATGTTTTCTTGAGATATTGTAATCTCTTTTTTTCTGGCATTCTCTCAATCGCATAGCGAAGTGTTGTGCGGGGTATTTTTTTATAATGTCTTTTTATAAATTTTTCACATACTTCTGGATTTCTTTTCCACACCTCACGCAACATCCACCCAACAACTTTATGCATGAGATCTTCATGATCTGTCAAAAAACTTTCTGCAAAATACAAAGTTAGATCAAATTCATTCCTTTTAATAAAACTCCAAGTCGAAATCATGCATATACGCCTTTGCCATTGTGACTGAGATTGACATAGCTGATTTAAAACTTTTTTTTCTTTCTGATTTTTAAAAATATATTCACCAACAATACGCGGTGCTGAGAGATCTACAAGATTCCAGTTATTTATATAATCAATATTTACCATATAAAAATCATAAATTTCTCTTTGATCTTTTTCTGATGATAGCGCAAATTTATTGACCAAAATTATCAGCGCGCATAGACGATCTTCATTGTACGGCGACTTTAACAATATTTGCACATCATCAAGAGCAATCATTGCAAATTTTTTTGCCACAACTCGCACATCTGGATTTTTGATACCCAAAAATTTATCATGTGCACTATATTGTCCCTTCCCCGTCTTAAAAAACCTTTCATTAATCTTTTTTCGTTCTTTCGTAGCATATACACGCAAAGATTGAGAGATATTTTTTGCTGATGCAGAAACGCGATCTCCCATAATTAATTTTTCAATAATTCTAAAAAAGTGACATACTCACTAAGTGATTTATCATTAAATTTCTCTGTGATGGATTTATCAAGAAATGCACCACTTAAAATATCTTGTGCAAATATATTAATTTCTTTTTTTAGCTCTTCCACATCGGAATCCGTAACTGCAATCACCTGCTTTTCATATTCATGCGTCATAGGATGCGGTTCAATAAAATCCAGAATGCCCTGGGTCATATTAAATTGATGTTCATTATATTCATTCAATAATAATTTATAAAAAACAACTTGCCTCTTGAGTGATTCTTTTTTCTCTTTTGTATATTTACTCCATGGCTTACCTGTTTTATAATCTACTACAATTACTGTTTTTTCGTCTGTAAATTCCATTTTATCGATTTTTCCAGTCAATAATATTTTTTCCCCCGAATTCAATGTAAATGGAATACCTGATATTTTTTTTTCTACCACAACTTGATATGACAACTCACTGCTATACTTTTCATAATATCCTTTAAGCGCTTTCTCACCACGTTTTTTAATTGAATCATAATATTCTCTCGGCGTACGCATGACAAGCATCGCACGATAAAAGAAATCTATTAAATCTTCCTGTGATAGTACATGACCCTCTTTTTGTGAAAGTGTAAAAAATCGCTCTAATGCAGAATGCAAAACAGTACCATAGAACATCGTTTTATTTGGCGCACTCGGAATACGCACGAGATTACGAAAAAAATACAATAGCGGTGATTCAAAATAATTGTTTAGAGCTGTTGCAGACAATTGTGTTCGCAAAAATTTATCCCTAATATAGTCTAGAGACACAAGAGATGTCACACTCTGCATACGTGGCATGAAAAACACATCTTCACTCCCATGCATTTTTACATTCTTCATATCGATTAAACATGCTTTGAGATCCGCAATAAAAAGTGACGGCAATTTCTCTCGCCCATCTTTATCATAATCAGCATAAGAAATCGTCAAAGATCTTTTGGCACGTGTAATTGCGACATAAAACAATCGCCTCTCATCTTCCATATCACCACTAACCGTATTAATCGGCAATACAAATTTTTGAGATTTTCTTTTGCCGCCCCATAATCCATGTATGGCATTGGTAACATACACATGCTCATACTCCAAGCCTTTCGAGCCATGTGCTGTCATTAATTGCACTCCGTTCATAACACTGGGACGCACTACACTTAACGACAAGTTATACTCATCAAAACTATTTATATACATAATGAAATCCCCAAGATCATACTGTTTTTTTTCTATGACACATTCACGCACCTCATCAAATATTCTTTCCAAATTTTTCAGAAGAAAAATATGATCACTGCATGACATTACATGTTTCAGAAATCCAGACTCTCTCACAAAATTTTCAAAAAACTCCACAAAATACATATTATGCGCATTAATTTTTTGATCCTTAATCAATTGCGCGAATGTAGATATAGCAATAATATTTTTAACGCCGGCTTCTTGTAATACTTTTTCTTGTGATAAACAGTGATACAACGACATATTGTACACGCATCGATTGTAATATTCCAAAATCAATAAAGCATCGTCAACATCCACTTGTGATAAATTCATCAATAATGCCTTCCCTAATACATGATCATCCATCGGATCATTAATAACTTGCAAAAAAAGAATGAGCTTTTGTATTTCTACATTATCCAAAGCATTTTGCTTTGAAACAATAACATATGGCACATGCATTTTTTCAAGCACTTCCTTAATATATTTTAGATTATTGTGTTCACGATAAAATATGGCAATGTCTTTTGGCAAAACACCAGAAAGGATTTTTTTATGAATATCATCTGCAATAGAAATCAACTCATCTCTGTATTCTCCGTAGCGCAATACACGAATATCTGCATGATCATCAGTTGTTGCAACGAGCTCTTTGTGTAAATTTCCATGTAAACCTCCACTGATCAATGTATGGGCTTCATCAAGGATACCTTGTGCGCTTCGATAATTCTCTTCAAGATGAATAATCACTGCACGAGAAAACCTTTTTTCAAAATGTAAAAAATTATCCACACTCGCGCCTTGAAATCTATATATTGCCTGCTTATCGTCCCCCACTGTGAATAAGTTTGGATAATCACCTAAATGTTCTGCATGAGTCAAAACGGCAATTATACGATTTTGTCCATCATTTGTGTCTTGATGTTCATCCACTAAAATATACTGATATTGTTCACAAAGAATTGATGTAAGTTCCTCATCTTTTTCTGCAATCTCTACAAATTGCATGATCATATCTGTAAAATCATAAAGTTTTTTTTCTCTCAGTACCTGTTGATAAATATCATACACTCTTTGTAGTTCTCTATTTTTTTCAATGGGTTTTAAAACACCTGATTTGAGATCGTCTTTTTTATTTTTTTTAGTAGTACGTTTATAATATGAATTAGGATCAGCAAGAATTTCCTTTTCTTGCATTGCAATCCTTGCGACAAATATATCTGGTGAGACGCCTTCTCTCTTTAACTGATCAATCGCGTAAATAATATCTTTTATATAGTGATGGTCGCTCCCGAATGTTTTTAATAATTGCAATTCCTCCTCATGAAGAATTTTTTCAATAATATGAATTTTCTCAATCTCGGTTGCGACGCGCGCATATGTAATTAATGGGAAATAATCAGGATATCTACCGATTTGCTCTTCGCAAAAGCTATGAAATGTAAAGATGTTTGTGCGATACGCACTTTCAGCGCCGATGAATAATGACAATCTTTCTCGCATGGCAATAACGCCAGCATTAGTAAATGTAAGTGCAAGAATATTTTCTGGACCGATACCGGCTCCTGCACTTCGTAAAATATTTGCAATCCGCAATGTTAATATCTGCGTCTTACCAGTGCCTGGTCCAGCCACAACAATCACAGGTCCTTCTATAGTATCAACAGCTCTTTTTTGTGCATCATTTAATTTCTGGTATTGTACATCAAAATCTTGCATAATATATTACTTTTTTACATTGTCATATTCTGCAGTATTAATGGTTTTTGCAGGACTTTTTTTCTTCTGAAAAAGATGTGAAACATCAAAGCCAAAATACGACAAAACAGACAGCAACAAAAACGTTGCCGTAGCTTCATCTAAATTTCCAACACCAGGAATATTATCAGGTAAAAATTCCAATAATCCAGCAGTCGGATTAATCAAATACACAAATGCCAATATGCCTACAATAAAAACTAATACGCTTTTCATACTTATCAACCGTCAAAGATTATATATCTATACTACCTCATAATAATACAAAAAACAAAACATCAATTTATATACCATCGTTTTGCTTTAATTTTCTTAAAATTTGCCGTCACTACACACTAATTACCTCAGACTCACTTTGCATTTTAGTAATACGAATAATCTTGAATTCTCGCAAAAACATAAAAAGAATTCGCGCAAAGAATCCAGAACTTATCCTTACAATCGGTGCAATGGATAAAAGTACAATGAAAAATGTTGAGCCAAAAATTTCAATTTGATAATCCCTCAACATAGTATTACCCGTAATAATACGATTGACTTGTATGTCTATAAGATCACTCACTACCTGTGAAATAAGTTCGTTTCCCTGCAATGTACTACCGAGTATTTCTGACATATTACTTCGCATTTGGATAATTGCTTGATCCTCAGCACTTTTTTTTATTTGTTCCAACGTTGCTCCTGTAATCTGTCCAGCCCATCGCACAAGCATGCCATCATCTCCCTCAACACGCTGACTATCTGCTGATGAATTGTTTTGAGATGTGTTAATGACAAAATGTAAAAATTCATCTACGGTCATTGTGCGTACTGACATATCCCCTACCATACTTTTTTGCAATAAATATTCTGCAGCTTTGTTCGATATATTTACTTGATTACTAATGTCAAATATGAAGTTCTCATTGTTTTTAATATAAAAATAATATTGACTAGAAATCACAATTACCAAAGACAGACTTACAGGGATAATTCCGCTCCGAATGATAGTTGGCATATCGATTTTGATCAAGTTAAAGAGTGTGTGTCGCATCATATGAAATCCATATAACGCAATGCCCATCATAATTACTACTACAATAATATGTTGTAATACAGGCATAAAAATAATACTTGGCAAAAAAGAAATCAACACAATTGGTGCAATCAATTTTTTGATACCTACAGTAACTGAAAAAACAATAAAAAAAGCTATAAAAACAGACGCTGCAATCATTGGAGCAATCCATGTGCTATGCGCAATACCCGTAATTGACCGCATAACAAGAAGAAAAAATACAGCCCCGCAACCAGTTACTATCACAGACATTATCATATCAAACGTACGAATTTTTTTGTGATTGTTTTTTTCACCCATATCTATATACATATATTTTATTTTATTAAATATATTATAGCATAAAATCTTTTTTTCCATTACTCACATCTTCATCATATAAAAACATCTAAAAATCACACGAGAAAATACCATCATAGTAATTTATAAAAGTTATTCAGATTGCACTCTGAAAAAGCAAATATAAAATTTCATTACTACGAGGTTTTTCACAATAATTAACTCTCATAATATGTCGCGTCTGTTTTTTTATGAAAATAAGAAAGAAAAAAGCAGAGAGAACCAATCATAATAATAAACGCAATGTACCAAAAATACCAGGAAGTGCCTCCTATGCACTCATACACGTAGACATATTTATTGAAATTCTATTTTTAGAAATAATACTATTATTATTCTTCAAAAAGAATTGGAAAGGAGAAGCTTCCTGCGTTTTCAGGGAGTCCTGAAGGGTTGCTTTTTTGAAAAATGATATCTCCTCCAGTTGATCCATTTATGTCAAATTTTATTTCTGCTTTAAATGGTACATATTCATCTGTCATCGAATCTCCCTGAGCTTGAGCTACACCTTCACCTAAAACAGAGCCTCCTATATCAACTATTTTGACAGGAAAAGACGCCTCAAAGAACCATGACCCCTTTGCCTCTCCAGTAATTTTTAGTGGACTTTTTATTGTTGCATTAACAGTTGGAGACATAACACGAATATTTATCCCCTCAGCAACTTTTTGACTATCTATCTCTACCATCTCTTTGTCTGGCATCGCTCTACTTTCATTTACTAACTCGCTGTCACCATCTCTTTTACAAGCAATTTCTGGTTTAGAGTCACGTGGGCTACCCTGTGCTATCCATTCACCATCTTTGCACACCCATTCATTTTGTCTATTATACCAAAACCAAACGCTGATTAGCACTATTATGAAAATAATTATGAAAATAATTATTTTTTTTAATCTACCATCTTTATCTTTTTTTACATATTTTACATCTCTTGCATCTCTCATGCCTGTCATGTTTCTCATGTCTCTCATATTATTTTCTTTAAAAATTATAATTACAAATCTCTATATATTATTCTATATATTTACATTTTATCACAACATGTAAAATTTAATCAATTTTTTGAAATTATTTTTTCAAAACTATCATTTTTGATGCAAAAAACCCCTCGGAATTACAAAATAATTTTTTATTGGTAAGATATTCAGTATTTGAAAAGTATTAAAACCGATGAGTACGCATCGGTTTTAATATTAACTACCAAGAAATATAGTTATTTCTTTTCCCCCTCTTTTGTTGCATCTTCAACTTCTGCTTCTTTGGCACCACCTTCTTCTTTTGATGCTTCTGTTGCAGATTTTTCTTTTGCTGCGGCCTCTTGTGCTATTTTATATAGTTTTTCACCAATCTTTTGTGCTACCGTTGAAAGATCTTCTGTTGCAGTTTTAATTTTTGCACCATCTGCTTTTTCATCTTTCAAAACTTCTTTGAGTGCATCAACTTTTTCTTGTACTGGTTTCTTCTCATCCTCAGTAAGTTTATCACCAGCATCTTTCATCGCCTTTTCGGTTGTAAATACGAGTGTGTCTGCTGCATTGCGAATCTCAATAAGTTCTTTTTTCTTCTTATCTTCTTCCGCGTGTATCTCTGCATCTTTGGTCATACGCTCAATCTCTTCTTTAGAGAGACCTGATGAACCCTCAATCTTGATTGATTGTTCTTTACCAGAAGCCTTGTCGACCGCTTTGACACTGAGAATACCGTTTGCATCAATGTCAAATGCCACCTCTACTTGTGGAACACCACGTGGCGCTGGCGGAATACCGTCAAGAATAAATCGTCCCAATGTTTTATTATCAGATGCCATTTCACGTTCTCCTTGGAGTACATGGATTTCTACGCTTGGTTGATTATCCATTGCCGTCGAAAAAACCTGAGACTTACTCGCTGGAATTGTAGTATTTTTGTCGATCAGTGGTGTACGCACACCGCCCATTGTTTCAATGCCAAGCGTGAGTGGAGTCACATCGAGGAGAAGTACATCTTTGACATCCCCCTGAAATACACCTCCTTGTATTGCTGCACCCATAGCGACAACTTCATCTGGATTGACAGTCATGTTTGGTTTCTTACCAAAAAATTCTTCTACTGTTTTCTGGATAATCGGCATACGTGTCATGCCACCTACCAAAATCACTTCATCAATATCACTCTTTGTAAATCCTGCATCTTTTAATGCCTTTGCTGTTGGAATCAACGTTTTTTGGACGAGATCATGGACGAGCTCTTCAAGCTTTGCACGAGTCAACGTCATCACAAGATGTTTTGGACCCTCATTACTTGTTGTAATAAATGGCTGATTGATTTCTGTTTGCTCTGCAGTTGAAAGTTCAATCTTTGCTTTTTCCGCCGCTTCTTTGACGCGTTGCAATGCAAGATTGTCATTCGCCAATTCTATGCCTTCTGCTTTTTTGAACTCCGTCAAGATCCACTTAATCACGATTTGATCAAAGTCATCCCCACCAAGATGTGTATCCCCATTTGTTGCTTTTACTTCAATCGTATCGTTACTTACTTCAAGAATCGACACATCAAATGTGCCACCTCCGAGATCATACACTGCAATCTGCTCATCATTTTTCTTATTGAAACCATACGCAAGCGCAGCTGCTGTTGGTTCATTAATCACACGACGCACTTTGAGCCCTGCAATTTCACCTGCTTCCTTAGTTGCTTTACGTTGTGCATCATCAAAGTATGCTGGTACGGTAATCACCGCCTCTTCAATCTTTTCGCCGAGCTTTGCCTCTGCATCAGCCTTGAGCTTTCCAAGTACCATCGCGCTGATTTCTTGTGTTGTATAATCTTTATCGCCCATCTTTACCTTGATACTGCCATTATCAGCTTTCACAAGAGTATATGGAGACAATTTCATATCTGCTTGTACTTCAGCATCATCAAAATGACGTCCTATGAAACGCTTGATACTATAAAGCGTATTTATCGGATTTGTAACTGCTTGACGCTTCGCCAACAAGCCTACGAGTCGCTCGCTATTTTTATTCACAGCAATCATCGATGGAGTCGTGCGATTTCCTTCCTTGTTTTCGATAATCTCTGGTTTACCACCTTCAATGATTGCCATTGCTGAGTTGGTAGTACCAAGATCAATACCCAATATTTTTCCCATATATTATTTTATTAATTAGTTACTTGATAAAGATAATAATTCAATTCTATTATCATCTTCTCCTTCTCCTCTTCCACAAAATTATGAAAGAGGATAGGATTAGATGATAGCTATTTACCTTTGATGCTTACAGAGATCTTCTTTGGCTTTGATTCTTCTGCCTTTGGCAAAACCACTCGCAAAACACCTTTTTCATATTCAGCATTCGCTTCAGATCCTTTTACTGCTACAGGTAATATTACCGAGCGAGAAAATGACCCATGACGAATTTCTTTACGATAATAGTCCTCCTTCTTTATCTCTTTTTTTTCTGTCACTTCACCAGAAATCGTCAACACATCATTCTCAACTGCGATATTGATTTTTTCAGGATCTATTCCGGGTAATGATGTTTCGATGATAAGATCATCATTGTCCTGATAAACATCAATTGCTGGTGCAAAATTTTGATTTGCAAACGGGAAGAAATTTTCACCAAAAAAACGATCAATATCCGTAGCTGGCGTAAAACGCATAATTTCTCGTGTCATAATGTGTTCACCCCCCTTCTAGATAATTACTATTTACTACCCCAACACCACGCGTGCTGGTCGCAATATTTTTGCTCCAATCTTATATCCGGGTTGCGCAATTTTTTCAATTTTTAAATCCTCTTTCAATTTTTCATCACCATCTTTTTTAATTGCCTCCATCGTATGTGGATTAAATTCATCTCCAATATTGATTTCGATTTTCACCACACCATGCTCTTCAAGCACTTTTTCCATTTGTTGTTGTATATACATAATACCCGTCACCCATGGATTATCTTTCGCATCTTCTGGTATATGATCAGTCGCTGCATGAAAATTATCCAATACTGGCAGTATATCGCTGATAACACCTCCTGCTGCGTACGCGACAAATTCCTTCTGATTTTCACTTTGTCGTTTTTTATAATTGTCAAAGTCAGCCAATGTGCGCTTCCAACCATCATATGCCCCTATAAGTTCAAGCTGCCCTTCTGCTTTTCGAATTGCATCTTTGACCCACTGATCAATCTTTTTATTTTTCAAAATATCTTCAGCAGACACCCACTTACATTCACTATGTTCATTACTTAAAACAATTTCTCCACTCTCATACATCACTAAATATGACATAATCACACCATATAATTCATCATGATATGGAACACACACCCCACTCAAAGGACCAATCACACGATAAGTAACATCCCCCAACTCTTCTGCAACCTCTCGCGCAAATGACTCTTCTAGATTTTCATCAGCATCTACACGACCTCCGGCAAATTGCCATGCACCTTTCTCAATTTTTAATGTATTTTCTTTTACGAGAAGATACTTTTTTTGGTGAGGATCATACAAAACTGCTCGCTGAGAATAATACATCTGTGCATTCTTTTTTATATCTTTCATGATTTTTTTATTTAATGAATTTATATAATAATACATATAACCACACTCATGCCACCAAGAAATTTTTTGACATAATTTATAAGTGACTTATTACGCTCATATGCCATATTCTTCGGACCGATCAGAGCTACAATCCCCTTCTCCCCATCTTTTTCATATTGACTGACGACCATAGAATAATTTGTTGCTTTTCCAATTGGATTATCTGCCCCAATAAAAATCTTAGTCTCACCATCTGCTAACTCCAACATCAATCCTTCACATCGTTCATCAATATAATCCAAGCTCTCTGCCAATTGACATAATTCATCCAAATCTTCTGCTTCCACATCACGCAAAAGTGAACGTAGACCAAATTCAGAAAAATCATTTTTTTGTGGAAGGCCACTCACTGCTACATAACCACTGAGAGTAGATAATAACTTTGCAGTTGTACGTGTGAGCCGTGTGTTTTGCGCCTTGAGTTGCAATAATTCTTTTTGTAATGTTTGTTGTTCTTTTTTTGAAAGTTCTCGATCTGGCATGATTTCCTCTACAAAATGACGATATCCCGCATCTGTCGGGATGCGCCCTGCACTTGTATGTGGCTGATACAGATATCCTGAATCCTCAAGATGTCCCATATCATTACGCAGCGTTGCTGGTGATACCTGAAAACCATATTTATCCACCAATATCGAAGATCCTACAGGAAGACCTGTTTTTGTGTATTCTTCGATCACTGCAACTAAAATTTTTGACTGTCGTTCATTCATGTTCTTATTATAAATATGATTAGCACTCTTGTCAAGAGAGTGCTAATTACACCAGAAAAAGAAAACTAGATACGATCACAGTCGTATCCAGTTTTGTAAATTATGATGCCGTCATCCTGGCACATTGCTCACGATGAGCGATTCGATGTACATTTTTCACTTCTTGTATAGTGGAATTTTTTTGTGCAACAAATTCTTCTGAAAGATACTGTGCGCAAAAATGTCCATTTCTTTGAATCCATACGCGAAGCTTCCGTCTGATGCCTTGTGCGATAATAGGAATAATGATTTCTTTACAATTGCCTGTAAGTACGATTATATTCACTGATAATCCCGCATCTTTACAGTCAACTCCCAGTCCATCACACGCACTTCGCCATGATTCTATTGGCACGCCCATGATGATGTATTTTTTTGCAATTGGAGCACCTCGCCAGTTTTGATAATGTTGACAGTGTCCAATAATTTTCTGGAAATTGATCCGTGTTGTTGCTGGAACTTTCCTCATACAGTTCTCCTTGGTCAAGTGAATTTAGTTAATCTTATGTTTATCAATAATACTCTTTGCTAAACGAAAAACTACTTCTCGATCTTTATGACCTGCCGGCAAACGTCGAGCATCACCAACTTTTTGAACAAGACCTTCTGCCTCTACATCTTTAGCAAGCTCTTGAAAATCAACAATTGGTCTATATCCGGAACCATACTTCTCAAAATACCATAATAAATACCGCACACTCGGATTTGGAAAACCGAGATTTTTCACCAATCGCAAAGCACCTGTTTTGGTAAGAACTTCCATATCTCCTTGAATCATGACCATAAAATACAACCTCCTACGGTGTAAATCGCCAACCTCCCCACGAGACCAGCTTATCTTCTTGCACTCTTATGCACAAAGACAAACTGACCTCTCTAAAATATTTTATGGTACAGGATCATAACCGCCATCTTGCCACGGATGGCATCTACCAATCCTTTTTACACCCATCCACATTCCGCGTAATATACCATACCGCACTATTGCAGTATATGCATATGTGGAACACGTCGGATGAAATCGACATAGCCTCTCTCCATAAATTGAAGCTAACGGACCATGATCAAGCGATAGTGTTTTTTGATAAAGAGTGATAAGTTTTAAAATAACTTTTTTCATTTATTATTTATTTAATGATTTCTCTCACTAGCACAAATGATTTAAAATTATATGACAAAAAAACCATTTTGTCAAAACGATATTTTTCTGCTATTATATATAATGAAAAAACAAAATAACAATATATATGAATATAGTAAAGCATGAGGATGTTACATGGATTGATATCGAAAATCCATCCAAACACAATATCGAATACATCCGTGAAAATTTTAACGTTCACCCGCTCGCAATAGAAGAATTTATCACACCGACTTATCGAGCTCGTGCAACAAAATACAGTAATTGTCTTTTTCTCACAATTCACATTCCTCTTTTTGATACACTGAAGCGGACAACATACGCCGGTGAGATTGACATACTTCTTACCAAAACACATTTAATCACAGGTCACAAAAAAGATATATATCAATTACGTGCTTTCTTTGAGGATCTACAAAAGAGCGAAGGCAAACGTCGTACTTTCATGATTCACTCCACAGCGCATCTTCTTTATGAAGTCTTTCGCATTTTGACAGAATCTTGCTTTCCGCGACTCGACCACGTCATACGCCATATTGATGAAGTTCAGGAAGGCATCTTCAATGGAAATGAGCGCGCAATGGTACGAGAAATAAGTATTATTAAGAGAGATATTCTTAACTTTCGTAGGACATTGATGCCACAAAGATCTATCATTGAATCGATCATATCTCAACCGAATGGCGTTGTACCAACTGACATAAAGATTTATTATCAAGACCTCATCGGCACAAATATCAGATTATGGAATGACCTTGAAAGTGTTAAAGAAACAATTATTTCACTCGAAAAAACCAATAATTCCCTACTTTCAGAAAAGATCAACCATCGCATGCGCATCATCACAGTATTTTCGGTTTTATGGATTCCTATTACTGTATACATCAATTTTTTTGGAATCAATTTTACAGAATCCCCTCTCAGAGACAATCCCATATCAATGCTGATGCATTTTTGTACCATCATTATTATATCTATCATTACATTTGCAATCTTTAAAATCGCCAAATGGATTTGATTGCATCAATATGGCAAAAAACATTCTCTTGTGTTACAGTTTCCTTAGATTATTGTAATACATTTTTATGTTAAAACTATATAATACGCTCACAAAACAAAAAGAAGAGTTCACACCTATCAATCCAGGAAAGGTTAGTATGTATACATGTGGACCAACAGTATATAGCTATATTCATATCGGCAACTTGCGTGCATATAGCAATGCTGACTTATTGCGGAGATATCTAGAATATTCTGGTTACGAAGTACGTATGATCAAGAACATTACAGATGTGGGTCATCTTACAGATGACGATGTTGCACAAGGAGATAGCGGTGATGACAAAATGGAAAAAGCCGCAAAAAAAGAACATAAAACGCCAGAAGAAATCGCACGATTTTATGAAAATTATGCGAAAGAAGTTGAAAATGACATGAATATCCTTCCTGCACACTTCTTTCCGCGAGCGACAGAGCATGTGCCACAAATGATTGCGATCATTTCTACACTAATTGAAAAAAATTATGCCTACCAAAAAAATGGTAATGTTTTTTTTGATGTAGAAAAATTTGCTGATTATGGAAAATTATCTGGTAACTCAGTAGAAAAATTGAACATCGGCGCACGTCTCGATGATCCCCATCCAGATAAAAAAAACCAATGGGATTTCGCATTGTGGCTCAAAGCACCGGAAAACCACATTATGAAATGGCCTTCTCCTTGGTCTGTGGGATATCCAGGATGGCATATCGAATGTTCTGCAATGAGCATGGAATATCTTGGTGCGACTTTTGATATACACACAGGCGGTGAAGACAATATTTTTCCTCATCATGAAGCAGAAATTGCACAATCCGAATGTGCCAATGATGTAAAGTTCGTCAATTACTGGATTCACAGTCGACATCTTTTGGTAGATGGCGCAAAAATGAGCAAATCTAAAGGAAATTTCTATAGAATTGATGATATAAAGCTACACGGATTTACCCCTAAAGATCTGCGCATGGCATTTCTCCTTTCGCATTATCGCACGCAGATGAATTTTACATGGGACGTGATCACGCAAGCACAAAAAAATCTACAAACACTTACAACACTTCTTACAAGAATAAAAGCTCACGTATTAAACCCACACGCAGAAAATCACACGATCAAAATTGCACAGTATTACACTAATTTTGATACTGCGATGGATGATGATCTCAATTCTCCTCTCGCGGTCAGCATATTATTATCATTCGCAACTGAGGTCAACTCACTGATGGACAAGGGGTTATCTCTTAACACTACGGAAATCAAAGAATTTATAGAAAAAACGACACATGCGCTTGGTATTACTATTACAACCAATCAATACCAAATTCCAGACGACATAACTCAATTGTCTCTTGAGCGAAAGATCGCTCGAGACAATAAGGATTTTGCAAAATCAGATGCAATACGAGACTTAATTTTTGCAAAAGGCTATATAATCAAAGATACCTCTGACGGCTGCACAATTCAAAAAATATAGCTATCATTTCTAAAAAATGATCCTGCGCACGATTTCGTGTGCAGGATTTTTTAGGGTGCTTTCTATACCTTTTTTTTGATGTAATCAATTACATCTTTAACCGTATCAAGTCCCTCTGCGTCCTCATCAGGAATCTCGATGCCAAAATTTTCTTCAAGCGCCATAATAAGTTCAACAAGATCCAAAGAATCTGCACCAAGATCATCTACAAATGTCGCTTCTGGAACTACCTTGTCCCGATCAACAGATAACTGCTCAACAATTACATCAATCAGTTTTTCCAACTCAAATGTCATGACATCCTCCCAAATGATTTGTTTTTTACATCAACTACTTATTTACTACTGCAAAATACTACACATCAAATTCTTCTAATTTACAAATAATATTTTGTGTCAAAAAGAGCACATTTAAAAAATGTACTCATTCAAAAATATTTTTTTTAAAATTTCAATCGTTATAACCACTTATTTTGATGATCTGCACAGGACATGCGTCAGCAGCTTCTTTGTTGACATCCAGTGCATCTTCATCAATCTCACCCACCATGAATTCATCGTTTTTCCACTCTGCACCAGCAAGCATTGCCTTACCATCTTCAGCACTCATCGACCAGTGTTCTGGTGCCGCCATCGTGCATGCACCACATCCGATACAATCATTTCTCTTGTGACTAACTGCTATTTTATTTATTCCCATATTATGAAAATTAATTATTTACATTGTAATTTACTATATTATCACATTATCACCTCAACATTGCAAGAGCTATTTGCATCCTTATAATATATAAATTACAAATTACTGATTCGTTATTTCTCGTTTTGATACTTTTTACGTTTTTTAATTATATACAGTTTATCATTGATTCGCACGCGATCTGATACACCAATTGTAATAATATCACCTTTTTTTGCAGATTCTGCAATTATGCCATCAATACGCAATTCATCCACAACACCGTGCATCGATCCGGTTGTTGCACCAATAATCAATATTGATGAACCTTTCTTAATAATTCCTGCGTCAACTTTTATTTCAGCTATCGATATTTTTGGATAATAATGCACAATACGCCCCACAAATTCTTTTTCTTCCGTTGCACGTGATCCGTAAACATCGCAGTATGCACCAATTTCTGTGCCAAGATAAAAATTTCCATGTGATAATTTACGGTTAAAAACCTTTTCTAAATCTGTATAGTATTCCGATATTTTCTCTTTTGTATATGTGCCTTCTGTGATATCTTGTAAAGCTTTTTTGTATACACGTACAACTGTTGTCACATATTCTGGAGAACGCCCTCTTCCTTCAATTTTTAACACTTGCACACCAGCATCTAAAACTTTATCTAAAAAATCAATTGTACAAATATCAGCAGCACTCATAACATAGTGATTATCGATAATCATCTCTTTACCCGTATCTACATCTGTAACTTTGTATTTCATCCGACAATTTTGTCTACATGCACCTCGATTTGCACTTGCATTATCCGTATACAAACTCATATAACAACGTCCTGATTGTGCAATACACAAAGCACCGTGTGCAAATATTTCGATTTCCATCACACGTCCCTCATTACCCATCAGATGATTATCCTGAATATTTTGATAAATTGCTTTAATCTGATCAAGATTTAATTCTCGCGCCAATACCACTCGATTAGTAAATTGTGAAAAAAATTTCACAGTTTCATAATTTGATATAGAAAACTGTACCGATATATGTACTGGAATTTCAATTTCATTACAATAATTTACACACGCAAAGTCAAATGCAATAATCGCATCAATATTACTCTGCTTCGCAGCATCAATGATTTTTTTCATGATCACAATATCATGATCATATAATAAAGTGTTTACGACAAGGTACGTTTTAATATTTTTTTTGTGTGCAATATGTGCAATTTTTTCAAGATCATCAATAGTCATATTATCTGCTGCACGAGCTCGCATATTGAGCTGAGTCACACCAAAATACACGCTGTCCGCACCAGCATTAATAGCTGCTGCAAGCGATGCAAAACTCCCAACAGGTGCCATTACTTCTACTTTCAATGGATTGATCATAAAGATTATATTTAAACGACTCTTAGCATAACAAATTATTTATATAAAAGCAATAAAACAAAAAAACGACTTAGTGTCGTTTTTTTTGAAAATTATCTCTAAAAAATTGATTATTTTTCAATTTTAACAGCAGCCACATGTACCGTTCCACCAGCTTTTTCTACGATATCTTTTGCAGTTTTGGAGATACCCACATTACTATTAATTATAAGTTTTTTTGTCAACGTACCCTTTACGACAATTTTTACACCATCTCTTGCAATCTTACTGCGCAAAACTTTCTTTTCAATCAAAGATACTACTGATACTTCTTCACCGTCATTATACATACGTTCTAATGCCGCAAGTGTCACAACAACTTTTTTTGCGTGAGGTGATTTGAATCCACGTAATTTTTTCAATTTATCGATTAGCGTTGTTCGTCCACCTTCAAAAAGTGGGTTTACATTTCCACCACTACGGGCTTTCTGACCCTTCATACCACGACCACTCGTCGTACCACGTTTTCCGCCACGTCCAATCGTCTTCTTGTCTTTGCGTTTTTTTACTGATAGCTCATGAATCTGCATATATCTATATTACTTATGATTATTTAACAGTTTTCTTAGCAACTTTTTGCACAGTTTTCTTAACTGCTTTTTTCACAGTTTTTTTAACAGTTTTCGCTTCACTCACAGGAACGGTCTCATTCTTTTTTTCCGCTACAACTACTTCCTCTTTTATAACACCCTTCTTGACATCCTCACGAGGAAGCTGAAGTTGTTTCAATGCACCAATAGCAGCTCGTGCAACGTTTAACTTATTTGAACATCCTTGTGATTTTGCGACAATGTCGTGAATACCTACAAGCTCCACAACCGAACGCACAGCGCCACCCGCAATAATACCGCGACCTTCTTTCGTCGGTTTCAACAGTACTTTTGCGCTACCAAGCTTACATGTTACATCATGAGAAATTGATTTTCCAGCAAGTACAACAGTAATCATCGCTTTTTTTGCATCTGCTACAGCTTTTTGAATTGCCTGTGACACATCAGCGCCTTTTGCAACACCTACGCCCACCTTTCCTTTTCGGTTACCAATAACAACAGTTGCACGAAAACGAAAACGTCTCCCACCTTTCACAACGCGTGTTACGCGAGCTAAATCTAATAATTGTTGATCAAATTCAGATTTTACTCGTTTTTTTTCCCCTCCTTTTTTTCGATCTTTTTTAATTGCCATATGATCTTAATCGTCAATTAAATTAAAGTTTTAAACCAGCTGAACGCGCACCTTCTGCGATAGCCTTTACCTTACCATGATATTTATATCCAGCACGATCAAAAACCACTTCAGTAATTTTATTCTCGACTGCTTTTTTTCCGATAAACTCACCTAATGCGAGAGCACCTTCTACTGAATTTTTTGCACCTTTCACATCTGACAATTGTGCAGAAACAACAGTTTTTTGTGTTCCATCATCGATGATTTGCACCAATATCGTGCGCAAAGATCGAAATACATTCAATCGTGGTCTTTCCATAGTACCTGAAACACGTGAACGAACACGATTGGCTCTATGTAATCTTTTCTTGTTTCGAATTGTTTTCATAAAAAATCACTACTTAATATACATTATG
The DNA here is from genome assembly GCA_038208115.1 of Candidatus Moraniibacteriota bacterium. Classification (GTDB taxonomy): domain Bacteria; phylum Patescibacteriota; class Minisyncoccia; order Moranbacterales. Next base: position 33,255 of record JBBQZC010000005.1, read on the forward strand.
CTGAGGCTTTTTTACCCTCTTTGCGTCGCACTATTTCACCAACATACCTAAACCCTTTTCCTTTATATGGTTCTACAGGCTTTAACGAACGAATATTCGCTGCAAACTGTCCAACGGCTTGTTTATCAATTCCAACAATTGTCATAACAGGACCTTCAATTGTAGCAGTGATTCCTTCTGGAATATCCACAATGACTGGATGAGAAAAACCAAGTGCTAATTCTATTGTATTACCTTTTACAGCCATACGATATCCAACACCATTCAACTCAATTTTCTTTTCAAATCCCTGTGATACGCCAGCAATCATATTACTGATCAATCGCGCCGTTGTTCCCCACATTGATTGAGCAATCTGTGCATTATGCCTTTTTTTTACAGTTATCATCTCGTTTTCCATTTCAAGAACCACTGCATTATGTAAAGACAATGACAATTCTCCCTTCACACCTTTTACAGTAACATCATTACCATTCATTTCAACAGTAATGCCTTTAGGGATCTCAATACTTTTTTGTCCAATTCGACTCATATGTTTACGTTAAATTAATTTCCAATTTACCACAATTCACAAATCAACTCTCCACCTAGTCCCTTTTTGCGAGCTTCTTTGCCAGACATCACACCCTGTGATGTAGAGATAATGGAAATACCATACCCATTACGCACCTTGTGAATATCATTTTTCTTAATATATGCCCGCTGACCCTGCTTACTAATCTGACGAATATGCTCAATAACTGGCTTTTTTACAGTATGTGAAATTTGATCATACTTTAAAGTAATGCGAATATTTTCAAAATTTTCTTTCATTTCATCTTGAACACGCTCAACCTTTTCCACAAAATTCTCCTTTTCAAGAACTTGTGCAATCGCAAATTTGAGTTTTGACATTGGCATAACAACATGAGCATGATTTGCTGCATGAGCGTTACGTATACGTGTTAACATGTCACTTATTGAATCGATCATAATTACTTGTTCATTTAAATATCAAATTATTTTGCAAAAAAATACATTACCAGCTACTTTTCTTTACGCCTGGCAATTCTCCTTTACTTGCCAATTCACGAAAACATACACGACAAATACCAAAATATCGTAAATAACCTCTTTTCCGACTACATTTCCAACACCGTCGAACTTCGCGTGAGGAAAATTTCGGTTTTTTATCTGCTCGTGCTTTAACTGATGTTTTTGCCATATCTATTATATAACTTCATTAAATTATTCTTTTTTTTGCAATGGAAATCCTAATGTTCTATACAACTTTTCAGCATCTTCGCTATTTTTTGCAGAAGTTACTACCGTAATTTGAAAACCAAATGAATTGCGTACATTTTCAGCAACAATCTCAGGAAATATAGTGTGCTCTCTGATCCCAATATTGAGATTACCTGACTTGTCAATCACTTTTGGATTTATTCCCTGAAAATCACGAACACGTGGCAGAGAGTTTCCGACCAATCGATTCAAGAAATCCCACATACGTCGTCCACGCAAAGTGACTTTCATACCCACTTCTTGACCTTCTCGAACTTTAAATCCAGCAATCGACTTTGTAGCCTTTGTCTTGATCGGCTGTTGTCCAGTAATATCTCTAATTCCCTTTTCAACTTCTGCCAAAGCATCATTGTTTTTGAGAAACTTACCAACACCCACATTTACCACTACTTTTTCTATTCGTGGCACCAACATAACATTCTTAAGGTTCAAATCTTTTTGCAAACCTTTTAGTGAATCATTATATTGTTGTTTAATTGTCTTTATTGTAGTCATAATCTAAATTATTCTATTTCTTTACCACTTTTCTTGGACACTCGCACTTTGGTACCATTTTTTATGAGAAATCCTACACGCGTAGGTTTATCTGTATGTGGACACACTAATGCAACGTTTGATATATTAATTGGTGATTCTATGGTTATACGCTCACCTTTCTGACCACTCTGACGAGGTTTTATATGTTTTGTTACCATATTCAACTTCTTTACAACCACAGAATTACGTGCCGCAAATACAGCAATCACTTCACCGCGTTTTCCGCGATCCTTACCTGCAATTATCTCAACATTATCACCTTTTTTAATCTTTAACATATTTCTCTAAAAAAATTATCAGACCCTTACAAAACTTCTGGGGCAAGAGATACGATTTTGCTAAAACCCTTTTCTCGTAACTCTCTTGCGACTGGACCAAAAATACGTGATGCTTTTGGTTCTTTGTTTCCAGGATCTACGATTACTGCTGCATTCTCATCAAATCTGATATATGATCCATCCTTTCTGCGCAAAGCTTTTTTTTGTCGCACAATCACAGCTTTTACCACATCACCTGCTTTTACACTGCTTCGTGGTTCAGCGTTTTTTACTGACGCAATAATAATATCACCTATTCCAGCATATCGTCGCTTTGAACCACCAAGAACTTTAAAACATTCGATGTTTTTTGCTCCTGAATTGTCTGCGATTTTTAGCCATGTTTCTGACTGAATCATACTTTTCTCTTAAAAATTCTATATAAACATTTACTTCACGATAATAAACTTTTTGTCTTTACTAATAGGTCGACCTCCCGTAATCTTTACAACATCGCCGACATTGTATTGATTTTCTGGGTCATGCACCTTGTATTTTTTTGTTGAAATAAACTTTTTCAAATATTTCCCATGCGTCTTGAATGTATCAACAGCGACTACAATTGTCTTGTCCATTTTATCAGATACAACCGTACCCTTTAATATCATGTTTTTCTTCTCTTGCGTCATAAAATTACTTATATCAAAATATTATGCACTACGTTGTTTCTCGCTGACCACAGTCAATACACGTGCTAAATCTTTTTTTGTATTTCGAATCAATCCGTGATTTTTACTTTTATTCGTTGCTAATTCCATTTGCGTTTGGTGAATCTTGATTTTCAATTCATCAGCAACTTTGAATAATTCATCAATACTTTTTTCTCTTAATTCAACTACCTTCATAAATTCAATTTAATTATTCATTATGCTTTGCAACGAATCGTGTTTTCACGCCAAGCTTGTGTCCTGCCAATCGAAATGCCTCACGCGCAGTCTTCTCATCAATACCATCAACTTCAAACATAATCTTTCCTGCCTTTACCTTAGATACATAATAATCGACAGCACCTTTTCCCTTACCCATAGGAGTTTCGTCACCCTTTTTGGTCATTGGATGTGCTGGAAATATACGAATCCAGTATTTTCCCGTTCGTTGCATATATCTCGTGATCGTTCTACGTGCAGATTCAATCTGTCTTGCAGTAATCAAACCAGAAGTCATTGCTTTCAAACCGAAATTCCCAAAATTAACATTTGTCCCGCGCTTTGCAAGACCTTTGAGCACACCACCGCGGTGCATTTTTCTATGTTTTACTTTTCGTGGCATTAACATACTACTTTTCTACAAAATTTATATAATTTAACTCTGCTGTGTTTTAAATACTTCACCCTTATACACCCATACCTTCACACCAATTGCACCATATGTCGTACGAGCAACATCTCTTGCAAAATCAATATCAGCACGCAACGTATGTAATGGAATTGTGCCTTCAGCTAACCATTCTACACGTGACATTTCAGCCCCATTCAATCTACCAGATAACTGTATTTTGATACCTTTGATATTTCTATTTTTAATCGCTTGTTCCAAAGTCGTCTTAAGCACACGTCTGAATGGCATTCTCTTTTCCAATTGTTCTCCAACATTTTGTGCCACCAACGCAGCACTCTCTTCAAATTGCTTGATTTCTTTTATTTCAACCTTTACATCAATTTTTGTGCCAGCAAAAACTGTTTTTTTAATATATGAAACAAGATCCTCAACTCCACTTCCTCCACGACCAATAATCATACCTGGTCGTGATGTTTTTACAATCACTTTAACACTATTTGCATTGCGTTCCACTTCGACATCCGCGATCGCAGCATGACGCCATTTTTTCATAACTGCACGACGCAATATCACATCTTGCTCTAATAAGCTGGCATAATTATTACCACCAAACCAGCGTGAACGCCACGTTGTTGTTATTCCTAATCGTAGACTTTTTGGATTTACTTTATGACCCATAATTACAAATATTATTTATTCTTGCCCTTAGTGGAACTATTGATTACTTCTACTTCCTGCTTTTGAGAAAGCACTACTCTCACGCGCGATGTTCTTTTTAATATTTGTGATGCACGACCATATGCTCGTGGCATCCATCGCTTTAATGTTGGACCCTCATTTACTGTGATATTCTCAACAAATAAATCACTACTTTTAATCTTAAAATTATTTTGTGCATTTGCGATTGCGCTTTTAAGTAGTTTTTGCATAGGTTCCGCCGTCTTACGCAGATCATATGTAAGCATACCAATTGCCTTATCCACTTCTACGCCACGTACCCTATCAGCTACAAGACGCACCTTTCGTGGTGATATTCGCAAATTATTTAATTGTGCTATTACTTTTGTCATAACTCTTTAATAATCATTCGTTAAATACACTTACTTTGATGATTTCGACGCGTCAATTTCTCGCTGTTTTGCAGCTTGTTCCAAATCTTTTTGCATCTTTCCGCCATGTCGTGTAAATTTGCGTGTTTGTGCAAATTCACCTAATTTGTGACCAACCATCTCCTCTGTCACAAAAACATTGAGAAAATCTTTTCCATTATGAACTGCAAATGTAAACCCAATCATTTCTGGTGAAATTGCACATGCTCGTGACCACGTTTTGATCACGCCTGTTTGCTGAGGAGTTTTTCCTGATACCTTCTTTACAACTCTCTCATCTACATATAAACCTTTTTTCAGCGATCGACTCATGATTTTATTCTATCTAATTATTTCTTGTGACGTGCTTTGACGATGTATTTATTGCTTGTTTTATTCTTTTTACGCGTTCTTACTCCCAATGCTGGTTTACCCCATGGAGTCTTCGGATACTTCAAACCAATTGGCTGTCGTCCCTCCCCACCTCCATGTGGATGATCCACTGGGTTCATTACAGTACCACGCACAGCTGGTCTTTTGCCCATATGCCTTGCACGCCCAGCCTTACCAATCTTTACTGCATTATGTTCAAAATTACTAACCTTTCCAATCGTCGCATAACATTCATTGTCAATCAATCGAATTTCACCGGATGGCATCTTTAACTGTGCATACTTTTCATCAATGCTCATCACGAGAGCACCACTTCCAGCACTTCGAATAATTTGACCACCTTTACCACGTTTCATTTCAACATTTGATACGTAAGTGCCTGATATAATATTTTTTAATTTTGTACGATTACCCTCATCAATTGGAGCATTTTCCCCTGTGATGGTTTTCATGCCAGCACGCATACCCTCAGTTGCCAATACATATCTCTTTTCACCATCAGCATACATCACCAGTGCAATGAGTCCGCTACGATTTGGATCACGCTCAATCGCTGTTATAGTACCAGGAACATCAAATTTATTTTGCTTAAAATCTATAATACGGTAAAGCTTTTTGTGGCCGACACAACGATGTCGTACAGAAATTTTTCCATTTGCACGACCAGCTTTTTGATTAAATGATGTGCAGAGTGATTTTTCTGGTTTTTTATCCGTAACTGCAACAGGCTTCACAATAGACATATTGCGACGTGCAGCGTGATTTCTTTTATATACTTTAATTGCCATATATCTGACTTATTATAACCTACTATTATATTTATACTCCTTCAAAAACTGCAATATGCTGTCCCTTTTGTACTTTTACAATTGCTTTTTTGAATAGCTGTTGATAACCACGATCATATTTTACTGTTCTTCTTTTTGGTTTTACCACAATGACATGCACATTTTCCACGGTCACTTTATACATTTCTTCAATGATACCCTTGATCTGCTTCTTTGTAGCATTTTTTTCTACACGAAATGTATACTTATTTTCACCAGCCATTCTGTGTGATTTTTCTGTAATAATTGGACTGCCCACTACACCATATGCAGCAGAAACAGATGCAACACTTTTTTGTGTTTTCTTTGCAGATTTTTTTGACGCTTTTACAGAATCACTTGGTTGATTTTTTTCTGCGATTACATCTGTCGCTTCTTTATTATCTTCTTTTTTTGTCCCAAAAATTCCCATAAAATTACATCATTTGTCAATTACTATACGTATTTCTTCTCGATTTGATTCAAAGATTCAGCACTCAAAACCAGATATTCAGCATTCATTACATCATACACATTCAATTTTTCTGTTTCGATTGTTTTAGCTTTTTCCACATTGCGAGTTGCTTTGTATGTATCAGATTCACTTATTGCGAGACCAAATAACATATTTTTTTCGATTCCAATATTTTTAATCATGCTAAATACAATTTTTGTTTTCAATTCATCCATTTTGAGAGAATCTATCACAAAGATTTTATCCATTCGGGCCTTTTCGGACAATGCAATGAGCAATGCTTTTCTTTTCATTTTTTCATTGATATTTTTTGCATAATTTTTTCCTTTCAGCGGTCCAAAAGTCACACCACCACCACGCCAGAGAGGACTACGAATTGATCCTGCACGCGCATTACCTGTCCCTTTTTGTTTCCATGGTTTTTTACCACCACCCCTAACGTCGGAGCGAATTTTTGCATGCGCACTTCCTGATCGGCGATTTGCTGCTTGCGCTACATACACTTGATGCACAAGAGCGTTGTTTCTTTCCACACCGAATACGCTGTCATTTAATTCCATGTCTGACACTTTATTTCCTTCTAAATTATATATATCTACTTTTTTCATATTGCTCTAATTATGCAATGCTTACTATTTCTACAATTCGTCCCGATACACCAGGAACAGATCCTTTTAATGCGATAAGATTTTTATCTGTATCGACACTAATTACCTGTAAATTCATTGAAGTAACTGTTTTTCCACCCATGCGTCCTGGCATCTTTTTTCCTTTCAAAACATGTTCTGGGAATGCACACCCAATAGAACCAGGTTGACGCAAAACATGTCGATGACCATGCGATGCTGGACCTCCAGCAAATCCATGACGTTTTACTACACCCTGAAACCCCTTTGCCTTACTCGGTGCAGAAACACGCACAACGTCTCCAACTACAAAAATATCTGCCTTTATAATATCTTTTTCAGTATATCCTGCCACATCATCTACGCGGAACTCTTTTTTATATTGTACTTTATTGGTCTTGTTAACAGAAAGACGCACCGCCTTATAGCCATCGCGATCCTCATTTCTTATCAAATCCACAACATTTGGTTCAATAGTGATTAATGTCACATTTTGTGCCCCATTATCATTATAGATCGTTGTCATTCCTGCTTTTCTTCCCAAAACAAATTTCATAATTGTTGTTCTTTATATACTCAATAAATGCTTCGTCAATTCTTTTATCATTCTTCAAACAAAAAATGGCTTTCGTATTTAAGCCAGATTATATTCTTCTATAAATTGTATAGAAAAATCTCATTCTTGTCAAGACGAATGGTCTATTGTAAGAATTTTATATATCTAGCTCGAATAGTATCCTCAATTTTTATGAAAAGACTTAAACGAAACTGCATGTAATGTCAAACCGTCACATGATAGTCATAAAGACTAACCATGTACTTTTATTTATATCGACAGTAAAAATAACTCTATCACGCAAAACGCGCAGTGCTACATTTTGACCTCAATACTCACGCCAGCAGGAAGATCAAGATTTGTTAGATCTTCAATCGTCTTTTGCGATGGATTGATAATATCGATCAAACGTTTATGCGTACGCATCTCATATTGTTCTCGTGCATTCTTATGCACAAAAGTTGACTTATTCACAGTCACCTTTTTAATGTGAGTTGGTAGTGGCACTGGACCAGACACGCTAGATCCTGTTCGCACTGCTGCCTCCACAATTTGCTTTGCGGATTTGTCAATAATCTTACTATCGTATGCCTTGATTTTAATACGCACACGCGTTGTTGCTTCTTCTTTTTTCGCCATTGCGAATTTTCACCTACTTACAAATTATTTCCCAGATATTTCATGAGAAAAGGGAGAGTTGCAAAATCTTTTTGCAACTGTCCACTTTTTTCATCAACTATTTGACGATTTTTGTTACTACTCCAGCACCTACAGTACGTCCACCTTCGCGAATAGCGAATCGCATACCATCTTCAAGTGCTACTTCAGAACCAAGTCTCACAACCAATGTAATTGTATCCCCAGGCATAACCATTTCAGTTCCTTCTGGAAGAATTACCTCACCTGTTACATCTGTTGTGCGAATATAAAATTGTGGTTTATATCCTTTGAAAAATGGTGTATGTCGTCCACCCTCTTCTTTTGTAAGAATATATACTTCACATTCAAATTCAGTATGTGGAGTGATGCTTCCTGTTTTTGCTAATACCTGTCCGCGCTCGACATCTTCCTTCTTTGTACCACGCAATAACACACCAGCATTATCTCCCGCCTCACCATGATCAAGTGATTTATTGAACATTTCAATCCCAGTTACAGTCGTCTTTTGTGTTGGACGAAGTCCAACGATCTCAACTTCTGTGCCTACATTGATTTGTCCGCGCTCGATGCGTCCAGTCACAACTGTACCACGACCTTCAATTGAGAAAATGTCCTCAATAGGCATCAAGAAATCCTTGTCCATATCACGTTCTGGCTGAGGAATTTTTGCATCAAGTGCTGCAACGAGATCAAGAATAGGCTTTGCATCTTCATCATCTATACTCTTTGATACTAATGCCTTTGTTGCACTTCCGCGCACCACAGCTGCGTTATCCCCATCAAATTCATATTTTGTCAAGAGTTCACGAATTTCTTCCTCTACTAATTCTACCAATTCTGCATCATCTACCATGTCAACTTTGTTGATAAACACAACAATCTCAGGAACACCTACTTGACGTGCAAGCAAAATATGCTCTCGCGTTTGTGGCATCGGTCCATCTGTTGCACTCACAACAAGGATTGCACCGTCCATTTGAGCAGCACCCGTAATCATATTTTTGATATAATCAGCATGTCCAGGACAATCTACGTGTGCATAATGTCGACTATCTGATTGATATTCGCAATGTGCAGTAGCAATAGTAATACCACGCTCACGTTCCTCAGGCGCCTTATCAATTTCATCAACACCTTTTTCTACTGCAAGACCTTTCATTGAAAGAACATGCAAAAGAGCTGCCGTTGTTGTTGTCTTACCATGATCTACGTGACCAATCGTTCCCACATTCACATGTGGTTTACTTCGATCAAATACTTCTTGAGCCATAGCTTTTATTTTGTGCAATATATTCGCGAAGATCACGCATATATGCAACGTTACATTTAATTACTAATTAATAAAATTTTATTACAAATTTTTTATCTGCATTATAGCATGATCTTTTTACAGATCTCTTAATACATACAAAAACTAACACTTATTCTAGATAAATTCTATCATCTATGCAAGTGCATTATTTCTATTTCTCGAGTAATCTCAAAACAGTATAGACACTTTATCATCAATCGTTTCTCTTGTCAAATATTTCTGTTATACATCTTTTTTATGCTATTTTGAACAACATTTATTCTAATATGCCATCCAAATTCACATCATATAAAATCGCATCCTGTATCAAACGATAATTTGTAATTTCTCCTTCTTTGAACCACAGAGCAATTTCTCTCTCAGCCTCTAGAGGGTTTTCTGAACAATGTACCAAATTGCGCACGGCTCGACCATCTAGACCTGCCAAAGCATATGAATCAATAGTAAAATCTGCACGAATCGTTCCTATATCAGCAGTAAGAGGCTCAGTCCCTCCAACAAGCTTTGCGACCACTCCAGTTGCGCCATTCCCTTCAACAACCATTGCTAATACTGGTCCAGATGTCATGAACTTTATCAAATGTCGTAATATGTCCTTCCCATATTCAATCGCTGGTTTTTCTACAGTCATGCCTCGCGCTTCCATCTCACGCACAATATTACCACCTTTTTTTTCAAACCATTCGTCATCTTTATTATAATGCTTCCAAAGTGTCTCTTCCTCTAGAACAGTAAATTTCATTGCAATGAACTTCAAACCTGTTCTCTCAATTCTTGTGATAATTTCTCCCATCAATGATCGTTGTATTGCATCAGGCTTAAGAATTACCAATGATTTTTCTTTAATTGCTGGATTTACCATATTTTTAAATTATCGATTAATAATTAACTCTAAAAATAATATATTGTTATAGATATTATCATGCTTTTTGAAATTCGTCACCTTATTCGATAAATAACTCACATCTCATACTCTTGCAACGATACATAATTGAGCCATTTTTATCTGTGCGGTATATTTGCCCAGCACTTTCACTAATACGTTCCAAAACCTCCGCATGAGGATGTCCGTATCGATTATCTTCTCCGACCGAGATAATCACATCACGCGGTCTTGTCTTTTCAAGAAAAACAGAACTTGTAGATGTAGAAGATCCATGATGTCCAGCCTTGACTACAGTAATAGACTCATCAAGTAACAAATCGTCTTCATGTATTGACGGAAGGTCCCCTCCGAGATAAAATTTTTCCTCACCAATCGTTACAACCATTGCAATACATGATTCATTAATATCCTCTGATACAATAGTCTGTTGTTCATAGGGATAAATAGTTTTTATCTTTATGTCACGACCCACATCTGCAGATACTCCATAATGCACGATCCTAGATGTTATACCAGATTCATCTGCCACTGCACGCATGATCGCATGATAAACGGAAGTATCTTTACCTGTATCCGTTGTCCAAAATTGCTGCACTGTATAATTTTTGAATACACCAACGAGACCGTCTATATGATCGCTATCTGGATGTGTTGCTACTACAATATCAATTGTTCGATCCCAAAACGGAATATAGCGACTCAATTCTTCTTGTAAAACTTTTGTATCCGAACCTCCATCAACGAGTACTTGATGCGTTCCTTGTGTAATGAGTATCGCATCCCCTTGCCCTACGTCCAAAAAGATAATAGACGCATCATCGATATGTATGATATGCCATATGATCATACTACACATACCAATAATACTTAGGGCAATAGCTATGCCACCATAAATCATTTTTCTATGTATCATAAATTTTTATGTAAACGAATCAAGAAAATACTCACAATACAATAATACAAAACAATCCCTACTGGATAAATTGTTTCAATATGAATGCTACTCCATGATAACTGTGCAAAAAATGAAATCACAGCAATCTCATATGCAAGTAAATAATATGCCATCCATCCACATATCAAAGCAATCGGTGCATATATATAATAGAAAATGATTAGTAATAAAACCAAAAGCATAACAAACGGAATAATTGGTAACACTAATATATTCACAACAAGTGATATTGGTGTAAAAGTATAAAAATGTAAAGCGATGATAGGAATTACAAATATTTGTGCACTAAGAGTAAGCAGAATCATTTCAATAATGCCAAATGCAAATCTCTTACTCACAAAATACCGTTCTAGTATAGGATATGTTGAGATGATTCCAAGCGTCGCTAAAAATGATAATTGAAAACCGATATCATATCGTAAAATCAACGGATTATATACAAGCATAATCGCCCCAGCAAATACCAGAGCACCATATGCATGCGTAACACGTCCGTAGACACCTGCAATGAGCACCATGATACCCATGATACCTGCTCGCACACCAGATGATGGAAAACCAATCAATGCAATAAAAAATACAATACTTCCGATCGCAATATACACAGCGTATTTTCTTCGGAATCCAACAAATAATACAAATCCCATCACAGCAGCCACAATCACCGACACATTATACCCTGAAACAGCAACAATATGCGTCATACCAACTAATGCAAACTGATCTTGAATTTTTTCTGATAATCGATTTCCGCCGCCAAACAGCAGACCGTTTGCCAACGCTGACTCTGGTGCAGGTATTATCTGATCGACAATATGTTCCACGCCATAGCGAAACTCTGAAATCTTTTTTGACACACGATCCATTTTCCCATTTATTTCATAAGAATAATCCTCACACATAAAATAGATATCATGCATCACTAAATACATATGATAATCAAATTCAACAGACGGTTCTGGCAAAGCGAGTGTGCATGTCAAAATAATGTGATCACCTCGTGACACAAGAGGATATTTTTCATCTTTGATCATGACTGAATAATCTTGATCCACATATCGTGCAGTTACTTGCGAATACCATTCTTTTTGTTCTATATCACGATTGATCACTGCTTCACCGACCAATTTTTGTCCAACAAATGTATCCATGCTTTTTATGTGATTTTTTTGTGCATCCATAATCACAACACCTATACCTATAAAAAGAATGTACACACTCAACATCCACATTTTTTTACTGCGATTGAACAACGTGAGGAGTGCAATAATGATACTTGCTATACATAATAAAAATCCATCACAAGATGGATGAAAAAAAGAATAGAAACCAATACCACAGATCACGCCCAAAGAGCTCGCCAGAACGATGCGGGAAATATGTGGCAAAATAGTAAACATAATGATATACCAAAATCACTTTTTATATGAATACGCCAGCGTACCATAAGTGATCCATATTTTGCAAGTCATACACATTTAGCTCAAATCTTGCAAAGTGCAAAAGTTTACAAAGTCGAAAATTGTAATCGTTATTGTGATAAATGAAAATATTGAATTGCATGACTGCTTTGCCGAATCATATATCGATATCGCAAATCTTTTTTCGCGACTTATTTCCCTTCACAATCTGCACACATTCTTTCGCAATACCAAAAAATTGTGCAAGCAATTTTTGCACACATGCATTTGCCTTATTATCCACAGGCACTGCAGTTGTTCGCACGACATACACATCATCAACGATTTCAACTCCATTTTTATGTGCGCGAGTAATAACTTTTACATCAATACGCATCTGAGATAATTAAAAATTAAGAATGAATAATTAAGAATTGCAAAAACATAACAATTATTTTTTGTCACGAAGTACTTTTTCTTAATTATTAATTTTTCATCAATAATAAGAATCAATCCTGCATCAAATCTTGAATAACTTTTCTGAAACTATCTGCACTTCCGATGGATTTGTATACACTTGCAAATCGAATAAACGCTACATCATCAACATCTCGCAATTTATCCATAATGATCTTACCAATGGTACGACTTTTCATTTCACGCTTTTCTTTTGATTGAATTTCATATTCGATCTCTGCAATGAGTTTTTGGATACGCTCCTCTGTCACTGGTCGTTTTTCCAAAGCCTTTCGCATACCACGTTCCACTTTTTCACGATTGTATTCCTCCTTAGTGCCATCACGCTTGATCACCGTGAGACGCAAGATCTCAATCTCTTCATAGGTCGTAAATCGTTCATTGCATTTGAGACATGCTCGACGTCGACGTACAGCACGACCTTCTTTGATCGTACGCGAATCCACCACTTTTGTTTGTTGCGGTTTTTTGCAAAATGGACATTTCATAGATGTGAGAAGTAGTAATTAGGAAATAGAATATTGTAATTAATTATATGTCTATACATTATCATTCTTGCACATTACCCACAATAAACCAATCAAATGATATTTCTTTATTTTCAATAGCTTTACTGATTTTGATCGTAAATTGATTATTATTGAAATGCTTCCCAGAGATAAAAAAGGCTAAGAGTGTGTTTTTTTGGGAAAAACATTGGGGATTTAATTATTGTTTCCTTCGTGTATTATATCATGGAAATAAATGGTGGGACAAATAAAAAAATGTGGCTGACTGATTTTCTTTCATTTTTTTATGATGTGTTTTTTGCGTACAAAAAAAGACGCATTTCTGCGTCTTTTTGACTTAATATTATTTAATCCATGAAAATGAATCAAGGAGCAACTGAAAATCATGAGAAAAAAATTTATATTGTGCCTCACCACTACCACATGCAATCAGATATGCCTGCCCATCGTGTGATGCAATCACCTGCGTCACATGTAGCGTACTTCCAAGTGGATCAACTAATAAAAAATCAACTTGCACAGCATCCTCTCTATCAATCGCAATTCGTTTACTATGAAATTCTGACAATCCTTTCACATTTTTTCCGAGATCATTATATATTGCATCACTGATTTCTTGGTCAGTTTTTGCAAAATTGATACCTACTGCATTATATCGGATATCACACCCTGTCCGCTGATCTGCATTAAGATGAATTCCTGCGATATAGTCATCACCATATCTATTTTGCGCATCAATATCAATTACATATTCATCCGTATAGCGAAATTTTATACCAGAATCATCATTTCTATAGCTATGATATTTCATCACTGTGATTGGAGACTGTACACGATACCCCCATAAACCAAATTGCTCACTTATGCGCCCCCCTATTAACAACACTGCCCCGCCTAAACACAGCGCGCAAATTATTATTAATAGATTATATCGTTTTTTTTTGATGTCCAAAACAGGAGTCACACTATCACGCGTGTTTTCTTCTGCTACAATATGATCATCATTTCTTTCTTCTTTTTTGTTTTTTTCATCTCTTTCTTGTGATTCCATAATATGATTTTATTATTGAATTTATGCTGATCTCATACTTATACTCTGATGTTAGCTACCAGAAAACCTAGCCCCAACATCAGAGAAAAGTTTTTGATTATTACTCTTTCGTAATTATCTCACATCTTGTATATATGTGAAATGCATTTTAATAAAGAGAATATCATTTTATGCATGCATAACACAAATCTATTAGTCCTTTATCACAGCGTTCCAATCGTTACTGCCAGTACATACATATAAATATGCCTTTGTACTATTGCCCCCGACTGTTTCTGTGCCGCCATTTGTTTTGATAAATAATTCACCTGTAGAACATCCTCCAGGGAGTGACGAACCGCTTGCGATACGTAATTTACCCGACGTAGTATCTACCGTGCCGTCTACATCAACATCCTCTACATTTTCGATATTCTTACCATTCATATCGATACCACCATCTGCCGTCAGTTTACCTTCGAGATTTAAACCACCCGATGCTGTAAAACCTGTGCCTGTATTACCAATGTTTGTGATCAGATTATTATGCATGTTAATTGCGCTACGAAAATCTGAGTTACCAGTAATATCCACGCCACCAGCGATAACAGTGAGTTTATCGCCTATCGTTACCGTTCCGCCAAACGCACCGTTGCGATCAACATCCAAATCGGCATGTCCGCCACCTGAGTTTGTTACAGTTAATATCGTATGTGATCCATCACTTAAATCTATTGAACGTGAATTATCAAAAGTAATATTTCCGTTCATTTCGATTGCAGTGAAGTCTGCATTACCATTTGCCTTTATGCCCCAATTTCCACTATCAATTCCTACAGATGCTGAAGGATTACCGATCACAATCTTAGCAGCATCTGCTCCTGCAGTGCCGAGATTGATTATCGAAGGTGTGCCACTTGTATTATCAGAATTCGTAAGTCCAGACAAAAAGTTGATTGCATCTGCATAAATCGTTGACCAACGACTCCCTGCCGTGCCAAGTGAACCACCAGTTATACTGCCTTCTACATGGAGATTTGCTTTGCCACCTCCTGTATTTTGGATGAATACATCAGAATCCGAACCATTATTACCAACTGAGAGCGCCATCGAATCATCTGATGAAATAATGTCACCATTTTCTACTGTCGTGACACCATCAGTCAAAGAATTTGCACTCACATCACCAGTTGTCACAATGTCAGTTGAGCCATTGAGATCCTGTCCGATAATAGTTCCGTCTTGGATTTCATCAGTTGTTACTGCATCACTTGCAATTTTTTCATTTGTAACGCTTCCATCAGCCAATTTTACAGTTGTTACAGCATTATCAGCGATTTTTGCAGTTGTTACTGCACCATCTGCGAGATGCGCAGGAGTGATTGCACTATCAGCAATCTTACCGCCTGTAATTGTTGCATCGGCGATTTTTGCAGTAATCACACTACCATCGGCAAGTTTTGCAGAAGTCACTACACTATCCACGATTTTAGCGGTTGTTACACTGTCGTCAGCGAGTTTAATATCTGTAACTGCGCCATCGGCGATCTTTGCTGTTGTAATACTACCATCTACAAGATTAACTGTGACTACGGCACCATCGGCAATCTTGCCATTGACGATTGCACCATCAATGAGCTTTATTGATGTGACGCTATTATCTGCAAGTTTTGCTGTTGTAATAATACCATCTGCAAGATCTGCAGCTTGCACTGTTCCATCAATGATCTTTGCAGTTGTAACACTATCATCAGCCAATTTCAATGTTGTGATAGAGCCATCAGCAATTTTTGAACCAACAATTGCTGCATCCAAAATTTTACCTGTTGTCACACTATCATCAGCAAGATGTGCTGTCGTCACTGCGAGAAATTCGATCTTTGAACTTGAAACGCTCCCATCAGCAAGTTTAATATTTGTCACTGCATTATCTGCAATTTTTGTTGTTATGACACTCCCATCAGCAAGTTGAGTCATTGCAATCGCACCATCAGCGATTTTGCCTCCAGTGATTGTACCATCTTGGATCTTTGATGTGATGATACTGCCATCAGCAAGTTTCGTGGAAATAATTGCACCATCTGCAATTTGCAATGAACCCACACCGCTATCAGCAATACCAATTGTATCAACTCCCACTTCGATACCTGTACCTGCGCCGACATTTAATGTCACTGTGCCAATATTACCTCCCCCAGTCATACCGTCTCCAGCAACAACATCAGTAATAGACGTAATGAGCGAAGAAATCGTCCATGTACCATCCATATTATTTGTAACAGAAGTATTTGGTCCTGCCACTATCGATTTAACCATACTTCCATCAGAAGCAAGTTTATCACCAGTCAATGTACCGTCTGCAACTTGTGCGCCAGTGATCGTTCCTATGACCTTAGACGCACCAATACCAGTAATCCACGTCGGATCACTATATGTGCCTGTTGTGTACACACCATTTGTAACAGTATCTGCATTTCCAAAAAGATTTCCTGTCACATCACCAATAACATTACCCATAAGATCACCGACAAAAGCTAACGCTGTGATACTTCCTGTAGTCGTCGCGTTGCCGCCGGCGATTGTCATTGTTCCATCAGTAAAAGACAACGCATTGATTGCGCCTGTTGTATTGATTGTGATATCTGCTGCAATCTTATTACCCGTAATTTCTTGATCACCAATCTTTGCATTTGTGATTGCACCATCAGCAATTTTTGCCGTAACTACACTACCATCTGCCAGAGAAATTGTTGTAACCGCACCGTTTGCAAGCTTACCACTTGTAACTGCACCATCTTCGATCTTTGCAGTAGCAACGGCACCAT
The DNA here is from genome assembly GCA_038208115.1 of Candidatus Moraniibacteriota bacterium. GTDB lineage: Bacteria > Patescibacteriota > Minisyncoccia > Moranbacterales. The sequence continues at coordinate 50,669 of JBBQZC010000005.1, forward strand.
CAGATATCTTAATACCAGTTACTGCATTATCAGCGATCTTTGCTGTTGTAATTGCATCATTTTCGATTTTACTTGTTGCTACACTACCATCAGCTAGTTTTGTGCCAACGACAGCGCCATTTTCGATCTTTGCAGTTGTAACGCTTCCATTTGCCAATGTGACAGACAATATTGCACCATCAGCAATTTTACCTGATGTGATCGTACCATCCACTAATTTTGCACCAACAACCGTTCCATCCGCCAATTTCATTCCAACAATTGCACCATCACGCAAATCAGATGATTTGATTTTACCTTTCAAGTTCAGTTTTTTATATGCGATATTTGCGTTATTTGACACATCCTTATTCGTGATGCGTCGTGATATCACTTCGATATAATTTGCACCTTGTTGAAAATATCCTATAACCTTTTCTTGACGTGTTTTAGCCTCTACTGAAGCAAAAACTGACCCAAAAACAACCAAGGCACAAAAAAAAGCTCCTGTGACTCTGGTCATTTTGGAGTAACCCCGTTTTTGAGAAATTGAAGATTTATTACTTCTTTTTTCCGTAACGCTCATATATGATATATGATTAATAATAACGCAGTCAATGAAATGAAAACTTCATTGAAAACCATTCATTATACACCATAAGTTACATTATGTCAAGTATATGTCTTAATGTAAATTCAATAATCTTCTCAAAAAAACAGACTCTATGAAGAATTATTCTTCATAGAGTCTCTTACCCAGAATTAGAGACGCTCCATAACCTCGATGATTACTGGCTTATCCCTATAATACGCTTTGATCTCTTTGATTGCTTTCTCAACTCGTCTTCTACCAAATGGGTCAAAAAACATTCGCGCAAGCATGCCTTGTGCTGATACTCGTCGTCTTGCATAATGCCACCCGTTTTTGTCATATGCCACATACGTGATGCCATTTTCTCGATGCTCTACGCAAGCATCATCTTGCACAATGCACGAAGGCTGAAGTGATATCCGACTGATATCCAGCCTGCAAACATCAGATAGGATTTTTGCCGCTAGATCGGGACTTTCAAAAAAATACCCGGACGACGTTGTAAATGATTTTTTTTTACTCATTCTTTGAAACTCCCTTTGTAGAAATGACTCTAAAAAAATAATACACAAGTTATAATTATATTTTATATTTTTTATATTGTCAATATTCAATCGAATTATTTCCGATATATTCGCAGACTATTTGCCACAACAGAAACTGAGCTAAAAGCCATCGCAAAAGCTGCTATAACCGGACTAAGCACACCGCCTATCGCCAAGGGTATGGCAATTACATTATAGAAGAATGCCCAAAAAAGATTCTGCCTGATTGTCTTGAAAGTTAATTTCGATATATAGATTGCTTCAACAACTTTTTCTAAATTATTGTGTAACAAAATAATCTGTCCAGCTTCCTTAGCAATATCGGTTGCGCTACCCATAGCAATTCCGAGATCTGCTTGGACAAGGCTCGGCGCATCATTAATACCATCACCCACAAATATTATTCTTTCCCCAGCATCTTGCAATTTTTTGATTTTTGATGCTTTTTCTGCTGGCATCACATCTGCAAAAACTTTTTGAATACCCAATTCTTGGGATATTGCATCCGCTGTTTTTTGGTTATCTCCGCTAATCATCGCAACTTGCAAATTCATTTTCTTCAACTCCATGATAACATTTTTTGATTCATCACGAACCTCATCTGCAAGAATGATTACGCCAATGACACCCTGTCCATGATGTACTACAAATAATCTTGTTCCTATTGAGAGATCATCTCTCTCTAATATTTCATTGGCCCACGCAACATCTATATTATTATTTTTTAGCAGCTTGATATTGCCTACCATAACATCACCTTGATGTTCTTCGCACAAAGCTTTCATGCCCATGCCCATAATTTCTTTGAAATTTTCAAAAGGAATAATTTCTATTTTTTGTTCTCCTGCATACCTTACAATCGATTTGGACAATGGATGCTCAGAATTCACTGCAACTCTCGCTGCTAGCTTGAGAATTTTTTCTTCTGAAAAAGTGTATGCGGGATTAGGAATTATTTTTTTCACTTCAGGCAATCCTTTAGTAAGAGTGCCCGTCTTATCAAAGATCACCATAGATATATTCTTGATCTTTTCAAAACCTTCCCCGCTCTTAAATAAAATACCATTTTTTGCTCCCTTGCCAGTACCTACCATAATCGCAGTCGGTGTCGCAAGTCCTAATGCACATGGACATGCAATAACTAATACTGTTACTGCATTAACAATTGCCAAAGAAACACTTCCCGTCACCACGTACCACCCCACAAATGTTACTGCTGCGATACCTAAAATGATTGGTACAAAGATACCGGAAATTTGATCTGCTAATTTTTGTATTGGCGCCTTTGATCCTTGTGCCTCCTCTACCGTTTTAATGATTTGTGCCAAAACTGTACCCTCTCCGATTTGTGTTACTCTTATTTTCAGAACGCCATCCATATTAATTGTCGCACCAAATACTTTTTTACCAATTACTTTTTCAACTGGCATTGATTCACCGGTCAACATTGATTCATCTGTAAGCGATTGGCCACCGACGACAATACCATCCAAGGGGATTTTTTCACTTGGTCGCACTATGATGATATCATCTATATGGATTTCTGAAATATTCACCTCTCGCTCCTCCCCATCAATGATCAGACGTGCCTTCTTCGCACCCAGCTCCATCAATTTACGCATTGCTTCTCCAGCTTGTCCAATACTCTTACTTTCAAAATACTTACCCAATAATATCAGCGTAATAATAACCGCTGCAGGCTCAAAATATCCATCTTGAATCGGCATATTAAATATGATCGATTGCATCGCAAGATATAGACTGTAAAAATATGCTACAAGAGTTCCTATAGATACAAGAGTGTCCATATTTGCGTGAAGTTTTTTAGCTTGTCTCCATGCCATTTTATGAAAACGCCATCCAAAATAGAACACTACGATTGTAGCCAAAGAAACGTGCACCCACATAATCGCATCCACATGGGAGATCATAATGCCTGTACGAATTTTATAAAACATTTCTATCACCAATGGGACACTCAAAATCAATGAACCTAAAAAATATTTCCAGCTCCCTTGTACATCATCAATCATGTGGTGATGACTTTCTTTTTCTTCTTCTATGCTATTTTTTTGATTTTTAGCTACAGCATCATCAATATCATAACCGTTTTCTCGAATAATATCGTGAATTTTTTTCTCGTTCAAAATCGCATCATCATATACAATGATTGCTTTCTGAGTTGCAAAATTCACTGATGCACTTTCCACTCCATCAGTTTTTAACAATGCTTTTTCATTACTTAAAGCACAACTTGCACAGGTCATACCTGATACACGAAATAATATTTTTTTATGATTCATATTTTTTGATTTAATGATATGATTTTTTCTCACTTTTTTTGATTATTCCACCACAAATTTTCCTTTAACCATACCCATCCAACAACTAAACGGTATCGTGCCAGTCTTCGTTGGTGTAAATGTGACAACATTTTTTCCAGAAATTAATCCTTGAGAGATATTTAAGCTCGGCACAATAATCTTATTAGTACACCCCGTAATACTATCCCCATATATTACCCATTCCACGGGTACATCTTTCCTAATTACAATAGTCGCAGGAGAAAAACCAGAATTTGTCACTCTCATCTCTACAATTTGTTTTTTTGTACTTTCATCAGTTACATTTACCTCACTATTTTTATCTGTTTTTCCAGTCGTTTTCATATTTGTGAAACTTGCATCAATTCCGTTCAGTGCCAGACCAGATTGCAAAGTCAGAAGAGCAAATAGCACGATTAATATGCCTGCTGCTTTTTGAAAAACGACAACTTTTTTTGATTTCATCCACGATGTTGCCACGCCAGCAGCCATAAGAACTGGCAATGTGCCCAATGAAAAAGCCAACATAGTCAGACCCCCCGTCCAAAAGCTGCCAGATGTAAGAGCAATAATTTGCATACTTTGTGTGAATCCACACGGTAAGAAAAAACTTAATCCGCCAACTAAAAACGGTGCGGATTTATGATCTGATTTTTTCAATACATCCCATTTTTTTGTTAAAAATTTTGGCATAACAACACCTACCTGTGATAACGATGGTATTTTTATGAGTAAACTAAGTCCAAGCCATCCCATCACGATAGCAATAATGACCATAAAAATAGAAATAAACTGTCCTCCAACATTAATTTGTCCTCCGATCAGCCCCAATAATCCACCCAAGATGAAAAATGTTGAGACTCGTCCAATATGAAAAAATAAATTTGGCTTTACTGCTTTCTGATAAAAACCATCTCCACTGCTTTTATATTTTTCTGCAAAAGCAATAACCACTGAGCCAACAATCACAAGGCAGGAAGAGAGAGATGCTACAACTCCTACTAATAAAGCAACTCCTAATCCAACACTTTTGTCTTGAAAGTTAATTCCTTCGATAATACCAGTATTTTGAAAGACCTTAAATAGCATCAAAAGTATGCCAACAATGAGAATTGCTTTCAACCAATCTCCTAAAGATGTTGTAAAATTTCTTTTCGCTACATCATCACTTTTGCTATGCACTTCATTTTCATATATTTTATATCCCAACTTTTCTGCTATCCCTACCAATTGTGAAAAATTTACTTCTTTTTCAAATTCTATTTCTCCACTTTTTTTCTTATAGTTGACTCTCACTTTTTTTACTCCAGCAACACTTCCAAACTCATCCTCCAATAACTTTTCGCAACTTGTGCAATGCATACCTTTTATGTATATTTTTTTTGTACTCATAATTATTAAATATTTATTTACTATTTACTCAGCTTATTAATTGTAAGAATCTCGTCGATCATCTCCTGTTTTTTTACCTCATTTGTTCCTTGCATAGCTTTTGCGAAACAACTATTTAAATGTCTTTCCATAAGTTTACTATTCGCTGATCGAAGTAGTCCCACAACAGCCAAATTTTGCTGTAAAATATCAATACAATACTTATTATCTTCTACCATCTGGATTACGTTATTTAAGTGTGTATTTGCCTTTTTCAAGGCTGTGATAATTTCTTTATTGTGCATATCATTTTATTAGTGATGCTAAAAAATCGTTTATTTTTCACGAATATATTACCCTCCCCCCAGGTTCATCATATACTACGCAACTATACTGATAAATATTTCAATTATGTGACACGCATGAAGAAATGTGCCAAAATACGCTGTTCTTTAAATTTAAAACCCCATACATACGATGTATAGGGTTTTTCTTCGAACTCAATACGGCAATCCTTCATCTATCAGACTTGTCGACTGTGGCAATTCGTGCAAATTTTGTGCATTTTCCTCTTTCCACTCTGCGTAACGTGTTGAATGATCCCTAACCTCAAATGAGTCACATTGGACTACACCTGCATCGGGTTTTTTATCCGAATCCTTTCTACACACATTAGTCATAAAATCTCCTATTGGTTTTTGAAATATTTATTGTAAAAAAAACAAAAAATCGTCTTTTTAGACGACCATTTTCCTTTCTCAAAAAATTTAATAAAGTAAAAATGCGTCGTCACAGACGATTATTTTGCAAATTATTATTATAATTTAATTGAGCATACTTCATAGTTTTAATATACTGGATTTGATATACTTTTGTCAAATATCACTTTTTTATACAATAACACCACCACCAAGACAAACGACATCATCATAAAAGACTGCGTATTGTCCCGGAGTAATACCTTGATCTTTCTGAGATAATTGTAGATGCGCCCCCAACTCTTCTTTTAATGTAATTTCACAATCGTGAAAAAACTCACTATGACGCAATTTGACACGTAAATTATTTTTTTTCGGAGCACCATTGATCCAATTTATTTCTTGCACGTCACATTGATCTCTCCGTTGATCATCGCCCATAAATCCATGCGTGAGATATACAATATTATGAGCAACATCTTTATCACACACATACCACGGACCACCACTGAGGTCTACACCCTTTCGTTGTCCGATTGTATAAAAATAAAATCCTTCATGTTTTCCTAGCTCTTTTCCTGTTTCTTTTTCGATGAATATACCCTCCCGTGTACCAAGATGCTCTTTGACAAAATCACGAAATGAAATTTTGCCTAAAAAACAAATTCCCTGAGAATCCTTTCTGTATGCTGTTGCCAACTGCTGTTCTTTTGCATATGCTCGCACTACACTTTTTTGCATGTGTCCGATCGGAAAGATAGCACGTTGTAGTTGCTCTTGATGCATCATCGCCAGAAAATACGTCTGATCTTTCACGGGATCTGGAGCTCGCACAAGCGATACAGTATGATCAGAATTTTCTCGCAATTGTGCATAATGTCCCGTAGCGATTCTATCGAAATCTTTACCATATTTTTCATAAAATGCACCAAATTTCACCTCACGATTACACAGCATATCCGGATTCGGTGTGAGTCCCTTAGCCACAGCATCAATCGTATAACGCACGACATGCTCATGATATTCTTTTTGGAGGGGCACTACACGGAGCGGAACATCACACTGAATACATACTTTTTCCACATATGACAAATCATCCTCCCATGGGCAGGAACCGAGAAAAGACATCTCATCCTCTAGCCAGATTTTGAGATAAAATGCTGTAAGATCATGTCCTTGTTGCTTCAACAAATGTAAGGCAACAGAGCTATCCACCCCACCACTTACTAATACTGCAATTTTCATATTTTTTCCTGTAAAACCTTACTAAGTTTCTTTATGACCAAAATCCAAACTGCAAGGATTGATTGTAAAAGTAATTTACGATTTCGTCAATGCACTGAGTAATGATTCATCTAAAAGAAATTGCCACATGACTGCTAGCACGATTATAAAAATAATGAAATAGATCGAGGCTTTGATGAGATATTTTATCATATTTTTATATGTTATGATTATGGTCAATAAATTTTTGTGTAATATTTTCTACTTCAGTTGCATTATGTGCCTCCATTAACTCCGCACGCAAATCACTCGCATGTGGGAATCCATTTACATACGCTTTGTAATGCTTCTTCATTATTGCAAAATTATTGATTCCTGTAAAAAGTTCTTCAAATAATTTTGTATGTTCGATCATCACACGCAATTTTTCGGCGACGGTGTTCAGTGGTTCTGGATCTGTAAAAAACCATGGATTCCCGAAAACACCGCGTCCTATCATGACTCCGTCACACCCTGATTTCTGCACGAGTTCTTTTCCCATCCGCACACTTTTTACATCACCGTTTCCCACAATCAATGTATCTGGTTGCAAAGCATTTTTCATCGCAACGATCCGTGGCATCAGATCCCAATGCGCTAGACATTCGCTCATCTCTTTACGTGTTCGCAAATGCACTGTCAATGTCGCGATATTTGCGTGTAATAAACATGGCAACCATGTATCAATTTCCTCTTTATTAAAACCGATACGCGTCTTCACACTCACAGGCATCTGTCCCGCCCCACTAATCGCTGCTGCGACAATATCCTTCGCTCTCTCTGGCTCACAGATAAGTCCTGCGCCTGCACCTTGTTTAACCACATTTTTTTCTGGACATCCCATGTTAATATCGATTCCATCAAATCCCAATTCTCGACAAAGCACTGCTATATGTTCAAAATTTTTTGGATTTGCACCAAACACTTGTGCGACGATCGGTCGCTCACTCTCATCAAACCACAAATGATGCATAAGTTTTTCTCGTCCTTCTGGATGTAAGATTCCATCCACGCTGACAAATTCCGTATAGATGACATCCGGTCGACTGTATCGTGCGATCATCCGACGAAAAGCCACATCTGTCACATCATACATCGGTGCCAAAACAAAAAATGGTTTATGCAATTCTCCCCAAAAACCCGCGATCATATACTATTTAAAAAATTTATATATTTATCATATCACATGAAAGACCAGTATACTAAAATTTCTCAAAATGTCCATGAACATTGACAAAAATTAAAAAAAGTGCTATCATTCTTCCGTAGTTTCACGTTTTTTTACAAAAACCCGAAGAGACTTAGGAGGTTTCACATGAGCAAAGGAGTCACAGGAAGTTTAGCAATTTGCATTAATCCAAACTGTTTCATAACATCAATTATTGCGACAGATGTTTCAGATGTTGATAGTGTAATGGAATCATTACAAAAACACTGCGGGTGGGAATTAATCCACTCTGAGAAAGTCAGGCATTACACAGAATTCATCCCCACAGAAAAGACTCTCTTGCGAGGGTTTTCTACAATACAACAAAAAATTTGCAATGATTGCTCCGATCAGATTACCTCAATCAGCGTTGTAACAAGTGAGATGAAGAGTATAACAAAAATTATTCTCAAAAATCTTGACGGCAAGATTGAGGACGAGGAGAAGCGTCTTTCCCGATGCAAAATCGAACTCAAAGAAACAACTCAAAGAGGTGGCGATAGCATTGACACCGCGACAAGCCAAAATGCTCTCCAAACGATTCATGGTCGCATGAAAGATCTTGAGATATCACTTCAAAAGAAAATTCTCCTGAGAAAAAAATTGTCCCAAAAAACATGGAACGGGTTTTGTAGCAATTGCAAAACTGAACCTGTTCCTTTTGGCAGAGTCGAATTAAATGACTCATTGACGTGTATTGGGTGTGCGCTGTAATTTAAAAAAACACCACACTGCGCCTGTCGGCACAAGATTGTATTCTTGTGCCGGCTTTTTTTGTCTTATTGTGAAGATTATTGCTATACTATATATATAATATTGTTTCCCATTACCACCTATGATCACTCTCGACACATTACTTTCTGAACTTCCCCGCATCACGCCTGCACATGCCAAAAAACTCTTACGACTCAATCTCGTTACTGTAAAAAATCTTCTTCATCATTTTCCGAGTCGGTATGAGGATTTTGCAACTATTTATCCGATTTCCGATTTATCCGCAGACATGAATGCAACCGTCGTAGGCATCATTTCAGAGATGAAAACAAATCGCATTCCCAAAAGACATCTCACAGTGACAAATGCCACAATTTCTGATGATTCTGGAAGCATTTCCATTGTATGGTTCAATCAGTCATTTATCGAAAATTCATTACATGTTGGTAACGCATACCGCTTGAGTGGTAAAGTTGCCTATAATACAAAAAATGGACTTCACTTTAGTGCACCCAACATTGAGCGTACAGAGCGTAAACCGACTAGCACCGGTCGTCTCGTACCGACATATCCAGAAACTGCTGGCATCACGTCGAAATGGCTTCGATGGCAAATTCATATGATTCTCGCTACAGAAATTGATTTACTTGACGCATTACCAGAAAATATTGTGACAGAACTCCACCTCCCAAAATTATCTACAGCACTCAAACTCATTCACTATCCACGATCCTTGGAAGACGTCGAATACGCACGAAAGCGATTTGTATTTGAAGAAATGTTTATTCTCCAGCTCATCACGATTCGCACGCGATCACAGCTTGCGAAAGAAAAATCGTATATAATTCCATTTGATGAAAAACTTGTACAACAATTTGTCCAAAATCTCCCATTCGTGCCAACCGATGCACAGAAAAAAAGTGCATATCAAATACTCACTGATCTATCAAAACCAGTACCCATGAATCGCCTTCTCAATGGTGATGTTGGCTCTGGCAAGACACTTGTTGCTCTCATCGCCGCGCTCGAGTGTGCCAAATCAGGATATCAAATTGCTATCCTTGCACCGACAGAAGTACTCGCGCTACAACATTTCAATACGTTTCTCACATTTTTTGAAAAATACGAAATCTCAATCGGACTTCTTACTGGCGCATACAAGATGGAGGGCGCGCATCCTGCACTCACACAGAATATAACACGTTCCGCCATGCTTTCGCGTATCAAAAATGGGGATATCAAAATTGTAATTGGTACACATGCAATCATTCAAGAAGACGTTGCATTTCATAATCTCTCACTCATCATCGTCGACGAACAACACCGTTTTGGTGTAGCACAACGCGCAAAACTCGCGCAAAAAAGCATAGAGAGTAATGATGGTAACAAAAAAACTGTACCACATTTCCTCACCATGACAGCAACGCCAATTCCTCGAACATTTGCATTAGCATTATTTGGTGACCTCCATGTATCACTCCTTGATGAAAAACCGAAGAATCGTAAGGAGATTATCACAAAGATCATCCATCCGGAAAGACAATCTGTAGTATACGATTTTATCAAAAAGGAAATTGCTTTTGGCCGCCAAGCATACATTGTCCTCCCTCTCGTAGAAGATTCTGACGCATTGCAAAATGTAAAATCAGCAAAAGCGGAATTTGATCGACTATCAAAAGATGTCTTCTCCACATATTCTCTCGGACTGATGCACGGTCGTTTGAAAGCAAAAGAAAAAGAAAAACTCATGGCAGATTTTAAAAATAATAAGATCAATATTCTTATTTCCACATCAGTGATCGAAGTCGGTGTCGATGTGCCAAATGCAACAATAATGATCATTGAAAATGCAGAACGATTCGGACTCTCACAACTCCATCAATTTCGCGGACGCATTGGGCGTGGCAATCATCAATCACATTGCTTCTTATTTTCTACACATTTTAATAGTCAGCGCCTTCATGCAATGGAAAAACACACTGATGGATTTAGACTCGCAGAGATCGATCTCGCATTGCGCGGACCAGGCGAATTTTTAGGATCACAACAAAGTGGTTTACCAGATGGTGCAATGAAAAATATTTCAAATATAAAACTCATTACACTCACACGAAAGTATGCAAAAAGTCTTCTTACAGAAGATCCATTCATGAAAAAACATCCACTTCTTGCAAAAGAAATCACACACCTTTATGAACGAATCCATCTTGAGTAATTTTGTAAATCATCTACTCTCACACTGTCTCTGCGAGGACATACGACCAAACCCCTCCAACTGCAGACGGCTAATCTTGGATGGGTGTGCAAAAAAGCAATCTGCGTAAGATTGCTTCGTCATTCCACTTAAATTATAGCCCTCACAAAAACTCTTATATATTAATCAAAAGAAACTATAGTGGATTTTGATGATATAAGATTGATTGTTCGTATACGCGCAATAAATCATTTGCACATACGCTTGCAGTATAATATTTCCGTGCTATCTCATATGCGCTTTCTCCACATTTTCTTCTCAACTGCGGATCATCGATCAATCTCTGTATGCTCTGAGAAAAAATGTCCTCCTTTTCTACTGTGACAATACCTGAAATCTCATTCTGGATTAGATCGCCTACGCCATTTGTTCCTACTGCTACAATTGACTTTCCACAGTACATATTTTCTGTGATAATCGTTCCTTGTGTTTCTGATGTTGACGCATAGACAAATATATCACCTGCCATGAGATAATGCTTTACCATTGCTCGATCGATCTTGCCCGTAAATATCACTTGTTGGAGAACATCATAATCGATAAATATTGACTTCATTTTTTCTGATAAATCCCCTTCTCCACAACACATAAAAATAACATGCGGATTTTTTGTCAAAATATTTGCAACTGCACGTGCAAGAAAAATCACATTTTTTTCCTCAGTTAGACGTGAGACTGTTACTAATACAATTTGATCATCTGTCACATTATATTTATTTCTGATCATTGCCCCGTTTCCATTTGCGAATAATTCTTCATCAACACCTGATGGTACAATACTGATGCGATCATGCGTGACGCCTGCTCCACGAATGATGGGGATAATTGACGCAGTCGGAACAATCACATGATCACTTTCCATCGCAAAACCGCCCGCATTATGCATTGCCCAACTACCCGCAAGACGATCTGGCACGAATGGTGCATAATGTGCATATCGATCGTAGAGAGAGTGCCATGTAAAAACCAATGGGACATTTTTTTTCACTGCCCATTTTTGTGCGACTGTTCCAAGAAGATTGGGATGTTGTGCATGGATTACATCAATATGCAAAGATGAAATGATTTCATCAATTCGCAAAGAGTATGGAATCACAAGAGAAAAATCAATTTTTGTCGGAGTTTTAATCGCAGGATAGCGAAAAATATTTTGTTCTTTTTTCCGTAATGACCCGCCCCATTGTGGCGCAAAAATATATACTGTATGTCCCCGTTTTTCTAGTGCACGACGAAATCCTTCCACTGATGTGCTTACACCGTATGGATTTGGCAAATAGTTATTCGTAAATATTGCAATATTCATTTCCTTATGTATCCTCCTAGTTATTTTTTACAAAATGCACTACGGATTCAAAAACATCTCTGTGTTTTCCATTCCCCATGAAATTATGACTTGCTTTTTTGACAAGTCGCATTTCTTTTTTTTGTGAACCAATTTTTTTAAAAATTTTTCGAATACTGTCGCGTGACACGAGATGATCATGTTCTGGTTGAATGAGGAATACTGGTTGCGTGATCAATTCTATATTATCGAGTGAATTTTTGATCGTTGCATATGCTTCAAAAGCGCTACTGATCGGATATCGTTGATAAGAAATAAGCTGCGTGATACTTGGTTGTGCCTGAATGCCACGAGGATAGAATTTTTTCTTATAAGACACAAATCGCTTAGTGAGATGAGCAGCTACAATACCCAATTTCTCAAACCGCATTTTATATGGTGTACTCATCAAAATAAGACCACTTACAGATGGTTCATTTTTAGCTACATGAAGTGCGAGATTTCCGCCCATCGACATTCCTCCAACATACACTTTCTTATATTGTTTCTTCAATCTTTGAAATGCCTTTTGGACATCTGTTGCCCATTGTTCACACGTCACACATTCGAGATCCTCTGGACGTGAGCCATGCCCTGAAAGCAATGGGGCATCGACTGCAATACCCTCAGCATTCAGTTGCTCCCCCAAAACACGCATTTCATATGGCGTTGATGTCCATCCATGAATAAGCATAACGCAAACATCGTTATTTTCTCCTTTAAGATGAAATGATTTATTAATGAGATGGATATCTTCATGGTATCTCTGCAACATCCCTTCTGGGATTTTTCTCCTATCCGCAATATTATACAGTTTTAACAAATGTTCTGTCATGATAACAATTATCTAATAAATCACTTTCCCTTATTGTACGCATAATATACTATTTATGCAATATATGAAAAGTCACTGTTTATATGCAATAAACAGTGACTTGGACGATTTTAGAGAAAATCATCCAGTACAAGACGTGCAAGAGCCTCATGATATTTTTGTGATGTTATCTCAATAACTTCACGAGGCAGATTTGGTGGTGGATATGTTTTGTTCCAATCTTGTTGACTGAGCCAGCGACGCAAATAGTCTTTGTCAAAACTCGGTGGAGCTTGCCCAAGTACCACTTGATTTGTTGACCAAAATCTAGATGAATCCGGCGTAAGAACTTCATCAGCCAAAAGCAATGTTCCATCTGGCGATAATACATACTCCAGTTTTGTGTCGGCAATTGTGATGCCGCACACTTTTGCATATTCCCTGGCAACAACAAAAATCTCTTGTGAAACAAATTTAACTTGTATACATAAAGCAGTCGCATCAATTTCATGAAAATGATTCTGCAAAAGCCACTGTTGCATGATTTCAACCATCTTATTGAATGAGATGTTTTCATCATGTTCACCAAACCCAGCTTTTGTTGATGGTGTGAAAAGCGGTTCCACAAATTTTTCTGATTCCTGCATATCCGCTGGCAATTCAAATCCATGGAGCAATTTATATTGCTTCTTGCAATATGGAGATTCTGTCTTTTGCTCCAATATTGCTACCTCTTGATACGCCGACCAATACGATCCCGTGAGATTGCCTCGCACAATACATTCAATCGGTAATGGCAACCCCTTTTTAACAAGCATACTCCGACCGATTAGATAGTCATGATATGGTGCGCACTCTGACGGGTAATCATCGGGATTGATACTGATCATATGATTACCAACTATATCTCGGGTTTTTGCAAGCCAAAATGCTGCCATCTCATTAAGCACACGCCCTTTTCCGGGTATACCATCTCCCATGACAACATCGTATGCAGAGATACGATCACTGACAACAAAGAGCAGTTTATCTGGTGCAGACCGAAGTGTAAAAATATCCCGCACTTTCCCTTGATGCAAAAGTGGTAAATCAATCACCCTGTGTGGCTGCAATAAAACGTCATCACTCATCATAAGCACTCCTTCACTCTTTTTATTTATCTTCACTTCTCCTGTAAAAAAACAATTCTGACGTTTATGTCAGTCCCCCATTGTACATGAAAAAACCAATTCGTCAAAAAAATACCAATGAAAATTACTATTATACATGCAATTATTTTTTGACTACATCAGCAAAAATTTCTGCAGTTTTGTATTTTTTGACTAGACTAATACTGCCAAATACACTGATCGCAACGATGAGAACAATCCAACTGGCGTATGTGATATATTGTGCGATCTGCTCATAGAGATAACCAAAAAAATATCCTATCGCAGACAAAAACGCACTCCACAGCAATCCTCCAAAAAACGAATACTTTATGAATTTCTTTAGTGACATTTTCACTATTCCAGCAGTCACAAATGTCGCCCAGCAAAGACCGGTAGTTGATTTGACCATAAAAATGGTTTTGCCTCCGTGTACTATAAAAAATTTTTCTAAACGCAAAATCAACTTTCGTGTAATGCCAATATACTTTCCTATACGATCCACAAATTTCATACCCCACTTGTGACCAATGTAATAAAATAACAAATCACCAATTATATCAGCAAGCACAGATAATATAAAAATTATCCGAATATCAAACACGCCTGTTGATGCCAAAAAAGCCGCAATGATCGTGACAATTGGACCACCAATAATCATCAAAGGTATAAACATCACATATCCATACTCAAAAAAGAATCGCAGAATCACTTGTCCATCCATATTTGTACATTAATTTTACAAAACAATTATATCATATATCACAAAATATCTTTCTTATATTTGTAAATCGGGATATAATACTATCATGAAAATAAATACATTTGAAAATATTTCACCCAGAGATCATCGCAGCAAACCTGAAGATTCTGATAAAAAATTATTAGATCGTCGTACTTTTATAAAAAGGAGCGCTCTCGTTGGGTTCGGATTAGCTACTGGTGCATTAACACTTGATCATATTCTTTCAGAAAAAAAAAGCACTCCCCTCACAGATGACTCCGCCAGCAGGCTTGCACGAGAAACAAGTGAAGCCGTAGCAGATATTCGTCAACAATGGCTCGAATCAGAAAATCAACAGAAAATCAGTATAACCGATCAGGATGTCATCGGCAAAACATTTCGCCAACAAATCGAGACGCAAGACCATATCACACTTGATAAGACGACGCGGGATGCAATCTATCAATCATTTTATGAACAATACAAACCTGGTGGAGTAAACTATACTGATGGACTTATTGCGGGCTTAAAGCGAATGCAACCATATCTTGCGGAAATTCGTGCTATTTTTAGATTATATGATGTTCCAGAAGAATATGCTGATCTCGCCATTGCAGAATCACACTTCAAATTTGATGATGTCTCCAAAAGTGGTGCAGCTGGACCATACCAAATCACATCAAACACTGCTAATCTATACAACTTAACCATCAATAGCACATACGATGAAAGACGTGACCCGATTAAAAGCGCGGAGTTATGTGCGAAGCATTTGCGGGATAACTATGATAAATTCGGTAAAGACTGGGCACTTACTCTCATGGATTATAACGGTGGTCACACAAAAAGATATGTACAATATCTGATTGAATCTGAAAAAACAGCAGAAACAATCGAACGCACAAAACATACAATGCAAGAAGCTGAAACGTTGATTGATATCGCTAGAAAATATAACACATCCGTACAACTCCTGAAAAATAGCAACCATCTTGCAGATGAGGAAGTGCGCAAGTTACGACCTGGAACAGTGTTAACAATTCCCCAAGAACGTGCACCGATCACAATGGATAATTTCAATGTGTGGCTTCAAGATCAGATCAATACAGATATTCAAAAAACACTTAATGGACTTGATCACACAATCAAACCAAAAGAAACTCTGAGTGCAATTGCTCACAAATATCATACAAATCCCACCTTTCTTGCACTACGCAACAACATCTCTGAACAACATGATCTCATAGCTGGTCAAAAATTGTCTATTCCTATCAATAAAGAAACACAATCAAAAGTACTTCTCAATATTTTGAGCGCATATCAAGAAAATATCAACTATCCAGAAAAATTCTTTGCAATTCGTGATGTGATCACATCAGAGAAACTGCATGAAAAAATTCCTGAAACACACACGTATCGAAAAATATCTGTTCCAAAAAATAGCATCAGAGAAGTATTTTACACCATGCCCAAAAGAGGCAATTTTGCTACTGCATTAAATCATTTTCGACATGAATTATCGTCAAAAGATGGTACAGTAAACATAAACACTACAACTCTCAAAGAAATGATTTGTCGCAAAAATAATATCACAAACATTCATAAGCTTCCGGAAGGCAAGATACTCACTATTAGTGCACCCGTAAACTCTCCACCATCCCTTCAATCAATCGCTTTCCAAAATGGCGTACCCTCGGACATTCTTCATGAATTCAATCCTGCCATATTAAACAGAACATCACCTCTTCCAGAAAAAATCTCAATACGTATTCCATTAAAAACAAAAAACAACTCTTAAATTTAAGAGTTGTTTTTTGAATCATTTCACTATCAAATTGTGATATCTTTACGCACAATTCCTTCAGACACATGAATATCACCTTGCTTTTCAAAACTCGTTCCACTCACAGGCTGTCCTTTAACTTTCATATTATATGGACCATTATTTGCCAAGAGATAATATCGACCAATCGCATCTGTCACAGCAAAGTGCTTCTTTTCAGTCGAATCTTTATCATGCAGACTCACAATTGCAAATGGTATAGGGTTTTTATTAGATGTTTCAATTACTCCATATTTTTTCTTCTTGCCAAATAATTGATACGCAAACATCAAAATATATATACTTAATACCACCCAGTTAAACAGTGTTGGCTGGAAATATGTAATAACTGCTGTCGCGCAAAATCCCACCACATACACAGCAGTAAATAATAATCTTTTAAAAACTGAGAAACTGGATTTATATTGCCTGACCTTTTTTTCAGCATATTTTGCCCAATCCATAGTCAATGACTTCATCGCAATATTAGATAAGACCATGTGATCTGCATCGATCTTTATTGCTTCTCCTGTATATACATTGCCATATAATTCATCTGCACTCATATCGGAAATCATTTCATAATCTTTTTTAAATACTTGCATCAAATATTTTCCCGGATTGACCAAAAATCCAAATCGACCATCCTTGTCAGAATATGTCGTCGCAAGCTCATTACCAGCCTCATCAGTAAGAAGAATTTTCGTTGCTGGAATTGGCATGCGCGTTACTTTGTCAAAAACGACACCCCAGTTTCTTTCTTCTTTTCTGCGACCGATGATTCCAAACAACTCAATAATTTTTAAAAATATAGAACTACTGAATGCCCCTGGCATCGCAGCAAAAAGTGGCACAGCAGAACCTGCGAGTGACGCAATCGCTCCTGCAGTTGCACCCAATGCGACAGCTGTCTCATAAAACTTCTCTGACGCTTTAGGCATAATTGTCTCACGTAATTCTTCCTTGATCATCGCTTTTTCTTGTGCCTTCATTTCCGCTTCTGCGTCAACGGGCACACTTCCTCCTGATACCACGCCTCCGATTATATCATCAGGAGTGGTTCCTCCTCCCGTATCCACAATACTCTCTACGCAAGGACCCTCTGTATCTCCATGTCCAAGATGTGTCGGCAAAGATGATCGTGCAACGCTAACAGTATGTCCATTATGACACACATCAACTTTTCCGTTATCATCCGGATACGATGTCGTCGCGGTTTTTGAGCCTGAATAATCGCTATAATCAGTATTTCCTTCTCGCTTATATTGCACGCGGAATGAATATGATGTACCAGGATTTAAATTTGGTATCGTAAGAGTCACGGATCCACCACTGCCAACAGATTTTGTCACTGATATTGTCGTTTTTGCACCTGTTGATACATTAGTGATTTCCACTCTAAAATCGGCACTCTCACCTCCAAAAGAACTATCTACAGCCACTTGCAGATCAACAGAGTTCGTCGTGATATTATCTATATTATCAATAGATGGCGGATCTAAATCTGTTATAGCAGATCGCATATTAGAATACGCACTATAATTATTTGTGCCTTCACGTGCATATTTGACCACAAAATCATAATTTGCACCCATATCAAGATCGCTAATCGTCAGACCCACACTGCTACTTGTAACATTTTTTGTGATCTTTACAGTATAAGTATCATTTGTGTTTTTATTTTTCACCTCCACGATAAAATCCATTGGACTTCCTACAAACACTGGATTTACTACCACGTTCAAATTTACCGAATCAGTCGTAATATTATTGATCGAATCCAATACAGGTGGATCAATAGCAGTAACTACTGTATGTGGTGCAGAATTTGCACTAAAAACATTCAAACTATCTCGAGAATAACGTACTGTAAATAAATATTCTGTACCTGATATCAAATCATTAACACCTAGTGTTGTGCGTGCACTTCCATTAACACTCTGATGAAATGATTGCGTCGTTTCCACTCCAGAAAATGTATTTTTCTTTGTAACAACAAAATCTATCATTTCACCTGCATAAATATCATTCACATCCACGACAAGATTAAGCGTACTCGTCGTTACATTTTCAGAACGAACAATCACTGGAGTTTCTGGTATGTCAAAACCACTATTATCCACTGTCACACTGATTGTTTGCTGTGCGTGTACACTGTAAGCAAAAATGGCAACATATAAAGATAAAAAAATTCCGCACAGCTTGAATAAATTGATTTGCATATTTATTGTATTATATTTGTATATGATTATATAATATCATTTTTCTCATTCTTGTACAATTTCACTCTACATTACTATTGCCAGTACGAACTCGCATCCGTAGTAGCTGTATACGTCACTTGTCCTGTATAGTTTCCTGATTGCTGAGATGGTTGTACATCGACTTTGAAACAGGTGTGTGTCGTTGTTGCAGTTGGTGCATAGTTTACGACAGCTGTGACAGTTTCTGGTGCATCTGGAATACCTGCA
>JBBQZC010000006.1:0-68953 GCA_038208115.1 Candidatus Moraniibacteriota bacterium
TGCACAAGATGTCTCAGTAAAAATGGATGGCTTCACAAATGATTACTATGCAGGACTCGATAATGAAACCGGTGCATATATGATTGGTAATGGATCAGTAGTAGGCACAAATGCACTTGTCTCTTTATTGTCGAGTGGCAAAGTTGGCATAGGGACAATTGCTCCAACACAGATGCTCGATGTTCGTGGTCGCATTTATACAACAGATTCTTTTTTTGCAGCAACAGGAGCGCCAATTTATATGGCAGATTTCGGAGGGCTTTCTAATACAAGCATTTACAGTCCATCTGCTGGACAAATGGCTTTTAGAGTTGCGAATAGTTCGATTGAAGCAATGAGAATTGGAGCTACCGGAGGATTAGCAATTGGCTACACAAGCCCAGAAGCGGGAGCAGGCAATTTGTTAGTCAGTGGCAATGTAGGGGTTGGTACTGCAAGTCCACAAGTAGGCATGAGAATGGATGTAAGAAGTGACGGAACTACAGACGGAAGCTCAGCTATTACGGCTTACGGATATAATGGGAATGGTGGTATGGCAATACGGGGATATGGCTATGCAACAATTGGAACAGGAAGTAACTATGGCATATTTGGACAGTCTGATGGCGCAAGAGCTTCGGGTACTAACATTGGGGGGTATTTTGCTGCTTCTGGAGCTGCAAACAACTATGCATTAATAACTGGAAACGGCAACGTCGGGATTGGGGTAATGACTCCGATTGCTAAATTAGATATTAAAGGAGTTGGATATAATCTTCCAGCCATATCAGGAAGCACGCAATCAGCTGGATTAATAGCAAGACTAAATGATTCTAGTGATGCTGTGTTGGATATTGGTGGAAACGCTGGGAATGGGTTGTGGCTGCAGTCTGTAAATCGGATTAATTTGGCAAGCAATCTTCCATTGATGCTAAATCCAAACGGTGGCAATATCGGTATCGGGACGACGAGCCCAGTCAGTAAATTAGTGATTAGTAATGCTGGTGCAAATGGATTTGAATTTGGTCCTGGAGTAACTGCTTTTGGATTAACAAATACAAATTACTTAGCATCATATGATAGATCATTATTAGAATATAAGGATTTGATTTTTGATACAAACGGAGTCACTCCAACATTAATATTAAAAGATGGTGGCAACGTCGGTATCGGTACAACAAGCCCCGGATCTAAATTACAAGTCGCAGGTGACATTTCTATAACAGGTGGATCTGCTCTGTATAGTTTTGGAACAGGTGACATGATTACTGCTGATGGGAGATGGGGAAACTATTATAACAATGGTCCCGCAACGAGATTTTTGACTTCAGGAAGAGGTATATATGCATCTAGTATTCCTGACATGTATTTTTCTAAATTTAATGGAACATTGGTCACTGACATGATGATGATACAGGCTTCTACCGGAAATGTGGGAATCGGTACAATAGGACCAAATGATAAATTAGAAATCGCTGGAGCATTGAATATTCAAGGGAGTAATTCCAACTCAACAATACCGGCTTTAGGCACAAATAGCGGTAGATTTAAATTATTAAATGGAAACATCTACGGACTACTCGGTGATGTTTTAACAAATGGAAACACATATCTTCAATCAGGTAGAATAGATGCAAACACAGCTGCTTATAGTTTATTGTTAAACCCACTCGGAGGCAATGTTGGCATCGGCACCACAGCCCCTGCCTACAAACTAGACATTGCCGGCACCACCAGAACTCAAGACCTCATCGCCCACGACCTCATCTTCTCCGGCAACTCCACTAGCATCCTCAACTCCTACTTTGGCTTCAATGGTTACACGAACTTCTCTGGAGGTATTGGAACCGGAGGCATTGATAGTATCACTAATGCTCAAAGAATCACTAGTACCGGAAATCTCACTAACATCGGTTCTATTCAAGGTGGAGAAACGAGTCTAACCAGAGGTGGAACTTTTGCAGCTAAGGTGGATTATTTTTGTGCATCATCTCCTTGGTCAGTAGTTACAGGAGATCTGAACGGCGATGGTAAAGCGGATATGGCAGTAGCGAATTGGAACGCCACTTCCGTTTCAGTCTTTATTAATAACGGCAACGGTACCTTTGCCGCTAAAGTGGACTATACCACCGGAACCAATCCTTACTCAGTTGCCATCGGAGACCTTAATGGCGATGGTAAAGCGGATTTGGCAGTGGCCAATAGTAGCTCCACTTCCGTTTCAGTCCTCATTAATAACGGCAACGGTACCTTTGCCGCTAAAGTGGACTATACCACCGGAATCAATCCTTACTCAGTCGCCATTGGAGACCTTGATGGCGATGGCAAGGCCGATTTCGTAGTGGCGAATCGGAACTCCGCTTCCGTTTCAGTCCTCATTAATAACGGCAACGGCACCTTTGTTGCCAAAGTAGACTACGCCACCGGAACAAGCCCAATTTCAGTCTCCATCAGAGACCTCAATGGAGACGGCAAGGCTGATATTGCAGTGACGAATAATGGTTCCGCTTCCGTTTCAGTCTTTCTCAATAACGGCAACGGCACCTTTGCCGCTAAAGTGGACTATACCACTGGAGCCAACCCTTGGTCAGTCGCCATCGGAGACCTGAATGGTGATGGTAAAGCGGATCTGGCAGTGACGAATTATTTATCTGCTTCCGTTTCAGTATTTCTCAATAACGGCAACGGTACTTTTGCCGCCAAAACAGACTACACTACCGGAATAGGGCCAACTTCAGTCGCTATCGGAGATCTCAATGGCGATGGCAAAGCTGATCTGGCAGTGGCCAATCCTGCTTCTGTTTTTGTTTCAGTACTCCTGAACCAACCCCAATCCATGCTTTATGCCCAAGTTTCTACCGGCAACATCGGCATCGGCACCACCGCCCCTTCCGCCAAACTCCACACTATTGCCACTACCGAACAACTCCGTATTGGCTACGACTTCTCTAACTATTTCTCCACCACCGTCGGTTCTACTGGAGGAGTGACTTTCAATGCAATCGGCACCGGACAAGGATTTACTTTTTCAGATAACCTAACAATTAGCGGAACTACTAACACTCGTGACCTCATCGCCCACGACCTCATCTTCTCCGGCAACTCCACTAGCATCCTCAACTCCTACTTTGGTTTCAATGGTTACACGAACTTCTCTGGAGGTATTGGAACCGGAGGCATTGATAGTATCACTAATGCTCAAAGAATCACTAGTACCGGAAATCTCACTAATATTGGTTCTATTAAAGGTGGAGAAACTAATCTGACAAGAGGTGGGACTTTTGGGGCGAGTGTCAATTATGCTGCCGGAATAAGAACCCAAGCAGTCGCCATCGGAGACCTTAACGGCGATGGTAAAGCGGATATGGTAGCAGCCAATTACAACGACAATTCCATTTCAGTCTTTCGCAATATCGGCAACGGCACCTTTGCCGCCAAAGCGGACTATGCCACTGGATTCGCTCCTTCCTCAGTCGCCATCGGAGACCTTAATGGCGATGGCAAAGCTGATATAGCAGTGTCGAACCGTACTTCCTTTTCCGTTTCAGTCTTTATCAACAACGGTAACGGCACTTTTCCAGCTAAGGTGGACTATACCATTGGGACAACCCCCTACTCAGTCGCCATCGGAGACCTTAATGGCGATGGTAAGGCTGATTTGGCAGCGGCGAATATGGGCTCCACTTCTGTTTCAGTCCTCATCAATAACGGCAACGGCACCTTTGCCGCCACAGTGGACTACACCACTGGAATAAGCCCTTACTCAGTCGCCATCGGAGACCTCAACGGCGACGGTAAAGCGGATTTGGCAGTGGCTAATTTGAGCGCCACTTCTGTTTCAGTTCTCATCAATAACGGCAATGGCACGTTCGCAGCAAAAGTGGATTATACTACGGGACCAAATCCCTACTCAGTCGCCATCGGAGACCTTAATGGCGATGGTAAAGCTGATATTGCAGTGGCAAATTCGAGCTCCACTTCCGTTTCAGTCCTCATCAATAACGGCAACGGCACCTTTGCCGCCAAAGTGGACTATGTTACCGGAACAGGCCCAATTTCAGTCGCCATCGGAGACCTTAATGGCGATGGTAATGCTGATTTGGCAGTGGCGAATAGTGGCTCTGCTTTCGTTTCAACTTTCATTAATAACGGCAATGGTACTTTTGCCACTAAAGTAGACTATACAACATCAGCAGGCGCTTATTCAGTCGCCATCGGAGACCTTAATGGCGATGGTAAAGCTGATATTGCACTGGCGAATTGGAGCAATAATTGGGTTTCAGTCCTCCTGAACCAACCCCAATCCATGCTCTATGCCCAAGCGAGTACGGGCAATGTTGGCATCGGTACTACAAGCCCGACATCTAAATTAACAGTATCTGGTACTTATTCAGCAGTAACAGGGGCAAATCAATATGGACAATTTATTTCATCAAATTATTCCATTGCTGATACTGGTGCCAAACATGGCTTAGGTATTAATTCTTTTTCTAGTCATTCTACAGGGACAATAGACGGTATAACAGGCTTAACTGTTAGTGGACAAAAAACAGGTACGGGAGCTGTTACGAGCGCCTATGGAGTATGGGCAAGCGTTGGCAATACGAATGCTACCGGTGCCATCACCAATGCCTACGGAATTTATATAGATGACAGTACTGAAATAGGAGCTATCACTAATGACTTTGGCATCTATCAGGTAGACACTGGAGCCAAAAACTATTTTGGAGGAAATATTGGTGTGGGCGTTAATCCAGCTTATCAAATCCAACTCTCTACTGACTCTGCAGCAAAACCTGGCACAAACACATGGACTGTTGCATCTGATAGTCGTATCAAAACTGATATCCATAAATTTTCAGATGGCCTAGATGTGATCCTTGGCATTAATCCGATAACGTATAAGTATAATGGTAAGGCAGGATTTTCAGATACAGAAACGACAAATATTGGAGTGATTGCACAAGATATTAAAAATGTTGCACCCTACACAGTTGGCACATTTATGACAAAATTAAATCCTAATGATACAGAGGAAACAGAATTGTATAATTTCAACTCGGGTGCACTCACATTTGTCACAATCAATGCTATTCAAGAACAACAAAAACTCATCGAAATCAATACAAATGATCTCACCACAAAAGCAAAAGCAGATACTGTCTCAGAACTGCAATCACTTGTAGACATGCAATTTACAAAGACATCGAAGATTCTCACACACATGCAGGATGATGGTGCTATCACAAAGAATGCGATTCTTGGTCTCCAAGAAGATGCAAATGTACAATCTGATATCCTTGCGGATATTCAATTAGATCTTGCAGGTCTACAAGCCGGTATCGATATGCTCAATACGCTCAGCACTACAGATGCTGTACGTTTTGCAGAGCTCATTGCTATTGATCCTGATAAAATTCTTTATACTGATGGAGAGGGTGGTGTAACTATCGAGGGAGTGTTGATTGCAGATCGTATCGAGACACGAGAAATAGTTGCACAAAAATTTATCACAACATCTGATAGTGGTAGCGCAAGCGCAGGTACTATAGTGTTATGTCGCGAAGGATTTGCAGTTGATGATGGCGTATGTATAGATGCAATGGATGGCAAGAATGTTAGCGATGGGACCACGATATTTGTCGAGACAGATCTTATATCAAAAAATAGTCGCGTCATGATCACGCCACATGCACCTATTGCAGTTGGCGTCACAGAAGTACATGACGGCGAAGGATTTGATATTACTGCAGATAAGGTGCAAGACAAAGACGTGGAGATCGATTGGTTTATCGTGGATACGGAATAATTATTTTATAAAAATTTTCAGTTTCTTTAAAGATTTAACCTATAGTATTTGAGAGCTATTTTTTTGTTGGTAATTCTTTATAAAAAAAATCTTTTATAAACTTCTTATTTTATTAAATGTGAATAAAAATATTTTATTTGAGTAAGTGTGATATAATAAAAAAATACAATTGTTTTACTAAAAAATATATACAAATATGAGAAAGTTTTTTGTCAATTTTTCATGGAGATTTTTTATTTTATGTCTCTTTTTTTTATTACAAAATACTGAAACATTTGCTGGACCGATTGATAGAACAGCCACAGAATCACTGATATTAAATGAGTTTCAGGTTGTTGGAATAGCCCAAGGATGGCATGCTGATGATGCAGCATGGTCGTATGCCTTGCCGTTTACGTTTAATTACTATGGTGTAAATTATACAAATATCAGAGTGAGTTCAAATGGGTATATTTGTATGGACGACAGTGCAAGTTGTGATAGCACATCACCAGATCTATCGTCATCATATGCTGGACCTATCATTTCAGCATTAGGACGAGATCTTCGGACTGACTCGATAAACGATATCTATATTTTATCTGATACAAATCATGTAGTAATTCGATGGCTTGCTTACGAATATGGATACACATCCCAGATGAACTTTGAAATGGTTTTATATAGTGATGGAAGCATTAAATTTAATTATGGTAGTGGGCCAACTTTGAATCATAGTGCAGTTGTAGGATTATCAAATGGCGCGGGAACGTATTTAGCATCGACATATAACGGTAGAACAAATTTTAATAATGTTCAAACATCGTATTGGAGTAGCTCTTCTTTAAGGGTTGATGCTTTTGATCCGGCTGATGATGCAATAGAGGTTTCAGAAAATACTTCGTTGCAAATGATTTTTGATACAGCTGTTATTGCGAATGTGGGAAATGTAACGATTTTAAAATATGACGATGATAGCGAAATACAGACAATTCCTATTTCATCTCCGCTAATCACAGGCTGGGGAACCGATACGCTCGTGATTGACATTGATCCACTCATACGTGATACAGAATATTATGTAATGATAGATGCTGATGCGATTAAAGATGGGGATGATAATTATTTTTCTGGCATTACAAATGAGAGCGGATGGAATTTTCATACGCGATTGTCAGCTCCGATGGATGTTCTCAATGTAGACCCAGTCGATAATGCGCAATTTGTTACTCAAAATTCTCCTTTGCATATGACATTCAACGCTGATGTTCTGGCTGGCGATGGGGACATTACCATCTATAAATCGTCTGATGATAGTATATCGCAAACAATTTCTATTGCATCACCGCTCGTTACAGGATGGGGAACAGACACTCTTACGATCGATATTGGTGATCTTGTTCTTGATACGAACTATTACGTATTCATCGATGGAAATGCGATAAAGAATTCTGATAATGTGCATTTTGTGGGATTTGATGATAATGTGCAGTGGAATTTTCATACACGACCAAGTGGCGTGAAGTTTAGTCTTACTGATGATCTTGATACACAAGATCGTATTGATACAGAAATTACAGAAGCACGGTGGGATGATGATGCGGGTGCATATACATTATGGAAACCAACTGGCGCATGGTCTCATGCTGATCGTAGTTCAGAGGGCAATGAAAATATCCAAAATAGTGGTGAATATACGGGTTACAATCCACAAATTGCATTGGATAATAATGCAAATCAGATGGTGGTTTGGGCAGAAAACGGCGTAATAAAATTTACTCATTGGAATGGAGAAAATACATGGACCGCAATGGATGGTAGTGAGGGTAGCGAAGACATTTCTTCATCCGGCATGGGTTGTGGGCCTGGTGTGTGTGGTGACGGAACATGTGACTTTGAAAATGGTGAAAATGTGGAAACGTGTTCAGATGATTGTCATGGCGAAAATGTCACATGCGGAGATGATATTTGTCATGCAAATTTGGGAGAAGATCAATATAACTGCTGGGAAGATTGTAGTGGCGGTAGCGCAACATGCGGCAATGAATTATGTGAGATAAATGGGGGAGAAAATCTTGATAATTGTTCAGTGGATTGTATGGGATATTGTGGTAATGGTTTATGTGAGTCTGATCTTGATGAAAGTGAGTATACGTGTTCTGAGGATTGTAGCACTAGTGATAATTGCCGGGTAGCATCAAAGCCACAAATCATCGGAGATCAAAGTGGAAATCCGATTGTAGCATGGAATGGATATGATAATAATGAGGGGGTGGAAGACACCTTTGCACGTCGATGGGATGGTACAAAATGGGCTGGTATGGATGGGCAATCGCAATTTGCAGATCAACTATTTGAGGATAAAGTAGTTTCAGAAGATGTGGATTTCATAATGCTTTCTGATAATGATGGTAATCCCACAGTTATAGCTGGTGGCACCGAGACTCTTTTGCATTCCGCATGGGATGGAACAAAATGGACACAAAAGAATGGCGGTGATGGTTATGAATTTTTATCGTCTTTTGGCAATTTCTATATAAGTGCAGCTGACTTTAAATTTAATCGTGCAACTAATAATCCTATTATCGTTGCAGAAAATAGTGTTAGTGGACCGAATGTCTCTCAATGGAATGGATCTACATGGTCAACGATGGATGGAACAAGTAGTAGTAAATTTTTAACGCAAAGCATGTCAATGAGTCCTGATCCTGTTGAATTGTCAGATTTCTCTGGCGTCTTGGAAATTTCTTTAGGAGATCAGCATGCTTGCGCACGAATGAATGATGGGACTGTACAATGTTGGGGACACAATTCTTTCGGACAACTTGGTAATGGGAGTGATGTCAATTCAAAAGATCCAGTAACAGTTTTAGGATTATCAAATGTGGTTGAAATTTCAGCAGGGAGTTATCATACATGCGCACGACTTTCCGATAACACGATGAGCTGTTGGGGTAGAAACGTCAATGGACAACTCGGAAATAATTCACTGACTCAAAGTAATGTACCAGTAACAGTTTCGGGATTATCAAATGTGGTAGAAATGTCGAGTGGAGGAGAGCATACATGTGCACGACTTTCCGATAACACGATGCGTTGTTGGGGATTGAATAATAATGGACAAATTGGTGATAATACACTGACGAAACGAATGATCCCAGTCCCAGTTTCGGGATTATCAAATGTGGTAGAAATGTCGAGTGGAGGAGAGCATACATGCGCACGACTTTCCGATAACACGATGAGCTGTTGGGGCAGAAACGTCAATGGACAACTCGGTGATGGCACAACAACACGACGCACATTACCAACGCTAGTTTTAGGATTATCAAATGTGGTAGAAATGTCGAGTGGAGGAGAGCATACATGCGCACGACTTTCCGATAACACGATGAGCTGTTGGGGATATAATTATGGGGGGCAAACATCATATCCTTTTGGATTGTATAATGCAACTCCATATGCTGTTGCGGGTCTATCGACTGTTTCAGAAATTACTGCTGGAGGAGAACATACTTGCGCACGACTTTCCGATAACACGATGAAGTGTTGGGGAAATAATGGAAGAGGTCAAATCGGTGATAGTACATTTGTTAGTAATGCTGTGCCACAAACATTGTCGAGTCTAACTGCAGTTGCTGAGATATCATCTGGTTATTATTTTACGTGCGCACGACTTTCCGATAACACGATGCGCTGCTGGGGTGATAATGATAATGGACAATTGCAGCATGATAGATTTAGCTTTCGAGATCTTAAAATGCAAATAGACAAAGAAGGTAACCCTATCATTGCGTATGTATATTCGGATATTATGAGGGGTGGTCAGAATATAGGCTTGTCAAAATGGAATGGTAATGCATGGGTATTACATCGTTTGAGTGTTCCAGATTATATTTCAGATCTACAATTTGAATTAGGTGAAAATGACACGCCGATACTCGCATGGACTGATGAGTCGGACGTTTTTGTGACACAATGGAATGAAAATGAAGATGATTGGTTTAATTTGAACGGTGAAGTTGAAGGATTTGAGCAAATTACAGACGGTGGTGAAATAAATGATATACAGATACAAATGACATCAAGACAATACCCAATGCTTATATGGAGTCACTGGACGCCACATAGTACGCATTTTACCCAATGGAATGGTGTAAATTGGGTGAGAGGTGATGATGAGACAGAGGGTAATGACATGATTTCTGATCCTTTGACTACCACAACAATTGATATAGTACTCAATGAAAATGATGAACCGTCGGTAGTATGGAGCGAGCAATATGGAGATGTACATTTTTCTATGTTACCTCTCAATATAGAGTCACCTCTAGTAGTTCAATCAACCAAATTAAATGAATCAATTACGGATATTGTGAGTGCAAAATTAACTGCTGATGATGATTTGGAAGGTGAATCATATATTGAATATTATCTGTCATCTGATGGTGGCGAAATGTGGAATCACGTCAATTCTGGTCAAGAATTAATTTTTGCAGAAAAAACGAGTGATGTACGATGGCGCGCAGTTCTTTATAAAGGTTCTATGCCAACGTTGAATTCTGTTCATGTAAATTTTTCGACAGAATCAATTACTCCCACATGTGGTGAGGCAGCAAGAACATATTCTATAAATGAGACAGAGTTTTCTGGCGAAAATTATACGCCAAGTTCGATGAATTTTTCACCTGCATCAATGCTTAATATGGCAGTAAAAACATTTACAAATATTGTACCAGCAATCACGATTGATCCAATAATTACGCCAACATGTGGTGATGCTGCTAAAACATATACGTATGATGAAACTACATTTGCGGGTACCTTATGTGGTGTCGGAACAGAGGATAGTACGCCAGTGTTTCCTGTACAAGGTGCCTCAAGCGCATGGAACTGTGTCGGTACGTCAGAGACAGTTGCATGTAATGCGTCGAGAGAAGTAGAGCCTGCATCAGAGGATATTATGTGCGCATCAGGCACTATCGATATAACACCTTCTTTTCCAGAATTGGGGCAAACAGTTATGTGGCAATGTCAAAATTCAACAGATAATGTGATGTG
Organism: Candidatus Moraniibacteriota bacterium; assembly: GCA_038208115.1. Classification (GTDB taxonomy): domain Bacteria; phylum Patescibacteriota; class Minisyncoccia; order Moranbacterales. The sequence goes on from JBBQZC010000006.1 coordinate 10,829, forward strand.
TAGCGCTAATCGTGCAGAAACAATTATTGCGACATGCGGTACAGCGGCAAAGACATATGTATCAACTGCTACGTCATTTTTTGGTGGCTTGTGTACATCAGGTACGATCGATATAACGCCAGTATTTCCAGAAAAGGGACAAATGGTGAGTTGGCATTGCCAAGGCACGAGCGAAAACAAGATTTGCAGTGCTAATCGTGATGGTGATTTAGTACCAGAATCAGTGGATCAAACAAAGGAGTGCTCCACGGACTCCACTAAAGATGTGACGAAAAACTCTGTAATTTTACGGGCAACTGTTGATGAGTCATATAAAAATGATAATGTGAAATTTAAGATTGATGTGAAGAATGTACAATCTGACGAGAAAGAGACAATCAAAATATCAGAAACGCCATCAGATAATGGAAAAGTGAATCTATTAATAGATAATCTTTTGGAAGATACGGAATATGAATTCAAAGTGAGCTATGAGGAAAAAGATGAATATCTCTATTGTCCACATTCAAAAACTGCCAAAACACTTAAAACAGAATTGATTACAGAAAAAGAAAAAAAAGAAGCAGCATGTGGCAATGCGGCAAAAACATATGCTGAAGATGAAATAGAATTTTCTGGAGATTTCTGTGCTGAGGGAGCCATTGATGAAAATCCATTATTTCCAGCACAGGGAGCGCAAGTATCTTGGGTATGTGCGAGCGGCGATAGCACGAAGGATTGTAGTGCACAAAGAGAGAAAAAAAACATACCAGTGCCAATAGTCAAAGGCGGATCTGATCCAAAACCAGTGTCACCAGAAGAAAAAAAGCCACAAAAAGAAGCGCTAAAACCAGTAACTCAGGAGCCCATATATCAATCAATTGCAACAGTGGGTATTGCTATGGGAACGATGCTTGCTTTTGCAACAAGTGCTGTGCCACTTTTTGTAACAGTACCAATGGCTGCAAAAGATTTTTTCATTATGCCATTTATCGGTTTATTGGCACGCAGGCGCAATGAGCAAAACTGGGGCACAGTATTTGAAAAAAACACTAAACAGCCAATTCCAGGCGTTAAGCTTATGCTTACAGATCAAGGCGGAAAAGAGATAGAAACTACATATTCTGATCAGCATGGACGATTTGGATTCCTCACGGCAAACGGCACGTTTATTGTTGAGTCAGAAAAAGCAAAGTATGACACAATTCATACTATACAGAATGATTCGTTATACGGAGACGTCTATACAGGAGACGTTATTACAATCGATGAAAACAAAGTGATTGCAATCAATATTGCAATGAGTGCAAAAAATGTTGATTGGACAGAGTATGCACAAAAGAAAGCATCTGCGTATAAAGGATTCTTTTCTATGACAAAAAAATGGGTTTTTATATTGGTGTTTTATGCGGGGTTTATTGCAACCGCCATTATCACATATTATAATCCGTCAACTACCAATTTTATTTTTGTTGCGCTGTATGCGGTATTGTTTGTTTTTGATAACTTTATCAAGAAAAAAAAATATGGCACAGTAGAAACCGTAGATGACAAACCAGTGCCATTTGCGATTGTTTCTCTTTATGACAAAGAATCGCAGGCAAAGAAAACTTTTGCAGTAACAGATGTAATTGGAAGATACTATTTATTGGCAGAAAATGGCAACTATAATCTTAAGATTAAGGGACAGCCAATTGGTGGTCATAACTTCGAAAAACAAGGAGATATCCATGTGCGTAATGGACTTGTGCGGAAAGATGTAAAAATTTAAAAACTGCAATTAAAAACCTTTCTTTTGTGAGGGAGGTTTTTTATTGGTCTTATTTAAATGCGCGATATGACCGTTCACTTGACTATGCGTGAAAAATGCTCTATCATTGGTAATTGATGTTGCAACTATTTCTTTTTAGAATCTATGAAATCACAAAAAAACTTGTGCAAGAAAATATTCCCCGTTAAAAAAAGAACTTCAGATCCACATCGTATTTTTATACATAATGCGCGTGTCAATAATTTGAAGAATGTGACTGTTGATATGCCTCGTGATCAGATGACTGTAATAACAGGTCTCTCGGGCTCAGGTAAGAGCTCGCTTGCGTTTGATGTGGTTTATGCAGAGAGCAATCGACGGTTTATGGAAAGCTTATCTTCACATGCACGAAGCATTATGGGTGTGATGACAAAGCCTGATGTTGATCGTATAGAAAACATCTCTCCAGCGATCGCGATCGATCAAAAAAGTGTGAGTAAGAGTATCCGATCGACGGTGGGTACAATGACAGAAATATATGACTATTTGCGCATACTTTATGCGTCAGTAGGCACTCCTCATTGTCCGATGACAGGGCGTCCTCTCAAAAGAAAAAGTGTGCGCGATATTGTTTTGGGTATTATGAATGCGCCTGGAGGAACTGTTATATCTATTTTATCGCCAGTGACAGTTGAATCCAAAAAAAATACAGAAGCTTTACAAAATATAAAAAAAGAGGGCTATGCACGTGTTCGATTTAATCATAAAATCATGTCTGTTGCGGATGCTATGCTCGTTGTAAGCGATACTGTATCGGTTGATATTGACGTTGTGATTGATCGTTTTGTGCATAAGGCAAGCATTCTTGATCGTGAGTGTGTTATGGATTCAGTAGAGACTGCCATGAAACTTTCTAGTGGCGTGTGTATCGTGACATATAACGATCGTGTGGAGGAGGAATATTCTCGCGATTATTATTGTAAAGAATCAGGCTTTCGTATGTCTGAGGTTACACCACGGTGTTTTTCATTTAATAATCCAGATGGTGCATGTCCTGATTGTGATGGTCTCGGTATTAAAAATGAGATCGATCCCTCCTTACTTATTCCAAATACAAATTTGTCTATAGAGGAAGGGGCAATACATATTTGGAGTAAGTCAGGTGGAAAAAATACGTCATACAGTAAGCATAAAAAATGTTTAGAAAAAATTGCCAAAAAATATCGTTTTTCCTTATCAGAGCCAGTTAAAAATATATCAAAATCAAATATCGCGATTATTTTTTATGGTGTGCCAGTAGATCGTAAAGGAGATGATGATTTCAAAGGTGTCATCCATGATCTGGAAGAGCGATATAAAAATACGAAGTCAGAATATATGCGAAAAGAGCTGGAGAGATATATGACAGAGCGGACATGTGTGATGTGTGAAGGTAAAAGACTTAAAAGAGAATATCTGGCAGTAACAATTGGTGAGAAAACAATTCATGATTTTGTGTCGCTACCATTGTGTCATTTTATTGATGCGGTAGTAGACATGCAGAAATCAAATCATTTTACAAAAGAAGAAAGACTCATTGTTGATGCAATTTCTAATGAGATGTTAACGCGTGTGCAAGCCTTGTGTGATGTTGGTGTTGAATATCTTACGCTCTCTCGTTCTAGTAAGACATTGTCTGGTGGGGAAGCACAGCGTATTCGACTTGCTGTACAGATCAAGTCAGATCTTACAGGTGTAATTTATGTATTAGATGAACCAACTGCTGGACTCCATAGTCGTGATACGATGCGACTATTGGCAGCAATGAAGCGACTGCAAGAGGCGCATAACACACTTATTGTAGTAGAACATGATGCAGATGTGATGAAAAAAGCAGATTGGATCGTTGATATGGGTCCAGGGGCTGGTGAAGATGGTGGTACGCTTGTTTTTTCTGGCACACTAGCGCAGATGATGAAATCGAAAACGGCAACAGCACAATACATGTCAGGGGCAATTCGTATTTCTGATAAAAAAACGAAGCGAAAACCTACAGATCAAATGATCACAATCATTGATGCACATGAAAATAACTTAAAAAATATTTCAGTTGAATTTCCCCTGGGAGTATTCATGACTGTCTGTGGAGTTTCAGGGAGTGGAAAGTCAACACTTGTGCATGCAATTTTGTCGCGTGTGCTTGCACAGAAATTTCATCGATCCACAGTTGAGCCAGGACGCTATAAAAAGATCATGGGATTGCAATATATCAATAAAGTGATAACAATCGATCAGAATCCGATTGGGCGTACGCCACGATCAAATACAGCAACATATACAGGTGTATTTACACACATACGAGATCTTTTTGCGTCAACAGAAAGTGCAAAAGAAAAAGGTCTTGATGCAAGTCATTTTAGCTTCAATATGCGAGGAGGTCGTTGTGAGGCATGTCGTGGAGATGGTATGGTGAAAGTGGAGATGCATCTTTTGCCTGATATGTATGTGCCATGTGAAGCATGTGGCGGAAGTCGCTATAATAGTAAAATACTGGAGATTGAATATAATGGTGTGACTATAGCCGATGTTTTAGGCATGAGTGTCGAATATGCATATGAGTTTTTTAAAAGTCATTTTTTAATCACAGAAAAACTGTCCGCGATGAAAAAAGTAGGACTTGGATATATTCATTTAGGCCAAAGCGCTACAAATCTTTCTGGTGGGGAAGCGCAACGTATTAAATTGGCAACAGAACTTGCACGAAAATCAACAGGTAAGACATTATATATTTTGGATGAACCGACAACAGGATTGCATTTTGATGATACGAAGAAACTTTTACGCATGTTGGATAATCTTGTAGATAAAGGCAATACTGTGCTGGTTGTTGAACACAATATCGATGTGATCAAACATTCTGATTGGGTTATTGAGCTTGGTCCGGATGGTGGAGAAAACGGTGGAGAAATAATTTTTGCAGGCAATCCAGAAAAACTAAAGAAAGTCAAAAATAGTCCTACGGCAAAATTTTTATAAAAACAAAATGTCAGTGAACGATAATTACTTTCTAATATTTTTGCTGTGGATAAGGTGTTATATAAAAATATTTTGGCTACGATTACATATTATGATGTTTTGGATTATCCATTAACAGCATTTGAAATATGGAAGTGTTTAATACGATGCACCACAGATCATAGTAATCAGTCATGGTCACTACAAGAAGTGTATGGTGCTATGTTGTCGCCAGAAATAAATCAATATATACAAGAAAGAAATGGTCTTTATATTTTATATGGCAGAGAACATCTTTTTGCATTGAGACGCAAAAGAGAATTTATAAGTTATAAAAAAATGGCACGTCTGCAAAGAATTATATTCTTTTTGCGGTGTAGTCCATTTGTGCGTATGATCTGCGTCACAGGTCGATTATCATATAATAATTGTGATAGAAAAAGTGATTTAGATCTACTGGTAGTGTATGAGAATGGGCATATTTGGACGGGTCGTTTTTTCTTGACAATCATTACACATATATTGGGTGTGCGTCGTTATGATAAACACATTAATGATCGTATTTGCTTGAATTACCATATCACAACAGATTCACTATGTGTTCCAACAAAGGATCTTTTTGCGGCACATGAATATTCTTTTATTATTCCAATTTATGACAGCGGGATATATGAGAAATTTGTTGCAGAAAATGCATGGATTTGTTCGTATAAACCGCACTATATTATGCAAGGTAGAAAATATGTTGCAAGCATGAGTGACCATGTCATTGCAAAATTCTTTCGCGTGACGGGAGAATGGATTTTGGGAGACAAAGGAATGGAATGTCGACTACGTCGTTTACAATCAGATAAAATTAAAAGTAATCCAAAAACTAATTCTCCTGGAGGCATTATCGTTTATAATAATCAGTATCTCATCTTTTTGCCAAGGCCACATGGACCACGTATATTTGAAGAATACAAACGTCGGTATAATGCTCTGGAGATTAATTTTTAATAAAGAATGCCATAAATTTTGTAGTAAAAAACACCGTTTATTGAGGAAAATAGGCATTATTTCTCATGTACCATTGACAAAATAATAAAAATATGCTATAGTAATTGGTTCAATTATTTTACAATAATTGCATTCTAAATACATTAAGATTTCAAGTATGTATTACTCTAGTTTTATTATTTTGTTTATAGTATGGGCTTTTTCGCCCATCGGTGCAATTGCGAATTCTGTGGAGACGATTCCATATGACAATGATCTGATTGGAGATGCACGATATGACTTTGCTCATTCTGTAGAATATCTTGTAGAAGGACACTCAATGGAATCATACGGTTTTATGGATGGCACGCGAGTTGATGTTGTGCCTGCTACCACATTTCAGGTTGGTGATGTTATTGCTTTTGAATGTACTTTTGACAAGTGCAACGGAGCCTATGTTAAAAAAATCATAAAGAAAGACGGTGAGTGTTATTGGGTGGAAGGACGAAAAGATGTGTGGGAAGAGAATGGTTCACGACGTCAATCTATGGATTCACGTACGACATATGGATGGTTATGTAATAACGATATTTCAATTTACGGCGTTGCTTTTCCTCAGAAAGGATAAATGATTATAAAAACAGTTCATCATATCAATATGATGAACTGTTTTTTTATTACAATGGTAAAATCTGGATAGAATGTTTTTGAGGTAATACTAAAGGAGATGATCCATTTCTTGGTCTTTTAATGTGTCAATGATTTTTTTTACTTCATGTGCTTGACTGCGATGGGAGATGAGTATCGCGTCATCTGTATCAATTACGACGATGTTTTCTATACCGAGTGTTGCAATTGTTTTGGTGCCAGTGCTAAATATGAGACAATTTTTTGAATCAATATCACATACTTTTCCGCGTACAATGTTTTTTGTAATCTGATCACTTCGATGGAAGTTGTGGAGCGTTCGCCAGTTGCCGACATCACTCCAATCAAGATCTGCTGGTACGACGAATCTTTCTTTTGCAGATAATTTTTCTAAAATAACAGTGTCGATTGGTTCCTTGGGGAGTTCTGCATAGATCTTGAGTTGTGATTCTGGGTCGTCCGTCGCATCAAGCTGTGTAAGTGCTGTCGTGATGTGCGGAGCGAACCTCTCAGTCATATCCAATAGTGTTTTTGCTTTGAATACAAAATATGCTGCATTCCATAGATATGACCAATGTGCTAAATATTTTTTAGCTGTTTTTTGATCAGGTTTTTCTTTAAATGCAATCGCCTCAAAGGCACTTTTTTTATAATTTTTTTTAATTTCTGATCCCATTTGGATATAGCCGAGTTCTGTGCTCGGTTCGGTTGGCGTGATACCGATAAGACCAAACATTTCTGGATGATCTTCAATTACCGCAAAAGCTGCTTGCACCGTACATAGATATGAACCAGGATTTTTGATTGCATGATCTGATGGTGTAGTAGTGATGATCGCGTCAGCATTTTTTTTATAAATGGTCTTTGCTACTAGTGCAATCGCAGGTGCTGTATCGCGACCACATGGTTCGATGATAATATTTTCTGGTGCAATATGTGGAAGTTGTGCTCTTACAAGATCTACAAGTTGTTCTGTTGTGGAGACGTAGATTTGGTCAATGTGGTCTGCTAGAGGAGATACTCGATCGTATGTTTCTTGAAATAGTGTACGATCTTCACTTGTGAGATTTTGAAATTGTTTTGGATTGTCTTTGCGAGAGAGCGGCCATAATCGAGTGCCAGATCCTCCTGCCATGATAACAACATAATGATTATTCATTAAAATAATTCGAAAAATAATTACTGGGAGTATTATACCATTTTTTAGAAATTGCAGTAAATGATTGACTAAATGTTATAAAAATGATAATCTGATACGTGGTTCTTTTGAGGAGGGGTGACATATGAAAACTAATATTGTGATAAAGGAGACTCACGATATGCACATTTGTGACAAGATCGTAAGAGGAATAGGCCTGATTCTCGTTGCAAAAAATACAGGGAGGGTATACACGGTACGAGAATTAGAGGCAAAGCCAATCATTCATAAGGAGGCGGGTATGATATCGTTTCCTCTGGAAACTATCAAGCCACCTGAGACATGTCGTGAAACTATACGGCGACTGGTAGAAGAGGAAATTTCAGGGTGTTCTCATGAGAGTATTGCTAATCTTTCCATTAGTCCGGAATTCGTCATGATTGTCCCAGGTGTGCATGCACATATTGCATGGGGATATTGCGAAAAAGAATTTTGCGCAAAGCCGCAGGACGATGATGTGGCATATCATGGATGGTGTACAATTTCAGAATTACTATCAGAAAAAAGCTTTGTACGTGTAGAAACGCGACCATTGCTTGGAATCTATTTGAATGTGTGTAGATAATACCCAAAAAGACATGTCAGTGTGACATGTCTATTTTTTTTATAACGTGATATGTGTCGAGGCGATTTTTATATCTGATAAAATGTCATAATATTTTTTTGGTTTTGTACCGTTGAAAATGACGATCTCTTCTAATATGTGTGGATGATCGATAAATGTTTGAAATGCAGTGAGTTTTCCTTTTAATCCGCCAGTCACATCGGTATTGTGAGATTTTTCGATTGAGATTGACGTGTCATTAAATATATCTCGAAGAGAAATATCTGGAATTAGTTGTGCATCTGGAAATGTGTGAGGATCCTTATTAAATACGCCATCGACGTCTGTTGCAAATAATACTTTTTTAACAGGAAGGTTTTGTGCAAGGTATGCAGCGCTCGTGTCTCCAGAACAAACAGAATATTCTAATAATGTATCATGCACCATGTCGCCATAGAGAACGGGAATACACTTTGATGCTAAAATTGATTGGATGATAGGAATGTTACATGTGATTATTTTTTTATTTTCTTGTGTGATGAGTGCTCCTGTGTGTGCTGGTATGACAGGAATATTATTTTTTAAGAATGTGTCGCATATTGCCGTGTTTAATTTTTGATTTACAAGACGTGTTTCGCAAACTGCCCGAATTTTCACAGGATCATGATTTGTGCCATGAAAAAGATCATATGTATGTGCGAGGTGATGTCCGGGACCACCGGCTCCGTGAATGATGATAAATTGTCTAAGTGGGTTTTCAACAATATATTGGTATAATTCTTTTGCAATATCGTCCAGAAGCACACTATGAATCATGAGCTCACGTGAACTTTTGTCAGTAATAATGCTCCCACCAAATTTGATAATAAAAATCTCTTGCATATGATAAAATATATGTAATTGACGGTCTGGGTATCTCCCTGTATATTTACGGTAGTATTTTGAATAGTGTTTGTCAACTCGTTGTAATTTTTTAAAAAAAGGTTATGAATAATTTGAAATCATTTACAGCGTTGTTGCCGAGGCGTAAGACGCGAGTGGTAATGGTCGGAAACATAGGAATCGGTGGTGATGAGCCGATCCGCGTGCAGACCATGACAAATACTGACACTTTAGATGTAGAAACGACAGTTGCACAAATCATGCGATGTGTGGATGCCGGATCTGAGTTGGTCCGTATTACCACACCAACAGTTAAGCATGTGCACGCACTAAAAGAGATTAAAGATATTTTAAAGGAAAAATTTGATTGCGAAGTACCGATTGTTGCAGATATCCATTTTGATAAAGCTGCCGCTTTTGAGGCATTAAAATATGCAGACAAGATCCGATTAAATCCAGGAAATCTCTTGGATAGTCGTGGTAGCGGTGATATGGTTTTGACAGATGCAGAATATCAGAAAGAGCTTGAGAGAATCGAAGATGGGCTACAACCGTTTATTATAGAATTACAAAGAACGAAAAAACCGATTCGTATCGGAACGAACTGGGGATCACTCTCAGGTCGCATTCTTGGTAAGTATGGTAATACATCTTTAGGTCTTGTGGAAAGTGTGATGGAGTATTTGCGTGTATTCAAAAAATATGATTTTCATGAGATTGTAGTAGCAATCAAGGCATCTGACCCAATCATTATGATCGAGTCAAATCGATTACTTGCATACAAAATGGATCAAGAAGGCATGGATTATCCAATACATTTGGGCGTGACTGAAGCTGGTAGTGAAGATGATGGACGAGCCAAATCCACAATTGGAATTGGAACGCTTCTTCTCGAGGGTATTGGTGATACATTACGTGTGTCGCTAACAGAACCACCAGAGGATGAAATCCCTGTGTGCTTTACTATTTTGCAAGCAACCAAACGTCGCATCTCCAAAACAGAATTTATCTCATGCCCATCATGTGGGAGAACACTTTTTGATATTGCAACAGTAACAAAACGGATCAAAGAACGGTTGGGGCATTTGGTGGGTGTTAAAATTGCTGTGATGGGTTGTATCGTCAATGGTCCTGGAGAAATGGCAGATGCAGATTTCGGTTATGTAGGAGGCGCACCTGGTAAGATCAGTTTGTATTATGGCAAAGAAGTAATCCAAAGAAATTTGCCTGAGGAAGAAGCTATTGAAGAGCTTATTGCACTTATCAAAGAAAAGGGAAAGTGGATTGATGTGACTCTTAATACATAGATATTTAAAATGGATGGTTTAAAATTACTCATACGTTTATAAAACATATTATTATTTTTTTTGATATTATGATATAATGTGTCTATAATAAAAATTAATAAAAAAAAATGAAACACAACATTCTCATCGCGACTCTCGGTGTTCTTGCGTTGGCTGTCATTGGTCTTATAGCGTATATTGCACTCAAGCCAGATCGTGTTGTAGCGCCGGTGGCGATGCAGCAGAAGACGGTGACACAAAAAAGTGCTGGACAATCAGTTGATGTAAAAGATGAAAATAATAAAATACAAGTGCAATCTGAAAAACAAGTTGCATCGATAGATGCACAAAAATATTTAAGCATAAAGGAGTTTGGTATTCAAGTTCCTGTAAGTGTAGTGATGTACGATGATTTAAGCGTAAAAATAATTAAAGACGAAAATTCTGATTGTGTAAACATTTACTCTAAAAAATTAAGCAATATTCACCAATATTGTTCCAAGGATGGTTTTTATCATGTGTGTAAGCTTGTTGGCAAAACAACAGATAAAGAATATGCAGACTGGCCAGGAGGTGCTCCAGTCGGAATGCAGTTTAATGGATTTTTCATTACAAGTTCTCGTAGTAGCGATTATTGTGTTGTGGGTGATAATGCAGGTGAAACTAACATACAAGAAAAAACCAATATGCAATTGCAAGATAATATTAGTGCAGAATTTGGAAAAGCGCTAGTAAGTGCTGAGCCAATCAATTAGATAATGAAGTTTTACGTGCATTTTTTGAGCAAATTTGAAAGTGAACATGAATAAGAGGTAAGAGATGATGGATGAAGTATGAAAGGTGCACTGTCTGATAGTTTCATATTTGAGTAAATAATATTTTTTCAAAAGAGAAAAACGCCGTAAAAACGGTGTTTTTCTATGTATTAAGATATTGACATATATGCATAAATATGCTATAATATAAAATATTGTTCGTTAATTCCATTTATTTAAAAAGCCTCAAGGAGGGCAGAGTCATGAAAAGCATGAATTATGTGTTTTGTATGGTTATATTTTTAAGCGTGGCATTCGATATCGCTCAAGTGTTTGCCGAAGACAAGTTAATTGTTGGGGATACTCTAACACCATACAAAGTTGAGGCTGACAATCAAGTCGTGTGCGGTTCACAAGTTACAATGCACTTTGATGCACGCAAATCAGTCAAGGAATTTAGCACGGCGATGATGATGGTTTGTCTCTCAAAGGAAGATGTCTTGAGACTTTTAAATGAGCAGGGATATATTCCTATCAAAGATGTTGAAGAAATGACCGGATATCACTTTGCTTCAGGCAAAGGACCAATCACAGAAAAATTGTTCAAAGATGTTGCAAGTGGAAGAGATGTATTTTCACATCTTTTCAAATGATTCTAAGACCGACCTATTGCATTTACATATGCGATAGGTCGGTATTTTTTATAGAAATTCTATTTCCATTTTATTTGCACTGGCCATCATATCGAGATTTCATTTTAGGTTGAAGGTGTGATCAATATTTATTACTTTTTACGACAATATTTGATATAAAAGTGATTTTTATTGTTACCTTTTCGCGTCTTGGTCGTTATATATAGCACATGGTTCACATTTGAGATTAGACTAGTTATTTTTAATATGCAACGATGGATTGACATATTTAGGCAGTTTATGAATTTTCCCAAAAAACGGAGGTAGGAGAAATGGTGAAAAAGATCATGTTATGTGTAGTATTGGCAATTTCCTTTTCGGCTGATTGTTTTGCTTCTCGCCATATCACATCTGATGATATCAAAATAATCTCACCGTGTGTTGTGAGATTTGATGACATCCAAATTTGTGGCAGAGGAAATGTCGTATTGGAATTTTCTGTTGATCCGAAGATTATTAACGAAACAGAAAATTCTCGTGAGGCAAGTCTGATTATGTGTCGTTCAAAAGATGACGTGATGCAATTGTTAGCAGAGCAAGATGGATCATTATCACACAATGTGACAATTACTCATCAAATTGAGGATATTAAAATGCTGTATATCGTTCGCAATGATACGCATATTTATGCACGACCGATGACAGAAAAGCTCTTTAGTGAATATCTTTCTGGCAGAGAAAGATATTATAAATGGTTTGGTAAGAAGTAGAGTCAAATAATTAACCGATCACATACATAACGCGATGTGATCGGTTTTCTTTTTCAGAAGAAAAAAGTTGTTTGTGGTATAATAAGTGTATTAAATGTTTTGTTACCTTATGACTTCTCGTTCGTTATATATAAGTTACACAAAATGTATTACAAGTAATCATTAACAATGTAAAAATACAAATATAAAAAATGTTATTCAAAATTTTTATTAATTAAAAGAATGATTATGAAGCACAATTTACTTATAGCAATCCTCCTTATCATCGGCGCAATTCTCATCAGTGCTGTGGTCTATACAGCGATGAAAACACGTGACATTGCTGCGCCAGAAATGACGAAAGTCAGCATAATGAAGAAAAATAATTCAATGAATGTAAACAATGAGATTAACTCAAATGGAGAAGTTGCATATAAAATATATAAAAATGAAAAATATGGATTTGAAGTCACGATACCTAGTGATTGGGTAGTTGGTGATCCAGAGGTTGTAGATAGTGCTATCGATGACAAGGGACAGCTAAATATGTATATGATTAGTTTTTTAGCAAAAAGCAAAGGTGAAATGATCGATGTAATGGATTTTATTATTACTGCAAAAGACGATGTAAAAAGATGTGATGAGATCATGCTGTGTAATGTTGGTGGAGAGATGGCACAAGGTAATGGATATTATTATGGAATTACACATGGCTTTCAAGATCAACAATATGTGGATGAATATATAACAGGAACAAATATTAACGAGGAAGGAGTAAAAATACAAGAGTCATTTAAGTTAATCAAATAAATTATTGAATTATGAAGCACAATTTACTTATAGCAATCCTCCTTATCATCGGCGCAATTCTCATCAGTGCTGTGGTCTATACAGCGATGAAAACACGTGACATTGCTGCGCCAGAAATGACGAAAGCTGGGGTGTCTGTACGAAAAAATAAATCGGCAAAAGACGAAATGAAAACGGAGGGAAGTACAGTTTCGTCAGGGTATAAAAATGTACGTGTGAGTGATGGTATAGTGAATTTTTCATTTGAAGTGCCAGAAAAATGGCTTACAGAGACACGACATTCGGGAGAAAAACAATTGACCATAGATGAGATGCGTGAGTTTCTCGCAACAAATTTTGATGGTGACATCAAGGGAGGGGAGGTTTGTCAGGATTGGGAGGAAGAAGATGCAGATACAGGAAAGATAACAATAAGAAAGCATTGTGGCTTATTATCATCTGATTACACTGATTTGGCATGGAATGACATTAAGGCGATGAGTGATAAAGAGGTGAAAGATAATTTTTTTCGAAAAGAGGATGATAAGGATGTTTTTCCAAACGCATCTGTTACTGCAAATGATTTCATTTGGTATACGGATATAAGTTGGGCACAGATTGATTTTCAGATTGTTGATGAATCTGCTGAATGGGTTGTCGCTAAAGTAAGGAAAGATGATAAAAAATGGTGTGATGAAAATGGTGCGGATATGGCTGGCTGTGGCGATAATATGTCAAAATGGGCAAAAGCAATAATTGATGGTCAAAATGTTGATTTTGAAACATATGCTACTGACAAAGATGAAAATGGAAATGAATCAATTACTAAAGGTGGTTCAGGGGGAAAGATGTATTATATCTCGATACCAAATTCTACAAAATCGTTGAAAATTTGGAAACAAGCTAAAGGCGAACCACAATTTGAAAAAGATTTTGAGCATCTTATTCAAACATTTAAATTCACTAAATAATCTATTTGCAAAAAAATCCTGTTACCTATAAATGACGGGATTTTTTGGTGTTTGTGATATAATAGGTATATAAAAAATAAATACATAAGAAAAAAATCATCATATATTATAAGAATATTTTGTTACTTTTTCGCTTGTGATTCGTTATATATTATGGATACAGTAAATAATAATGTGGGGGAAGATCGTATGGATACATCAGTACAGCGGGATCATCTTGTTGAAGAAAGTATGTGGATCGAGCATTGTCAGCAGGGACAGATGGAGGATTTCGGACAGATCTACGACACATATGTACGTCGGATCTACGACTTTATCTATTTCAAGACACATCATAAGGAAACGGCAGAAGACCTCTGTAGCAAAGTGTTTATGAAATGCCTTGAAAATATCCAGAGCTATAATCGTACACAAGGCACATTTAATTCATGGATTTATCGCATTGCCACAAATACGGTGATTGATCATTATCGGACACAGAAAAGTCACAGTGGCATAGAAGATGCATGGGATATCGCAAGTGGAGATGATCTCATGCGAGATGTAGAAAATCAAGAGAAATTTCTCGCAGTTGAAAAGTACATGCGAGACCTCAAATCAGAACAGCGCGATATCATCATGATGCGTATATGGAGTGGCATGAGCTATCAAGAGATTGCGGATATTATCGGTAAGAGTGAAGATAATTGTAAAATGATTTTTTCACGAGCAATCGGCAAAATGCGTAAAGATGTGATTATTGGGTTTCTCGCGTATTTCTTTATGAACTAATGATCATTTGTAAAATATATTAATTTTCTAATTAGCGACAATATGAATCAGTTGATTGAGGAGATCATTCACGATCTCTATGCACTGGATAAAGATCTAATCACTTATGATGCGCATGTGAGAAAAATTGTAGAACAAATTATCGCTACAAAACCAGATACGCAATTTGATGATGCATTTAAATTGCAATTGCGCAGCGAGATCATGCAGAAGATTGCAGAATTAAAAGAAAATGAAAAAACTGAAGTAGAAGAAGCACCTATTGAAAAAGAATATTTTTTGAAAAATTTTTTCTCATCACGATGGGTTTTTGTTGCACCAGTTTTTGCTGTTGTGATGGTCATGATCGTTTTGGGATATGCACAATATAATAAAAATGGTGGTATTTATATAACAAAACAAAATGTACAGTTTGCCTTATCACCAACACAAGCAGACATTGTAGGCGTTGCCCCAGAAACGCATTTTATACTTCGCACATCCAAGGATGTGTCACATACAACAATAAAAAAGGTGATTGCATTTGATCCTGAAATCGAATTTACAGTAAAGAAAAAAGAGCAATCCGTTTCCTTTATTCCATCGGCACGTGCTGCGGAAAATGTGAACGATGGAGATTTGTCATACCAATATGAGATTATTCCTACGGAAAAATTGACGGAAGATCAGATATATAAGATTACCGTGAATAATGATAAAATCGCGGATCGTGATTATCAATGGGCTTTTCAGGTAAAAGCACCATTTGGTGTTGTATCTTCAATCCCAGGAGATAAAGGGGTTGGTGTGCCTGTGGAGTCTGGTATTGAAATACAATTTAATCGTCAATTGTCACAGGATATTTCTCATAACTTTTCAATTACTCCTTCTATAAAAGGTGAATTTGACGTGCGTGCAGATCGATTGTATTTTCATCCAACGGAATTATTAGTACCAAAAACAATATACACTGTCACAGTCGAAAAAGGTTCTATCGCAAAGGATAATGGGGATGTGATGGAAAATGACTATGCTTTTGCGTTTGAAACAGGTTCAAACGATTCGGACACCTCTTTTTATGATTATACATTTGAGCTAGGTGAATCGACAGTTTCTGTTACGCCAGACATGCATCCAATGGTCAGTATTTTGTATGATACTAAAGGAACATTTGATGTATCTTTGTATAAATTGGAAAACATGGAGGATTATATGCATCGCGTCACACTTCAAAATAATTGGGATCTCATGTGGACAGATTATCATGATCAAAATGACCTATCTGCATATAAACCAGCGGAAGACCATAAGATTCTATCGATTCAGGGAGAGTTGATTGACGATATGTATTTTGACATACCTGAAAATTTGGCAAATGGATATTATTTCTTTACGATCACAAAAAATGATATCACGCGAAGCGGATGGGTCGTAAGCTCGGACATTGCACATTATTATTCTCTATCAGAGGATAATGGCATGATGTGGATATATGATTTCATGAATAAAAAACCGATTCAAAATGCACGCATTACACTTCGCAATGATGAACAAAATGTTGATGCACTTGGACAATCAAATAATGATGGTCTTGCTATGTTCACAGTGCCTAAGAGCTTGGAGGAATCTGCAGATGAAACGAAACCGCAATTTTTTGTAATCACTTCTGAAGAAGGAAAATCAGTCGCAATTGGTGCAGATTCAGTATACTACTCAAAAGGTAGTGCAGAGAACTATTATTGGACATATTTATCTACAGATAAAAATAAATATCATAAAACTGACAAAATCAATTATTGGGGCATTATTAAGTCACGGAATAGTGATCGTATCAATAGTGCCGTCACAGTCGGATTGTATCAAGGATGTCCAAATAATGTATACAGTACGGATAGTGATAGTGAACCCATTATTGTGCAAGAACTTTCAGTGTCGGATTTTGACACGATTAGTGGAGAAATGTCATTGGAAAATGTGCCTGCATCGTCGTATTGTCTCGCTGTTGTGGATCACACAAAGAAAGAAACAATCACCACACAATGGATTTCTGTAGAATCTTATCAAAAACCTGCATATCAGATCACAGTTACACCATCCACGCCATCGATCTATGCTGATGATAAAATGACATTTGATGTACGCGCTTCATTTTATGATGGAACGCCTGTGTCCTTACAAAAATTAAAGTATTCTCTTATAGGAATTGAATCATTAGATGGAGAGCTCATATTAGATGAGTCTGGAAACGGAAAATTTGAATATCAACCAAAATATGACGATTCATATATATATTATCCAGTGGAAACGACTATTACGTTTTCTCCTGCGGTCGCTGAAGAAGGCGACATGTATGGTCGTGCACATGTGAATGTATTTGGTCCAAACATATATGTATCATCTGAAGAAAAAAAGATTGCATCTGATACGTATGAAGTGCGTGTCCATGTAAATGAAGTAGTTTTGCAAAATCATTCGCAGGATGAAGAAACGGCAATGGACTCGTACATTGGCGATGGCGTAAAAGATCATTCTGTAAATGCGAAGTTGATCGAACTGACATATAGAAAGAAAGAAGTGGGTGAATATTATGATTATATTACCAAGACGCAGAAGAAAGAATACGAATATACACAAGAAGAAAAAACGATTGAAAAATTTTCTGGAAAAACAAATAATGATGGTGATTGGGTCTTTGAGAAAAGTCTTGCAGTAAATCCAGATATTTCGTATAAGATCTCATTTGAGAGTAATGACCAGGATGGTCATAAAAGTGTATCAGATACGTATGTTTATCCGAGCATAACAGAAAATGATCATCTTAAATTGGAAATGACGGGGGGTAAGCAGTCTGCGGGAATAAACTACTTTGGAGATTATCAAGATTTCTCTTATGGAGATACGGTCAAGCTTTCTCTCATGACATCTGATGAAGATCGTGCGCTCGATAATAAAATGTTGATTTATCGATATCAAAACAACATTATGCATGCAAATGTTGTCAATGGTAACACATATGAAGAAACATTTACAAAAGATCTTGCGCCTTCTGTAAGTTATCGCGCTGTGATCCTGACGCAATATGGATTTCAAGAAACATATGATGCGGGTGCTTCTGTTTTTCAAGATGATCACGCATTGACGATTGAAATTATTCCATCGCAAGAAAAGTATAAACCAGGTGATAAAGCTGATGTGGCAGTACATATTGTTGATGTGCACGGTAATCCTGTGGTCGCAGAAGTGAATATTTCTGTTGTGGATGAAGCGCTTTTTCAGAATAATTATGATTGGAATACTAAAATCTTGCAAAAATTGTATCAAAAAATCTTCACGTATTTGACAACAGATTATACACAATACGCATCTCGTTCAAAAGGTGATGCTGGCGGAGGCGGAGGTGGGGATGATCGCTCAAGCTTTGTGGATGTTGCACATTTTGAAAATGTCGTTACTAACAAAGATGGAAATGCCAATTTTACATTTGACGTGCCGGATAATTTGACGGGGTGGCGTGTTATGGCACGTGCATTTGATACACAAAACATGTCTGCAGGACAAAAAAGTATTATAGTGCCTACATCCTTACCGTTTTTTGTAGATGTGAATATTGGCGATCTTTATTTATCTGGGGATGAGCCACAAATGAAAATTCGCTTTTTTGGTGAACAATATGATAAAGAACAACCCGTCACATACTCTGTAATAAGTGAGGGGCTTCATATTGATGAAACGAAAACAACAAATAATCCGATAAATGATTTTTTACTAGGAAAAATGCAAACTGGAGAATATCAGATCAAAATCACGGCCACGCAGGGAGATAAAAATGATTCACTCATTCGACAGATTCATGTAGCTAATAGTGCATCTCAAAAACGAGTGACAAAAGTTTATCCAATTACTTCTGATTTACATAACATAAAAGGTAATAGCGATGGTTACACAGATATTGTATTTACTGATATGGGTAAGGCAAAGTTTCATAATGCATTACTGCAGAATGCTGGCGTGACTGGTGTCAGACTTGATCAAATTGTTGCATCACATTTCGCGAAGGAATTACTCACAGTGCAGTATGAACATAGTGATTTCACAGGAGAATTATCTTTGCGGAAGTACGAAAGTGGCGATGATGCAGTTGGATTTGGATTGCAATTGTTGCCATATGGAGGTCTCGATATTGAGCTATCTGCAAAAGTTGCTGATATTGCGAAGCAAGATGTCAGTCAAGATGATCTGATATCATATTTTGAGGAGAACATGTATAACGTAAATGCGGATATTCATCGAACGTCAAAAGCGCTTTATGGACTAGCTTCCTTAGATGAAAACGTATTGTATAAAGTAGATGTTGTGAAATCATTTGAGGCGGACCTCACGATTGAGGATAAAATCTATCTCGCGCTCGCAGAATATAAAAATGGTGACGTGGAAGGTGCAAGACGCTATTATGAAAATGAAATCAAGAAGCACATCATAATAGATAATGATCAATTTGCATGGATTGAAAGTGTGAGTGACGGATTAGAAAAAGAAAAATTGACAGCAACTCTCGGCATCCTCGTATCATATATTGATGATCGACCAATGGCTGAAAAAGTGTGGCACTATATGGAAACACATGCACCGCAGCGTGACGTGATCGACCTTGAACAAGTGATGATGATTGCATCGGAAATTCAGCATATATCGCAAAAAGAAGCATCATGTACAGTATCTACAAATAGTCGCGAGTTTTTTGTCGATCTCAGTGATGATAAAGAAAAGACTTTACATGTATCACAAGATGAATTAGCGTCGCTTCGCTTTACTGATATCAAAGGAGATATCGTGCTTATTGCATCACATGATGATCTTGTGCAAGAGGACGATTCACAAAAAAATAATCCAGCAGTATCTTTGACAAGGTCATACGAAGTGGACGGGAAAAGGACAAATACGTTTAAAGAAGGTGATATAGTCGAGGTGCGTCTTACTCCTAAATTTGAGTCTAACGCAGAGAATGGTGGATATCAAATTGTAGATGTGTTACCAAGTGGTCTGAAACCGGCGACCGCAGTATTTGATCCAATGACTATATGGAATGATCCAGAAATCATACAGAATGACTGTGATCGTATATGGTATGTGGATCGATTGGATGATAATCGTGTGACATTTAGTTTCGACAGTAACTATGTAAAAGAACATGCGTGTGCAGATTTTTCGATAAGATATTATGCTCGTGTGGCATCGAAGGGTGTATTTGGTGTCGATCATGCAATGATGCAATCGACACAAAACAGGCAAAATTATTTTATCACAAATCGTGATCAAATCACAATTAAATAAAAGAAAAAAGCACTGTATATCGCAGTGCTTTTATAAAAAGCCAATCTCCATCTTTGCTTCATCAGTCATCATGTCGGGTGTCCATGGGGGATCAAATGTCAGCTCGATCTCAACATTTTTAATTGCAGGGTCTTCTTTGAGTATGTCTACGATATTGTCGTGAATCACATCGTAGAGAGGGCATCCAATCGTCGTGAGAGTCATAGTAATTTTGATACTTTCATCTGTAATATAATATGCTTCATAAATCAATCCCATATCAGTGATAGGGATGTTTAGCTCAGGATCAATGACTGATACAAGTTTTTTTAGGATTTCTTTATTTTTCATTTGTGGTAATTTTACCATGTGTAATTGCTTTTTGGATTGTTTCAATCCCGAGCAATGCACATGTGATACGTCCTATGCCGACATCGACACCGAGCAGTGTGATGATGTCATCTTTTGTGAGGGACAAAACATCTGTGATAGGCATGTGGAGAATTTTTTCTGTAACTAATGAGGTGGCTGCTTGTGAGATGGCACATCCTGATCCAGTAAATTTGATATTTTGCACAGTATCATTTTTAATGATCAATGTGACGGATACGTCGTCTCCACACGTTGGATTATTAGCAGATGTCTTGTGAGTCGGATGATCCAAAATGCCACAATTACGTGGATGATGATAATGATCTAAAATATCTTCTTGATAAATGTTCATATTTTTTTTGGGCAGAAATTAAATTGTAAGTAGTTAACATTTTATTTCCGAGTAGATAGAATAGCGTCGACTTTTTTGAGACCATCTATTAACTGATCAATATCATTAATCGAAGTATACACGGAAAAACTTGCGCGCACTGTCGCAGGCGTGTGGAGAAATTCTCGATGGAGGGGCATTGCACAATGCTGTCCAGCGCGTACAGCGATGGATTTCTCTTGATCAAGAATTGTTGCAATGTCGTGTGGATGGTAGTTTTGAAATGTAAAACTAATCAGTCCACAGCGATTTTTGTGATCTGTGGGACCATACACGTGTAGAGAACTCCCAAAGTTATTCTGTAGAGATGTAATAGCATATTTTAATATTTCTTGTTCATGTTGAATAATCTCACTGAATCCAATTTTTTGAATGTAATTGATTGCTTCTTGAGATGCAATTACACCAGAAATATGTGGTGTGCCAGCTTCTAATCTATGAGGAAGTTCACGAAAGTGGGTGCATTGTGATGTTACTTCAGAAATCATCTCACCCCCTGTAAAGAGTGGCGTGAGTTTTTCGAGTTGTTCAGATTTACCATATAAAATGCCTACGCCCGTCGGTCCGAAGATTTTGTGCATAGAAAATGCGAGGAAATCACAATCAAGATTGATCACATCAATCGGTATATGACATATTGATTGTGCTGCATCTACGACAATTATCACCCCCGGATTCTTTTTGCGAATTTTTTGGATGATATCTTTGAGTGGATTTATTATGCCGAGGACATTTGATACATGAGAAAGTGCAACAATTCGTGTCTTATTATCAATAGCATTGAGGAGTGCAATTTGGTCAATTTCGTGATTTTCCGTAAGTGTAGTAATGCGAAACTGCGCATGAGAATCGAGACATAATTGTTGCCATGGAATGAAGTTTGCGTGATGTTCCATGATAGTTGTAACAATGTTGGTTTCTGATGTAATCAGATGGCGTAAGCCAAAAGCGACCATATTGAGACTCATCGTTGTACCGGATGTAAAAATGATTTCGGAGTCTTGTGCGTGAATAAATTGTGCAATAATCTTTCGAGAATTCTCATATTCTGCTGTAGCTCGTGTGCCAATTGCATATACGCCACGTGCGATATTTGCATTATATGTGGTATAATATTCGCACAGCTTTTCTACGACACGTTGTGGCGTCAGTGATGTGGCCGTAGAATCGAGATATATGAGGTTTGGGTGTTTTGAAAAGATTGCAAAATCTTTTTTGATGTCTTGTATATTCATATTGTTAACTGTATTTTATCTTCGGAGAAAAGTCAAAGCAATGCTTCTGGTATATATATCTTTGAAATTGTGATTATATGACAATAAAAAATGCAAAAAAAAATATATTAGACTTGATTACTGGACCTGCAGACGTGAGGCGACTTCAAAAAAAGCAGTTATCACAATTATGTGATGAAGTGCGGTCATTTTTAATTGATTCAGTTTCTCGTACTGGTGGGCACTTTGGATCAAACTTGGGCGTAGTTGAACTGACAGTGGCACTTCATCATGTATTTGATACACCGAATGATAAAATCGTATGGGACGTCGGTCATCAGGCGTATCCCCATAAAATATTAACGGGACGCAAGGATCTTTTGCATACGATTCGACAAAAAGGAGGTTTGTCACCATTTCCCAAGAGATCAGAAAGTATTTTTGATCCGTTTGGTGTCGGACATTCGACAACTTCTATTAGTGCAATCGTTGGTATGGCAATTGCTTCAAATTACAAGAATAAGCACATTGCCGTGATTGGTGATGGTGCATTGACGGGCGGCATGGCATTTGAAGCGCTAAATCATGCAGGCGACGTACATGCAGATATTCTCGTGATTCTCAATGATAATAAGATGTCAATCTCACCAAATGTTGGTGCAATGCATAAATATTTAACGCGTCTTATTTCTTCAAAAAGATTCAATCGGTTACGTCAAGAAAGCAAAAATTTACTGTCAAAAAAAGCCCCTGCTGTGCATGAAGTTGCAAGACGTGCGGAATTGTATGCAAAAGGTATGATTGCTCCTTGCACACTTTTTGAAGAATTGGGTTTTGCATATTTTGGTCCAATTGATGGTCACGATATTGATACATTGGCCGAAGTGCTGGAAAATCTTAAGCATATTAAAGGTCCACGGTTTCTTCATATTGTTACGAGGAAAGGATATGGATATAAACATGCAGAAAATGATCATACATCGCTACATGCTGTAAGTCCATTTAATCCAGAAACTGGTGAAAAAAGTAGTCAAAATAAGAAAGATAAAACATATACCGATGTATTTTCAGAGTGGATTTGTGAGGCGGCAGCGAAATCAAAAAAACTACATGCCATTACTCCAGCAATGCTAGAAGGATCTGGATTAAAAGAATTTCATAAAAAATATCCAGATCGTCATCATGATGTTGGCATTGCAGAACAACATGCTGTAACATTTGCTGCAGGACTTGCAGTCGGAGGCATAAAGCCTATTATTGCGATATATTCCACTTTTCTTCAACGAGCATATGATCAGTTGATCCACGATATCGCATTACAAAATCTCGATGTGATGTTTGCAGTTGACCGCGCTGGTGTTGTCGGTCCGGATGGTGCAACACATGCAGGGAGTTTTGATCTCTCATTTCTCCGATGTATTCCACATATGATTATCCTTGCGCCAGCAGATTTGAGAGAATGTAAAGAAATGTTACAGTTTGCATATGAACATATTGGTCCGAGCATTGTGCGATATCCACGTGCCAGTGGGAGTGAGCAATTGATAAAAAATAATACGTCGATTCTTCTCGGAAAATCGTGTTTATTACGAAAGGGTAAAAAAATTGCTATTTTGGCTTTTGGTGCGATGACAGAAAGATGTAATGAGATTGCTGCTGCACAAGATCTTACACTGGTTAATATGCGTTTTGTGAAGCCATTGGATCATGCAATGATAAAAAAATTGAGTAAAGATCATGATATATTTGTAACGATTGAAGATAATGTCATCATGGGAGGAGCTGGTAGCGCAGTGAACGAATCAGTATGTTCACAGAATTTGTCAGTCAAAGTTGTAAACTTGGGATTGCCTGATGAATTTTTAGCACATGGATCTCGTGAAGATGTTTTGACAGATGCCATGCTTTCACAGGAGCAAATTAGAAAACGCATTTTGAAGTTATTACGTTAGTTGAATTATATGCAAAAAATTTCGCATATTGATATTGAGACACATCGCATCTCTTTTAAAATTACATATCGAAAGAAACAAAAAAATATTCGTTTTATATCACATCAAGACGGCACATTTATTGTATCAGTTCCTTGGTCATGTCCGAAGCATTACATTGATGATGTGGTTGCAAAAAACATAATGTGGATCAAAAAGAATGTTGTGGATCATAAAAAAAATGTAACCGTCGATGCGGATGTTGTGCGTCATATGAAGAAAAAATTGAAGCCAATCATCGAAAGCAAATTGATGCAATTTAATTCTTATTATAATTTTCAATACAAACGTATCAGCATTCGACATCAAAAGACGCGATGGGGAAGTTGTAGTTCTGATGGCACATTGAGTTTTAATTGTAAATTGATGTGCGTGTCTAATTCATTGAAAGATTATGTTATTGTGCATGAACTGTGTCATCTCAAAGAAATGAATCACTCAAAAAATTTTTGGAACCTTGTAGAAAAAACAATTCCAGATTATAAACAGCTTCGCAGAACATTAAAAAAAATCATGGTATAATGAATCATATAAAATATTTTTAAAAAAAACATGAAACAAATAGTGCATCATATTTTTAAAGGGTTTCTCATTGTATTTTCTGTGGGATTTGTATTTTTTATTATGTATAAAATATATATTATATTTAATGTAAATGATGACGTCTTGCTCAATGATTCACACATGATACCACAGATGAAGCTTGTCAGCGATGACGAAAATGGATGGGATAGTATCAAAAAAGCGCAGAATTTCATGTATTTTCCTGTAGAAAAATCAGATGTGATTGACAATATGATTATGGGTGAAAATTGGGATAATGCATTTGCGCAAGAATTAGTCATAAAAAATCAAGATATGTTTTTTTATTTTGATGAGGCATTACAGAAAAAATATATTGTCAGTCCGAGCCAAAGGGATATTGATCTCAAGGCTATCGATATTGATTTTGTCATCGAAAGTACAAATTTTTTTAGAAAAATCGTAAAAATTCGTACTATCGGAATATTATATTATTTTCATGAAGGGCAAAACATGAAGGGCATTGATGAATTAAGAAAAATTACTCAATTTAGTTATAAAATAGATCAAAGCGAAAATCCTCATCTCATAGATGTTTTTATAAATATGTCAATTTATAATACTATTGAGCACGCAAATCGGTATGTACTGAAAAAATATGAGTTATCGCGAGAGGAGCTCGAAGCAATGCATAAAAATAGAATATCTATAGATTATAGAGACAGTCTGGCGCAAGCGTTTCGATTGGAATATATAGTAATGAAGAATTCTTATAATAAAAAGATGTATGACCCCATATTATTACAAGAAAACGATATTGATGTGAACCGCATGAGTCAGTCATCATTTTTTTGGAAACCACAACAAACGCAAAATATGCTCACGCATCAATATGAACAAGTGGTACAAAACAGTTTGCGTGCATGTAACGATATTGAGCCATATATTGAGCCAAAAAAGATTGGTTTCATGAGTCGCATTTTGCAGGAAAACGGCATAGGACGAACATTAATAAACGTAACTGCGATTTCATATAACAATGTGCAAGAAAAAAGATGTCGTCTGGAGTATCAGAATCTTATAAATGACGTGATTATTGCATCGCAACTATATCGAAGTAAATATGGACAGTTACCCACGTCACTTACGAAACTGGAAAATGATGGGTATTTTACATATAATGTTATAGATCGTATGAAAGTATGGGATCTTGAATACGATGTGCATACTGGTCAAATAACTCAATAATCGAGATTTTTATAGCATGAAAGTAAAAAAATTTTATCTCGTACTACACAATGTACGATCTGCATATAATGTAGGTGCGATTTTTCGAACAGCTGATGGTGCGGGCGTGGATCATATATATCTCACGGGATATACGCCAACTCCACCGGATACATCGCAAATCTATACAACTAAACCAGAGCGCATGATCATCAAAACAGCACTTGGGGCGCAAGAATACATCTCATGGTCACATCACGCGACCTTTGCAGAAGTGGCAAAAGATTTAAAAGAGAAAAATGTACAAATCGTGGCACTTGAGCAAGGTGTAAATAGTATAGATTATCGCGCGTTTGTGTCATGTGGTGATACGGTGCTCGTCTTAGGCAATGAGCCTGTCGGAATTGATGTGGAAACACTGAATCTGTGCGATGTCATGATAGAAATTCCGATGCGTGGACAAAAAAAATCTCTTAACGTTTCGGTTGCTGCAGGCATTGCCATTTATGCATTAATAGATTAAACTATATAGGCAAAATTTTATTGAGAAAATATGCTAAAAATTCGAAATATTCCTATCAAAATACTGGTATTAATTACTGGCATCACATCGACTCTTGCTGGCGTTTTTGGCATGCAGGTGCATTATGAAAAACAAAAAAGTACTAAAGCATTTAGTGACATAAAAGACTATATGGATCAATTGTCCGCAAGTGATATCGTGGATGCGCAAAGAAAATCTGCAAAAGAGAGGGATATGTTGTTGCAAAAAGCGGCGCATACCCCAACTCAACAAGTGAAAGTACAAACTGCCACCACTACTGTAACACCTAAAAAAATTGTTACTCCAGATCCTGTAGTAACTCCCACGCCTAGTACACCAAAGCCAAAGTCAACCAAGAAAACAAAGTCGTCATAATTTTTTTAAAAAATATGTATAGACAATATTTATCAAAACATATGGTTGTGAGTTTGGCAATGCTAATAAGCGTAGTGATTTTTATTTTTTCAATACTGTTTTCAAGGATTGCTGTGGCGGTTGAGGATGATGACGAATACGAGCAAGCGGAGGATGTGGTTAATCATGACGTTGAAAATGACCGAAAGTATGTTGCTGTTGTAGACCAAACGCCAGTTGTCACTACAGAAAAAATTACAGTCAGCGAAACAGTTTCAAAAGAAATTACGACGACGACACAATCTGATGTTGATGGAGATGGCGTTTTTGACGACAAAGATGAATATCCAAATATCAACAATTATTTCATCGTAAAAGATGATAATCGCAATGGTATTGTTGATACGTATGAAAAATGATGAGCGATGGAACGGTGCATTTAAAGCAATGGGTACGGATATAGAGATTGATCTTGTCGGTTCGGCAAAACAAAGTGAAATTATGGCACAATCGATTCAGGATATACAGGCGTTTTTTGAAAAAATGGAACAAATCTTTAGCAGATTTCGATCAACGAGTGAATTGTCACAGGTCAATGAACATAAGGGGTCATATGTCACAGTTTCATCGGATTTTATTGCGGTAATGGAATTGGCAATGATGTTTCATGATAAAACCAGAGGCATATTTGATCCTCGAATCTATGATGCTTTGATCAATGCTGGTTATGATCGTGATTTTCATACGCACAATCTCGACAAATCTCATGTAAAAATAATGATAAATAGTTCATCACAAAGAGAGTTATTGAGAGATGATATAATAATTGATCGAGATGCACAGATGATCATGGCGAGAAGAAATATTGATTTGTCAGGTATTGTTAAAGGGTGGGCAGTAGACCGTGTGCGTGATATGATCCCAGAATCACTTGTGGGGTGGGTGATTGATGCTGGGGGAGATATGTGGGTGCAAGGAATTACAGAGCACCATGTCCCATGGTATATTGGGATTGAGGGAATCGAAGATGAAAAAATTGTACTCCATGTGGATGGTGAGGGAATTGCTACATCAGGCACAACACGTCGGCAGTGGCAAATCAATGGTAAAAAATATCACCATCTGATTTCGCCAGAGGATATGACACAATTTTCATTTGATATTGACACGGTTACGGTGATTGCTCCCTCTGCTGTAGAAGCAGATGTGTGGGCAAAAACAATATTTCTTATGGGGCGTGAAAAAGGGTTAGTATTTGCAGAATCTCATGGTATTAAAGTAATCATAATTGATCATAATTATAATATCTATGTTTCACAACATGCACAAAAAAATATTATTACATAGCTTTTTAATAGCGTCTTTCTTGATTTGTGCTGTTGGAGATACTGACGTCGTACAGGCACAAGAAAAAGTCGATTATGGTTCTGATGAGGCAATTGTTGATACGGATTTGGATGGCCTAACAGATCGAGGGGAGGAGCAATTATTTGGTACAGATATCCATGATCCAGATACAGATGATGATGGTTTTTATGATGGTGTAGAGCATTTGCAGCAGACAGATCCACTTGATGCTACTGACCCACTTGTAACACAATTTGTTGAGACAATTCCAGACACAAGTAGCGAGCGAGCTCCACTGGCATGGTATTTTTCTCGTGCAACAGGTATCGTTTCCTATATTTTTTTATGGCTTGTATTATTTCTTGGATTTTCATTTCGCAACCCACTTCTTAAGCGATTTGTTGCGCCGTTATACAAGTTGGATATGCATATTTATTTATCTCTTTTGACGACTGGTTTTGTGGTGTTTCATGGCGCTGTGCTTGTTTTTGATAAATATATTGGCTTGTCGTTCGCAGAGATTTTCATCCCGTATCTGTCACAATCAGACAAGATTGATACGGATGCAATTGCGTGGGGAATCCTCGCATTGTATGGCATTCTTCTTCTTGTCATTACGTCATTATTGCGAAAATGGTTGCCGCTGAAATTGTGGCGTTTTTTGCATTTTTTCCATGTCGCTGTGTATATTCTCGTTATCATACATGCGCTAGCAATCGGTACAGACCTTCAAAGTGGTGTTGTGCAAAAAATATTTTTAGGATCAGTGGTAATACTGGGTTTGATTTATATCATATCTCTCATAGAAATGATTGTACGACTTGTGAAGAATAAACAGCATCAGAATGCTAGCACGCAATAATACTTTTGTGGTATAATATATTTATTATAATCGAAAGTATAATGGCAAATACGCAGTATACAAACATCAATCAAATAATCGGAAAATGGCTAGAGCGTACATTGTGGCTCTGGTTGCCTTTTTATGCGATCATACGCTTGACCAATGACACGATTGCCAAACATACAAAAAAATAATAAATAATAAATAATAAAAAGTAGTATGAAAAGAATATGTGAGTTTTCAATAATTGGCGTACTCGTTTTTTTTAGTAATTTATATTTTGTTGAAGCTGTTGATCAATTTACTGCAATTACGATTGGCGGTAGTGACAGTGAATTTGCATCATCTGCTGTCCAAACTTCTGATGGAGGGTATATTTTTGGTGGAGGGACATACAGTTATGGTTCGGGAGCTGAAAATGCGTATGTGGTAAAAATGACATCGACAGGTATTCTCGACACCACGTTTGGTGTCGGTGGTACGCGTACAATTGGTGGAGGAAATAATGATCATGTGGATTCTATTGTTCAAACAATTGATGGTGGCTATATAGTTTCTGGTTATACAGGAAGTTATGGTGCAGGAAACAGTGATTGGTACATTGTCAAACTTACTTCAGCAGGCGCTCTCGACACCACATTTGGTGTTGGCGGCACACGTACGGTTGGTAGTGTAAACAATGATTATGCACTTTCACTTATTCAAATTGCTGATGGGAGTTATTTAATTGCTGGTAGTATGAATAACACTAACCCAGGTGATAGTGATGTATACATTATTAAGCTTTCCACAACAGGTGTTTTTGATAGTAGCTTTGGTGTAAATGGTAAAGTTGCAATTGGCAGTTCAGATAATGATGAGAGTGTGAAATCTATTGTGCAGACTGCAGATGATGGTTATATAGTATCTGGATATACAAATAGCTATGGAGCAGGAGGCTATGATATGTACATTGTCAAACTTACTTCAGCAGGCGCTCTCGACACCACATTTGGCGTTGGCGGTACACGTACGGTTGGTGGTACTCAATATGATTATGGAAACTCGCTCATAAAAAATGCTTATGGTTATATAGTATCTGGATATACAAATAGCTATGGAGCAGGAGGCTATGATATGTATATTGTCAATTTAGATGCAAATGGTGGTATGGGTGATTGTGTGCATAATAGCGGCAGTGGCGGGGAAATTGGATCTGGTGGAGCAATATCCTCTGGAGGCACTACTAATCCTATCAATGTTAATGTTGGTGGGTCTGGTGGAATAATATCCTCTGGAGGTGAGCGTTTATTACAGTGCTCAGTTTACATAGATACAACACCCCCAACTCTCACAGAAGTCACTCAAGTCCCATTACTAACAAATGACAACACTCCATCATATACATTCAACACAACAGAAGCAGGAACGATCACCTATGCTGGTGATTGTACAAGTACAACAATTGATGCAGTAGTGGGAGATAATACGGTGACATTTGCTACTATGTCAGACGGTGCTCACAACAATTGCACAATCACTGTTACAGATGCTACTAATAACATCTCTGACTCACTAACAGTACGTCCATTTATAATAGATGCAACTGCACCAGTTCTCACAGAAGTTACGCCAGTTCCATCACCAACAAATGACAATACACCATCATATACATTTGACAGCTCAGAAAATAAATTTTTTGTTTCATTTTTTGGTGCATGCCATGCGCCTGCAGCAGAGAATAAAACAATTATAGTGCCACAAGGTGGCGGAAATCCCATTTACAGATACGACATCACCTTTGGTACACTGAGTGATGGCACCTATGATGATTGTGCTTTTTTGATACAAGATAGTTTTGCCAATACATCAAACACGCTTGCAATAAACACATTCACCATAGACACAGCAGGACCAACACTCACACAAGTTACGCCAGTCCCATCATTAATTAATGATAATACACCAAGCTTCACTTTCAATACTACAGAAGCAGGTGTTATAGGTTATCAAGGTGATTGTACAAGCGCAACGACTGTAGCCGTGGTGGGGAATAATCAGATTGAATTTAATGCACTTGAAGATGGACTTTATGGTAATTGCGAGATATCAATATTGGATGCTTTAAATAATCTGTCTCTCTCATTATTGATAAACGAATTTATTATTGATACGACACCCCCAACTCTCACAGAAGTCACTCAAGTCCCAACACCAGCCAATAATGCAACACCGGCATATACATTTAGCTCAACAGAAGTAGGAACGATTACATATGGCGGCGATTGCTCTAGTACAACAACTGTGGCAAGTGTAGGAAATAACACTGTGACATTCAATACTTTGTCAGATCGTGGTTACAACAATTGCACGATTATGGTCACAGATGCTGCTAATAACATCTCTGACTCACTAACAGTAAGTCCATTTATAATAGATGCAACTGCACCAGTGCTCACAGAAGTCACGCCAGTCCCATCACCAACAAATGACAATACGCCATCATATACATTTCAAAGTTCAGAAGATGTGAGTGGA
The DNA here is from genome assembly GCA_038208115.1 of Candidatus Moraniibacteriota bacterium. Classification (GTDB taxonomy): domain Bacteria; phylum Patescibacteriota; class Minisyncoccia; order Moranbacterales. The sequence goes on from JBBQZC010000006.1 coordinate 42,367, forward strand.
CACATCACATATACTGGTGCATGTGGCACGCCTGTAACTGAAGATGAAACAGAGGGTATGCCACAAGGTGGCGGAAATCCTATTTACAGATATGACATCACCTTTGGCACTTTGAGTGATAAGGCCTATGATGATTGTACTATTGTGGCGCAAGATGGTCTTGGTAATACATCAAACACGCTTGCAATAAATGCATTTACTATTGATGCAGTGCCAACTCTCGCACAAGTCACTCCAGTCCCATCACCAATAGATGACAACACACCATCATATACATTGCATGCAACTGAGTATGTAGATCTTACATTCGCAGGGTCATGTGGCATACCACAAATCGTAGGAAGTGCAGTGGGGACACCAGATCCAAATTATACGATTACGTTTGGCGAATTGACAGACGGCACATATGACGATTGCACAATTACTGGAGAAGATAGTACTGGTCACATGTCAAACATACTTACAATCAACACATTTGTCATTGACACAAAAGGACCAACGCTTACCATGGTTACCTCAATTTCATCACCAACTGATGATAATACTCCAAGCTTTATATTTAATACAACAGACGCTGGAATTATTACATATGGCGGCGGCTGTTCAGGTGCAACTGCTATGGCTACCATAGGGGATAATACGATTACGTTAAATCAGCTTGCTGATGGCAAATATGACAACTGTTACATCACCGTAGAAGATGCATTACATAATAAATCTACACTTTATCTTGATGATTTTGTTATTGATGTATTTGATCCAGTAATTACATCGATTAAGCGATATGAGCCGGAAGAGGAAATTGTTACATATGATGATATAGGTGCGTGGTTTGAAATTACTTTTTCTGAACCTGTTGTAAATGTGGATAAGGGTGACTTTCTTTATAGCGGAACAGCAGCGAGCTCGATTATTCAAATGGGTGATGACATAAAGATCACACAACCTTCACCACTGGTATATTATGTATTTACCCCAGATGTATTTGATGGAACATATTATCTTGAAGTACATCATGAAAATAATATTCAAGATACTGCAGGTAATCCTATTGCGCTTACAGTCGGCGAAACCGAACGATTCGATTTTCGTATTCCTCCAGTTATTGCAATCGAGGAAGCCGTTTCAGAAGCCACTGGTTCTATCACAGAAAAATTCACAGTCATTGATGATTCAGCAATCATGCGTGATAAGATTACAATTGATACGACAGTAGAGGATTCTGCACAAGTATCTGACCTGTCCTGTGTTCAGATAAATAGTCAACGAGTTGATTGTACTGTTAAAATTTTAGTTACAGGTGGTTTGGTAGTGCGTGCTACGGATGTTGCTGGTAATGAGGCAGTAGAATATTCTGATGGTATTTACACCATTGGACGTGATATACCAAGTGGAGACATTGAAATTCCAAAACCAGATCTCAGTTTTTCTGGTAAAATGAAGGATTTGGTATTATCATCACGCAAAAAGATTCAAATCAAAAATGATGAGATTAAATTTAAGGGAAAATATCCTGAACTTGCAGGGGGTAAAGTGGTCATTGAGTATAAAAAAGGATCAAGTTCATCAGATGAAGAAACTGCAGATATTAATCAAAACGGCGATTGGTCTAAAAAAGTAAAATTTGATAAAAATGGCTCATACAAAATTACATTTATCTACTATGATAAAAATGGCAAAGAGATTGGAAAAAAGGGACCATATAATATCAAGATTGATACTGAGAAGCCAAAAATCGATGACTTGCCAGGTACGCTTAATAAAAAAGTGGGAGATAAAATTTGGTGGAGTGCAAAAGATAATGAAAAAATCGATGAATACAAATATATTTTTGCAGGAAAGAAACATAAAACCAAGAATGCGTTCTTCCATGTGCCACAAGGTACAGCACCTGGCAGGTATGCGTTAGAGATTTTTGCTTATGATAAGGCAGGAAATAAGGATAAGAAGCAAATTATGATTATCATACGCTAAAAGAAAAAAAGACTTTTATCCATTTGGATAGAAGTCTTTTTGCTATATCGTCAGTTTATGTAATTTTATGATGGTTGTTGCGATTAAAATATCATCATCAAATACCTGAGACGGTTTTATTAATCTCAATTTTTTTGAAATTTTGATTGGAATCATTATACCATTTCAGTTGAAATTCAACCATAAATATTTCTTTGCTTTATCAACTATGGGTTTATTTACACGATTAGCGACAAACAATTTTAGTGTTTGATTCGCTCTTTTTGATAAACTATTTGCCCGAAGTAGTTGACAATACGCTACAAAACATATTTCGCCATGTTCTTTTTTTAGAATTTCAATCAGGGCACTTTCTGCGATAGGACAACTATCTTTTACAAAAATAACGCCGAGCTCATTGACGAATATATGTTCTGGAGAGTGTTGTAATAGATTGCAGAGCTCCGTAACATTCAGTGTTGTTGTTCGCGCAGTTTGTATAGTTATAAACATTTTGCATTCCCCGTAAATATATTATTGATTGGTTAAAGAACTGTTTTTTATCGAATTTTTATCGAAATATAAGACTAACACAATTTTTTGAGTAAGTCAACAGTTAGAAAGAGTATATAGATAAAAAAAACCGCTCAATGTGAGCGGTCTTAAATTATTTTATCAAAGCTCTACTTAACTGCTTGGACAAACTGTGTAAATACAGCTGGGTTCTCCATTGCAAGTTGTGAGAGCACTTTACGATCAAGGATGATATTTTTCTTCTTCATGAGATTGATGAATATAGAATATTTTGTCTCATGGAGACGGAGGGCGTTATTGAGACGAATAACCCAGAGATTTCGCATTGTACGCTTTTTTGTACGACGATCACGGTATTTATATTTACCTGCTTTCATTATTGCTTGCTTTGCAGTAATATAATTGGTACTTCTCCGCCATCTAAAACCTTTTGCAAGCTTAAGGAGATTTTTTCTTCGTTTATTTGCTGCGACACCGCGCTTTACTCTTGCCATACGACTCAGTTTAAAGTTAAAAGTTTAAAGTTTTAGTTGACCAGTGCTTTTAATACGTTTTTTTCGTCTGTTTTGAAGAGACGCTTATCACTTCTCTTGCTTCTAGTTGTACTACCAGATTCTTTAGCGTTAAAGTGATTTTGTCCTGTAGATCGACGTGTTACTTTACCATTTTTTGATACAGATACTTTTTTGATCACTGCTTTTGGGGTTTTCATTTTCGGCATATTTTTTCTCTAAATAATATATATTTAACCCCATCACAATCTCGCTGTCGTGTTTAGGGTAAGAATCAGTAACTATTAAATGATTCTATAGTAATTTAATAAAATTGTCAAATGTGAATTTGATTGTGGGAGGTATTATTCTGGGGCAATAGTTGTATTAAATCCGCCAGGAAAGCGCTTGATGATTTCCTCTGTTTTAAATGGAATTTCAAGTGATGCAACAAAATCTTGCATATTTTTACGTGCAAGGTCTTGATGTGCTTTTTCACGTCCGCGCAACACGATCTCGATCTTCACTTTATTGCCTTTGGCAAGAAATTTTTCTGTTTGTTTCTTTTTGAATTCGAGATCATGTGTATCTGTACGGATACCGATGCGCACACCTTTTGTAACCACAACTTTTTGTTGTGATTTGCTTTGTTTGAATTGTTTTGCTTGTGCGTATTGAAATTTACCAAAATCAAGAATTTTACATACAGGCGGAACAGCTTTTGGTGAAACCTCTACGAGATCGAGTCCCGCAGCTTCCGCAATATTTTTGGCTTCTCGGAGAGGTATTTCACCGATGAATTGCTCATTGTGGTCAATTAAGACAATCGGATCAGCAAAAATCCTTTCATTTGCTCGCATGTGAGACATGAGTGTTGTTTTCTTTGGTTTTCGACGAAAGCGTCTACGCATCTTGTTTGGTATATTAGAAATTAGTCAGCAGTAGTTAGTGAGTAGCATATTAGGAAAATAGTGTATGCAACTTTTTTGAAACTATCTGTTACTCACTGTCTACTGATATGAGAATTTGTGGAGATGGTGGGAATTGCACCCACGTCCAAATTTGTGGATCTGAAAATACTTTTTACACGTTTAGAATGTTTTTCGTGTTGATGCAAATCAACATGTTCGATCATGAGTGATAAAACAACCAAAAAATCTCATGATCTATCATTGTAGATTTAGCCATAAAAAAGCAATGATACTTCAATGTGGCGAACCTCATAATATGACACCACGATCAGTCTATGAGATATCGACTGTGTGATGGCTTAGGCGTTTGTTACGCGAAAGACGGTGCAAAAGATGGTGCAAATGCGTTAGCAAATGCTACTTTTGCGTTGTTGATAAATTTTGCACTTATCAATTGTGTATATCAGTTTAACGGGGTGAATATACATGCCCGACGTACGCATTAGCAGACAACAAACTGTCGAAAGCTAAAAGCATCCCCCGATCACAACGCTTTGGAACTGATAAGCGATGCGTGCGGCGATTGCCTTGATATTGTAAAGGTTCGATAAAATGTGTTTCTAATTTGTGCGTAAAACGCGTGCGATATTGCGATCCGTTTCTCGCTTTTTGATACTCGCTCGTTTATCGTATTTTGCTTTTCCGCGTGCGAGAGCAAATTCTAGTTTGATATGTTTTCCTTTAGTATAAACACGAATTGGTATCATTGTCAATCCGGCCTGCTTCTTTTTACCGATGAATTCACGAATTTCTTTTTTCGTTACGAGGAGTTTGCGAGAGCGATTTGGGTCGTAGTCTTTGATATTGCTCGCATGCTTGTAGAGAGGGATGAGAGCATTGGTAAGAAAGAGCTCTGTGCCTTTAAGCGTGACAAATGCGCCTTTGAGTGAGATGTGTCCAGTCTTAATTGATTTTACTTCATGACCACGCAATACTAAGCCAGCCTCATAATTTTCGATGAGTTCAAAATTAAATTTTGCCTGATTGTTACGTGCGATTGTTGCCATAATATTCACATTATATCATGAAATGCAGTATATCTATCATAATGATTAATTGACATTCGTCAATGTTCTAAATATCATAAATGCTCGTGCTGAATATTTTGGAAAAAACAAAAAAATTCTTACAAATCCATAGAGGACTAACACAATAGCGTAGATGCACACGAATTCAGGAAATTGTGGAGATGTAGAACTCGAAAATTTTTCTTTCGCCAAAGAAAATAATATATAAAAAAACTGAGACTCATCAAATTTTTGATGAGTCTGCGTGATATGCGATGTTGCGGATTTTAGCTAAAACTGTTTTGTCTTCCATCGGAAAATGCTTTCCCACATGTCTGCGCCATTTGTCCAGAGCATTTTTTCCGTTGTACCTGCGGGCGTTGTATAGACGATATATGCAATGTCATTCTCCACGTTAATACCTGCGAATTTTCCAGGAGATTTTGATCGCTCAAACGCGTTTTTTGCTTCAGTGCAAAATATTGATGGTAAAATCATGTATTCCTCCGTTGGCAAAATAGTGTGAAAATCATTGTGATGTTGTCAGTACTGACTTTACAGAATATTAAAAAAATCAAATTTGTACAGTGACGTGAAGTTGACAATTTGCGCAGCCTTGCTATGATTGTCGCATGAAATACCACCAATCACAAAACCTGCTAACCCTGCTACTCCTCATCGAGGAAGGTTTTTGTGTTGGGTAGTGTTTTAGAGTGATATAAGTTGAAACAATAAACACCTGACACAGTCGGGTTTTTTGTTTGCACAAGATGTTCGTTAATAAATGAAGAGAGGCTCTATAGATTAAAAAAGAAGGAGGTAGTAATGAAGAAAAAAAGAATTTGGTTGAACGATGTGGCTTTGCGTGAATCTGCACAAGTGGATGGTGGTGCGATTGCGCCCGCTGATCAAGATCAATATATAAAAAAATTGATTCATGGTCGTATTGATGTTATCGAAATCGGATTCCCTGGGAGCTCTAGAGAAGCGTTAAAACGATGTAAAGAAATTGTTGAATTTGTGCGGAAGATGAAATCCGTCCACAAGCCTCTATTATCTGGATTGGCTCGAGCGGTCAAAGAAGATATTGATGCTGTCGCCGAAGCTGGGTGTGACATGGTTCATATCTACATTCCAGCGAGCGATGAGCTGATGTCTGCACAATTTGATGCATCTAAGTACGGTGATACATCAGAAGGAAAACAAACATGGGTGATAGATACAGCAATTGCAATGGTGCGATATGCTAAAGAAGAAAAGAAATTTACGCATGTACAATATTCTCCAGAGGATGCAGCGCGTGCTGGACGAGAATATGTCTGCAAGATCTTTGAAGCAGTAATTGATGCTGGTGCAACGAGTGTAAACGCTCCAGATACTACCGGACTTCGCGTACTTAATGAGTTTGGTGATTTTATCGCATATCTTTTCGCACATGTGCCAAATATTCACAAAGCACGTATCGCATGTCATTGTCATAATGATAGTGATCACAGCACCGTCAATGCACTTCATGCCGTGGTAAATGGTGTTACAGAAGTGCAGGGTACTTTTTATGGACTCGGTGAGAGGAGTGGTATGACAAAGTTTGAGTCATTTCTCATGAATATTCATTCGCGTCCAGATGTTTTTGGTCAGTATGAAATTCGTTTTAAAATTGCCGATGTTGTTGAGATTGTCCATATGATCGCGAATTGTCTCGGTATGCCAGTTCCACGTCACTGGGTTGTTGTCGGAGAGCAAAATAGTATATGTAGTTCCGGTACACATCAAGCCATCGAAGCAAAGGCGAAAAAAAATGGCATGACAATCAGCCCATATTATAGCTGGAATCCAGCAAAATATGGACACACAGGTGTAAAAACTGTGTTAACACAATCATCTGGAAAAGAGGGAATAACTGCAAGACTCAAAGAATTAGGATTCGTGTTGCATAAAGCGCAGGTTGCAGAAATAACACAGGAAATCAAAAGAATTTCAGAAGGGCGTCAAGGAAAATCTTTGACAGATCGTGAGATCACGGCAGTGGTCACTGATGTGATCAAGGAAATTCCTTTTGCGATTGAAATTGATCGTGCCACGATTGTGAGTGGAAAAGGAACGATACCTACAGCATCTGTGGTCGCACTATCTGGAGGGCAAAGTGTTTCAGCAGTTCGCACCGGTAACGGTCCTGTAAGTGCGGCATTTGATGCGATTGTTTCTATCGCAAAAGAATTATTTCCCACATTACAAGACTATGCGATCTCACAAGAATACTGGCGTCCAGTACAAGTCACAAAAGGTGATGAGGCTCTGGGAGATGTCTATGTACAATTAAAAATGGTGCATCATACTTCTCACAGAGAACATATTCACAGTGGACATGCTGTACATGAAGACTCAAGTCATGCAACAGCACAAGCGATTGCAAATGCACTGAGCTGGATGGTATCATCTATTTAGCAAGTTTCAAAAGGGATGAATCTAACGATTCATCCCTTTTCATATATTTGAAGTAGTTTCTATTTAGTACATTTTTTTACATGAGATATTACATTGCCCTTGGTCGTATGATCGTTTTTGGATTCATTTTGCTCACAGTTCAACATCCACAATATTTTTTTGTATTGCCGGCAATTGTTGCAGTTACTATTTTGATTATATTTATGTTCAATCACAAAAATAAACTTTGATTTGCATCATGTAATTTCTGTACAAATTTTTTGACGAAAAGGTCTTTGGATAATATGATAGAATAAAGGGTATTGGTAAATATATGAAATACGAAAAAGTCTTTATATATAATATTTGTGAGCACACTCCCACGGGGGTGTAATTTATATTTTTTTAAATTATTCTTTCTTAACTTTTTTAATATATCGATATGAAACAATCACAATTATTTACCAAAACAAAAAAATTTGCGCCACAGGACGAGGTGAGTAAAAATGCGCAATTGCTCATCCGTGCGGGATTTGTGCATAAGGAGATGGCAGGCGCATACGAATTTTTGCCTTTAGGGTGGCGTGTCATGAATAAGATCATGAATGTTATCCGTGAAGAAATGAATGCGATCGGGTGTCAAGAACTTTTTATGACATCTCTGCAACGTAAGGAAGTGTGGGAAGCATCGGGTCGATGGGATGATGAAGTGGTGGATGTTTGGTTTAAAACACGGCTCAAGAACGGCACGGAAATCGGTTTGGCGACAACGCACGAGGAACCTCTGACAGCATTGATGAAAGAATATGTGTCATCATATAAAGATTTGCCATTTAGTGCCTACCAATTTCAAACAAAGTTTCGCAATGAAGTGCGAGCAAAGAGCGGTATTATGCGCGGACGTGAATTTATCATGAAAGATGCGTATTCTTTTTGTGCGTCACAAGAAGAGCATGATGTATTTTATGAAAAAGCAAAACAGGCATATATAAATATCTTTCGTCGCTTAGGTATCGGTAATCAGACATTTATGACTTTTGCGAGTGGTGGATCGTTTAGTAAATATTCTCATGAATTTCAGACGGTGTGTGATGCTGGTGAAGATATCATTTATGTCAGTGAGGAAAAAAATATCGCAATCAATAAAGAGGTATATACTGATGAAGTCTTGGCAGACCTTGGTGTAAAAAAAGAAGATCTCATAGAAAAAAAAGCTGCAGAAGTAGGAAATATCTTTTCTCTTGGGACGAAATTTAGTGATGCATTTGATCTGACATATGATGCATCGGATGGTACAAAAAAGAAAGTGATCATGGGTTCGTATGGCGTCGGTCCTGCGCGCGTCATGGGCGTGGTGACTGAATTATTGTCAGATGATAAAGGGTTGGTGTGGCCAGAAGTAATTGCGCCATTTACTGTGCATTTATTGAGTCTCGAGCAGAATGATGATGCACAGAAGATCTATGATCAACTGATCGCTGCAGGCATTGAAGTTCTTTATGACGATCGTGATGCACGTGCAGGAGAAAAATTTGCAGATGCAGAGCTCATCGGTTGTCCGTATCGTGCAGTGGTGAGTCGTAAGTCACTTGAGCAAGGCGGCGCCGAAGTGTGTTGTCGTACAGAGTCTGAGAACATGATTATGACTGTTGATGCAATGATCGAAAAGTACAAGAACTAATCAACCATAACTGTATCACATGATAATATTTCTGAGATGCAGTTAATATAAAAAAGTTTGAATATAATACGTAATAATTAAAAAAAATATGAAAGAGCTCAATCTACATGGACGTCGTATCAATATGGATGATAATGCAAGTGAATTGACAATTTATCTTGAAAATCATTTGACAGTTGATGAATTCCAGACGATTTTTGGATATGCAAAACATTATAAAACGGCATATTTTCAGGACAACGAGCGTCATCATTTTGTCATTGAATATGATGATGGCATATACACTGTGGATGAAAGATAAAAAGTAACGTAATAAGGCGCATATATATGGTTATCGGTTTTTCATGTGGGGTTTTTCATAAAATGCAAAATAATAGTAATGAGCGATTTTCAGAGAAATCGATTGACCGTTTTTGTGATGCTGGTGCGAATGCCATAGAGCTTATGTGTCATACAACAGAACATCTTACGCATCTATTATTGAAAAATCATCGATATATTGATCGATTTGATCATATTTCTATTCATGCACCAGCAGTTGCATATGATGATGATGTTATGTCACATGAATTATTGCAGCAAATAGAAGGTCTTTGCAAAACTTTTGTAATCAATAGCGTTGTATTTCATCCAGATATGGTCAAAAATTGGGATGTGCTAAATACATACACTGCTATACCAGTAGCCATCGAAAATATGGATGAACGCAAAAAATCATTCAGGACACATGATGATGTGAAAAATCTGTTGGATAAATATCCGTTTGGATTGGTAATTGATTTACAACATTGTTTTGCAAATGATCCAGCGATGCAACTTGCTCGTGATTTGCATGTGTCTTTTTTTGATCGCATTGTCGGATATCATATAAGCGGATACGATGTGGAGTCGTTGCATGTGCCGCTGTTTGAGAAAAAGCAAAATGTAATCATTAATGAACTCCAGCGTAAAGATGTGCCAATTATCATTGAAAGTACCTTTGACGTATATGGTGACGCGGATGTGGAAATGCGGTATATTCTTGAGCGTCTGTAAATTTAGATGAAAATAGTGTACCGCATAATGTTGTTACATCAAACTATAAAGAAATAATATATATCAATATATGCAAATCGAATTGATGTTGAAAGAAAAAGATGTGACACTCGTATTACGTGACGACGATCGAGAGATTGAGCGTGTGGAGTGGTTTGATGAAAATAATTTGTTGGAAAAGTTTTTTCCTGCGATTGATGATTTATTAAACCATAATCGTTGTGATATTTGTGATATTGATGATTTTACATTGATTACAGATATTCCGAAAGGATATACGACAGCGCGGATTGCACGAACGATCATTAAGACGTTAAATTTTGCGCGAAAAACATAATATGGTATGATAAATAAAACAATTTTTTCATATGTAATAATATGTTAGAATTTCCATCATGATCTCTGAAAAAAGAGATTTTGTAGAATGATGATGGTTTTGGGGAATATAATAAATGATATAATTTGTAACATAAAAACAATGACAGAAGAAAACAAGGTGGATGAACAGGAAGAAAAAAAAGACGATGTGGTAACACCAGACGCTGAAGACAAATGTGCAGGTGGCACATGTGGTACGGACTGTTGTAGTATCGGTGGTGGCAAGAATATTATTGTGTGGCTTGTTATCGTGGTATTGGTGGTTGCAGGGATTGCATATTTTCAAATGAAAAAGAAAGATGCTGGTGCCGGAGAAGCAAAGCCTGTGAGCGAAAAAACATCACAAGAAGTCAAAGCAACTTTGACGGAAATGATTGATGGCAAATTAGTGCCAGCAGGTACAAAGGTTGAGATCGGTGACATTGTTGAAGAAAGTGGTCTTTATAAGATGGTAATTACAGTAGAAGGACAAGAAGTCACATCATATCTCACAAAAGATATGACGAAGTTTATCCCTCAATTAATCGAGAAAAAAGATCTTGAGAAAGACACAGAAGAAAAAACTGACGGAGAAGGAGCATCAGCACCAGCTGCAGATGTGCAGGCAAAATCGGATAAACCAGAGGTTGAAATTTTTGTGATGAGTCACTGTCCATATGGTACTCAGGTTGAAAAAGGTATTTTGCCAGCTTTAGATACACTTGGAAATACGATAAATGCAAAGTTTAAGTTTGTGGATTATGCGATGCATGGAGAAGAAGAGGTGACAGAACAATTGCGTCAATATTGTATTCAGGAAAAAGAACCACAAAAATTCAGAAAATATCTTGCTTGCTTTCTGGGATCAAAAGATGCAACAGCATGCATGAGTACGACAGGTGTGAATCAAACAATTCTTGCACAATGTGCAACAAAGACAGATGCTGATTTCAAAGTGAAGGAACTGCTCAATGATAAGGCATCTTGGGTAAGTGGACAATTCCCACAATTTAATATCTTCAAAGAAGATAATAAAAAATATGGTGTGCAGGGATCACCTACACTTGTGATTAATGGCGAGATCATCCAGTCGGGTCGCGATAGCGCCAGCTTATTAAAAGCAATTTGCTCTGCTTTTAAAACACAACCAGCAGCGTGTGCAGTAGAATTATCCACAGAGGAGCCTGCACCAGGATTTGGTCAAGGCAAAGCGGCAGCAGGCACAACTGACGCAGCATGTGCTACGCCAACAGAATAATGAATGTGATGAATTCACAATGAATAATCGACAAGAACCCTCTCTGAATTTTACAGAGAGGGTTCTTGTGTATAAGATGTGTATAATAGTGAAATAGTGATCAAAATGTGTATAAAATGTGAATAATTTCTGTAAAATGTGCTAAGCAATCATGCAAAAAATAGTAAAATGCACATGATTTTACGCAATCGTATAGTACTTAAAAAACGGAGATTTATGAGGAAAATTCTCATGAAATAGAATTGATGAATGTGTGGTACGAGCGGTAAATAATAGCCTCATTTGACAATAGAATTATTATCTGCTACTATTCTTGGTACTGAAAAATAATCCACTTTAATGGTACGGATTGTTTGTTGGGAAACAAGTAATTTTGTGTCAAGTTTGGATGCAACACATCGGACATTATTGTACGACAATTAAATAGTAATCATTCAAAACTCCATCAGAGAGGTATTTCTCTTGCTTTCAAGAAGTTGAACAAAGTAAAGAATATCGAGATGATGGGAGGTCTTTTTATGGTTGAAATCAAGAAAATGAAGGTTAAGGGGAAATTCAGCGCCACATCGTCGCTTGCAAAACGAAAGTTTTTCAAGAAACAGCTAGCTGTGTCATTACCAAATCTGATTGAGGCACAGACTGCTTCATATGATTGGTTTTTGGAGAAGGGTTTACAAGAATTATTTGATGAAGTAAATCCAATCGTGGATTTTGCAGGTAAAGAGATGGAATTATCTCTTTCAAATTACTTTTTGGATGAACCAAAATACGATGAATTGACGGCACGAGAAAAAAATATTTCGTTTGAAGCACCGCTTCGCGCAACTGCAAAGCTTGTTTTCAAGAAAACAGCCGTAGTAAAAGAGCAGGAAATCTACTTTGGAGAGTTTCCACTCATGACTGATCGTGGAACATTCATTATCAATGGTGTAGAACGTGTTATAGTATCCCAACTCATTCGCTCACCAGGTGTTTTCTTTTCGATGGAATATATCAAGGGAAAGAAATTTTTTGGTGCGAAAATTATTCCAAATCGTGGTGCATGGTTGGAGTTAGAAACGGATCGTGATGGAGTGATTTATGTAAAAATCGATCGCAAAAGAAAATTGCCTGTAACGGCTCTTTTGCGCGCTTTTGGATTTGGTAGCGATGATGAGATTCGTGCACTTTTTCAAGAAGGTGTAGAAATAATTGATGTTGATCACATCGGTGAGACATTGGCAAAAGATATCACAAAATCACAAGGAGAAGGTTATAAAGAAGTGTATAAACGTGTGCGTCCAGGAGATCTCGCAACAGAAGAAAACGCAAAGCAAATGATAGACGCAATGTTTTTCAATTTTGATCGTTATGATTTTGGAGCAGTAGGACGCTATCGTTTGAATCAACGACTTAATATTGAACGAGAAAATAATCCAGAAAACCGCATATTGAATGTGGAGGATTTTGTGTTGATCATCAAAGAAATCATTCGCATGAACAATAATCCAAATGCAGTAGCTGATGATATCGATCATTTGGGAAATCGACGTGTGCGTGGTGTGGGTGAGTTGATCCAAAATAAAATGCGTATCGGATTCGCACGTATGGCAAGAAATATCAAAGATCGTATGAGTACATGTGATGTTGATACAGTTGTGCCTGGTCAAATTATAAACTCTCGTCCTGTCTCAGCTGCAATCAAAGAGTTTTTCTCTAGTTCACAATTATCACAATTCATGGATCAAGTTAATCCACTTGCGGAGTTGGAACATAAACGACGCTTAAGTGCCCTTGGACCCGGCGGTCTAACACGAGAGCGTGCAGGATTTGAGGTGCGTGATGTGCATCATTCACATTATGGTCGCATTTGCCCTGTAGAGACTCCTGAAGGTCCAAATATTGGACTTGTTGGCCATTTGGCAACATATGCACGTATCAATGAATATGGATTCCTTGAGACGCCATATTTAAGAGTAGATCAATCTGTTAAAAATACTGAAAAAGAATTAGTTGGGCGCAAACTTGCTGAAAAAGTAGCTGGTTTTGCAATTGGTTCAAAAGTTGATGCAGAAATGGCAAAAAAGATTATAAAAGAAAAGAAAGAAATGATCGCTGTAATGCCGTTTGTTACAGAGCATGTGGAGTATATCAATGCAACAGTCGAAGATCGTTTAACAATTGCACATGGCGGAACACATCTCGATGAAGAACGAAATATCGAGGAAGTGATGATTGAAGCACGTGTAAGCGGTCAACCAGATATGGTAACTGCAGTATCAATCGATTATATCGACGTATCCCCAAAACAATGTATTTCAGTCGCAACAGCATTGATTCCATTCTTGGAACATGATGATGCAAACCGTGCTTTGATGGGTTCGAACATGCAACGTCAAGCTGTGTCTTGTGTTAAACCTGAAGCGCCATTGGTAGGTACGGGCATTGAAGATAAGGCAGCAGCAGATTCCGGTCAGGCAGTAATTGCAAAAAATCCAGGCAAAGTCATTGCGGTAGATGGTAATAAAGTCATTGTAGAGGAAGATGCACCAGTCGGTTCTAAGAAAAAAGTATATAAACGAGAATATCTCCTGCATACTTTCATGAAATCAAATGCCTTTACATCAATGAATCAGGTACCTCGTGTAGAAAAGGGTGATATTGTCAAAAAGGGACAATTACTTGCAGATGGATCCTCAACTGATCATGGTGAACTTGCGCTTGGTCAAAATATGCTTGTAGCATTTGTACCATGGGAAGGATATAACTTTGAAGATGCAATTATTATTTCAGAAAAAGTATTGCAAGATGATCGTTATAGCTCTATCCATATTGAGGACTTCACATTGGATGTGCGAGACACTAAGCTTGGACCAGAGATCGTTACGCGTGATATTCCAAATATTGGTGAAGATCGCTTAAAAAATCTCGATGAGACAGGCGTGATTCGTGTCGGTGCAGAAGTTTCTTCAGGGGATATTTTGATCGGAAAGATTACGCCAAAAGGTGAGGGTGATCTAACAGCGGAAGAACGATTGCTTCGTGCAATCTTTGGAGAGAAGTCTCGCGATGTGAAAGATTCATCACTTTATCTTCCACATGGTGAACATGGAAAAGTTGTGGATATCAAAGTGTTTACACGTAGTCAAGGAGATCGTCTTCCAACAGGCGTGAGTCAACAAATTCAAATTTCTGTCGCACAACTTCGTAAGATTGCTGTAGGTGACAAACTTGCAGGACGTCATGGAAATAAAGGTGTAATCTCACGTATAGCACCAGTAGAGGATATGCCATATCTTCCAGATGGTACGCCAGTTGATGTAATCCTCAATCCGTTGGGTGTTGCGAGCCGTATGAACATCGGCCAAATTCTCGAAACGCATCTCGGTTGGGCAGCGCGTGCACACGGATATACAGCGGCAACACCAGCACTTGATGGTGTATCTGAGGAAGATATCAAAGCAGAGCTCAAATCAGCTGGACTTCCAGAAAGTGGAAAAATCAGATTGATTGATGGTAAGAGTGGGCGACCATTTGATAATGAGTCGACTGTTGGTGTGATGTATATTATGAAGTTAAATCATCTCGTTGATGATAAGTTGCATATGCGATCAATCGGTCCGTACTCACTTATTACACAACAACCTCTTGGTGGTAAAGCACAATTTGGAGGTCAGCGTTTTGGTGAAATGGAGGTATGGGCACTTGAAGGTTATGGTGCAGCACATACATTACAAGAAATGCTTACGATTAAATCAGATGATGTATTGGGACGATCAAAAGCATATGAATCGATTATTAAGGGTGAAGAAATCAAAAGTCCAAATCTTCCAGCATCATTCCATGTTTTAGTAAATGAACTTAAAGGACTTTGTTTGGACGTAGAGCTCATCGGACAAAAAGTCGAGTCAGATGATAAGGATGCAGTCGTGAAGGAGAAGTACGCATCTAAAAATTAATAACTGAATCAAACTTATGGAAAATGTAACAAAGGTTAGTGATTTCGATAGCGTCCGACTTCGTCTTGCGAGTCCTGAAAATATCTTGGGGTGGTCACATGGTGAGATTACAAAACCAGAAACGATCAATTATCGCACACAGCGATATGAAATGGACGGATTGTTTTGTGAACGAATTTTTGGACCATCCAAAGATTGGGAGTGTTATTGTGGAAAATACAAACGTATTCGATATAAAGGGATTACATGTGATAAATGTGGTGTTGAGGTAACGCGTTCGATCATTCGTCGTGAACGAATGGGACATATTCAACTTGCTGTGCCGATTTCACATATTTGGTTCTTGCGTGGTGTGCCGAGCAAAATCGGTCTTGCACTTGGATTATCTCCACAGTCTCTCGAGAAAGTGATTTACTTTTCTTCATACATTGTTACACACGTTGATGAGCATGCACGAGAAAAGGCAATGGAGAGTCTTGAAAGTGAGTTCAAACACAAGCAAAAAGATTTCAAAGCAAGTGGTGATGATGAGACGATGCTAGAATTGAAAAAGCAATATCGTTCAAAGCGTGATGCACTTCGCAACCTTACATTGTACCAGATTTTGAGCGAGGTGGAATATTTCAATCTCTCAACAAGTTTTGGACAAGTATTCACAGCTGGTATTGGCGCAGAGGCGATCAAGGACATCCTTGCTGAAATGAATGTGGACAAAATGATGAAAGGTCTTTCAGGAGGAATCGAAGAAGCTGATTCAATCCTCAAGAAAAAAATTCTCAAACGTATTAAATTTTTTCAAGGCATCAAAAAAGCGCAGATCAAATTAGAGTGGATGTTACCAACAGTGATTCCTGTTATACCACCAGATCTTCGTCCAATGGTTGCTCTTGATGGTGGACGATTTGCGACATCTGACCTTAATGATCTTTATCGTCGTATTATCAATCGAAATAATCGTTTAAAAAAATTACTTGAACTACATGCACCAGAGGTGATCACGCGTAATGAAAAACGTATGCTTCAGGAGGCAGTTGATGCACTTTTTGATAACAGTGCACGTCGTGGACAGGCATCTGTTGCAGCTTCCACAGGACAACGTCGTCCTTTGCGATCACTTGCAGATTCTTTGAAGGGTAAACAAGGACGTTTTCGTCAAAACTTGCTCGGTAAACGTGTCGATTATTCAGGACGTAGTGTAATCGTCATTGGACCGCAACTCAAGTTACACCAAGCTGGTTTACCAAAACGTATGGCATTGGAGTTATTCAAGCCGTTTATCATCAACAAACTGATCGAACGGGAGTATGCGCACAATGTGCGAACGGCAGGACGTATGGTAGATAATGAGACTGAAGAGGCATATGAGATCTTGGATGATATTATTTCTCATCACTATGTCATGCTTAACCGTGCGCCGACCTTACATCGTTTGTCGATTCAATCATTCCAGCCTGTGTTGATCGAAGGTAAGGCAATTCAGTTACATCCGATGGTATGCGCTGCGTTTAATGCAGACTTTGATGGAGATCAGATGGCTGTACATGTGCCACTTACTGATAAAGCACGTGAAGAAAGTGCAAATATCATGCTATCATCTAAAAACCTTATCAAGCCAGCAAGTGGTGAACCGATTACAACGCCAACTCTTGATCTTGTGCTCGGAATCTATTATTTGACGCATATCAAAGCAAATGCAAAAGGCGAAGGTAAAATATTTACAGGCATTGATGAAGCGATCTTGGCCTATCAAAATGAAGCAATTGCCGTTAATGCAGAGATTAATATGCTTTACAAGGGTAAGGTATATAAGACATCTGTAGGACGTGGTATGTTCAATGATATCTTGCCAGAAAAGATGCGTTTCTTAAACGCTGAAATGACAAAGAAAGAATTGAAAGAAGTTGTTTCACAAATGCTCGAAACTTCTGGACAAGAGGAGACAGCGTTATTCATTGATCGTGTTAAAAATCTTGGTTTCAAAAGTGTTACATTGTCAGGTATCAGTTGGGGCATGGATGATCTTGTAGTGCCAAAAGAGAAAAAAGAAATTTTGGCAGGAGCAAAGAAAAAAGTTGAAGAAGTCAAAGACAACTTTGATATGGGTCTTTTGACAAATGAAGAACGAAAAAATCGTACAATCGATATTTGGAACAAGGCAAAAGACGATATCACAGATGCAGTGCGTGCATCTCTCGATAAAGAGGGTCCAGTATATTCTATGGTGTATTCAAAAGCTCGTGGTAGTGAGTCTGTAGTCGTACAGATGACGGGTATGAAAGGTCTTATGGCTGGTGCAACTGGAGAGACATTGGAGTTGCCTGTGCGAAGTTCATATAAAGAGGGATTGGATGTATTGGAATACTTTATATCGACACATGGTGCGCGTAAAGGTATGGCAGATACAGCTCTTCGTACTGCAACAGCAGGTTACCTCACACGTCGTCTCGTAGATGTTGCTCAGGATGTGATCGTGACAGAAGAAAACTGTGGTGATCGAACCGGCGGATTTATGTATCGTGAAGATTCTGATCGCATCGGTATTTCATTTGCTTCTCGTGTTGAAGGACGATTTGCTGTTGGAGCAATCAAACATCCAAAGACAGATAAAGTAATTGTCGAGTCGAGTGAATTGATTACTAAAAAACAGGCTAAGGCAATTGAGGAATCAGGTGCTGAAAAAGTGAAGATCCGTACAACAACATCATGTAAAACATTGCGTGGCATTTGTCAAAAGTGTTATGGTGTCGATCTCGGACGACGATCTATCGTTGCGCTCGGTCAAGCAGTTGGTACTGTAGCAGCTCAAGCAATCGGTGAACCTGGTACACAGCTTACGATGCGTACGTTTCATATCGGAGGTGTTGCGGGATCTGATATTACACAAGGTCTTCCTCGTGTAGAAGAAATCTTTGAAGCTCGTACACCGAAAGGAGAATCGATTATTTCAGAAATTGATGGTGTCGTCGTAGAAGTAGAAGATGACGGAGGTAAAATGGTAACAATCGTGATCGAAAAAGAAGGCAAGCGTAAAATGCAGAAAAAATATAACGTGCCATCTAACTCGACGATCAATGTCGTGAAAGGCGACCTCGTCGCAAAAGGTACTCAACTTAATGATGGGCATATCGATCTTAAGAAATTGTATGAGACGATGGGCAAGGAAGAAGTACATCGCTATATCGTACGTGAGATTCAAGAGATTTATGCTGCACAGGGTGAAGGTATCAATGATAAACATGTGGAAATCATCATTCGTCAGATGTTCTCACGTATACGTATCACAGAAGCAGGCGATACAACATTGATCCCAGGCGAAATTGTGGAGCTGAGTGAATTCAATGATTCAAATATTGAGGCGCTTGAAGCAAAGGGCAAAGAGGCTGAAGGTGAATCAATGATATTGGGCATCACAAAAGTTGCACTTTCTACAGAGTCATTCCTTTCAGCTGCATCTTTCCAAGAAACTGCTCGCGTACTTATTAACGCAGCAATTACTGGAAAGAAAGATCATCTCCGTGGTCTCAAGGAGAATGTGATCATCGGACGATTGATCCCAGCGGGAACTGGTTTTCGTCAGAAGAAAAAGTAATTTCTGTATCGACAGTGTTGTGAATAATTGAAAGAAAAACCATCTCGCTTTAGGCGAGGTGGTTTTTTGATTGACGAAAGTTTGATATAAGTGATATGATACACATGGTGTGAAACTGTGGGTCCAAAATTTCAAACGTGGTCTGACAATAATGTAAGTCACTCATCCAATTTCGCCCTCTCACACCTAACCCTTGTAACAGCTGTTATGGGGGTTTCTTTTTGAACATAATTATGAAAAAGAGTGCCGTGATTGACAATTATTATGCCTATTGGTATGATAATTATATCGTGACATTGAGCTCGGGACGAAAAACCGCCATGTTGCCACGCACGCTGTGGTCATACAAATGTAATGCGAATCCATTCGCTCCCTGTCACACCTCCTTATAGGTAATCTATGAGGAGCTTTTTTTATATACAATATGGTTGAACATGTTTTTTGATCTCATCACGAAAGGCAGTGATCAAGAGATCTCGTGCTGCTGTTTCGGTGATGCCTCGTGTAGTGAGGTATGCCATTTGATCTGGATCAAGTGGTTTTGTCGATGAGCGGTGCATGCACGTGACTTCATGTGGATGCACTTCAAGCTGTGGCATGCTTATGGCGTGTGCGTGGTCCGAAAGAATGAGATTGTGATTAGTGAGTTCAGCATGGACATGTTGAGCCTCTTTTGCAATGTGGATCTTTCCAGTGAAATGAAAAAACGATCGATCCTGCAATATGCTTTTGATGAGTGTGGTGCTTTTGCTTTCAGCTGCTTCGTGCCTATGCGTGATGTTTAGTGTATAGTGATCATCGTGAGCGCCGTCATACAGACCATAAACGGAGACGTATGCTTGCTTTGTGGTAATAGTAAAGGTAATGTTTGCAGTAATATTTGCAATATAAAAAATATGCTCGCCGGGTGTGGAGATTTCGTAATTATGAATTGTATTGTCGGTAATTTTTTGAAACATAGCGTTTATGATGATCTTATCCAATTGACTTGTCCATTTCCATGTTGATCAGACGGTATAGTTCGACAGAATATTCCAATGGGATTTCCTTGGTAATTTCATCGATGAATCCATTGACCATCATGCTCCGTGCGTGAGATTCGGTGAGTCCGCGAGACATAAAGTAAAATAATTTATCGTGATCGAGACTTTCAATACTTGCTTCGTGGGACACCTGCGCAGTGTTATTTTTTATGTCCATAGTGGGATACGTATTTGATTGTGATTCATTATCCAAGAGCATGGCGTCACATTGGGTGAAACTTTTTGCATGCTTTGCATCTTTCGATATGGTGACGAGACCACGATAATGAGATACGCCACCATTCAGAGAAATCGATTTTGAGATGATGTGTGACGATGTATGTTTTGCAAGGTGGATCATTTTTGCACCTGTATCCAGTATTTGCCCTTTATTTGCAAGCGCCATAGAGATCATGATGCCACGCGCATTTTTACCAGAGAGGAGGACTGCGGGATATTTCATCGTGACGCCAGAGCCGATATTGCAGTCGATCCATTCTACTGTCGCGTTTTCTTCTGCTTTTGCCCGTTTAGTCACGAGATTATAAATATTGGTACTCCAATTTTGGATTGTGGTGTAGCGCACTTTGGCATTTTTGAGTGCGTATATTTCCACGACTGCTGCATGCAGTGATTCCGTGGAATAGGCAGGGGCAGTGCAACCCTCAATATAATGAATGGACGAATCTTCATCAGCGATGATCAGAGTGCGTTCAAATTGACCGAATCGTTCCGCATTGATACGGAAATATGCTTGAAGAGGCATTTTGATATGCACTCCTTTGGGCACATAAATAAAAGATCCGCCTGACCATACAGCAGAATTGAGAGCGGCAAATTTATTATCTGTAGGGGGGATGAGTTTCGCAAAATATTTTTTAATAATCTCTGTATGTGTACGCATTGCAGTGTCCATATCACAAAAGATCACGCCTTGTTTTACCAAGTCCTTGTGCATGGACTCATACACGACTTCACTTTCATATTGAGCACTGACACCTGCGAGCCATTTTTTTTCATGCTCAGGTACGCCGATGCGATCATATGTCTCTTTGATCTCATCTGGCAAGTCATCCCATGATTTTTCTTGTTTTTCTGTGGCACGGAGAAAATAGGTTATGTTGTCAAAATCGATATGTGAGAGGTCCGGTCCCCAGGTGGGCATCTTTTTTTCATTAAAAATGGCAAATGATTTGAGGCGAAAGTCTCGCATCCATGATTCTTCATTTTTATAGTCACTGATCGATCGTATGACTGCTT
This sequence comes from Candidatus Moraniibacteriota bacterium, assembly GCA_038208115.1. GTDB lineage: Bacteria > Patescibacteriota > Minisyncoccia > Moranbacterales. Next base: position 63,887 of record JBBQZC010000006.1, read on the forward strand.
CATCGATCCCACGTTTGGTTTTTTGTACAGAAACTTCTGACATGACGAAATCATGTTTTTGATCCGAATCAAGATTGGTTTTTGAAACAGGACGTGTCATATAAGGGTTGTTATTTATAGCCGTCAAATTCAATTTTTTGTGCGAGAGTGGCATCGCCTTTCTGTGTGATCGTTCCGTCTCGCATGATGATCACCTCATCGACAGGTAATTGAGAAAGAATGCGATTATAATGTGTGATGAATATGATCGTTTTTTGTGGAGCATTATTTATTATTGTGTTGAGAAATTGTGTAATCGTTTTGAGAGAATCAATATCAACGCCAGTGTCGATCTCATCAAGAATGATATATCGTGGATCTAAAATAGCTGCCTGGAGAACCTCCATTTTTTTGCGTTCGCCACCGCTGAAGTTTTCATTAAGCGATCGTGAAAGAAGGTCCTTGGATATTTCTAATTCTTGTGCAGTATGTGCGATTATTTCCAATAATTTTTTGCTCGGATGTGTATCACGAGGCAGTGCTGTGCGTAGGAGTTGTTGAACTGTAACACCATGAATTGCGAGAGGGGACTGCGGGGATAAAAAAATACCTTTTTTGGCACGATCATACGCTGTGTGATCATTGATTGATAGTTCATCAAGCATAATTGAGCCATGAGTAATAATCATCCGTGGATCTCCCATAATCGTTCTTGCGAGAGTGCTTTTGCCAGAACCGTTTTTACCCATGATGGCATAAATTTTTCCATTATCAAAATCGAGGGAAATGTCATGAAGAATTTCTTTATTTTCTGCTTTGACTGATATATTTTTGAGAGAAAGCATATAGAGTTTTTTAGATGATAAAATCCGCTTGAGCGGATTTGAATGGGCGGAGGCGGAGGGATTCGAACCCCCGGTCCCCGTGAAGGGACTTCGGTTTTCAAGACCGATGCGATCGACCACTCTGCCACACCTCCGTGTTGAATTCAAAAAATACTCTTTGAAACAGTCGAATAGTCATTACTGATACAGACTATATCATAACAGGTGGTAGCGTTTTTGTAAATATGATATAATATGACTAATCAAAAGATAAAAAAAATCTATGGCAATGAACTTGCGTGAAAACAAAATGGATAAATATGAACCGAAAAAAAAGTCAGGAGGTTTTCTGGGTTTTTTTTCGAGTCAAAAAAGGATTGAAGGATCAAATTCGCAAAAAATTGAAGAATCAAAGATAAAAAAAATTGAAGAAACAAAAGCAAAAAGAATCCCAGCTCCACATATCAAAATGGCAGCGTATGTACAATCAAAGGATGAAAAATGGACGCATCAGAAAACAGTGTCACATATAGCGCCTGAAAAACTAGACTTCCAAGAAAAATTTCAACATATTAGTGAGCACTCACGATACTTACAGGAAAAACCAGATGATGTTTTGGTGCATTGGCGAGGGCCAGATTTTGAGCATTACCCACATGATAAACAGTGGTATATCGGTGCATTGTGTATCCTTTGTGCGATTATCGTATATGCCATTTTTACAGATAGTATTATTATGGCAATTGTCTTTGGACTTATTGGTTTGACAGGGTATCAATTTTTGACAAGTCCGCAAAAAGAAATTGATTTTGCCATCACATATGATGGTGTGCTTGTGGGAGATGAGATTTATGATTTTGATCATATCAAATCTTTTTGGATTTTTTATGAGCCACCACATACACGTATAATCAGTTTGCATATGCAGGGGCATTTTCGTCCATATCTCCACATCCCACTCCATCAGATCGACCCCGTGATCGTCCATGAGAAGCTGAGTGGTTTTATCCCTGAGATTAAACAAGAGGAAAGTCTCGTGGATATTGCTGAACGGCTTTTGCGCATGTAATTTACGTTACGCATCGGTGATTGTTGATTTTTCAGTGATAATTGACGATTTCGTTATTTAGGTATAGAATAACTCTTATTGTGTGTGTCCTTGTAGCTCAGTGGATACCTGCCTGCCGGTTTACATGCCGATAGGTATGTAGGCGGGGAGCGTGGAACGATCGGCAAGATATCAGACCACATGAAGAAAAGAAAAAAAATCATAGGTTTTACAACATGTCCTTGTAGCTCAGTGGATAGAGCGTTTGGTTGCGGTCCAAAAGGTCGTAGGTTCAACTCCTACCAAGGACACAAAGAGAAAAAACAGCATTATGCTGTTTTTTTGTTTTACCTGCATAAAATACGAAAAAGTCACACATTATAATGTCACTACATATTATTATGTTTATTGTGTGAACTTCACGCACAGAAGTAGTTGACATTTGCCAATAAATGTGCTATAATTTTAAATTACGTATCAGTTAATTTTACAACAACATTTCACAATTAAGGAGATGTAACATGGATCAGTCAGCAATATTTTTTTCATTGACGATATTAGCATTGGCGTTAGGATTATTTGGATGTGGTGTTCTAAGTGCAAAGACAGACAATAAACATGTTGAGTGGATATGTATAATACTTATCTGCATGGGAGTATCTATTGTCTCGGGTGTGAAAACGGGCGCATTTGTCAAAGAAGAATTTATTAATAAACAATTAACCAAGGATGTACAGCATGTTGATGAGAATGGAAAAAGTAACTTTTATGCTCAAATCCATGTTGTTTATGAGGAGGGTGAATTGAAAAGTATTGGTCTCGTCCCCAATACAACAAAAGTTGTAGAGTAAATGGGCGGACACAAAAAAGTCAAAAGCGAAACATCGCGATTGACTTTTTATTTTTTTAAAATATACGCATTAGTAAATTTTCTTGTATGAAATATGGTTTTTTAGAATATTGTCACTATACTTGATTTAGTAAATCATTAATGGTAGACTATTCTTTGTACATAGAGATATGTCATGGAGAGGTGCCAGAGTGGCCGAATGGGGCACACTGCTAATGTGTTGACCGGGTCAAACCGGTCCGAGGGTTCGAATCCCTCCCTCTCCGCCAATTTTCACTTTTTGTGAAATCGTAAGGAATTGGCTCGGCGCAACGCGCCTCGGCATGGTATTTTTAAGCAATTTGTCGTGCGTTCGAGCCGCACCGGGCTCACCATAATAAAAACCCCAGAGGCAGAGCTGATAGCAAGGCTCTTTTATAATAGAATAAGCGTTCGGAGAGGTGGCAGAGTGGTCGATCGCGATGGTCTTGAAAACCATTGGACCCGCAAGGGCCCCGGGGGTTCGAATCCCTCCCTCTCCGCCAGTAGTCGATTATTGGTGAGGTACCCAAGTGGCTGAAGGGGCGGGTTTGCTAAACCTGTAGGTCGGAGTAATCCGGCGCGAGAGTTCGAATCTCTCCCTCACCGCCAATTTACACTTTTTGTGAAATCAATAGAATCCTCCCCCGCATTTGCGGGGTCGGCATGGTATTTTTCCGCAATTTTAAAGGCATTTTTGAAATCGCACGCCAGCGTGCGGTCGGCAATGCGGAAGTTCGAACCAATCTTTTTGAGAAAATCCCGTCCCGCGACGGGATTTTCTTGTTGAGCGTATTTTTCGGCTTGGTTGGCCTCTATTAGAAAGGCAATGGCAAGTTCGAACCGATTATTGCTCTTTCGCTCAAAAGACTGGATTTTCTCCTGAAAATCTTTTTTTGCGAGAATGAGCTTGTGCTTTTTGGTGGCATATTCCGTTTGCGACAAACTGCCTTCAAGTTGTAAATCGAGCAAACGATCAAGTTTTGTTTCAACCTGCACAAGCTCATCTCTCGCATTTCCCGCAAAAGAGCTTTCCGCTTGGGCAATTTCCATTTTCTCTTTTTCAAAATATTCTATTGAAGCATTGACCCAAGCGGAAGACAAAGAAACTTTTTTGATTTCCTTTTTTATTTGAGAAGTGATGGCGTCCTCTCTCGCGTATCTCTGCGAGCAAGGATTTTTCCGTTTGGTGCATCGCAAATAGTTATGACCTTTTTGCGTTTCGGTAGTAATAAAGCAACCGCACTCTCCGCAACGGAAAAATCCTCTATACACATAAGGTTTCAATTTCGGCGATTTCGGCTTGCTCTTGTTCGCCATCACTTCTTGAACGGAATCAAAAAGTTTCTTTGTGATAATCGGTTCATGCTTTCCGTCATACAACTCTCCATTATATTCAATCATTCCAAAATAAATTTTATTTTTCAGCATGTACTGATAATTTGAGACGGAAAGCATTTTGCCTTTCTTGCCAACCAAGCCCAAGGAATTGATAATCTTTCGGATTTGAGCGAGGGGGTATTCGCCAGTTGAGTACATCTCAAAAGCCCGCTTGATATACTTTGCCTTTTCTTTATCAACAGCGATACAGCGGGCATTCTTGTCGTTCACATAGCCAAGCGGCGCCCAAGCGGGCCATATTCCATTTCGCAATTTCTGGCGAATACCCCTCTTTATATTTTCCGAAAGATTATCCACATAGTATTTTGATTGCCCAAAAGCGATGGACAACATAAATTTCCCCTGCGGTGTGCAGTCAAACCAAAAAGTTGGAAATTTTAGCGTGGTTATTTTTCCAGTATCTACCAAGTAAATTATCCGTCCGCCGTCTATGGAATTACGAGCAAGGCGGTCAGGGTGCCACGCTAAAATTCCTTCGGCTTCGTTTTTCTCTATGCCTGCGACCATATCATTAAAAATTTCTCGCCCCGGTTCTTTGGCGGTTTTGCTTTCCACAAATTCACGGATGATCTGCAAGTTTTCTTTTCGCGCGTATTCTTTCAGCTCGAAAATTTGCGCTTCAATACTCAAAACCTGCCTTTCGGGTTCGTCCGTGGATTTGCGGGCATAGAGGAAAAACTTTTTGGTTTGTAAATTTATGTTGTCCATATTGTTTTTGGGTTAGTTTTTGGGCAATCAAGAAAAAATACGCTCAACCTTTCGCTGAAAGCGAAAGAAAAAAGATTGGTTTGTCCCGCTAAGCGGGACCAGAGCTTCGCTCTGCGAACTTCCGCATTGCCGACCGCACGCTGTTTTTGGATTTCAAAAATGCCTTCAAAATTGCGGAAAAATACCATGCCGAGGCGCTTTGCGCCGAGGCTTCCAACCTTGATTTTTCGAAATGTGAT
>JBBQZC010000007.1:0-61691 GCA_038208115.1 Candidatus Moraniibacteriota bacterium
TATTGATTATCTTATTTGGTACAATACACGAAGAGTACACCACGCTTTCAAAAACAAACTTTCTCCGATACAATTCATATTATCAGAAGGATTTAATCTTAATTTGCCTCAAGAGTGCAAAGTAGGGTGGACGCATACAAAAGATTGACAAAAGTATAAAAATGGTGTATAATGATATATTGTAGTTCTTTTACATCTCATAAAACCAAATATCGCCTTCAATAGAAAGGCAAGGGAGGCGATATGCCTAGTATACTGATTAGTACAGTTTGTGCCGCTCTTGTGAGCATCCCCGTAGTATTTTGTTTAATAAGACTAATTCAAAATTGGTCATGGGGAAAAGTGATCATGACTGTGGTTTGTATTCTTAGTGCGTTGCTTTTTGGTGAATATGTCACTATTGAGAAAATTGTGAATATGATCCCTGCGTTGTGGGACTTTGCTCAGGAGTTCGGTTTAAGAATTCTGATCATTGCAATTTTAATTCTGTTTGCAGTACAAGTTGCGAGTTTGATTGGAAAATTTTTTGAGAGTAGTGTTTGGCGTATGTTGGTCAATGGTATTCGAATTACGATGAATTTTATTGCCAATATCCATCCCTGGATAGCAAAATGTGTAGTCGGTATCATGTGGCTCACAAATTGCACTCAGATTGCTCTCGCCAGTTTTTATGAAATCGACAATGATGATGATGTGGAGGACTCAACAGTTAAGGTGCGTGAACTTCATGCAATGAGCTTGCTCTATGACATCATTGATTATTGGGCTGCTGGTCTCTGTGCACTGCTGGTATCATACATGGTAGAATATCATTGGTCATTTGCAGAAAAAACGGTCGGAGTATGGTTGTTTGATATCGTTTTTGCTCTGAGCGCTTTGTATGGATGTTTCAAATCTGGTAAAGATCTCACATGGGGGGAAGCACATCGGCGAGCACATGATGGAGTTTACGAGCACAATCATGTCGCTGGATGGATTTACAGAATCGTCCAGCATGTAGTCGGTGTAGTATGGGATGGTCCGGAGCAAATCGTTATTTTTTACAAAAACGAGCTGCGAACTAAATCCAGCATGATCATAATTGCCATAGTTCTGAGTGCTGTACAAGGTGCATTCTGGACATGGTTGTACACTGTTGGGCATAATACGTTTATTGAACGTATTATGACATGGTTCTGAGATGTATGAGAGGTATATGTTTTTTATAAAACACATACCTCTTTTAATTTTTTAAAGTGTAAGTACGGAAAAATATGATTTACTTTTAAGTTATCAATTATTATGGTTTAATAAAAAATTTAATAGTATTACATAAAGCATAAGTATGATATAATTCAAAAAGAATTAAGAGAGTATATATTTTTTGTATGCAAAAGAGAACTTATTCTTAGATAAATCCAAGTGTTGAAATGCGAAAAACTCCAAATACGGGTAATGGAATTTATGCGACGAAATCTATTGTCAAAGACGATCTAATTTCAGTTTTTGGTGGATATGTAATTACGCGTGATGAAGAGCTAATGTTGCCAGAGGAATTTAATGATGAAGGCGTGCAAATAAGTGATAATTTAATACTAGGAATTAAAGACGCGTCAGGCCTTGAAGATGCGAGTTACGTTAACCATAGTTGTGATCCAAACTCTGGTTTTAAGGGTCAAATATTTCTCGTGGCGATGCGTGATATTAAAGCAGATGAAGAAATTACATTTGATTACGCAATGTGCTTATCTCGTATCGAGAAAGAGCCCTATTCTTTTCAATGTGAGTGTGACGCTCCCAATTGTCGTGGAAAAGTAACAGATGACGATTGGAAAAATGCTGATATACAAAAAAAATATAATGGATATTTTCAATGGTATTTGCAGGAAAAGATTGATGCGGGTATAAACTAAAATAATGTCATGAAAGAATTTTATGCATTAATAGAAGATGCAAAAACTGAAATTCAGAGACGCTGGCAGGATGAGGAATTAAAAAAAACTAGTGTATAAGTATTTAAACGATGATATTCCAGCCATTCTTGAAAGCACCTCGCGCTGTTTTGCTCCGTCATATTATTTCGCCGAATTTGGAATTTTTGAGGTTTTTAGCTATATCAAAAAAATAAATCTGAGCCCATTGGGATGGGAATATTTAGATGATTTATTTATTAAAACAAATGAGGATAAAATGTGTTTGGCAAAAGGGCTTTTTTGAAAAAAGATCAGTAAATGGTACGGCAGTTTTTAGCTATAAAAAAATTATTGATTTATCATGATATGAAAAAAAGAAAGTTAAAGATATTAACACTTTGAAGTGTGAAAATTTTGTGGAATTTCATTATAGATTATTGAATGCATTTGTAAAGGATTGAGTGGATTTATTTGATAGTTCAGCATGGTTAAAAAAACATGGTGGAAATGCTAAAAGCTATTATTCGAGTTATTTATCTCTTTTTGTTACTCACGGTGTCTTATTTGAAAACTTTTTAAGCAATGAAAATGAGGGTAAATTCTTTATTAATGTTTTCATGCCAACATTTGATTTTTTGACAGCATATTATGGATATAAACCAATTATTGTACAGGCAATTCCAGAAGCGGATATCGATGATTTGTATTGGTGGTGCTATCCAAATTATGTAAAAAAATTTATATAAAAAAATATGAATTAAAATTATGGTATAGCGCTTGTCTCTTATGACACTGTGATTCGACAAGAGGGACATTGTTTCGATAAACATATGTTTTTTAAAATAAAAAATATCTTCTTAATTGAAGATGTGATATAATATGGTACAGTAAAATAAGAGGAAAATAAAATTACATTTTATGCACGATTATTATACATCACTTGAAGATGCGAGATTAGAAATTCAAAAACGTTGGCAAAACGAAGAATTGAAAAAAAAGGTGAGCGCCTATCTTGGTGGTGATATTCCTGAACCGTTTTTAAGTGAGCCTCGTGCTGTGTTGGCACGTAACATAGCATCTCCTGACAATGAATTTATGTATTTTTTAGAGCTTTCAAAAAAAGTTGCTCTTGAGCCAATTAGTTTGGAATATGTTCATGACAAGTTTTTTACAATGAATACTGACAAGATGGCGTATGCGAAGATGCAGTTTATGAATGATGTAAGACAAATTCATACAGTGCAAATTGTTGATTTTGGAATGTATGATAAAAAGAGATTTGTCGATATAAATACAATAACAGGTGAAAGCTTAGTAGACTTTCATCATCGTATATTGAATGAATTTGTGGGAAACCAATATAAAACACAAAATATATATGATATGTCAGAGTGGTATCACCGGAGACATGGTCGATCAGTAGATTATTACCGATATTATGTGGCACTTTTTGTGTGTCATGGAATATTATTTGAAAATTTTGTCACGGATGATTCGGAGGCAGGATTTGAAAAAAAAATTGTTTTGCCTGCATTACAAGAAATACAAAAACGTTTTGGATTTAAGCCACTAATCGTTCCATTAGCGCCAGATCCAACTGATGCATATTGGTGGAGTTATTCTGATGTTCTTGAAAAATATGTGAACTTCAAAAATTAAATAAAAAAAATATGAATTTCAATTTTGTTTCTCATTTAGAAACGTGCTATAATGCAGTACAGCAAAACACTACGCTTTTGTACTATTCTCATATTCCGACAGCAATCATAATATTGTTTGTGGGTTTTTTTGTTCTTTCTAAAAATAGGTCATTATTGAGTAAAATATTATTTGGCATAACGGTTACATTCTCTCTTTGGATTATTTTAAATTTGATTGTTTGGACTAATTATAATAGTGAGTTGATTATGTTTTCGTGGGCAGTTCTAAATGTTTTTGATGTCTTATTTTATGTGCTATGTTTTTACTTTGTTTATGTATTTATTGAAAAAAAAGACGTATCATTTGGCGTTAAGATGATTATCTCGCTGATTTTATCATTAATTGTCATTTTTTCACTAACAACGTATCATTTACAAGGATTTTTTTACAATGATTGTGTGGCCATTGAGGGCGAAATATTTCTTGATGTAATATTTTATATAGAACTTGGAATTTCTTTTGCAATTATTTTCTTTTGTATTTCAAAATATATTTTTGCAGGCAGGGATGATAAACGGCAAATTCTTGTGCTGATGTTTGGCATGTCAGTGTTTTTGTTGTCTTTTTTTGTTGCCGGATATTTGGCAGATTATTATGGAGAATATGACATAGAATTGTATGGTCTTTTTGGCATAATCATCTTTATGGCGTCACTGGCATACCTAATTGTGCAGCACAGTGCATTGGATATTAAGCTTGCGCGGGCACAAGCTCTCGTATGGTCATTGATTTTCCTTATCGGAGCACAATTTTTCTTTATCCGTAATCCGACTAATCAAGTGCTTAATAGCATCGCTTTTGTTTTGGTGTGCTTTGTGGGATATGGCGTTGTAAAAAGCGTCAAACGCGAGGAACAACAGAACGATCGACTCATTCATTTTTCCAAAGAGTTGACGCGTGCCAACGCTGAACTAAAGAAACTTGATAGTGCCAAATCAGAATTTATCTCTATCGCATCACATCAGCTCCGTACGCCACTCACAGCGATCAAAGGATATATCTCACTCATCCTCGAGGGTGCATACGGTACGAATGCAGAGCGTACCGATGATGCGCTTAATAAGATCTTTCTCGCCAATGAGCGACTCATCCAGCTCGTAGAAGACATGCTCAATCTCACACGTATCGAGTCAGGACGATTGGATTATCATCTCGAAAGTAACGTGCAAGTTGAGGAAATTTTATCAGAACTCAAAGACATGTTCATCTTGCGTGCAAAGGATAAGGGTCTCGAATTAACGATCATGGAATCTGAAAAATTAACACCTCTCATTACTGCGGACAAATCGAAATTGCGTGAAGTAATCTCCAACTTGATGGATAATGCAATCAAATATACAAAGCAAGGATTTGTGCGTGTATCAGCAGAACCAATCGGCAATGTTGTGCGTATCACCATCGCAGACTCTGGTATGGGTATATCAGAAGAATCGATAAAGACACTATTTACCAAGTTTTCACGTGGAACGGACTCAACTAAAGTGTATACAGATGGCTCGGGACTCGGATTGTATGTGGGAAAAAATTTGATTGAATCTCAAGGTGGACATATTTATATCGAATCTGATGGTGTGGACAAGGGGTCGCGGTTCATCATCGAAATGCCAATCAAAAGAGATAATGTGGTCATGGATCAAGAGAAACGATCTTTTGTAGAGGGCGACGGTATCAAGCAATAAATGATTCTGTAAAAAGAAAAGTTTATAGAGTTTAGAAAGTAAAATTTACTCCCAAAAAAATGAGAGGAATTTTTGGTTGATAAGCGTGTTTTGTGGTGATAGTAAGGGTGCACTTAAGAAGTGCTTCGAAAGGGGATTTATTCAAAGATTCTCAGTGTCTGGTTGGATGTGACTTTTACATTCAAACGCCCCCCTGCGCCAACGCCAGACACTGAGAATCATCTCAACGCCTTGCGGCTTACCGTAAGGCTTTTTTATTGAGATTCAACCTGTGAAGAGGTCACTGATATGGAAATTTGACAAAAAACGGAAATGTCGTTATTATAGAAGTGTATTTAGAGCCCGAGGGGGCTTTTTAAAATCCAAAAAATATGGGAAAAATCAAGCAATTTTTACGAGAGGCATATAGTGAGCTGCAGAAAGTTTCATGGCCTACACGAGAGCAAACGATTCAATACACGACACTTGTTGTTGTGATCAGTATTTCAGTTGCGCTGTTTCTTGGACTATTGGATTATTTGTTTGGTGGTGTGATCAAAAATGTGATCTTGTAGTATTAAAAGGTCAATGTAATTTTATTAAAAGTGAGAAATATTTATGGCAAAACAATCTCAACACCACGGTAAGGCGTGGTATGTATTGCACACATATTCTGGTTATGAAGATAATGTTTCGCGCAATTTGCGTCAACGTATCGAATCCATGGATATGCAAGATTATATCTTTGACATCATCATCCCCATAGAAAAAAAGATCAAGATTAAAAACGGTAAGCGTGTCACGGTAGAAGAGAAAATCTATCCGGGATATGTGCTCGTACAAATGATCGTAACAGATGCATCATGGTATGTGGTGCGTAACACGCCAAATGTCACCGGATTCATCGGTCTCGGCACGACACCAACACCAGTTGATCCTCTCGAGATTATGACGATCAAAAAGAAAATGGGTCAAAATGAGCCACGATATCGTATCGATGTGAAAAAAGGAGAGAGTATTAAAATTATCGATGGTCCGTTCAAAGATTTCGACGGTGTGGTCAAGGAAATCGATGAATCAAAGGGAAAAGTAAAAGTGCTCGTACTTGTATTTGGTCGTGAGACCCCTGTGGAGATCGACTTTTTACAGATCAAGAAGCTCTAATCAATTTTTTGCATAAATAATCACTAATTACCAAAGAATATGGCAGTAAAAAAAATCAAGACAGTTGTCAAATTGCAAATCCAAGCTGGCAAAGCAAACCCTGCTCCTCCAGTAGGACCAGCATTGGGTCAACATGGTCTCAATATCCAGGACTTTTGTATGCAATTTAATGAAGCGACAAAAGAACGTATGGGTGATGTCGTCCCTGTGGAGATCACAGTATATGAGGATCGCACGTTTAGCTTTGTGATGAAGACATCTCCTGCATCAGAATTGGTCAGAAAAGCAGCTGGCGCAGCAAAAGGCTCAAGTAATCCCGCAGTTGATAAAGTGGGAAAGATCACACAAGCGCAACTCCGAGAAATCGCTGAAACAAAAATGGTAGATCTCAATGCAGCAAGTGTAGAAGCAGCGATGAAAATCATCGAAGGCACAGCACGCTCAATGGGTGTAACAGTAGAAAAATAATCAAGAAATTAAAAATGATCAATTCTTAATTATTCATTATTCATTATTAATTAAAATGGTGGGAGAGTCACATGACTCGCTCGTACCACGGCAAAAATTATGAAAAGAAGCAAGAGATACAATGGTGCAATGGAAAAACGTACGACTGAGGTGATGGCACTCCCAGAAGCAATTGTGTATATCAAAGAAAACGCCAAAGCAAAATTTGATGAATCGATCGAAGTGCATGTACGACTCAATATCGATCCTAAAAAAGGGGAACAAGCAGTGCGTGGAAGCGTTTCATTGCCACATGGGATCGGCAAGTCAGTCCGCGTAGCAGTAATCACAGAGAGTAAAGCAGATGAGGCTAAAAAAGCTGGCGCAGATATTGTCGGAGGACAAGAATTGATCGACAAGATCAAAGCAGGCACTCTGCCGGATGTAGATGTGATCGTAGCAACTCCAGATATGATGCCAAAACTTGCGCCTGTCGCTCGCGTACTCGGACCCCGTGGCTTGATGCCAAGTCCAAAGACAGATACAGTGACGACAAACGTCGGTGAGGCAGTAGAATCACTCAAAAAAGGAAAAGCAAATTTCAAAAATGATAATTCAGGCAATGTCCACCAAGTGATCGGTAAAGCATCATTTGATGCAGAGAAGCTCACACAAAACTATGCTGCATTTATCGACGCTGTAAAAGGATGCCGTACAGAAGCGCATAAGGGACAGCTCATGACATCTATCAGTATTTGTTCTACGATGAGTCCTGCAGTTAAAATTCAATAGCTTCGCTACTGATATAAAAAGTTCATGCTTACAGCGTGGACTTTTTTGTTGAGGTGCTATATAATTTACAAGTAAAACGTCATTTTTATTAAAAATAGATATTTATGAATAAAAAAATCGTTATTGGTTTGGTGGGAGAGACCGGTGGAGGCAAGGATACAGTGGCACATTATCTCAAAAGACGTTACGATGTGGAGCTTTTACGGTTCAGTCGACCACTTAAAAAGGCGCTTGATCTCTTTTTTGAGCAGTCATCCAAAGAGGATCAGGCATGGCTCTATCTCATGTTCAAGGAACGTTTCGGAGAGGAAATATTACATCAAGGCATTGCACGTTATGTCACACAACATGACGGCATTATGTGTGTAAATGGTATGCGTATGATGAAGGACCTTGATTTTATACGTTCTTTCCCAGATAATTATATTATCTACATCACAGCAGATCAAAAAATGCGATGGACACGTGCTGTCAGTCGTGGTGAGAAATCTGATGACAATCAATCATTTGAAGAATTTCAAAAATTCGAGGCAACGGCAGAAACAGAAAAGGCAATTCCAGCAATTGGGGCAAAAGCGGATTTTGTCGTACGTAATGAAGGAACTATGGATGATCTCTTATGGCAAGTAGATGACGCGATGAAAGAAATATTGAAGAGTCACATGGAATAATAATAAATTTTTTTATGAAACATGACAAAAGAAAGGAATACCTTGATTGGGATGAAACATTTATGCTTATGAGCATGTTAATCGCGAAGAGGTCTAAAGATCCTTCTACACAAGTGGGTGCATGTATCGTTGGACAAAATAATGTCATTATCGGACTGGGATATAATGGGCATCCACGTGGTTGTCATGATGATAAAATACCATGGGTACGCGAAGGTGCGACATTGGATGTAAAATATACATATGTCGTGCATGCAGAGGCGAACGCAATCATGAATGCAAATAGTTCTGTAAAAGGATGTCGTATGTATATAAGTCTTTTTCCTTGTAATGAATGTGCAAAGATGATCATACAAAGTGGGATATCTGAAGTAGTATATACATCAGATAAATATGCGGAAGTAGATATATTTAAAGCGTCACATGTAATGATGCGTATGGCAGGTGTGAAATTACGGCAATATGTCCCAAAAAACGAATTGGTTTTGCAGAAAATAGCTCCACAAAAATCCGATAAACCAAAACCAAAGAAAAAAAGAACTACTGCAAAGTAATTACTAATTATCAAAGTAATGGCAAAGATCATCATTGGACTTGCAGGAGAAATGGCAAGTGGCAAAGGAACGGTTGCACAATATTTAGTACAAGAAAAAGAGGCTTCGACACATCGATTTTCGACGATGTTGCGTGACGTGTTAAATCGTTTACATTTAGAACAATCGCGAGATAATTTGCAAAAACTATCTTTCATTGTGCGTGATGCATATGGGCAAGATACACTTGCACACGTGATGGCAGAAGATGTAAGGAAAGATGAAAACGATACCATCGTGGTAGATGGTGTGCGACGCATGGATGATATCGTATTCCTCAAGCAAATGCCAGAGTTCAAGCTCGTCTATATCGATGTAGATATCAAAAGTCGCTACGAACGCATCATCAAACGTAGTGAAAATCCTGATGATCAAGGCAAGACTTTTGAACAGTTTGTTGCTGAAAGTAAAGCTGACGCAGAATTACAAATTGCCGGATTGAAGGACTGCGCCGACGTTGTGATCGACAATAACAGTGATATTGAAAGTCTTTATGCGCAGATTGACATATTGCTTTCAGACGTTTAAATAGGCAGCCTCATTTTGGGTTATGATGTACAGAAATGGTCAATTGTGCATAGGTATGCTTGTTTGATCTTCGGTAAGGAGTTGCAGGGTATGTATCACGCATATCCTGTTTTTTGACTTTACGGGTGTGATATGACAAAATGATATACTTGATCAATATTGATGCAAGTATTATGTTTTTTGACATTTGGAAGTAGTTATAGTTTGTGAAGATTAAAAATGGTATAAATAATCAATTTTTTATCAATCATTAATGAGGGAGGATGAACTATGAGTGGTGTTGAGATTGCTTTAGGGAGTGGCTGTAACGATGAGAAAGACAATGCACAAAGGGTTTATCGGATCATAGATCCGTCTTCTGAGATACTCTCATATCTTGATTTGCTGTCTGTAGAGGAGCGGACTGAAATATGCGCGCGAATCTGCTATAAATCTGAAGAAGATATGACGGTTGATTCAGCAATCGACCTATGTAGAAAAATGATTACACATAAACATAATTCCGTCGTGGAAATGGCTGTGTTATCGTTTCACGTCATTGCGATGGGGGGGATGTGCGTAAATTACGCGAAGTCTCAAAATACGTGATTATTGATGAGTATGTGGATGGTTATTTGATCACGGGTAGCATCCGTGCATTCCGTGAGGCATATATGATGTGTCCGTCAGATGTATTGATCAGAGGTCTTGCGCACGCCGTTGCGAAACGTCATCCAATCTTTTTTGAGGATCTGGTTTTGCAAGATAATAATCGTATGGAACAACTTATCGAAAAAGTTGATCTAACAGTGCTTGATGGTGCGATTAAAGACACATTTCCGCGACTATGGCAGCGTCACAGATTTATCGCAGTGAAGTTTATCGTCAATCGTGCCGTGACTCATGAGTTAGTGCGTCATCGACCGTGCGCATTTTTACAAGAAAGCCAACGATATTGCCGATACAGTGATGAGCGGTTTGATGGTTTGGTCACATTTATCAAACCGTTCTTTTTTCATGAATGCACGCCAGAGTATCAACACTGGTTGGATGTGATGGAGTTTACAGCAACGAAGTACCTGAAATTGCTCAAAACCTCCACACCGCAGGCTGCACGGACTGTATTGCCGAACAGTTGTAAAACGGAGATCATTGTTTTTGCAAATGCTGATGAGTGGAATCACATTTTCCATATGCGGACAAGTCTTGCTGCGGAGCCGTCTATGCGTGAGGTCATGATCCCGCTGCATCGAGCAATGATAACACAATTTCCGTGGAATACGTTTGATAAACGGTCACCGGAAGCATATCTTGTTGACGCGAGTTCTGTAGAAGTAATGTAGAATTTCCAAAACCGTCTATAGCGTAATGCTATAGCGGTTTTTTATTATTCAGGGCATAGTCTTTTGTTATTACAAAAAAAGTGATAGAATATGAGGGTTAATATTCATTTTTATACAAACACATGGATTTCAATACATATCAAAAAAAATCACGAGAAACAGCCCTTTATCCTGATTTGGGTGCGAATTTTGTATATCCGACACTCGGACTTGTCGGTGAGGCGGGCGAGGTAGCTGATAAACTCAAAAAAACGATTCGTGATGATAATGGTATTTTGACAGAAGATAAAAAAAATGACGTTGGCAAAGAACTCGGTGATGTGCTCTGGTATGTGGCGCAAGTTGCTTCTGAGATGGGTCTTTCCTTGGATGATATTGCACAGGGTAATCTAGAAAAATTATTTAGTCGTAAAGAACGCGGAGTACTCGGGGGCAGTGGGGATAATCGATAATAATTCAGAATGAAAAATGAAGAATGAAAAAGTACTGGTAATTCATAATCATTCTTGTTTCTAATAACTAAATCTTTTTTATATGAATACACAGAAATATAAAGTAACAATTGGGATGGAGATTCATGTTGAACTTAAAACAGAATCAAAGATGTTTTCTGCAGTACCAAATCATCTCGGCATGGAGAATGAGCCAAATGTCTCGATCGATCCTATAACGACAGCGCAACCTGGCAGCTTGCCTGTGCCAAATAAGCAAGCAATCATGTTTGTGCAAAAGGCAGGCCTTGCACTCGGATGTGAGATCGCACGCAAGAGTAAATTCGATCGGAAGAATTATTTTTATCCCGATTTACCAAAGGGATATCAGATCTCACAATATGACATGCCGCTCTGCGAAAACGGCAAGATTACGGTGGGAGAAGAGGAAATTGGGATTACACGTATTCACATGGAAGAAGATACGGGGAAATCATCGCATCCTGCAGGGACGTCGTATTCACTTATTGATCTTAATCGTGCAGGTGTACCACTCATGGAGCTCGTCACAGAGCCAGATATTACGTCAGGTGCACAAGCACGAATCTTTTGTCAAAAGATTCAACAGATATTTCGTTATATTGATATCGCAGATGCGGATATGGAGAGAGGACAAATGCGTTGTGAGGTCAATATTTCACTATTTAAAGACGGTACAGATCGATTAAGTGGTCAGAAAGTGGAAGTAAAAAATCTCAATTCGTTCAAGGTTGTAGAAAAGGCAATTGATTATGAGATCGCACGGCAGACAAAGGCATTGAATAATAATGAAATCATCGTGCAAGAAACACGTGGATGGGATGATATAAAAAGCAAAACTGTGTCACAAAGGAAAAAAGAAAATGCTCATGATTATCGATATTTTCCTGAACCAGATATTCCTCCGATGAATTTTAGTGATGAGTATGTAGAAGAATTGCGTCGAACATTGCCAGAACTTCCAGCACAAAAAGAAAAGCGTTTTACTGAAGAATACAATCTTAGCAAAGAGAATTGTAGTGTTATTACATCAGATATCGATACGGCAAACTATTTTGAAAATGTTGTAAGTGAGATTAATGAAAAAAAAGAATCTGGTGAATTAAAAGCTGACTCAGTGAAGGCAATTAAACTCGCAGCAAATTATCTCGTAAGTGAGATCCAAAAATTTCTTGTGAAAGAGGGACAAAAAATTACAGAGATGAAAATTTCAGCAGAAAATTTTGCAGAACTAATGTCAATTATTGCTGATGAAACAATCAATTCTTCTGCAGCACAGACGGTGCTATCCGAAATGTATTATGGAGAAGAACATGATCCGAGTCGTATCATTGAATCAAAAAACTTGGCACAAGTATCAGATAGCGGTGAGTTAGAATCACATGTTGATGCAGTAATCGCTGATAATCCACAATCTGTGGATGATTATAAAGCAGGTAAAGATCGCGCCATTAAATACCTCATGGGACAGGTGATGAAAGCGTCTAGCGGTAAAGCAAATCCACAAATGGTTATGGAAATTCTACAAAAGAAGCTTCACTAAGAATAAGAAAATCACTAAATCTCAATGTAGGACAAAATACAACATTGCGCTTTTTTGTCTAGATAATATGATCAAGATGAAAAAAATAATAGATTGTCCCGATCACTTCGTGTAGAAAGAATTGTGGTTCTTTGAAGTAACGACCGCGATAGTATGTCGCGCGATGCAAAGAAAAATCTTTGATGCTATATTGATGTGCAAGCAACGCGATGCGTGCAAGATGGAAATCATTGGATACAAAAATATAACTCTTTGTAGGATCTAAGTTTTGAATTGTCGCTTGCGTATCGAGTCCGTTATGATCATTGATGATGACTACATCTGGCACGTTGTATTCAGATGCGATATTCCGCATCACATCGACTTCTCGCGCTCCATAACGTGACGGTCCCCCGGAAAATACGAGACATGTTACTAGATTTTCATTATAGAGTTCGATCGCTGTAACTGTGCGATCATAGAGAGCATGTGATGGCTGATCATCTTTCCATACAGCAGCACCAAAGACGACTGCACAGTCTTTTGGCTCTGTATCGGCACGTGTGTAGTAGTGTGCAACATAAAATGTACTGATCAAAAAAATAAGAAGTATAGGCAGGCAAATATACAGTGCAATTTTTCGAATGATTTTTTTTAGCATAGTAATATTTATTTTTTTAGAAATTTTTTGATGTGAGTATGCGCTTCAGTAATTGATGTAATACGCTGGATTGGTGCACCTTGTTTTTCCCAGCGGCGTATCCACGTTTCTTGTCTTTTAGCGTACTGTTTAAGGTCATGTATAATGTGATTACGCATGTCATCAAATGTGATTAACCCACGCACAAAACGTGTGCACCATTTGTATTCCAATCCGAAGCTCTCTAAGCGTTTCCATGGCACATGGAGTGTGTGATGTGCATTGATAATTTCATCAAATATGCCATTACAGAACCATAAATTCATCCGACGTTCGATTTTTTCATGCAATACAGGTCGTGAAAATATGATTGCGAAGATGAGATGATCTTTAGGATCAATTTTGTGTGATACATGTTCAGGAACTTTTCCAAGCGTTTGAGCGATCTCAATTGCACGAATGATTCGCACAGGATTATTGACGTCAACTTTACGTGCATATAATGGATCAATTTTCGTGAGTATTGCTAGAAGTTTTTTTAGTGAAAGTTTGCTCAATGATTGACGTAATAATTTATTTGGTAACACAGCAGGGAACGTTTGACCTTCGATCAATGCTTGTGCCCAAAACATTGTACCACCACACACAATCGGTATTTTGTTTCTACGCCAAATATTCTCACGAATTCGTATCGATTTTTTGACATACTTCGCGACATTGTATGGGGTATTTGGGTGAACGATGTCGATCATGTAATGAGGAACGTCATCTGATATGTATGCATATTGTGTACATGACACATGACCTTTTTGTTGTACAATTTTTCCAGGCTCTTTTCCTGTGCCGATCGAGAGATCACGATGGATCTGGCGTGAATCTGCAGAAATAATCTCACCACCAAGTTCCTGCGCAAGCAGAATTGCCATGCGTGATTTGCCGGATGCTGTGGGTCCAATAATAGTTATTGACTTTTTGTTCATAAGGTGTTATAATATTCGTTCATAGTACATTAATTTTTTCAAAAAAGCAATACAAAAGAAATGGGGGATTGATGGACAGAGAAAAGATCGAAAAAATCACCTTTATCACGCAAACACATGTGGCGAAAAAAATTATCGTTTTTGGCAAGAACTTTCAGAGAGAGATTCTTGTGCAACGAACAGTTCGTACATGGCGTGCTGGTCATTGGATAGATCGGCATATTATGATGATAGGAGCGTGTCAGAGCATCACATATAACTCTGGCACAGAGCAAATTAATATAATGACCCAAAGAGGTGAAGAACAAAATTATGTTTCTTTGGGACAAAGATGTACTCATGATGATGGACATGTGCAAATAACACATATTGTCGCATGAGGAGATGTAAACAGCAAATGGTCATCATTTGCTGCTTTTTATTTATAAAAATTAAATAAGTAAAAACACGCACAAAAAAATGTGCGTGTTTTTATTTGTAAATTTACGTAATCTGAGAAAGAAATTCTTCTACAGTCACAACGCCTTGATCACCATTGTCACGTGAGCGCACGGCTACGGTTTTATCAGTCACTTCTTTCTCACCGACAACAAGCATGTAAGGTACTTTCTCATTTTGTCCACGGCGGATGCGTTTGCCGAGTGAATCAGACTCACCGTAGAGATCGACACGATAATCTTTGTCTCGCAATTGATCAACTACATTTTGTGCATAATCAGAAAACTTTTCGGAGACAGGGATTACGGCAATTTGCACTGGTGAAAGCCACAGTGGAAATGCTCCAGCAAAATGCTCGATAATCACTGAAAGGAATCTT
Organism: Candidatus Moraniibacteriota bacterium; assembly: GCA_038208115.1. Classification (GTDB taxonomy): domain Bacteria; phylum Patescibacteriota; class Minisyncoccia; order Moranbacterales. The sequence continues at coordinate 15,198 of JBBQZC010000007.1, forward strand.
TCCAATGAGCCGGCGATTGCACGATGAAGCATGACTGGCGTTTGTTTTGTATTAGTTTCATCAGTATATTCCAATTTAAATCGCTCTGGCATGATGAAGTCAAGCTGAGCTGTTGCTAATTGCCATTCTCGGCCGATTGCATCACGAAACATGAAGTCCAGTTTAGGACCATAAAATGCAGCTTCACCCTCTACTCTTTTGTAAGGCAATTTTTCTTTTTTTGCAATCGACTCAAGAATTTCCTCTGCACGATCCCATTTTTGTGGGTCTCCGAGATACTTCTCTGGTGTTTTCGAATCACGTACAGATACGGATACCCAATAGTCACCATCATTGAACATATTAAGTGAGGTGTAGAAATCTTTGATCACTGATACAATACCCCCTACTTCAGCTTCGATCTGATCAGGCGTACAAAATACATGTCCATCATCTTGAGAAATCGATCGTACGCGAGATAGTCCAAGTAGCTCTCCCGCTTGTTCATCACGATAGACCATGGTCGTTTCCATAAAACGTACTGGGAGATCGCGATACGAACGTTGTTTTGATGCAAAAATTTGCGTGTGATGTGGACAGTTCATTGGTTTCATGACAAATTCTTGGTCTGATTGCCCTTTAACTTTGAAGAGTTCATCACCAAATTTATCCCAGTGTCCGGATGTCATATAAAGTTCTTTCTTTGTGATGTGTGGGATAGTAACTTTTTGATAACCAAACTTTTTTTGAAGATTCTGAATTTTATCAACAATCAAATCTCGCAATAGCGTGCCTTTTGGAGTAAAAAGAGGAAGTCCAGCACCGACAAGATCTGAAAAAGTGAAAAGATCAAGCTCTTTGCCGAGCTTCCGATGATCACGTTTTTTTGCTTCTTCAATGCGAGCTAGGTGGATATCTAATTCTTCTTTTGAGTCAAAGAGTATGCCGTAGATGCGCGTAAGTTGCTCACGTTTTTCGTCACTTTTCCAATATGCACCAGCAAGACGAGTGATTTTGAGTGCAGATGCATCAATTTCTCCAGAGTTTTTCACATGGGGTCCACGACACAGATCGTCGAAATCTTTGGAGGTAAATAGTGATACTGTTTTTTCTCCTGTAAGTGCTAAGTCACTGATAATTTCGACTTTGTATTTTTGATCGAGGGATGTAAATTTTTCTTTCGCTTCAGCAATAGATAATTCAGATCGTTCAAATGGTATTTTCTGTCCAATGAATTTTTTCATTCTTTTTTCTAGTTGCTTGAGATCAGCTTCGGTGATAGGTTGAGATGATTCGATGTCATAATAAAATCCATCATCGATTACTGGTCCGATGCCAAATCGCGCATCAGGACGGAGGTCATGTACTGCCATAGCTAAGAGATGGGCTGCAGAATGTCTTTTTTGTGAAAGTTCACTTGCGTGATCGTGTGTGCTACACATATGGTTTTTCGATTAATAGATTATTATATTAAGCAGGAGGTGATGATATCACTTGTCTGCTAATACAGAGATCAATTTTGTTGTGACAAAAATTAAAAAGCGTCTACAACAAAAAATGAAATGCGTGTTACTGAGACCCTCCAGTGAGAAGGGCGGTTCCACTCAGTTTCCCGATATTTGTTGTGGGCGCTCTTTATATGCAACTTACGCGTGCAGTTTCTGCGCAGACTCCATAGATAGTGAGGCTATATCAACATCTGTATTATATTGTACTGTTATTGTGTCACATTCTAAGACAGTGTCAAGTATTGACATATTACACGAAATATGCTATAATCGAACGTTAGTGTCAAAAAAGCTATTTTTCATGTATGATTGCCGACGAATCAATAAATTCATGCAGTTGCGAAGCACATTTTTCCGTGTAATCAATTACATATGAGGTTTTCATTTTTTGACCATTGTGCACGAGAAAAATCGTCACACCACCTTTATCACAATGATCAAGAATTGATTTTATGTGAGTGATTACGTCATGTGCGCTATCGTCTGGCAAAGTGATGAATAATTTTGTTTTATTAATCGTTGCACTTTTTTCTTTTTTCATCTGTGCACGTTTTTCTTTTGTGTCTCCATATTTTTTGCGTGTGGACATAATGTCTTTTGCATAGTCATTCTTTTCAGCAGCGATTTCCTCGATCTCATTAGCGATGAACTTGAGCTCATCATCTTTATCAGAAAGATTACCTTTGAGCACGATGGCGCGACCCTCAGTGAGGAGATCTTTATGCGCTTCGAGCATTTTGGGAAATATGAGACATTCTGTTGTGCTTTTTCCATCTTCCAATGTGAGAAATGCCATATTTTTTCCACTTTTTGTCAATATGATTTTTACTGCAATGACAATGCCACCAATCGTGATCATTTTATTTGCATTTTCTTTATTGAGCTCGTGGAGAGGTGTACACATATAATCGAGGAAATCTCGATACTCATTAGAAGGATGATCTGAAATATAGAGTCCCATTAATTGTTTTTCCCATGCAAGGTGTTGTCTTTTGCCAGAATCAATGCCTTTTTTAATTTTAATTTCTGCGCGAGAAAGGAGAGACGCGCCAAATAGTGAATCCTGATTTGACTTGGAATGTGTTCTTAGCTCTTTGATAAATATAAGGATGTTTTCACTGCTTGCTAAAATATCATCACGTTTTGCAAAACTATCAAATGCACCAACCATTGCTAATGCTTCCACCGATTTTTTATTGAGATCTCTCGAGCCAACGCGTGAGCAGAGATCAGTAAGATCTTTATATTTACCATTTCGCTTGCGTTCAGCGACAATCTCTTTGGCAATGGGGCGACCGACATTCTTGATGGCGTTGAGTCCAAAACGAATGCGAGGGCTTTTCTTTTCAGCGTCATCTTCAGTGTAGATTACTGCAAACTCTTGAAAGCTCTCGTTGATGTCTGGAGGAAGTACTGTGATTTCCATTTCACGACACTCAGCAGCTTCAATTGCAATACGATCAGTGTTTCCTTGGTCAGATGTCATGAGTGCTGCCATAAATTCTGCAGGATAGTGTGCCTTGAGATACGCAGTTTGATAACCGATGAGGCCGTAACATGCGGCATGTGAGCGATTAAATCCATAACCAGCAAATGGTTCAATGAATGCAAAAACTTTTTCTGCAATTTCTTTTTTCACGCCGTGTGTGACGCAACCTTCTACAAATTTAATTTTTTGCTCTTTGATAAGTTTGAGAATTTTTTTCCCCATAGCTTTACGCAAAATATCAGCTTCACCTAATGTAAAACCAGCAAGATCTTGCGCGATACGCATAACTTGCTCCTGATAAACTGCCACGCCATAAGTATCAGCGAGGATTGCTTCAAGTTTGGGATGAAGGTATGTAACTTTCTTCTTGCCATGTTTGCCATCGACAAAATCAGGAATCCATTCCATCGGACCCGGCCGATAGAGAGCAACCATAGCGATGATATCTTCAAGTACAGTTGGTTTTAGACCTTTGAGATATCTTTTCATACCACTAGATTCCAATTGAAATACGCCCGTGGTATGAGCTTCTTGGAGGAGTGTGTACGTTTTTGCATCATCAAGAGGAATTTTCTCGATGTCGATCTTTTGACCATGGATTTTTTTGACGATGCGAAGGGTGTTTTGAATAATTGTTAAGTTTTTAAGTCCGAGAAAATCCATTTTGAGAAGGCCAATCTTTTCTACTGCGGAAAATTTGGTGCTTGATGCATATTGTGTGACAGTTGCTTCATCATTTCCTGAAACTCGTTGCAAAGCAGTATATTCTACGACAGGTTTGTCAGTAATTACCACGCCACATGCATGTACTGATGAATGTCGACAGAGACCCTCAAGTCGATGTGCAGTGTCGATGAGTTCGCGTGCGTCACTATTTTCTTTGTGAAGGCGTTTAAAGTCTGGCACTTCTGCAAGAGCCTTGTCCATTGATGTCAGCTCTGGGATGAGTTTAGCAACTTGATCACAAAAGATATATGCAAATCCGAGTGCGCGACCCGCATCACGCACAGCAGCACGGGCAGCCATAGTACCAAATGTAATGATCTGAGCGACGTGATCAGCGCCGTATGTCTTGCGAACATAAGCAAGTACATCATCGCGTCGATCATCAGCAAAATCCATATCAACATCGGGCATGGAGACACGCTCAGGATTGAGGAATCGTTCAAAGAGTAACTTATATTCGATGGGATCTATGTTGGTGATACCAGTGAGATACGATACAAATGAACCTGCAGCACTTCCACGTCCAGGTCCTACGACGATGCCATCATTTTTAGCCCAGTTGACGAAATCTTGGACAATAAGGAAGTATGAAGCATAACCAGTTTTTTTGATAACATCCAATTCATAATTCATGCGTTGTCTTTGGAGGCTTGTAATATTGTCGCTAAAATGTTTTTTAAGCCCAATTTCCGAGATGTCACGGAGATGTTCGTCAGCAGTCTTGCCCTCTGGGAGAGGAAAGGATGGTAATTTCGTGTGACCGAGCTCGAGTTCAAATGTGCATCTTTGTGCGATGATGTCAGTATTATCGATGGCTTCTGGCACGTCAGCAAAAATTACACGAAGATCTTTTTCTGTACGAAGAGATAAATTAAAATGCTTCAATGTCGGACGATCGCCTTCATTGACTTTGCGATTCAATTGGATGCACAAGAGGACATCATGGATGTCACGATCTTCTTTTTTAATATAATAAACGTCTCCGCATACAACGAGAGGAATACCGGTTTTTTTGCTAATTTTTTTGAGTCCGTTATTGATTTTTAGTTGTGGGAGATGATCAGGATGATCTTGCAACTCAAGGTAAAAATTATTTTGACCAAAAATATTGTTATAGAGAAGTGCTTTTTCAGTTGCTTTGTCGATTCCATCATGTGCAATAAATTCACTGACTTCTCCTTCTCCATTGCCCGAGAGTGCAATGAGTCCTTCAGAATATTTGCGGAGAACATCATAATCAACACGTGGTTTGAAATAAAATCCGTCCAAGTGAGCAATTGTAATTATTTTGAGAAGATTTTTATAACCAATTTCATTTTGTACCAATAAGACAAGTTGATTGACTTTGCGGGATTGCGGTGATGCAGTTTGATGATCCATGCCCGCAGGCGCAACGAGAATTTCTGCTCCGATAATTGGCTTAATTCCTCGTTCTTTAGCTTTGACTGATAGTTCCACCGCACCGTAAACGGCATTTTTATCAGTAAGAGCCATCGCTTTCATGCCATTTTTCTCTGCAGCGTCCAAAAGATCGTCGATTTTGGCAAGACCGTGTAAAAGAGAATAATCAGAATGAACGTGGAGATGTGTGAATGACATAGTCTAAAATTGAGAAGTAAGTAGCAAATAGATGTAGTAATATTGTAGCACATAAAAAATAGAAGAGGGAAATATGAGAAAAATCAACTGTTTCAACCTGAAGCATTTTAAAAGAGATATTTGCTGGGAAAGATGTATATACGATTCTTTGGAGAGTGTTAACCTCTCTCGAGCGATGTTGGTGGAGTAAGATTGTGTACTGATTGTGATGTGTAGAGGCAGTTTAAGGATGAATGTAGATAAAGTCGGCTATTTTTTCACATAGCTTTAATTTGTTGCAAGAATGTGATAGAGAAAATATGTATAAGTAGCGTGTGATAGTATCATAAAAATCATAAAAAAAAGGAAGTGATACATCGTTGACCACTTCCGTATAAGACTTCTGAACTCGTGTTACGCTTGTTTTCGCAGGAGATTTCGTTTGCGGTATACGGCTGATAAACTCCTACCAAGAGCATGCGCTATTTCCATACCCGTATATTCTGTTGATAGGGCAAATTCTTCATCCGGTGTTGACCATGGTGCACGATTGTTCACAGCAAATTCATGTGACTGTGCAATGTAGTCATTGTAGATTTTTCGTGCTCTTTGTGGATTTTTTTTCCGCCAAGTTTTGACAGATGTATAATGAATTTTCGGTTTCAAAAATCGCCTTCGAGCTGAACGCACAGAGCAAGCTGTACACCCATCGCCGATCATCTGAGCGATATCACGTGATGACAGTTCACCAGAAATAATCAAATCTTTGTACGGCAAATATTTTGATTTGCTCATGAACACACCTCTGCTTTTGAATATGAAATTTTAAAAAACGATTACCATTGCTATATACCGACATATTAGTATAGAATGGAATAATGAAAATTGCAACGTTTGAAAAAGAAAAAGAATTGCTCGGAATAGGGTATCATATAATTATCGGGATCGATGAAGTGGGACGAGGACCTCTAGCTGGACCAGTCGTAACTGCTGCATGTGTCGTCAAAGATGTCGCATGTTTTACATGTGATGATACGATAGAAAAGGAGTGGCGCTATGTACGAGATTCAAAACTTCTTAGTGAAAAAAAACGTGAAGAGATTTATGATTTCATACAAAAACATTTTTATGTCGGTATTGGTATGAGTATGCCGGATACGATCGATCGAATCAATATTTTGCAAGCAACATTTCTCGCGATGAAAAAAGCAGTCACTGATCTGGAAAAAATACTAGATCATTCGGGGGCATATCTCAATGCAGAAAAGATGATCGTGCTCATCGATGGCAATCAGCGTATCCCAAATTTTACAAGAGAACAAATGTGTATTGCAAAAGGCGACCAAAAGATCAGGTCAATCTCAGCAGCGTCTATCATCGCAAAAGTGACACGAGATACGATGATGAAAAAATATGATAATCAATATCCAGATTATGGATTTCGCGGACATAAAGGATATGGTACAAAGATCCACATGGAAGCACTTCAAAAATATGGTGCAACCCCAATTCATAGAAGGAGTTTTGCGCCTGTAAAAAATGTCTTGTAGTCATTTATATCAGGTAGATGACTGTGAGAGTATTTGCACAATCTCATATATCGTGTATGCTTTTGTTGTGGGAGAGTTCGTTTTTGGTTTTTATTAATTTCAACTGAGGTAGCCATGGAAAAAGCCGATGAAGAAGAGTTGTCCGCAGCAGATGTCCTCTGTCTCTATGATAAGACAGATGCATGTGATTATTGTGACATCACACCATGTATTAATGATAGTCCTCCGCCATATTAATAATGATTTTTTGCAGAGCATGTTATATTATAATGATATAACATGTTTTATTTTGTTAATTGGTTGACATAAAATAATTTTTATTATATATTTGTGCGTTGTGATGTGAATACGATATGTACGGCGTAAGTTCTTAACCAATAAATTTGACAAGAAGGAATAGAAAATGAAGATTATACTTGCACCTTCTGGTGAGCAGGTTACAGAAAACATGATGTTATTTTTCTTAAATCTTTGTAAAGATCTCTTTCCGGAAGGTATCGCATTCGTACGTTCTGGTGTGAGACCAATCATTGCGACTCTAGATCAAAATGGAAATCTTAAAACCATTTCAGACCCAACGGCAACAATATGTCTAGAGCTGCCGAGAAACATCATTCGATTAGCAACAGGAATACACGCTCCGACAAGAGAATCTATGCGGGAGCTTGCCGAGTTTATTACGTCATGTGATGATGGTGAGCGTCGGGAGATTTATGCAGCAAAAAGAATTGATGATGCAGCAAAACCGTTCTCAATAGAGTTTATGGAAATAGTGCGATATTTTCCACCAAGTACAGTGTAGATGACATAAAGTCATTAGTTGTAAACCTGCTAATCAGGGGAGCAATTGATGACTTTTTTTATGTGATTATCCTGATAGTGAGACATCAAATAGCTCAATAGAGGGATAATTCTCTGATGAGATGAAGATTATTTCTTTAATTTTTTTGTAGTTTATCCGGACGGTGATTTGGACACGTTTTATCACTGCATCGTTCTGGAATTGTCTTAGTACCCTCCATCATGAGAGCACCACATTTCTGACCGTCTTTGTCATCACGCTTATATGTGCAGATTTTGCCAGTCGGTTTGGTTTTGATTGCGTTTTTACATTCTGGATATTCTGTACAACTGAAGAAGATGCCGAATCGTCCTTTTCGTTCCATCATTTCACCTTTGCCGCAAAGTGGGCATTTTACTCCGGTTTTTTTCTTTGCAGCTTCCTCAGGATCTTCTTTGATAAATTTACATTTTGGATAATTGTGACATGAAATAAATTTCCCAAACTTACCTTCGCGTTCCACGAGTTTGCCATCTTTACATTTGGGACATTTTTCTCCTGTTTCTTTAGGTCCTTGCATTTCTTTACCATCGATTGTACGTGCACCGTCACAGTCAGGGAATTTTTGACAACTGAGAAATTTCCCATTTTTACCAAGCTTGATGATCATTGGTCCGCTACATTTTGGGCAGATGTGATGTGCCTCTGCATCACCGAGATCAGTTGCTTTGTCGAGTTTTGCTTTGGACTTCACGTCTTTGTGAAAAGGTTTATAAAAATCAGAGAGTGTCTTGACATAATCACGTTCACCTCGTGCGATCTCATCAAGTTCATCTTCCATTTCTGCGGTAAATGTGTCACTGATATATGTCGCGAAATGTTCACTGAGGAAATCACTGACGACTTCCCCTGTGTCTGTCGGTCTGAGAGAACGTCCTTCTTTATCGACATAACCACGGACTTGGATTGTGCGGATGATCGATGCATAAGTACTCGGTCGTCCGATGCCGCGCTTCTCTAGTTCTTTGACGAGTCCTGCTTCACTGTACCGTTGTGGAGGGAGGGTTTCTTTCTCATCATTGTGGAAATCGAGAAGTGCTAATTTTTCGTCGACGGATACTTTTGGAACTTCTGTATCATCTTTTCTTGCTGCAGGATCTGCTTTGAGCCATCCGAGAGAAAGTATGCGTGATCCTGTGACAGAAAAATCTGGAATCATGCCAGTAGTAATGTTTGCAATAATTTTCGTTTTTTTCATTTCGGCATCAATCATTTGTGATCCGAGTGTACGTGCACGAATGAGTTCATATAAGCGTTTTTGATCTGGTGTTGCGCCCGCATGTGTGACACTGATATTAGATGGACGGACAGCCTCATGAGCCTCCTGTGCATTTTTACTTTTTGTTTTGTAAATGCGGAGTTCATGGTGATCAGCACCAAAAGTCTTTATGATTTCCTTTTTAATCGATGTGAGAGCATCTTGAGAGAGTGTTGTAGAATCTGTGCGCATGTATGTGATAAAACCTGCTTCATATAATTTTTGTGCCGTTTGCATTGTGCGTGACGGGGAAAATCCTAAACGAGAAGATGCAGCCTGTTGTAGAGTAGATGTTGTAAACGGAGCGTACGGATGACGTTTTTGTGTGGTTTCTTTGACTTCTGTTACGTGCCATGCGCCTTTTTGTGCTTCTTTGGCAATGCGTATTGCCTCATTGGGATCGCGTGGCTCTTCTTTACATGTCAACGTAAGCATATCCTTATTTTTTGTATGAAAATCTGCAGAAAGTGTCCAATATTTTTCTGGAATAAATGCTTTGATCTCCTTTTCTCTTTCTACGAGAATGCGGAGAGCAGGGGATTGTACACGGCCAGCAGAGAGACCATAGCGGACTTTTTGCCAAATAATACCTGAAAGATCATATCCTACGAGACGATCAAGTACGCGTCGCGCTTCTTGTGCGCGACGAAGGTTTTGGTCAATCGTTCTTGGATGGAGCATTGCTTCATTGACTGCGGATTCGGTGATCTCGTGGAAAGTGATACGTTTCATTCGGCTTTTTGGGATACCTGCATCTTTCAATATTTCAGCAACATGCCACGCGATTGCTTCCCCCTCACGGTCAGGGTCGGTTGCAAGACAAATCTCATCTGCTTTTTTTGCGAGTTTGATAAGATCGGCCACAACGTTTTCCTTGTCTTTTGAGGTGACGTACCGAGGGACAAAGCCGTTCTCGATATCTATAGCATCTTTATTGGATTTTGGGAGATCACGAATATGACCGATGCTAGATGTCACCGTATAGCCTTTTCCGAGATATTTCTTGATTGTTTTGGTTTTAGATGGGGACTCTACGATGAGAAGTTTCATGACATTTAGTAGATTAATATATTAGTAAGTAGTGAGTAATAATAATGTTGAAATGTACAATTTGCAATTTCTTACAAAAAATACAATTAAAACAACAATTTGTCAAATTTTACAGAAATAATGATAATATTTAGTGATTGACAAAAATATTTGAATTTGATATAACACACGAAGAAGTATTAATGCTGTTCATTAGTGAAAAAAACCAAAAAGGAGTTGTGAATGGAAGTAAAACTTGAAGTGGCATGTGAAGGTAGAGAATATTCTGTGTATTATAAGGATGGAACATTGATTCCCGTGTCCAAAAAATGCACAAAGTGTCAGAAGATAAAATCGCACTTTGATGCAGGATTTCCGCTGATAACGGAAATAATAGATGCACATACGCAAATTCCTGTGGAGAAAAACAGTAGTCTATGGGAAAAAGTTGAGGTGTTTGCGCAGCATCAATATCAATGTGACATGCGTCACATGGATGCACTGATGTATCTTGCCAGTGTAGACGATTGTGAGTTGAGTGAGGTTGAAGAAACGAGTATAAAATCCCTTATGGATAATGGAGGTGTTCCATATGTGTGTATGGATTGTGATGAGGATTTTGCAGAAATGCTCATGCATCACATATAAAAAGAAGTACATCTTTTAAGCAGTTTTACAACAAATTGTTTAATGGCAAAACCGTCTTGATAGCGATTCTATCCTGACGGTTTTTTTTAAAAAATTTATCACTTTACAAACCATTAGATTTAACTTTAAACTATTGATACGTATGTTTGATTCCCAATATTCTTTATATACTCATCGATTTCAAGTATTGTTAGTGTGCTAGAAACGGTATTTGCATCGCGTGACGATTCTTTGATGAGATGATTGATTTGGATACCGTCTGGATGTTTGTTGATAATGTTGAACAATTTTTTTTCATCCTCATTTACAAACGTTGGTGTAATTTTTTGTGCTACGTTTTTGTGTTCTTTGTGGAATACAGCTAGAACATCATTACTTGAGAAAATTGGTTTTGCAATGTCATTGCGAATAAGGTGGTTTGGTCCGTAAGCATGTGGGGCGAAAATAGAACCTGGAAGGGCAAATAATTTTTTCTTAAATTGAGATGCATATGCAGCAGTGATGAGTGTGCCTGACTTCTCTCCGGCCTCGATGATGATCGTTGCTTGTGTGAGTCCTGCCATGATGCGATTGCGTGCGGGAAATGTGCCACGTGTTGGTTTAGTTGATAGGGGATATTCTGATATGAGTGCACCCCCGTGATCAATGATCTGTTTTGCTATGTGTATATGCGAACGCGGAGCAATGGACATGTCGTCTATGCCACCAGCGAGAATAGCAATGGTGATGCCATTATTTGTAAGTGCCGCGCGATGGGCAGTAATGTCTGTTCCTAGTGCAAGTCCTGATACAATAACAATACCTGCATGTGCAAGATCATGTACAAATACGGTGGTCGCACGAATACCATAATCGCTAATCTTGCGAGATCCAACAATTGCGACAGATGGCAAATTTAATACAGTGGCATCGCCACGCACATAGAGACAAAATGGTGGATTGGTAATGTCATGTAGTTGTTTTGGGAATAACGGATTATGATGCGTGATGATATTAATTTTATTTTTTTGTAATTTATCCCATTCAATTTCTGGGTTAATTTTCTTTCTCTGCTCAATTATTTGTATTACAAGAGATTTAGATAACCCAGCTGTAACAAGCATAGTGTGATCAGCAAACCATGCATCCTTAAAGCAGTTAAAATATTGATTAAGTACATGGAGTTTGTGTGAACCAACGCCAGTTAGATGATTGAATGCATTTATATACATGAGGTCAGGTAATGAATGTGTGGATGTTGACATATGGAAGAAAATTTGTTATTATGTATCATCATTCAGCATAATATATGATTACAATTTCGTCTACAGAAGAGGGTCATTGCGGTTCTCTCCTCCTTACCAAGATGTCACTACAAGTATAGCCAATTTTCATAATGAACTATATGTCTGTAGGCGGTATTGTGTTCGTATATATAATGATATTCTTTAAAAATTTAAGAAAGGAAAATTGTAATGGTAAAAAAAAATATCAGTATAGCTTTTCTCTTGGTGATATGTTGCGGAATATCTGTGCAATGTTTTGGTGCGGATCTAGGAGCAATAGAAGTGATCAACAAGCTACGTGCTTTAGAAAAAGATTCTATGATTTCAATAAATGAGTCTGAAAAATCTTTGCATGTCTGTCAACATGTGGCAAATCCACAGGCAGAAAAGATCATCTATCAGTTTGCACAGGAGGTATGCAGTGAAGAAAAGCATGCAGAAAAAATGAGATGCGCTGTTAAATTTGTTAAGAAAGCAATACCTGATTTCATTGAGGTATATATCGGAAATCATGATGGGAGATTAAGCATAGAAGAAAAAATAACTTTTTCAAAAATGGCCTCACAGAGAAAAGGTTTAATATTCTTTGCATGCATGATGGAGGAGTACAGATGAGAGGGGAAATAAGAATCATTTTAAGTAGTATTTTCATGCTGATGTTAGCCCTTCCTGCAAAAAGTTATGGCATTGATCAAAAATCAATTGATGTCATGACGCAGCTCGCTGATTCAGGATATATGATCGCGCTGATACCGACGGAGAAGATCGAAGGATTGAAGCCCGTATGCCATGTGACAAGTCCAATCGCCGAAGAACTTATTCGAGAGTATTCACGAGAGACGTGTGGCGGTGTTTCGGATAAAAAAATCACATGCGCGATGGAGCGTGTCGTGAAAGCAATTCCGGATTTTATCGATCAATATTTTGGAAACAAAGATGGCAGAGTTGATCAAGAGGAGTTGAAAAAGTTTAAAATAGAAGCAGCAGTCAATAATGGTTTATTTTTCTTGTGTTGTGTGATCGCACAAAACACAAAAGAAGCTAAATAATTTAGGAACCGCTTTTTGTTAATCAAAGAGCGGTTTTTTTATGTTAGTAATAATTTCTTGTATGGCAGTTAAAAGCAGCGCATATTCTTCAGATGAGAATTTTTGGAGGACATACGCATCGCCCGGGATTTGTTCTCGTTCTGTGCGGCCACCAAGTGCTTCAACGCCGATACGAATGCGTGTAAATTCTTGTGTTCCGAGACAGTCAATAATGCTTTGTACACCATTATGACCGGCAGCTCGGATATTGGATGATTTTTTATAATGCCCAATCTCAATATCGAGATCATCATGTACAATCATAATATCAGAAAGAGATATGTTGTAGTAACTGATGATTGTGCGTACAGCAGACCCTGAGTTATTCATAAATGTTTGTGGTTTTACGAGGATAATTTTGCCAAGTGTGGTGTGATGACCCTCAGAGATTTCAGCAGAAAATTTTTTATTCATAGCAAAGGCAGGTAGTTGTAATTCTGCTTGAAAATGGTCAACAAATTCAAACCCGGCGTTATGACGTGTTCCGCGATATTCATTTTCGGGATTACCTAGTCCGATAATTAATTTCATAGTTGTGGTTCAGCATTTAAAATATTATTATTATCACGTTCCATTTCATCTTGTGATATTTCCGTGTAGGTATAGTGTTCTTTCATGTTGTTACCAATCATGATTACGAGATCACTATGTACATCAGTAAGTATAGCAGCATTTTCGTCACTTTTCTCTAGCGGGATTTTTTTCAGAAGTTCATCAAGAGAAAACGGCATTGCGCCATTTGTAGTATCAATGATGATTGATTGTTCACGTGTTGAAATCTGATTTTTGTTTTTTTGAGGAGGTGTATATATGGTAATGTCTTCAAAACCAATTGAATGTAATGTTGTAGTAATGCGTTGAATAATCTGAAAATCATCCGTTGTGTTTACGAGTGTGATTGTTGGCTGTTCGTTTTGGATGTCCTTTTCGCGTTGTGCAATTTTATTAAGATTAAAAATGTTTTCTGCACGGTCGCGAATTTCTTTATAATTGCCAATGCGAGGCAATAATCCTGAAATACGTACACCATCGGAAAATTGTCGTGCACTCACAAGAAGGCTTCTGGGTTGCCATGCATCCACAACAACTGTCGTAATGTTTTGTGTATCAAGTTTTTTGAAAAGAGCAATGAATGGTTCGATTTCATTGGGGGAAACATTTGTATGCACATGTTCACCGAGCACATCAAAAATTTCACTAATTTTAATCGGATTTACGATTGTTCCGAGAGAAAATGCTTTGTTGCGAGATGCTTGTAGAATTTGTTGTTGACGTTTGGCACGACCGAAGTCGCCTTCTGCATCATGCCGTGTGCGTGCATATTTTAATGCTATTTCTCCGTTAAATTTCTGTAATCCAGGATATACTTCAAATGTTTCATAACTGTAGCCTGGTCCGGGGTAGCGTTCATCTTTGATGTGTGATTGTACATCGACATTTATACCATCAAGTATATCGATAATTTTGATAAATCCTTCAAAATCCATCACAACATAATAATGAATTTTTTGTCCCGTAACATCTTGCACAGTATCGATGATATAATCAGCACCAGCATTGTTGCGCAAACCTGATTGATAGAGTGCATTAATCTTGCCATAAGAGTTTCCATGAGCTACGAGGAGGTCGCGAGGGAGGGAAAATAGTCCAACAGTATAGTCAGTTGTGTTGATGCTTGCAAGCATGATTGTGTCTGTCAAATCTTTGCCAGATTTGTGAGAATTTGCACGTCCGAGAAGGAGAATGTTGATGCGCCCTTCTGTAAAACCCGCTAGAGAATCATATGAGTGAGAGTTTGTAATATTGGAAAACGTTGTAAATATTGAGTGTTTTTCTGTGCTATCAGACATGTCTGTAAAGGTGCTGTTGGTTTTAGCGTATAAAAGATAGAGTGCAATGATAATGCTTGATATAAAAACAAAAAAGGCAATCCAAAAAATTGTTCTACCAATTTTTTTTACTGGTTTTTTGTCAGTGTTTTCTTTAATGTGTGTTCTTTTGATGTATTGATCAAAAGTTTCAATCGGATCACTTTTTTGTGCAGAAGTAGTAAAAGTGTTGCGTGGTCTTGCCACACGGATTGCACTGTGATGTATGGGTGGCTGCTGTGAATGAGAAATGGGTTTTCGTCGTGCAATGTCCATGGTATATAAAAAAAGATGAAATCAGAATAATTATATTTTAGCATAGAATGAAATATTCAGTAACTTTATGTGGTATTTAAATCTAAAGATCAGTTCCTAAAAATTAAAAAAGGACACTCTACTATAGCAAAGTAGCGTGTCCTGTAAATTGATGGAAAAAATGGTCATTCTTTCATCAATTCGTTTTTTTGAGGAGCTTTTGAGCCATGTGGCTCGCAAATCCTCTAGGAGTAGGTGAGGCGGGTTTTTCTTGCTCAACTTGGATTGTCTTCCGACTTGCGGCAATCCTCGCGTCTACAAATACTTGCATGTTCCCGTTATTGTCATAAAAGACAATGGTGTCTGGCAAGTCGCTGTGGGTTGAAACAACGTCTCTGAACTCTTCCCGCACTTCTTCCCAGAACGTTAACTGATGCGCATGTGATTCTGCAATAAAGCAAAATATCAACACAACAATAGTCATAGTAGCCAATCTGAATGAATTTTTCATCTGGTATCCTCATTTTAAGAACAATTATCTTACAAAATTAGGAATTCTGCAAAAAAAACAGAAATCCAGCCATTTCAATTGTAATTGTATATTATACACCAAAATTGACAAATTGTCAATAATTTCGATTTGTGCTTTGTATTTACATAGAAATGTAATTACATAGTTATTATCCCTAAATATCAATAAAAACATCTATTATGTTTTTTAACAATAATCAAATTTTTTTGCAATTATAGTTTGTCGAAATAATCTACTGCCTGAAAACCCCTGTCTTAAAATCCTTGCTCTGACAAAAATTATTGTGTATGCTAATATAGATGTAATATGTTTACAATTCTGAACGACTAACTACTCACTACTTACTAAAATATGTACTTAAAGAGAATAGAAATAAAAGGATTTAAATCTTTTGCAACGGAAACAGCTTTTGATTTTTCACGGCAGTGTGTTGGTGCGAGCGCAGGCAATGATAAGGGGTGTGGTATCACAGCAATTGTCGGACCAAATGGTTCAGGTAAATCCAACCTATCAGATGCAGTGCGATGGGTGATGGGGGAACAATCCATGAAAAGTTTGCGTGGAAAGAAAAGCGAAGACGTGATCTTCTCGGGATCTGAAAAAAAAGGACGTGCGTCTATGGCTTCCGTATCATTGATCTTTGATAATATTGATAAATCAATACCAATTGAATTTGATGAAGTAATTATCACACGCACATTATTTCGTAGCGGAGAAAGTGAATACATGATCAATGATGCACATGTGCGCCTCTTGGACGTAATTGATTTGCTTGCTCGTGTTGGCATTGGGAAGGAAAGTTATTGTGTCGTCGGACAAGGCCTGACGGATGCGATCTTGAATGCAACAGCGCTCGAGAGACGAGGTATCATCGAAGATGCTGCTGGCGTGAGACATTTCCAGATTCGCAAAGAACGTTCACTCAAAAAGTTGGATCGCACGAAAGAAAATCTTGATCAAGTGCAAACATTAATCACAGAGGTGACGCCACATTTGCGCTCACTGCGGAGACAAGCTGGAAAGGCGAAGCAAGGCAAAGAAGTATATGATGCACTCAAAGAATCACAAAAAAATTATTTTTCACTTGTGTGGCATAATCTTTATAAAGAAAAAGTACATTTAGAAGACGAACGTCAACGAATTGGCGTCGTGCTCAAAAATGCAGAAAGGGAAGTGGATATCCTCAATGATCAAATTATTGCTGAATCAAAAAAAGTAGATGACGCAGAAAAAATTGCGGAGTATGAAAAGGAAAAAAGAGGTGCATATGTGAAATTGCAGTCATTGGAGAAGAAGATCGCTGTTGCGGAAGGTCATATCGAAATTCAAAAAGAACGACGGAATCATGAAGTGAAAGTCAAAAGTGTTCCTGTGGATCTCTTTTATGTACAAAAACAATTAGCACAGATTAGAGAGAAGCAGAACATGCTTGTTGATGAATTGGAAAATGTAAAAGAAATCAATGAGCTAAAAGAAATCGTCAAAAAATTACGTGCAGTGCATGCTGAGGTGTCTAAGTTATATGATGATGCAGAGCGTCGTCAGGTGGATGTGGTCCAGGATGACTACGATATGAAAGTGCAAAAGTATGATGATAAGATTGCGGAATTGGATAAGGAAATTATAGAACACACAAAGTATGTCGTGGGAATGCGCCAGGAGATTGAGCGATTGGATACGCTGATCATTGCAGCGGTAGTTGCAGATAAAGAAGCGCGTACTCAATTTTTTGTATTAGAAAAAGAACTGCGTGAGAAACAGCGTATGCTTGATGCTGTACGTGAACAATTCAATGATGTAAAAGTAGAGATCGCACGTACAGAGGTGAGAGAAGAAGACGTCGTTTCTGAAGTGCGTCAGGAGCTTGGTATAGAGGTCACTGAATTGGGTGAGTGCACGACGGCAGATGCGAGCAGAGAAGATTTGGAGCGTGAAATGCAAAGATTGCGCAGTAAATATGAACAGATTGGTGGAATCGATCCGATGGTAATCGAAGAGTATGAGGAGATGCAAGGGCGATTTGATGTGCTCGCGACAGAATCAGAGGACCTTGCACAGGCGATTATCCAGCTCAAAGAAGTGGTTAAAGAGATGGATCAAAAGATTCATACAGCTTTTGTGTCAGCATACAAAGAAATCAACATTGAATTTACGAAATACTTTCGCATACTCTTTAACGGCGGTAATGCCAAATTATCAAAGATTACGGTCGATGTCACGCCACAAAAGAAAAAAAGCGAAGACATTGAAGGCGATGTGGAATTGGAAATTTTGCAGGACGTCGAAGAAGACTCATATGATGCGAAAGTAGTAGCAAAACAGGGAAAGACGGAGATTGGTATAGAGATCATTGCATCGCCACCAGGAAAAAAAATCAAACACCTCTCACTACTTTCTGGAGGGGAGCGCTCTCTTACATCGATAGCTATGTTACTTGCGATTATCGCATATAATCCACCACCATTTACGATCCTCGATGAAGTTGAAGCTGCTCTTGATGAGGCAAACTCACGCAGGCTCGCAAAGATCTTTGGAGAACTCTCACATAAGACACAATTTATTATCATTACACACAATCGCGAAACAATGCGACATTCTGATACGATGTATGGCGTGACGATGGGTAACGATGGTGCATCACAACTCCTCTCCGTAAAACTTGACCAGATCAAAGATGATGGTGAAATAACAACGTAATAAAAATGCTACAAGAATTCTCTTGTAGCATTTTTCTTATACAAACTAGGTGATTTTTGAAGACTTCATTTTTTTGATGATTAGTCCAATTAAAAAACAGAAGAGCCATATCACGAGTGTTACACCACAACTTAAGGCAGTAAGCAGAACATGCAAAAGGTCAATGGGTTGAAAGCCTGTTGTGAGCAATGTATGTATTGTTGATACAATAATAAAAATGATCGTACAGACAATGAACATTCTCAAAAGATCATAGACTATTACATTGATAATGCCAGGTATGCCGTTACGCTTAAAAGCTTTTGGTATTTCGATGATCCCATCATACCACGGAGGATGTGCAATCAGACTAATTGAGGAACCTTTATAGATGAGGAAAACAAAGAGTATCATGGTGACAATGACCTTAATCATAATCCATAAAACCGCACAAATGTATCCAATGATTGTAATCATGAAAAAGCCTCCCTTGCAGATGAGTGTTATTAAATGAACTGTGAATATGTAGCATGTGCCTCACTATAGCAGAATGGAAAGCGCAGTCAATATACATAAAAATAATCAACTGTTAGCATTGCAGCAAAGGAGGTTACACTTTTCACAGAAGAATTAAGCTAGAAGGTCATCTTTTAGCTTAAAAACTATGAATATTTATGACTCACAATATATGTCACTGCAAGAAGAAAAACTTAAATTAATCATAGAAAAACAAACCACTGTGGTAGCTGCGGCTGAAGATTTCAATGTTACCAGACAAACAGTCCATAAAAAGATGTACGCTCCACTAAAAATTATCAGCACAGGTTAAATTTATTTCTACATTATTACAATTACCAAAAAAACCGCGAATTAGGTATAAATGGGAAAACGCCCATGCAAAGGCTCCAGGAGTGTGCAAGTGTAAACTTGACGCTGCAATGCTACAAAAATTGACAAAAACGATATTTCGTAGTAAAATAGTTATTCTGTTCTTTGATATTTTGAAGTAACTGTTTGCCATAGCAGAAAGGATTATTCTCGATTGTGAGAAATGTATTTTCTGTTGTGGCAAAGTCGATGGTCGATTTTAGTCACGGCAATAACATTTATTGTGGAGGTTTGTCATGGCAACAGCAGTAGTCACCGGCGAACAATATTACGAAGTTCATGGAAAAGTGCTCGAATTAATGAGGCAGTTGAGACAGAAGGGCGGCTATCCGCACGATATTAATAAACTGGATCAACATCTTCATGCAGCAACTGAAGGTCGCTTTCTAAATATTCCTGGGAGATTTTTGGCAGAATTCACATGTTCAAAATTGCCTGATGGCCCTGCAATTTGTGATACAGTCAAGATATTTAATCCAGAAGGATATTTATCTGACGCAACAAGAGGGTTGTTGCTTCAAATGGATATTTTGCCTGAGGAAAAAGATGTATGTTTATGGAGTGTGACTGGTAAGGAGCTGGGTTTTAACAATGCTTCTCCGATGCATCGAGTTTATGAACGTGCTGAGCAGTTCGGTCTAGGGGTGGTTACGCCACAGATGATGGTTGGATATTTTATCAAGATCAAGAATGATAATATTCTCATCAAAAATCATTTCGGCGGCATGAAGCCAATAATCGTAAAAGCAAATTATTATGATCCATTCTGTGTTTTTTGTATTATTAATAGGGCTGGCGTTATGGTATTAAGTCATCAAGAAGCTCATAGCAACACCCTATTTAACCCAGAAGTTCGATGGATGTTTACATGTCCCCCAGGATGGGTGAAATAATCCAAAAAAACTGAAGTACCCACTTATCTTATAGCAAAATTGTTGTATTTGATAAGTGGGTTTTATATTTAGATTACATTTATTTTTGTTTAATTCTCCAAGAAAACGCAAAATTAATAGTAGCATGTTGACAAAAAACGATATTTTATCTATTATGAGTAGTACATGCTAAATGTTCATGAGAGTACATGCTCGTGAATTATTTAAATTTTTGAATATTTAATGAAATTATGTTAGTAATACGATTTAGTCGTGTAGGAAGACACAATCACGCACAATACAGAATTGTCGTGCAAGAAAATGCAAAAGCTCCATCAGGGAAGCATCTTGCAGTAGTTGGAAGCTATGATCCACACACAAAACAAACCGTGCTGAAAGAGGAGAAGATTAAAAGTTTTTTGGCAAACGGTGCGCAACCTTCTGATAGTGTGTACAATCTTTTGGTACGAAATGGTATTATCAAAGGCACAAAACGTGTCGTAAAACTTCCAGCAAAACCAGTTCCAGAAGTAGTAGAGGATACTGTCACAGAAAAGACAGAAGAAAAAAATCCAGAAATTAAATAGATCATTGACAACCCTGAAATATTACGTTAGTATGGGAAGAGTTTAAAAAAAGAAAATACTATAAGTCCGCAGAAGCAAGGCGCAAGATGGTAGGTCCTTGTGAGGAAATTGATAGCATATATTACATGTGTTAATTGATGAAATTCTGCGAGATAATCGCGGAATTTTTTTAGTATTAAAAAGTATTAATAAGAAATAATATGCTTACACGACAACAGAAGGAAGAAATCGTCGCAAAGTTAAGTGCAGAGCTCAAAAATTCTCCTGCATGTGTGCTTACTGATTTCAAAGGCCTGAATGCAAATGATATGGTGGCGCTCAAGAGACAGCTTCGCGAATCAGGATCTACATTTCAGATCATCAAGAAAAAATTATTGGCAATTGCACTCAAAAATAATAACATTGAGATAGACCCAAAATCACTAGATGGACAGATTGCAGTGAGTGTGTCATCAGATGAAGTAACATCCGCAAAGATTATTTTTGACACAGCAAAGAAAAATGAAAATGTAAAGATCGTTGGCGGAGTATTGGGAGAGAAATTGATGAGCATAGATGAAGTGAATGTATTGGCAAAGTTGCCATCACGCGACGAGCTTCGTGCACAACTTCTCGGTCAATTGCAAGCGCCGATCAGTGGATTCGTCAATGTGTTAGCTGGTGTGCCTCGTACATTTGTACAAGCATTGTCCGCGATTAAAGATAGTAAAGAATCATAATTTTCTTACGTAATTTATTTATAAATTAATTAATAAGTATAATCAACAATCCTATGACAGAGGAAAAAAATGTAGCAGAAGCTGTGGAAGAAAAAGAAGTGGTAGTACCAAAGAAATTTGAAAAGATCGTTAAAGAAATCGAAGAAATGAGCGTTCTTGATCTTGCAGAATTAATCAAGGTTCTTGAGGACAAATTTGGTGTAAGTGCTGCTGCTCCTATGGCAATGGCTATGCCAGTTGCTGGTGAAGCTGTAGTAGAAGAAAAATCTACATTTGATGTAGAATTAACAGCTATTGGTGATTCAAAGATTAATGTGATCAAAGCTGTTCGTGAACTTACAGGACAAGGTTTGAAAGAAGCTAAAGACATGGTAGATGGTGCGCCTGTTGTTGTAAAAGAAGGTGTATCAAAAGAGGAAGCCGAAACTGTAAAAGGTAAGCTCGAAGAAGCTGGTGCTACAGTAACATTGAAATAGTCTTTCAATAAAACAATTCGCATGCACAAAACCCCGATAATCTATATGTCGGGGTTTTTGTTATTGACAAAGAAAAAATTTCATTTTATAATCATAAGTCGAATAGGAAAAAAAGTTCTTAGCGAATGATGAATTCAATATTAAATACAATTGGAGGATGTGTAATGAAGGAAAAAGAAAGTAAAAAACGATCTGATTTATCCATCAATATTGCATTTACAAGTTTTGGTGATGATGCGGTAATGGTTAACATCGTCGGGGCTAAAACAGAGGATGAGGCCAGAAAAATGTATGATGATTTTACTGTGGGAGAGGAAAAGGTTGTACATTATTGCTCTTTTGCAGCTGAGGATATCATAAGTGATGATGGAGAAATTGATGCAGGTTTTCGCATCGTTGAGGCGTTAATGCATCATCCTACTACAGTAGTAGTAATGGAACAGCTCCTTGCGAAAATTTTTGAAGCGAGTCAAAAAATGGCTTTGCAAAAAAATAAAGAGTAATAGAAAGTTAGGCTTTGCGTGATAATGATCAATTACACGCAGAGTCTTTTATTTATTTTTATCAAATTCTAAGATTATGTATGTGCATGAATAGCAAATACAGAATGGGTTATTGATATCCATTCTAACTATAAAATTTTTCATGTCTGAGGAACCGTTTGAGATGAAGAAGCTAATAATATATCAATTTAGATAATATTAGAGTATTTGCACTTTATAAGTTATTTCATTATATCTTGATAATACAATTAAAGCATGGCAGCTAGATTTGTCGATGAAGCCCCTTAAAATATCAGGAGCTTCTTTTAAAATTTTTAAAAAAAGGGTACAATAGTCACACTATGATGAAAATTGATTTTGTAACAATTTTTCCCGAGTTGATCCGTCCGTATACGAAAGACTCAATAATGAAGCGTGCAGTGGATTGTGGCGCCGTTATTTTTGGTTTTCGAAATATCAGAGAATACACGGAGGATAAATATCATCGCGTGGATGACACGCCATATGGTGGAGGTGCGGGTATGGTTATGCAAGTTGCACCAATTCATCATGCAGTAGAATCGATCACAATCGAAAATTCAGAAAAAAAAATGCGTATTATTTTGCTTTCAGCAAAGGGAAATAGATTCACACAGCGTGACGCAGAACGTCTGAAAGACTATGAGCATCTGATTTTTATTTGTGGACGTTATGAGGGCGTTGATGAACGAGTGGCGACATACATTGCAGATGAGGAAATCTCTATTGGAGATTATGTATTGACAGGTGGAGAACTTGGAGCTATGGTGATTGCGGACAGTGTTGTGCGATTATTGCCTGATGTATTGGGTAATGAACTAAGTGCTGTGAATGAATCGCATAATCGGGATGGATATCGAGAGCATCCACAGTATACGAAACCAGAAGAGTATAATGGATGGAAAGTGCCTGAAATACTATTGTCTGGACATCATGAAAATATCAACGTATGGCGAAGTGAACAGAGTAAAATCATAAATAATGATGAGTAAAAAAAGTAGAGTAGTATACTCGAAAAAACAAAATAAAAATAAAATTTCACGTGAGACATTATATTTTACAGGTGTATCGGATCGCATGCTCTTTGGTGTTGTGAGTATATTAACTATTTTTGGTGTTCTGATGATTGCATCAGCTGGTGTCGTATATGCAGATGTGCGATTTGATGATCCATATTTCTTTTTTAAAAGACAGTTGATTGGTGTTGTGTTAGGATTTATATTACTTATTGTATTGAGCCGTGTGGATTATCATATTTTTCGGCGATGGTCACTCATGATCTATGTGATTGCTCTGATATTTCTGGTGCTTGTTTTGGTTCCAGGAATCGGCATTACATCATATGGTGCAAGTCGCTGGTTAAACCTTGGTCCGATTCCATCATTTCAACCGTCAGAAATGATGAAATTGGCGTTGATATTATATGTGTCCGCATGGTGCAGCGGGAAAGGTCCAAAGATTGTAGCAAATTTTCATACTGGGCTTTTGCCATTCTTGTCCATTATTGGTATTCCATGTGTGCTTGTTTTTTTGCAGCCAAATGTAGGGACAATGAGTATATTGGTTTTTATTTCACTTGCTATTTTTTTTCTTGCTGGAGCAGCAACAAAACATATTTTTAGCGTATTTGGTATGGGAGTAGTCGGATTGCTTGGATTGATTATTGCTGCACCATATCGCATGTCACGATTTATGTCATTTATCAATCCTGAGGCGGATCCACAGGGAAGTGGTTATCAGATTCAGCAAGCACTTATTGCGATTGGCAGTGGTGGAATTTTTGGTCTTGGCTTAGGACATAGTAAACAAAAGGGACTATATTTGCCAGAACCTGTAGGTGATTCAATCTTCGCGATTATTGGTGAGGAGCTGGGCTTCATAGGGGTAGCAGCTGTTTTGTTACTATTTTTTCTTCTTGCATGGCGAGGAATGCGGATTTCTGCGGCGGCACCAGATCTTTTTGGTAAACTTGTTGCGGGAGGAATAACAGTCTGGATTACAGGACAGGCCATTATGAATATCGCTGCAATTACTTCATTGATGCCACTTACAGGCATTCCGATGCCTTTCATTAGTTATGGAGGTACATCAATAATTTTTTCACTTGCTGCGGTGGGTATATTACTTAATATATCCAAGCAGTCAAAAGTTGATATCTAGAATTTTACTTGGATAAATTAAATAACGTAAAATGCAGAACTCTTTTGTATGCATATCTTTGCGATGGATTTATTCAATTTGATAGAATTGAATGAATCAGTGTATAATAGATGTATAAAAAATAAAGTACAAAAAATGGAAAATTTACGAATTGTATTAACGGGAGGTGGAACGGGAGGTCACGTTTTTCCACTGGTCGCAGTTGCGCAAGAAATGAAGCGTCAAGTGCCGAATACAGATTTTCTGTATATTGGTACAAAATCACAAATGGGAAAGATGGCTGAAGATACCATGGCAGAAATTGGTGTTCCAACAAAAAATATCACAACTGGGAAAATGCGACGATATTTTTCACTTGAATATTTTTTGGATTTTTTTCGTATACCTGTCGGCTTAGTGCAATCGCTATGGCACTTGTTAGTTTATATGCCAGACGCTGTTTTTTCAAAAGGAGGATATGCATCTGTCCCTGTAGTTATTGCTGCATGGTTGTATCATATCCCAGTGCTTACCCATGATTCTGATGCGATACCAGGTTGGGCAAACAGAATCTGTGGAAAGCTTTCATATTATGTGGCAATTTCCTATGTTACAAGTATGAAATATTTTACTACAAAAAATACTGTCCTTACCGGTAATCCAATTCGACAGTCGATATTGCAGGGTGACCGAATGCGTGGATATGTACGATGGGGATTTACGGAATCACGACCAACTATTTTAATCATCGGCGGGAGTCAAGGTGCTCAAAGAATAAACCAAGCAATAATGACGATTTTGTCTGACCTTACAAAAATTTCTCAAATATTGCATGTGACTGGTCAGGATAATTATGAAAAAACACTTCATCTGGCAGCAGAATATGGTATTAAATCTGGGAGACATCTTTATGTTGCTACTCCATTTCTCAATTCTGAAGAAATGGCGGATGCATATGCAGTTGCTGATATTGTAATATCGCGAGCAGGTGCAAATTCGATTACGGAGATAGCTGCAAATAAAAAAGTTGCGATTTTTATTCCGTTGCCAGAAAGTGCAAATGATCATCAATTAATGAATGCAAATGAGATGGCAAAAATGGGTGGGGCGATGGTTGTGGAAGAGCCAAACCTTGGTAGTAATTTGTTTATAGAGAAAATTAAAGAGCTATTATATACTCGTGAGTTACGGTTACAGCTGCAAGAAAAAATCAGTGTGTTCTATCACCCGGATGCAGCTGAAAAAATTGTAGCTGGTATTACTAAAATGATTTCGGAAAAATAATTACAATATATGAAGATTTATATTATAGGCATTGGTGGAGCAGGCACATCTGCATTGGCAACAATCTATCATAAAAAAGGATATGAAGTGATGGGTGTTGATGAAGGTGATGATGGATTTTATAGTGATGAATTGAGACGAAATCAAATTACAGTACATGATCATTTCAATATAAATCATATAAATGGCGATATCGATTTGATCGTACATTCCACGTCAATTCAAAAAAATAATTGTGAAATGATTGAGGCGATAGGGCAAAACATAAAAATTATGTCTTATCCAGAAGCAATTGGTGTGTTATCGCATGAGATGAAAACTGTCGCTGTTTGTGGAACACATGGCAAGACAACAACGACTGCCCTAACAGCCTATGCAATGATTAGTGCAGATATTAAGCCAACGGTGATCGTAGGGTCTCGCATAGCTGCATGGGGGAGTGGTGCTTATTATGCAGGTGATCACTATTTTATTGTGGAGGCTGATGAATATCAAAACAAACTTGCATTGTATTATCCATTTGCTGTGATTCTTACAAGTATCGATTTTGATCATCCTGATTTTTTTGCGGATTTTGCAATATATAAAAAAACATTTTCTGATTTTATTAAACGGATACCTCAAGAAGGGGTGCTCGTCGCATGTGGAGATGGGATAGATGTGAGAGAAGTGGCACACGTTGCACAGTGTCGTGTTATATTTTATGGTGAAAATGATAATAATGATTGCGTAATAAAATCACGGTCAATTACTGACGAAGGACAAGAGATTGTAATTGCATATCACGATAATTCCTATGTGATCAATACGCAATTATACGGAGCACATAATGCCAAAAATGCAGTTGCTGCCTGGGTGATGAGTTCCTCCCTGACACTTCAGGAGTCAAAAGCCGCAGAAGGCATTTGCGAATTTGTTGGTACTGCACGACGATTTGAAAAACGTGGATATCTCAATGGCGCGATTTTGATTGATGATTATGCCCATCATCCAGAAGAAATTCGTGCAACTCTTAATACGGCGAGGGAGATTTATCCACATAAAAAAATTATTGTTGCATTTCACCCGCATACGTTTTCACGTACAAAAGCGTTGTTAAACGGTTTCGCAGAAACACTAAATATAGCAGACCATGTCATTGTGTTGGATATATATAGCAGTGCTCGTGAAAGTGGGGGTTCTGTATCTGCGTATGATTTAGTAGATGCGATAAATGCGTATGCAAAACATGATAAAGCCGAATATCATGCAACAGTTGATGAACTCGCAGTCTGGATGAAAGATTCGCTTGATGATAATGATGTATTGCTGACACTTGGCGCAGGAGATATTTGGAAAGTGTATAGTATAATAGAAGATCAAAAAAGTGCAAAATAAAAAATAATATAATCTTTAAAGCAATTTCTAACAATTAATGTAAATACAATTTACACAATAATATGCTGTTAAGAAATAATAATGAAATATGATTGTAGTAAAGGAAAATACATCTCTCGCTGAGTATACAACATTTGAAATTGGCGGATGTGCAAAATATTTTGTGGAAGCATCTAGTGTGGATGATATCAAAGAGGCGATTGCGTTTGCAAAAGAGCATAATATAAAATATTTTGTTTTTTCTGGAGGTAGTAATGTTCTTTTTTCGGATAACGGTTTTGATGGATTGGTTATTCGAATTGCAAATATGAGTATGACGATAAATGGTGGAGAACTTATGTGCGCTGCAGGAACAAGATTGATGGATTTCTTGGTTTTTGCTGCTGAGAATGAACTTACTGGTGGAGAAAATCTGACAGGTATACCAGGCTCAGTTGGCGGAGCAGTGCGAGGTAATGCAGGTGCATTTGGGACAGAAATGCAAAATGTTGTAAAAGAAGTATATGCTTTCAATACACAAACAGAGGAGGTGGAGATTTTTGACAAAGAACGCTGTGTATTCTCATACCGAAATAGTTTTTTTAAAAAAAATGCACATTATATAATTGTGAGTGTGACGTGTGTTTTTTTGCCAGGTGTAAAAAAAGAAATACAAGTGGCTATGTATGATACAATCGCAAAAAGAAATAATTTGCAGATTCAAGATGTAAAAAGTGCAGGATCATGGTTTATTAATCCGGAAGTCAATGAACGCGTTCAAGAAATGTTTGAGCATGACACAGGTAAAAAACCACACGAGGGTCGCGTACCAGCCGGATGGTTATTACAGTCATGCGGATTATTTAAAAAACGAATTGGTGATATACAGGCAGGAATTCAACATGCAAATTATTTTATCAATATGGGTGAGGGGACTGCAGAGCAGGCGATGCAACTATCCACAGTTGCTAAGACTCGTGTGCGAGATGAATATGAGATTAATCTGAAAGAAGAGGTGGTACTTGCGGGTTTTTGAGATATCAGTAGAATAATATTATCATCATTAATAAAAAGATATATGAAAATAGAATATTTTTATAAGAACATCAAACCATTAGGGGAGACATCAAAGAACTATGTAGAAGATAAAATTGGATCAGTGTCACGATTGGTGTCTGTGCGTGATGCCTATATAGAAATAGAAGAACAACCAAAAGAAGGATCGTTTAGCATGAGTGTAACAGTCCGCACCAAAAATGGAGCAGAATATCGTGCTGATGAAAAGGCGCTAACCGTACAAGCGTGTGTAGACATCATTGAAGATGAATTGAAGGGGCAAATACGACGCGCAACAGAAAAAACGAGAGACTTGAAACGACGCGGAGGGAGATCTCTGAAAAAGAAGATTACCATTGACGAAAATGCACGTCTGTAGTATAATCGTTATGCTTATGAAAGCTATCAATAGGATATTGGTGGCTTTTGTATTTGACAGTATGAAACAATTTGATATAGTGTAATCATATCTGAAAAGACACATGCAAAATAAACCGTGTGTTTTTAATTCGTAAAAATGAAAATAACCATATGGCACGTTTAGTCACAAAAGAAGGTTTAGACAAATTACAAAATGAATATGATGAACGAACAACTGTTGTGCGTCAGGAAATTGCAGGTTCAATCAAGGAGGCTAAAGAGCAGGGAGATCTTTCTGAAAACGCGGAGTATTCTTCTGCTAAAGAGCGTCAAACTGAAAATGAGGCACGTATCGCATCATTGGAAAGCTTGATTAAAGATTCACGTGTTGTGGAGCATGATGCTAATGATGATTCTGCACAGATTGGCTCAAAGGTTACTGTTCGCACAAAAAATCAAGAAATGATTTTTGAAATTGTTGGATCAAATGAAGCAGATCCAGTGCAGAGAAAAATTTCAAATGAGTCACCAATTGGCAAAGCTTTGATTGGTGCACGCACAGGTGATTCAATTGATGTAGATACACCGAGTGGCGTTGTTGTGAAATATGACATTATATCAGTGGAGTAAAATTTATCTAAAAAATATATTTATTGAAAACATCATGCGTACCATGATGTTTTTTGATTTTTTTTATCTTTTGCGTTAGAGTAAGTATTACAAGGTTGTATTTGAATAATAACTATCCTATGAGTGAAAATAACGCAGTGCTTCTAACTGAATATGATGAACGCAAAAATAAGCTAGATATGTTAAAAGATAAAGGCATTGTAGCTTATCCGTCATATTCTGAAAGGACGTATATGATCAATGATGTTTTAACACATTTCGATGTGTTGGAAAAAGAAAAAAAAACTGTTACAGTTTGCGGACGATTGCGGTCAAAGCGGACTCACGGCAACTTATCTTTTGCAGATATTGAAGATGGAAGTGGGCGTATGCAGGTTGCTGTGTCAAAAAAAGAACTGATCGGTGATTATAAAATATTTGTAAAACTAATTGACGCGAGTGATTTTGTACAAGTTTCTGGTAATGTGTTTGTTACGCAGGCTGGGCAACAGACGATCATGGCCAAAGAGGTAAAATTATTAACCAAGTCACTACGTAATTTACCAACAGATTATTTTGGATTAAAAGATGAGAATGAACGATTTCGTAAGAGATACGCAGACTTGGCAGTGAATGCTGACTTGAGAGCAGTATTTATGCGTCGAGCGAAATTCTGGCGTGTGATGCGTCAATTTATGGAGTCAAAAGAATTTATCGAAGTGGAAACACCGACAATCGAATTGACAACAGGTGGAGCTGAGGCTCGACCGTTTGCAACTCACCATAATGATTTTGATCTTCCTGTTTTTTTACGTATATCGATTGGTGAATTGTGGCAAAAACGTCTTATGGCAGGAGGATTTGAAAAGACATTTGAAATAGGTCGTGCGTTTCGTAATGAAGGATCAAGTCCAAATCATTTGCAAGAATTTACGAACATGGAATTTTATTGGGCATACGCGGATTATAATGATGGAATGAAACTTGTGCAAGAATTGTATCGCGAGATCGCACGAGAAGTATATGGAAAAACTATTTTTACCGCACGTGGATTAACTTTCGATCTTGCTGATGAATGGCTAAAAATTGATTATGTGGATGAAATTGTCGCACAAACTGGTGTAAATGTGTTAGAGGCATCACCAGCGGAGTTAAGAGAAGCTCTGGAGCGATTACACGTGAAATATGAAGGGGATAACAAAGAACGACTGACAGATTCGTTATGGAAGTATTGTCGACAACGGATTGCAGGACCAGCATTCCTCGTCAATCACCCCATAATCATGGCACCATTATCAAAACGGTGTGCAGATAGACCCGACCGTGCAGAAAAATTTCAAGTGATTATTGGTGGTGCAGAGGTAGGCAATGGATACAGCGAGCTCAATGACCCAATCGATCAGCGTAAGCGGTTTGAGGAACAAAAAGCGTTGATTGAAGGTGGAGATGAGGAAGCAATGATGCCAGATTGGGATTTTGTCGAAATGCTGGAATATGGCATGCCCCCAACATGCGGATTTGGTGCGGGTGAAAGACTTTTTGCTTTCTTTGAAGATCAAACATTGCGAGAAGTAACTCTCTTCCCCTTAATGAAGCCAAAAAGCGACAATGAAAGTTAAAAATAATCACAATCATAAATTATGAAGAGAATTGCTGAATTTATATATGAGGCTGGCATACTGCAAAATACGCCTCGCAGTGGTTTGTGGTATTTAGGCACAGGAAGTCAAAATGTTGCAGAACACTCTTTTCGTACAGCGATTATTGCGTATGCATTAGCAGAAATGCGTGACGACGTAGACAGTAATCGTATCGCTGTTATGGCACTCTTTCATGATTTTACCGAAGCGCGTACCTCAGATCATAATTATGTGCACCAGAAATATTGTGTAGTTGATGAAAAAAAAGCTCGTATGGATGCATTTGCTAATTTATCATTTGGAGAAAAAACGATTCAAGAGATCAACAATATCAAAGATAGAAAGACGATTGAAGCGCAAATTGTCAAAGATGCAGATAACTTGGAATTATTGGCAACGCTTCGCAGTGAACAGGAGCAAGGAAATAAACGAGCTGGGGAGTGGATTATTACCGTAAAAAAGCGCATGATAACGGAAAATGGTACAATGCTCGCAGAAGAGCTATGTCGTATGCATCCTGATGAATGGTGGTTTGATCGTGATGGTCAATGGTGGATTTCGCGCGAAGAATAGTTCGCTGCATGTACAAAAAGGTAAAAGTGTGGTACGCTTGAACTTAATTATAAAATTACAAATCATGATTATTGATGATGTCACAATTGATGTTGAGGCAGGTCGCGGGGGGGATGGTGTGATTCGTTTTGCGCGTGCAAAATTTGATCAAGGCCCGACAGGTGGCAATGGAGGGCGAGGGGGTAATGTTTATATAAAAGGCGTATCTGATCTCGGAGCACTTCGACCGTTTCGCACGACAAAAAATGTCAAGGCAGAGCACGGTAAAAATGGCGAGCAAAACACATGCACAGGCCATAACGGTAAAAATGTCACAATCAATGTGCCTGTGGGAACCGTCGCTCATGATTTGGATCATGATATTAAATATGAGATTGTGACCGTGGGGCAGAAAGTTGTTGTGGCAAAAGGTGGTAATGGTGGATTTGGTAATCATCATTTTCGTTCAAGTCGCAATACGTCGCCAAAGATCGCCAAAGAAGGGCGTGTAGGAGATCATATTAAATTACGACTGGAGTTAAAAATGATCGCTGATGTGGGTTTTGTGGGTTATCCAAATGTAGGCAAATCGAGTCTGCTCAACGAGATTACAAATGCAGATAGTAAAGTTGCGAATTATAACTTTACAACTCTCGAGCCACATCTCGGTGTGTATTATGATTTGATTCTTGCAGATATACCTGGGCTAATCGAGGGCGCTGCTACAGGTAAAGGTCTAGGGCATAAATTTTTACGACATATAGAGCGAACACGTATATTGTTTCATTTTGTCGAAGCAACGAGTATTCATCCGGTTGCGGACTATCGTGCGATACGTAAAGAATTGAAAATATTCAATCCTGCACTCTGTGAAAAGCCAGAATGGATTGTTGTGAGCAAGATTGATGAATGCACTGAAAAGAAAGTGCAATCAGTTGTAAAAAAATTACAAAAAATCAATCCACAAATTGTGACATTATCGATTTTAGATGATAAAATGATGATGGATGTAAAAAAGATCTTAAATAATATCCAGGATCGCAAGCTATAAGAATTATGAAAAAAATTATTTTTTTATGCGTCATCGGGGCAACTATATTGTATGGCGGTTTTTTTATGTATTATGTTTCACAAGCACAAAAATTCGATGTGCGC
The DNA here is from genome assembly GCA_038208115.1 of Candidatus Moraniibacteriota bacterium. Classification (GTDB taxonomy): domain Bacteria; phylum Patescibacteriota; class Minisyncoccia; order Moranbacterales. Next base: position 47,702 of record JBBQZC010000007.1, read on the forward strand.
ACAGAAATGTATCGTTCTGAGGCAAAACGAATTTTTGAAGCAATACCTACTTGGCACAAAAAAATCAAAACTGAACAAATAATTAAGATTGGGATTATTACGGATACACACGTGCACCCAAATCGCATCAATCGATATAATAAATCTATAGATGCACCGCGATATATTGGCGCGAAGGATAATGCCCCAATCATTCAATTTGCAAAACAGATGTCAACACAGTTTTATCCTGATTTTGTTGTGCATACGGGAGATATAATCGAGGGCACGAAGGAGACTGTCGAGGTTGGCATGCAAGGATTGCAATTAGTACAAAAAGAACTCAACAAAATCAACGTGCCAGTATATTGGACAGTTGGTAATCATGATTTGCGTAGTGTCACAAAAGATCAATTTCGTGATGCTCTTGGAGTTAATGCTTTAGATCAGGTTTTTGATGAGGGGGACTATCGCTTCATTATTCTCGATGCAAATTATGATGAAGTGGATGTGCCTTTTGTGCCAAAGGGTCATGAAATCATACCCGGTAAATTATCAGAAAAAACATTGACTTGGCTCAAAGAACAATTAGCCACGGAGAAGCGTGTGTTCATTTTTATCCATCAAGGTACGTTTTTACATGATCTTGCAGGCGATGCGGAGACGCCCGAAGAAGAAATCGCAGAAGATGCATCAGGTAAAGAATATGAAGAGGAACGTACAATTGATAATGTGGAATATTATATGAAAAAATCCATTATCAATGCACAAGAGTTAAATGATATCCTCAAAGAATATCGAGTTGATGGAATTTTTAATGGGCACATGGAAGCGCGTGCATATGAGGTAGTCGATCGCACAGCACATTATTCTCTTACAGGTACTGAAAAAAGTGAAACATATCCAGAATCATATTATGAACTCACGATTAATGAGGGCGTGCCAAATATGACAATGTATTACTCGTCGCCGATTGATTATAAACAACATAAAGTAGATTTCGAAAGTGGAGAAAAATAATATATTATAAGTAATTCCAGTTTTTTTAAGGTTTATATTATGGAAGGTTTCGTTAATTTTATTTTTTGGACAATTATTATTATATTCGTATTAGTACGTTTCACACAATCAATACACAACAGATCACGAGATTCAAATATAATTCGTGTTTCACAAAATCCATTTGCAGATCTATTAAGAAAGTTTAGACAAAATCCATCGACCATGTATGTACAAAAAGCTAATCAATTTAGTAAAAATATTATGAATAATTTAAAAGGGAAGATATTTTTGGCAATAGGTTTCATAATTTTGATTATTGTCGCGATGAATATTCTCATCGTTATTCCTGCAGGTCAAACGGGTGTGCGAACATTGTTTGGACGTGTCAATGATAAAGAAATGTCGTCAGGATTACATATTATTAATCCACTAGAAAATGTGGATCGTATGAGTGTTCGCACTGAAGAATATACGATGAGCGTGACGCAAGGTGAGGGGCAAAAAGTCGGTGCGGATCAGATAACAGCTTTGACTAATGAGGGATTGCAAGTAGATCTTGATATTACAGTTTTTTATCATCTTGAAGAAAAGAGTGCATCAGATGTCTATAAAAATCTTGGATTGAGTTATCAAGAAAAAATTATTCGTCCAGAGATTCGTAGTGCAATCCGTGAGGTGGTGGCACGCTATAATGCAAAGGATATATATAGTGAGAAACGTAATGAAGTTGCAGATGGAATCCGTATGAAGTTGTCAGAGACGATTGATCCGCGGGGAATTATCGTAGAACAGGTATTGCTTCGTAATGTCACTCTGCCAGCAAGTCTCTCAAAAAGTATTCAAGAGAAACTGCAAGCAGAACAAGAATCACAACGATATGAATTCATTTTGCAAAAAGAGACAAAAGAAGCTGATCGTAAACGTGTAGAGGCAGCAGGACAGAGGGACTCTCAAGCAATAATCAATGAGTCGCTCAGCGCAAAATATTTGCAATATCTCTATATCAAAGAACTAAAAGATCGTGTCGGTACGATCTATGTGCCAACAGGAGCCGATGGTTTGCCGATATTTAAGAGTGTGGAATAGACTGAAAAAAGTGCGTATCAAAATAATATCACATCTGATAATCCAGTCCAAAAAATGATTTTGGACTGGACTTTTTGAATGTTACAAAACAGTGACAATTGGTTAATATTATGATATAATGGCAAATCGTAGTTTTTTAAACAATTATCAAAAAAACCTCAAATTCTTCAGGGAGAATTACCATGGCACAGTTTAATTATAGGCTGACAGAGAAAATATATGAAAATCGGATCGAAAACGAAGATGGTCCGGGGAGCTTGGAAAACATAATGACACGTGTTAGTGAGTGTCGCGTGATCAATATCTGGTCAGACAAAAGTGTGTATTTTGGAAAGCATTTGATGAAATCTCATTCTCTCGATTTGCCAGAAGACAGTGCGGATGGTCGCATTGAATATAGTTACACGCTCGAACGAAGAGCCTGCGGTGATTCTGGAGAATGGTTTTTTTTGGGATTTTTGTATCCCAATAATGTAGAGGAGTAAAAAGTCTCCAAGGAAGCTTGCTGAACAACAATTCAGTCAAGCTTCTTTTATTTTATTCGTCATTATGCTTGATTGCATCCAATCTCTAAATTTGATACCATGGAGATGTGAATTAAGATTTTGTCATCCTGAACTTCAACAAATAACGCATGTACGTATGCACTGCGGGCAGGTGTTTCAGAATGATAGCACTTTAATTTGATGAAATTTTTACATTATAATCTTTAAAATTGAAACTATGTTAGACATCAAGTATATACGTGATAATGCAGAAAAAGTACAGAAAGCGGCAGATGAGAAAAAATTGAATTTTGTTGTTGCAGATTTGCTTGCAGTAGATGCTGAACGTCTCGCAGTAATGCAAGAGATTGAATCGTTGCAAGCGGAAAAAAATGCTCTCAATGATCAAGTAAAAAATGCAAAAGACGCAGATGCACGAAGTGCAACTATCGCAAAAGGAAAAAAAATTAAAGAAAAAATTGAGATCAAAGAGCCACTATTGAAAGAATTGCAGAGTAAATTTGAATTACTGATGGTCCGTGTACCAACCGTGCATGCAGATGATGTACCGCGAGGCAAGGATGAAACAGAAAATGTGGTCGTCTATGAAAAAGGTGACAAACCAGTGTTTGATTTTATCCCAAAAGATCATATTGCACTCGGTACAGAATTGGATATCATTGATTTTGAGCGTGGTGCAAAAGTCGCTGGATATCGCGGCTATTATCTCAAAGGTGATGGCGCTGCACTTACGATGGCGCTCATGATGTTTGCATTGCATAAGATCATCGCGAAGGGCTATACGCCAATGATCCCACCGACACTGGTAAAGGAGTTTGCATTATTTGGTAGTGGATATTTCAAGGGTGTGGACTATGATCAGGAAGTTGATGAAATCTATCAAGTGGCATCAAAAAATAAAACAGCGGATGGCGCAGAATCAAAAGAAAAAAAGTTTCTTGTAGGCACAGCTGAACCATCATTGCTTGCATATTATGCGGATGAAATTTTGGATGAGTCACAATTGCCGATGAAACTCTGTGGATATAGTCAGTGTTACCGTTCGGAGATCGGGAGTTATGGCAAGGATACAAAAGGGATGTACCGCGTGCATGAATTCATGAAGATTGAGCAAGTTGTATTAGCGCCAGCAGATGTCGATATGACAGAAAAACTCCAACAAGAAATGGTCTCAATTTCAGAGGAATTGCATCAAGATCTGGGATTGCCATATCGCAAATTGGCAATTTGCACAGGTGACATGAGTGCAGGAAAATATCGCATGTTTGATCTCGAAGCATGGATGCCAGGTATGGATCGTTGGGGGGAAACGGGATCCGCATCAAATTTTCTTGATTGGCAGTCTCGTCGTCTCAATGTGCGTTACAAAGATAAAGATGGTAAGAAAAAATATGTTTATATGCTCAATAACACGATGCTCCCCTCACCTCGACCATTTATTGCAGTTTTAGAAAACTATCAACAGGCAGATGGTAGTATCATTGTGCCAGAAGTATTGCGGCCATATATGCCAGGAGGCAAAACCGTTATCACAAAAAAATAATTATGAATATGATAACGTTTATTAATAGCAATGTTTCTTACGTATGAAAATTTTAGTAACAGGTGGTGCAGGATTTATCGGTAGTAACTATATTCACTATATTTTAGAACAGTACCCAGAAGATCAGATTATCAATCTGGACCTTTTGACATATGCGGGCAATGCTGCAAATTTAAGTTCAATCGAAAAACATTCACAATATACATTTATAAAAGGTGATATATGCGATATTGCACTCGTTGATCGTCTTATAAAAGACGTGGATGTTATTGTGCATTTTGCAGCAGAATCACATGTGGATCGCTCAATCATGGATAGCAGTTCATTTGTACGGACAAATGTAGTGGGCACCTTAGCACTTCTTGAAGCAGCAAAAAAAAATGGAAACAAAAGATTTCATCATGTATCCACAGATGAGGTATTTGGCTCTCTGAGCAAAGATGCCTCTGCATTCAATGAATCTACTCCCTATGACCCACGAAGTCCATATAGCGCGTCTAAGGCTGCGTCTGATCATCTTGTGCGAGCGTACTATCATACGCACGGGCTTCCGATTACTATTACAAATTGCAGTAACAACTATGGTCCATATCAGTTTCCAGAAAAATTAATTCCGCTTTTTGTGTCTAATCTCATTGATGGAAAGAAAATCCCAATTTATGGCAAAGGTGACAATATTCGTGATTGGCTCCATGTGAAAGATCATTGTATAGCGATTGATCGTGTAGTGCGTGATGGCAAAATTGGAGAAACATATTGTGTCGGCGGGAATGCAGAACGTACCAATATGCAGATTACAAAAATCATACTCGATGCAATGGGTATGGATGAAAACATGATTGAATATGTGGTAGATCGTAAAGGACATGATAAACGGTATGCAATTGATAATACGAAAATTAAAACAGAGCTTGGTTGGGAGCCATCGGTGACATTTGAAAAAGGGATCGCCGATACAATTCAGTGGTTTAGAGATAATGAAAAATGGTGGCGTGACATAAAAAGTGGTGAATATCAGGAATATTACAAAAAACAGTATGACAAATAAAAAAATTCTTCTCGGATTTACAACGACGCGGGGATCTGATTGGCGTAAAAAGATCGAAGATATAAAACGATTAAATATCACAGAGATTGCTCTTTTCCCAACATGTCTTGATTTAGGGCAAAGGCAAGAGTTATACGCATTACTCAAAGAAACAGCTGTAAATAATATACCTCATGTGCACTTGCGATCGGACATGACGGTGAATGAAATCGAATATTTGCGTGATACATATCATGTACAGTATTTCAATATACATCCGACATCGTCTGACTATCCTTTTTTATATGATTATACAAAATATGCATCACAAATTTATGTGGAAAATTCCAATGACGTACCATCATTAGAGGATTTAAATAAATATGCTGGAATATGTTTGGATTTTTCGCACTGGGAAACGGGTGACGGTGTATATAATGGTCTCGAGGAATTGGTCATGAAATACCCGATTGGTTGTTGTCACGTGTCTGCATATCGTTTTGTGTGGTCGCGATTATGTATGTGCGACGATCATACATATTATAATTTGTCTGATTTTGATTATATGAAAAAATACGTGCAATATCTGCCAGATGTAATAAGCTTGGAATTGGAAAATAATTTTGATGAACAATTAAAAGCAAAAGAATATTTGGAGAAACTTATTGGATAATCATCAGATAAAAAAACGACGGAAACATATTATGTCTTTTGTCGTTTGTAACAAGCTGTGCATTAGCGACTAAGTTTGAGATTTGATTATTGATTGTAAATCTACATGTTCTCGATTTGATGTAAAATGTTGTATAGCTATATCGTGTAGTAATATTTTTTGTATCAATGGTTGATATAGATATTACAGATGTGTTTGACATTATATTCCATGTAGAATATTATATCAATGTAAATTGATATAATATATATTGATATATGTCACTGGCATGTTTTAAGAATGAAAAGGCTATGCGGGAATTGTCAGAAACGGCAGATTTTTTGAAGGTGATTGCCGAAGAAAATCGTCTTAAGATTCTATGCATGCTAAAAGATGGAGAAAGATGCGTGTGTGAAATTTGGCAGTATTTGGATTTGCAACAAAACCTCACATCACATCATCTAAGGATATTAAAAGATTTCAAATTGATATCATCGCGCAAAGATGGTCTGAAAGTTTATTATTCATTAAATAAAAAAATGTTCAATGCACATATAAAATTATTAGTAAATCACTTACGATAAAATTATGAATATCTTTTATCCTATACAATTATTTTCCGACCTCATTACGTATCACGCATTTGGTTTATCACATGATGAGTTACTTGGTGAAGTAATAAATTATTTTATCTTTGATGTGATAAAGATATTTATTCTTCTCGGAATTATTATATTTGTTGTATCTTTGATACGATCATATTTACCACAAGAAAAAATTCGCAACATACTTGCATCTCAAAGTAAGGTTGTAGGGCATATTTTGGCCTCACTCATTGGCATTATTATGCCATTTTGCTCTTGCAGTGCAGTGCCGCTTTTTTTGGGGTTTGTAGAAACAGGTGTACCACTAGGAATCACATTTTCATTTTTGGTTGCAGCACCAATGATTAATGAAGTGGCTCTTGCAATGCTTTTTGGCAGCTTTGGATTGAAAGTTGCACTCATTTATATTGGAAGTGGTCTTCTGATTGCAGTGGTGTCTGGTATGGTAATCGGACATTTGAAAGTGGAATATCTCTTGGAAGATCTTGGACATGGTAAGAGATATAAAAAAGATGAGAGCATGATTAAAATGACATGGGAAGATCGTGTGAGTTATGCATGGAATTATTCAATTAAGATTATAAAAAAAGTTGGTGTATATATTGTGATTGGTGTGGGTCTGGGTGCATTAATCCATGGGTATGCACCTGCAGATTTTTTGGCGCAGTATGCTGGAGCAGATAAATGGTATGCCGTGCCACTTGCGACTCTTGTAGGAATTCCATTGTATTCTAACGCTGCTGGTGTGATGCCAATCGTAAATGTGCTTTTTGAAAAAGGTGTAGCGCTTGGAACGGTGTTAGCATTTATGATGGCAGTCACAGCTTTGTCATTGCCAGAATTTTTGATTTTGCGAAAACTGATGAAGCCAAAACTCATCATGATTTTTGCAGGAGTTGTGGGCGTGGGGATTATTTTTACAGGCTATATATTTAATGCAATTAAATTGTGAAATATTGATTAAATAGTTGATACAAAAAATTGAAATTTGTGATAATGTGTGAAGAGAGTCACTGTTATTGACAGATAGATGCATGCGGTGTAGTCTGCGTATAAGATTTTCCGAGTGTGGGCATATATCGTGCTAAGTCGTTTGAGGATTTTTTCTCCGCTCACGAGCACATGCAATGAGAAAATCTAGGGGTTTGACACAATTCCATCCTGGGAGAGCGTGATTCTCCTGCTGTTCTTTGAGCAGAGTTATAACCCCGGGGCATCGAGAGTACAGTGTACTACTTTTGATGCCTTTTTTAATTTTCTTTGATTTTATTTAACTTCTAATATAAAATATGAGTAATTGTTGATTTATAATGATTGATTTATGAGAACGAAAGTAGTCGTGATTGGATTAATTGAGAATGATGAAAAGCAGTTTTTAATCAATCAACGATTTGATCCAAGGATCGCAGATGCACATATGAAATGGGATTTCTTCGGAGGAATGATCGAATTTGGTGAATCTCCTGAAGACGCACTAAAAAGGGAAGTCAAAGAAGAATCGGGATTAAACATACAGATTGGTGAAATGATACCACAGTGTTATTCACGGATATGGAATCATGATGACTATAAATTACATGTAATAGTGTTGTGTTATCGCTGTAAATTGATAGATGGTGTATTAAAAATCGGAGATTATAAAATTCATGCTGTGAAATGGATAAGTAAAACAGAATTTAAGGATCTTGATTTTCTTCCATCGATAGATCTATTTTTAAAAGCGATAAATTTTTAAAAAATAATTTTTGATTAAATAACTCATGATAAGTATATAATTTCGTGTATGAGTCAAACACGTGCATGTGATCATGATAAAGTATGTCTTTAAGCACTAATTCTTAAGAAGAATTGGTGCTTAATGCGTACTAAATTTGTTTGTTGAAAATGTAAAATGGATGTACAATGGAATGTAACAAAATATCGCTTAAGCATAAAAACAAATTTTACATTAATTAATCAATAACGACGCGTTCTATGAATAAACAAACAATATTCAGCATTATTGCTGTTGGTGTGATTTTAAGTGGTGTTGGATTATATTATCTTTTGCCAGATGAATCAGTAAAAAGTGTTTTGCCGACAGATATTGTATTTTACTATGGTGATACGTGTCCACATTGCAAGAAAGTAGAAGAGTATGTCATACAAAATAACATCCATGACCAAATTCCGTTTGTGGAAAAGGAGGTGTATAACGATGCACAAAATGCCAAAGAATTAGAAGCTGTAGCGGAGGCATGTGGTATAGATCCGATGAAAGTCGGTGTGCCATTATTGTGGAGTAACAAAAGTTGCCTCGTGGGAGATGCAGATATCATTGCTTTTTTTCAAGAAAAAATTAGTGTAAAACAATAAATAAGTAGTATTGTGTTCTTTTGATAGAAGTTCAAAAAACATTTCCCCACACGTATTGTATTCGTAAGTAGCATTACTATGAAAATTCCAGAACAATACACATCGCTCGAATATATTCATGACATTGATTGGCATGATATCTTTGCAGTTTGGCGATCACATGAGGCATATCAGAGAGATTGGCAGCGACATTGGACAGAATGTGGTTTTGATTCATGGGATACGTGGCGCACAAGCTATATCGCGCCACTTGTGCCAAATTCACGAAAATGGAAAATCTATCGCATCATGGATACGGCACATGATGTGCAATTGATGTATGGTGTGCCGTCGCGCGGATGGCAGGCGAAATGTTATGATGGTACATCGACTAAGAGGATTGCAGATATACTGTCACATCCAGTGGTTACACGTAATCCTAAAGTGCAATTCATCAAGGAAAGTTTTCCGTTTCAGACAATGCTTATGGGTGTACTTCATGAAAATAAAATTGTGTTAATAGAGGGCATGCATCGTGCATGTGCATTAGCACAGATGGAAAATCAATTTGGCGGTGACGTAGTGATTGCATTAACGACGTATGAAGGTGACCTACCAACAATCGGAAAAGGTGAATATGTGATATAATATATGATATAAATAATAAATAAACAGTATGGATAAGTTGATTGAGATTTTACTGAGTCTGCGTGATGATCTCGCGAGCTTGCGATCAGATGTTGCGATGTTGTCCTCAAAAGTGGATCACATAGCAGAAAGTAGCTCAAAACAAATGGTCCAAAATAATTTCGCAGAACAAAGTGTGCCTATAGCACCACAATCGCAGAAAAGCAATAATTATAATTACGGGCGTCCGTTATCAAACTCAGAAGAATTATATATAAGTACATTACACAGTGATGGTGAAAATGAATCTTCACTTGATAATAATGCGGCAAAGCTTGAGACCACTCCACCACCAGCGCCATATGTCAAACCTGTAGATTCAATGATTGAAAACTTCTTCAAATGGGTTGTGACAGATTGGCCAATGAAAGTTGGTGGATTCTTTATTATTGCAGCGGTCGGATGGTTTGTGACGTATGCAGCGAGAATAGGGTGGCTCTCTGAAACGGCACGGGTGGTGATGGGATATATTTTTGCTGTAGTATGTTTGTCATATGGTTCGTTGCGTGCGGAGAAAGTGCGTGTGCAGGGCAATTTATTTCTTATTATTGGCGTTGCTGCGATGTTCATCGCTACTCTCGCGAGTATTTATCTCGAAACGGTCGGTATGCCGTATATTGTTGGACTCTTCGTTATGCTTGTTTCCGTCGGTTTTGTCACACTTGTATCTTTGAGACAAAAGAGTTATGCACTCACAGCATCGATTATCTTTTTTGGTGGACTTATTCCGGTATTTTTTTATTCACAAATTGAAGTGAATATTCTTTTTGCATATCTCTTTATTTTGACATTGGGCACTCTTTGGGTGGTTTCTTTTGCAAATTGGCGAAGCTTGACGACAGGTATGTTGGGCGTGGTGTTGCTATATTCGCTCGCATATATTATCGATGCGTCTAGTATAGAATTAGAATCACTGAAAAATATCATTATCGCATTTGTCTTTGTTGGTGTGTTTTATGTTGCAAATGTGTCATCAATTATTCGATCTGGTAGATCTGGTTTTTTTGATATCATGACAGCAATGGGTATTGGTATAGTTTTTCTGATATGGATGTTGAGCTTTGCCCCAAAAGAATTTGAAGTAATGATGCTTCTCGTCGGTATATTATTTTTCTCTTCCGCATCATATCTGATATTTCGTTCAATTGAGCATCGCGCACCATCAATTACGTATGCCGGAGTTAGTGCAGTACTTTTTGTGATCGCCACTGCACTGCAATTTCATGGTCCTGTTTTAGCAACAGCATATTTGGTTGAGGCAAGTGCATTTATCATTACTATGATGTATTTCTTGCAGCCTAAGCTCACGAATACATTTCGCTTTGCATCGATTTTACTGTATGCAATACCCGTCTTAATATCATTTTTTTACATAGGTGAGGTATTTGATCTGATCGGAAACGGTGGAAAATATATTATTGAGGATGCTTTGCCCGGACTTTATGTTGTCTTTATTGGATGTATCGCGACGCTTGCAATTGCGATGGCTGCGATTCGTATCTCAGATACAACAGATAAAGATAATCTCACTTTTTTTCGCATTTTTGCCCATGGTGGTGGTATCTATGCGATTATTCTGATTTGGTTTATCACACATGTGTTTATGGGAACGTATGATGTAGCGACATTTGTAGCATTACTTGTTTATACCGTTGTAGGTGTCATATTCTATGTCATGGGTGTTCGTGAAGGTTATAAACCCTATATGTTTGTAGGAGGTATATTATTTGGATTAGTCGTTGTGCGTTTACTCTTTGTAGAGTTTTGGGAAATGGATATCGTTATGCGTATTATTACATCATTCGTTTTGGGAGCACTGCTTGTCTCCACAGCGTTTATTCGAACAATAAAAAAATAATTCTATGCAAAATTTCATTTATGGTTTATTAATAACATTGTGTTTTCCAGGTATTATTTGCGCTGTAAATAATACAAAACCACAAATAGATCAGCAACAAAAAGGATCTTTTATGACACAGGCAACTATTGCACAAAATACTTTTGCTGTGCCAACCATGATTGATGTGCCTCTTGTATTTGAAAGTCAGATGTTGTCTGAAGTTGCTGTGGTAGATAATTCTGATGTTGTGGTACCATCGACAATTATCACAAATACAGAATATAGTCCTCTTCATTTTACGACTGAAGATTCTTATGCAAATACGAGTGCACAAAATATGACTGATGGCGATCAGGATACTTTTACGGAATTTCCTTTTACTGAAGATGAATCAATAGGAAATGAAACAATCGTATCTATAACAGATCAGAATAATAACGAGAAAAATATTCAGGAAAAAGTTGCAGTCGTATCTGAAAAAAATACGGTGAATATAGACATAATATCAAATCGTGCATTTGTAACGGATTCATTTACATTGATTTTTGATACACACATTGCAAAGCCAACGCATATCCGTGTTGCATCTGTTGATGTCTCTGGTAAAGAGCATATTTTACTCCCTGAAAAATTTTATTCTCAAGACACAATCGTCTTTCCTGAAGAAAAAACAAATCATTATCGCATAACTTTGAAATACAGGAAGCCTCTTCGCATCAATGAAATAGTATTTAATGAAAAAAATGCTCCTCAGACAATAGAAAGATCTGTACGATTTATCGCTCAACCACAAATATCATACATGATCTACTACAATACAAATAATCATGTCAATCTAGTACAGCAAGAGTCACCAAGTTTTAACACAAAAATAAATGTCCCGATTGTACACTCAGTTGAAGTCAGCAATAATCCGCTGTACAAAAAAATTGATTCAGATAAAGATGGTGTTATCGATCGTGATGATAACTGTGTCGATGTGGAAAATGCTGATCAGATAGATAAAGATAGTAATGGTATAGGTGATGCATGTGAAGACTTTGATCTTGATGGAATAATTAATGTGAGGGATAATTGTCCTGATGTGCCAAACAAAAATCAAGTCGATAAAGATTTTGATAAGATTGGTGATGTCTGTGATGCAGAGGAAAGTCGTTTTATGGAAAAGTATCCATGGATCCCTTTTACAGCTCTAATCCTTGTTTTTGGCATAGTAGTATTATTGATTTTAAAAACTTTGCAAAAGAAATAATTGTATGAAAAAGATTATTTTTGTCGCGATAGTAGTAGCTATTCCTGTTCTGGTAATTATATATGGGGTATATTATTTTGGACCGTATCAGCAGCAAAAAGAAATATCACTTGTAATGGATGAATTGAAGACATCATATTATAAAGGAGTGGCTTCTGTGTGCTATAAAAAAAAGATTTCACAAAATACGTGTTGCTTGGAATCGGTCAAAGAAATGTCGCGCATAAAAGGACGGTTGGCAAATGAACCTATTTGTGGAGACCTTTCCAAAGATACTTTAAAATGTAATGGATCGTATGAATGGTGTGTTCCTGCACATAGTTCAAAGAAAGATGATAACGATGGAGGATTGGCAATAAATTAATACCACTGTAATGATGATTGTATGTCAGTGATGTGTTGTCAAATGTTGGACTGAGATATCGATGTAACAATATGTGATAATAGTGCATACGGCATTTAATCAAAAGAATGAATTTTTTTGTGGATTATATTATTGGGGTTTTCAAAATTAATAATGCGTCAATTGTTTTATCTTTTAACGTAGTAAAATTCGTATGCAAAAAATATTGATTCTAGGGGCAAAAGGAATGCTGGGGCAAGAATTGGTCCGAGTATATAACGATGGTATGTATGATGTGACGGCATGGGATAGAGAAGATATTGATGTAACAGATTTTGATGTGTTGCATCAAAAAATCAATGATTTGTGGCCAGATGTAATCTATAATGCAGTCGCATATAATGCGGTTGATGCATGTGAAAATGATGATGAATATATAATAGCAGATCAGCTCAATGGGGTGTTCCCAGGTGAACTTGCAAAGATAGCAAAAAATCTTGATGCAACACTTGTGCATTATTCTACGGACTATGTTTTTGATGGTGAGCGGCCAATGTATCCTGAGGGAAAAAATCCAGGATGTTGTGGAAATGGATGCTCGGGGTGTATGTACAAGGGTCCGGAAGATACGTTAGAGTATTTTGCGTATCATGAGGGTGATGTACCTCGCCCAATCTCTCGCTATGGCATGACGAAACTCCACGGAGAGCAAGCGATTGAAAAAAACATGAATAATTATTATGTAATCAGACTCTCAAAATTATTTGGTAAACCAGCAACTTCGATCGCAGGTAAAAAAAGTTTTTTTGATTTAATGTTGGATTTGGGCAAAAAAAATGATGAAGTAAAGGCGGTGAACGGCGAAATAAGTAAATTTACGTATGCGCCAGATTTGGCATATGAAAGCAAAAGAATAGTTGACGCACATTTATCATATGGCATATATCACGTGGCAAATGAGGGCGCTGCTACATGGTATGATGGGGCAGTGGCGCTTTATGAGCTCGCAGGATTGAAGACACGTATCATTCCTGTATCATCTGATACATTTCCACGCCTCGCAAAACGACCATCATCTTCAGTTCTTAAAGTTACCAAAATTCCGCCCATGCGTCATTATCGCGATGCCCTGCG